>CALMDH010000076.1:0-13112 GCA_937862735.1 uncultured Gammaproteobacteria bacterium
CAAGATTGAATTGTCCATTGGCATCTCCCTGCTCGGCCGCCTGGCGATACCAGCGGACGGCCTCCGCCTCGTCCTGGGCAATGCCAAGACCCTCGGCATACATCACGCCAAGAGCGTATTGTCCACGGGCATGTCCCTGCTCGGCCGCCTGGCGGAACCAGCGGACGGCCGCCGCCTCGTCCTGGGCAATGCCACGACCCTCGGCATACATCACGCCAAGATTGAATTGTCCATTGGCATCTCCCTGCTCGGCCGCCTGGCGATACCAGCGAACGGCCTCCGCCTCGTTTTTGGCGATGCCACGACCTTCATCATATATCCGGCCAAGGATGTTCTGGGCTTGAGGCAAACCCTGCTCGGCGGACTTGCGGTACCAATTCATGCCCTGCACTTCATCCTGTTCGACACCCCGTCCCTCGGCGTACATATTGCCAAGATAAAACTGCGCCACGGGATCGCCCGCGGCGGCCAGGGGCTGCAGGATGGCGCGAGCCCGGTCATACGCGCCTTGGTCGAAAGCCTGCTCGCCATCCGCCACCGTGCCCAGGCTTGGCGGGGCGGGTGGCGGCGTGGGCGCTGGCGGTACCGGGGTGGCTGTGGGTGGCGTGGATGGATATGTTCCAGCCCCGGCAAGCCCTGGCGTTGACTGGAGTGTCGTCTGCCACAGGATCACGCCCAGGATGGCCAGGAGGACTAGACCGCCGCCCAGCGCCAGGATGAGAGGTGACCCGCGCCGTTTCATGGGCTCCGCGGTGGCAATCGCCTCCATGGACCCGGCTGGAGCGGGCAGCGCGCTTGCCGGAGGCGGCCCGGATAGCTGACTGGCACGCCACGCCTGTTGCATCTCCGCCATACTCTGAAAGCGCTGTCCAGCCTTGACCGCCAGGGCCTTGAGCAGTACGTGTTCCTGTCCGGGGGTAATGGCAATCCCCAGGCGGGAGGGTGGCACCAGGTCGTCGTTGTCGAGCCGGTCCAAGGAGTCCGGTGGGACCTGGCCGGTAAGGGCGCGGTAGAAAGTGGCCCCCAAGCTATAGACATCGGTCCACGGGCCCTGCTTGCCCTTGGTCCGGTACTGCTCCTCCGGCGAATAGCCGGGCTTGAGGATCATGGAGAATGACTTGCTATGCTCGCTGGCGGCATATCGGGCGGCCCCGAAGTCCAGGAGCTTGATGCGGCCGTCCCGGCTCAGATAGATGTTGTCCGGGGCAATGTCGCGATGGAGCAAGCCCTCTTTGTGGACCGCCCTTAGGGCGTCCGCCACCGGCGTCAGCAGTTTCAGAGCCGCCTCGACGCTGATCCGCCCGCCGGGCTGTAACTCCAGGTACTGACCCAGGGTAATCCCCTCCACGTAGTCCATAACGCAATAGCCGGTGCCATGGGCGCGGAAGAAGTTTTTGACAGTGACGATGCCAGGATGCTGGTCGAAGTGGGCCAGGGCGCGGGCCTCTTCCAGGAAGCGATCGAGGCCATAGGCGAACTGCTCGCCGGCGGGTCCCGAGAAGATAGCCAGGCTGATGCCATCCGGGGCGCGTGTGGCGCTGTCGCGGGGGAGGTATTCCTTGATGGCCAGCCGCAGGTGGAGGTTGTCGTCCCAAGCGAGGTAGGTGATGCCGAAGCCGCCGTGGCCGAGGACCCGGCCGATGCGGTAACGGCCATCCAGGACCCGGCCCAGGGCGAGGGCGGGCGGCGGGTTGTCCTGGCCCGGTTGCCAACCGCAGTGCGGGCAGGGGGTGACCCGGGTGGCGCCGAAGCAGTGGGGACAGCGGGCGGGATCCGGGGCGCTCATGCGCGGGCCCTCAAGCTAGGGGTGGGGTGGCGGGGATTTACCACCGCGCCTGCGGTGGAGCATGCCGACCGGCGCTGGAGGTTGCCGCGATGCCGGCGGGTGCCACATGAAGGCGGGTGGGCATCAGGGGCGGAACACCTCGTCCAGGGTGCGGGCTTCCAGGACGCGATCGCCCCAGGTCTCGATCTCCTCCACGGTTGCCGCCGCGATGCGCGCGACCACCCCGGCGGGCAGGGGTCCAAAACGGCGCGCCAGCTGGCGCTGGAGTAAGAGGGTTTCACCTTCCAGGCGCCCTTCCTGGCGTCCCTCCCGTTTGTACTGCTCCGCCCATTGATCAAATTTTTCCGCGAGGGTCATTTTCAACTCCGTCAGGTCGCGTACTTGGGGTAGGACCAGGGTGTGCTTGCTGCGCCGGAGCAGCAGGGCCCGGATCCAGAGGGCAAAGGTGCGCTTGAGTTCCGGGCGTCCCGCCAGCCAGTCGTTGAGCAGGTCAATCAGCCCTAACAGGGCCTGGTCGTTGGCCGGGTGCTCGAAACGGATGATGGCGGCTACCAGGTTGCGCATCGCCGCCAATTCCTCCTCGCCGTAGCGGTTCTCGTCGATGAGCAGGTACTGGAGTTGCGGCAGGTAATTCGCCACCAGCCCGGGTACCCGGGGCAGCAGGGCCGCGAGGTCCGTCGGCGCGGTCCAGGTCTTACCGCCATTGTAGAGGACGATGGGCAAGACCGGCGGCAGGGGGTGACCCGGTTTGACCTCCTGGCGGCGGATCAGATCCTGATACAAGAGGCCGACATAGACCAGCAGGCGCACCGCCATGAAGGGGTCGACCGTGCTTTGGAACTCGATGAGGATGTAGAGGTAGAGCCAGTCCTCGCCGGCCTTGACTCGCCAGACGACGTCGTCGCTGCGCTGGCGCAGGTCGTCCGCCACATAGCTGGCGGGGACCTTCTCCAGGGTGCTGTAGTCCAGCCCGTGGAGCCAGGCGTCGGGGATGAAGCCCAGCACCAAGTCACGCACCACCTCGGGGGCGGCGAAGAGGAGTTTGTAGCTGGCGTCGTCGTCTTGGTTCATGGGCCGGATTGCAGTGGATTATTTGCCGGGGTTTGAGGCGATTTCCGGGCGCTTGAGGCAGTTAGGGGTCATGAACTGGTTTGAAAAAGCAGTAATGAAATGGTCCGCCTCGCTCCTCCAACGGGACCTGAGTGGGCACCATGAGCGATAGCCAACAATATCGGAAACAGTGCGGACAACGGCTAGGGTCTGATGCTGTCATAACTCAAAACCGAACACGCTGTACACGGGTTGAGACAGGCTGTGTCCACGCGTAACGCCGTCATTGGTAATCCACCTCGAAACTGATAGCCGGGGTGGCGAGATAAAAACGGGCGCCCGGCGCCAGTGACTGGGCTTGACCGGGCTGGAGGCGGGTCGCGTCCCCGGGTCTCCCCGGTCCAGCGGCCAGAAAGACGCCATTGGTGGACCAGCAGTCCTCGACATAAAAGCCACCCTGGGCGGCGTCATGGCCCACCACGGCATGACGTTGGCTGATGGCGCTCTCCTCCGCGGGTATGACCAGTTGCACCAGCGCAGGATTTCGCCCGATGGCGATCGGTCGCGTCGCCAGGGGGAGGGTCTGTCCGGCATAGGGACCCGCGACCACACGGAGGATGGGTTGGCGGACCGGCGTCTGGACGGGTGGGTGGACAGGGATCTGGGCCGGTGCGGGTGGCGAGGGCGGGGCTTCGGGCAGGGAGCGCCGCTGGCCCATGGCTCGGGTGAACCCGGCCTGCACCCGTGCCCGCCCCGTTTGGGTGGTGAGTTGGTAGAGGATGGCCAGGAGCAGGAGGCCCAGCAGCCCCAGGGCACCGACCAGTACCGGTTCCCGATACCACCAGCGCTCCAAGGCGGTGATGCGGCGCTGGCTGACTTGGTAGGGGATGCCAGCCCGGTCCAGCAAGGGCAGCAGGGCATCCGCCGCAACGGCCCAGCCCAGGCCCTCGCCGACCACCACCCGTTCCAGACCGAGGGCGCCTTCCTCGTTGACGGTGGGGACCATGGCCAGGGCCTTGAGGGTGTTGATCCCGATGACCCGTCCGGCCTCATCAAAAAGGGGACCGCCGGAATTGCCGGGGTTGATGGCCGCGCTGATCTGGACCAGCGGAGGACCGGCCCCATCCCCGCGGGGCAACAGGCGGCCGATGATGCCTTCGGTCAGGGTAGCCGCGCTGAGGGCTTGCAGATCACCCTGGTCATCGGCGCCCCCGGGATACCCGACGGCGACCACGGGGTCCCGCTGCGCCAGCGTGGCGAGGGTGGCAAAGTGGGCTGAGGGTCGGGCGACGGGGCGATGCAGTTTCAGTACCGCCAGGTCCTTGCCTATGTCGCGCTCCAGGACCTGGGCATCGACCAGGGAGGGGGGCTCGGCGTCCAGGAGCACACTGACCTTGCCGTCCTGGTCAACGCAGGAGACTACATGCCAATTGGTGGCGATGTGCGTGCCGCCAGCCAGGATGAAACCTGAGCCGGTACCGTCAACACTGGTGGTGGCGCGGCACAGCACCCGCATGGTGATGGCGTTCATGGCGGAGATGAGGGTATCGGCTGGCAAGCCGCCCGGAAGATAGCAGAGAAACGCCATCACCCAAGGCGGGATGCGGGGGTGCGGGCGTAGGTGGGTCATTGGCATTATTTGCCGAGCCGATTGAGGGCGGCCTTGGCATCGGCATCCCCTTGTTCAGCCGCCTTGCGGTACCACTTCACTGCCTCCTGTTTATTCTTGGCAATTCCTTCTCCATTTTCATACGCCCAGCCAAGATTGAATTGGGCCTTTACATTTCCTTGGTCCGCCGCTTTTCTATACCACTGCGCAGCCTTAGCCTCATCTACATTAACACCTCGGCCTTGATGATATGAATCACCAAGTTTTAATTGCGCATCAGTGTCACCTCCCTCCGCCGCTTTGCGGTACCAGCCCACCGCCACAGCTTGGTCTATTGGAACTCCTCGGCCGTTAAGATATGCATCACCAAGGTTGACTTGAGCCAAGACATCTCCTTGATCTGCTGCTTTCCGGTACCAGCGTACCGCTTCTTCCTCATTCTTTGCGACGCCTTGGCCATTTGCGTAAACCATGCCTAAATAAAATTGTCCATCCGCATCTCCTTGAGCAGCAGCTTTTCGAAACCAACGCACTGCTTCAGCCTCGTTCTTCGTGAGGCCTTGGCCAAATAAGTATGCAGTGCCAAGATTTACTTGAGCCCAGGCATCCCCTTGTTCAGCTGCTTTCTGATACCAGCGTGCCCCTTCAGCCGTATCCATGATGACACCCTCGCCATTGGAGTATGCCATGCCTAAAAAATTTTGTCCCTCGGCATCCCCTTGTTCAGCGGCTTTACGGTACCAGCGCACTGCTTCGGCCTCGTCCTTACTAACACCATGGCCATAGTAATAAGTACTACCAAGAATGCGTTGCGCTTGAGCCAGACCTTGTTCAGCCGCTTTGCGGAACCAGCGCACCGCCTCTGCTTCGTCCTTGGGGACACCTTGTCCCTCGAAATATGCACCGCCGAGTCTGAATTGCGCATCGCGATTCCCTTGTTCAGCCGCTTTGCTTAACCAACGTGCTGCCTCGGTCTTATCAATCGCTACACCCTCACCAAAGAAATATGCCAAGCCAAGTCTGAATTGTGCTTCAGCATCTCCTTGATCTGCTGATTCGCGAAACAATCGAAACGCTTCTGTATACCAGCGTACCCCTTCCGCCTCATCCTTGGCGACACCTTGGCCTTTGAAATATACATCTCCTAGATTCCTTTTAGCTACAGCAAATCCTTGTTCAGCCGATTTTCGGTACCATCTTATGGCCTCGGCCTCATCTTTAATAACGCCTAGCCCGTCCATGTACATTGCCCCGAGATTATTTTGCGCTCGGGCATTACCTTGTTCAGCGGCTTTGCGATACCAGATCACACCAGTAGCTACATCCTTGGCAAAACCCTTACCCTCGGAATACATTTTTCCAATGTAAAACTGAGCAACAGAATTTCCGGCCTCGGCCAATGGCCAAAAGACTATCTTGGCCTTTCCAAAATCACCTCGATCAAAGGCGTTTTTTCCCTCAGAAATACTTTCATCTATGTTCTCGGGGGTTGGCTGGATGGGGACTTGCGGGTTAGTAACAATTACCGTTTGTGCCAATTGGGGTGGCGCAGTTGGTGTGTCTGAAAGTGTCATAGGTGGCTTTGTATCCCGGGTTGAAAGCATTCCCGAAAAGATACCACTTAGGAAAAGGATGAGAATCATCACACTGCCGAGGATAGCGAGGCTTAGGCCACAACCCATGCTTCCCTTTTTGGGAGGTCGGGGTGAAGTATTTTTACCAACCAAGTCTGGCTTCTTTCCGATACCGCTCTGACGTTCTTGCAGCGGCGGTAACTGCACCCCGGATCGCCAAGCATTTTGCAACTCGACCATGCTTTGGAAGCGCTGATTAGCCTTGACCGCCAAGCCTTTGAGCAAGGCGGCTTCCTGTTCAGGCCGGATGGCGATGCCGAGTTTTGAGGGTGGAATCAGTTCATCCGTATCCAGTCGGTCAAGGGACTCGGGCGGGAGTTTGCCCGTGATGGTGCGGTAGATGGTTGCCGCCAGCCCATAGACATCCGTCCAGGGTCCTTGATGGCCTTTGGTGCGGTATTGCTCTTCAGGGGAGTAGCCCGGTTTGAGAATGATGGACAGGCTCTTGCTATGTTCGCTGGCGGCATAGCGAGCGGCACCGAAATCAAGGAGCTTGATGCGCCCATCCTGGGTCAGATAGATGTTGTCGGGGGCAATGTCCCGGTGGAGCAGGCCCTCCTTGTGGACGGCGCGAAGGGCATCCATGACGGGTGTCAAGAGTTTCAACGCGGCATCGAAACTGATCCTGCCGTCCGGTTGCTGCCCCAGGTATTCGCTGAGGGTGATCCCTTCCACGAAGTCCATGACGCAGTAGCCAGTGCCATGGGCGCGGAAGAAGTTCTTGACCGTGACGATGCCCGGATGCTGGTCGAAGTGGGCCAAGGCCCGGGCCTCTTCCAGGAAGCGATCAAGCCCATAGCTAAACTGTTCGCTGGCCTGGCCTGCGTAGATGGCCAGGCTCACACCATCCGCGGCGCGGCTGGCGCAATCGCGGGGCAGGTATTCCTTGATCGCCAGCCGGAGTTGCAGGTTCTCATCCCAGGCGAGGTAGGTGATCCCAAAGCCGCCATGGCCCAGGACCCGGCCGATGCGGTACCGACCGTCAAGGACCCGGCCCAGGGGGAGCGCGGGCGGGGGGTTGTCCTGGGGTGTTTGCCAGCCGCAGTTTGAGCAGGGAATCTTCGAGGTAAAACTGAAGCAGTAAGGGCAATGACTGGTATCCATTGGTGGTCGCAATGTATTTGAAAATAATCTGAAGACCAGCAAAAACGGCTTGCCTTCAGAATTGACTGGGCGCGATGGATTTCGTGTGCAGGTTACCCCCGCGCTGCCGGATCAGCTCAACCGTGTAGCCACTAATCTGATTACCATTGACGGCAAACTGGAATACTTTGTCCGCTTCGCTGTATTGAGTCTCGGGGCCAAAGAGGTGCATCTCGCCATACCACACCTCCCCCGTGGCGTATTTGATGCGGTAGCTTCCCAGCGGGACCTCGGTATCAAAGGTCTGGCCCCCGTGGACATAGAAGGTCATGACGGCCGCGCCTGTGGCGGCCTGGGTCAATTTCACGAAGTAGCTTTCCGTACCCAGGGGTGTCTTGATCCGCAGAGGCGCGATCCGCTCGGCGTTGGTACTGATGCGCTGAATCCCCGGCTGGATGGCGACCGGTGGATAGGCTGGCTGGGGATTGACGTGCTGAGCGGTCTTGGAAGCTGCGTAGCTGGGCTTGGCGGGGGATTTGTATTCATCCATGACCAGCACCCCACCGAGGATACCCGCCAGAATGAGCCAGTACTTGTAGCGGAAAAGCAGTTGCATCAAGCGGACCGCCCCTGGGGCCGGTAACTGATAGTGACAATTTCCGCAGTAGGCAATCTGCCGTGCTGAATGCGCCTCGATCCGGTTTTGTGCCCCACATTGCCGGCATTTGACCAATTTCATGCTCACCTCGTCATAAAGTTACGTTCCAAGTAGGTATAGGCGGCATTGAGCCGCTTAGCGGTTTCTTCCATGGTCTGAACGACTTCCGGCCTTTCCCCGGCGAATTTGTCGGGATGGAATTGGGATATCTTGCGCCGGTAGGCTTGTTTGATGGCTTCAAAGGACGACGGCGCTTCCTGAAACCCCAGGGCATTCAAGGCGGCCGCGACCTGTGCTTCGGTACTGGGCGGCGGTGGTTGTCGTGCCTGCGCATGTTCCGATGACCGGGTTCCTGGCTGCCCGCCAGGTGGTGCCCAGCCAACCTGATCCTCGGGCATGGGGAAGGGACAGCGCCAGCCGCGTTCCGCGGCGATTTTATTGGCAAAGCGGAACAGTGCCTCGCGGCGAAAGTCAGGATCGATCTTGCGCAGAGATCCTAGGGGGTACCAGACGCCGCCGAGCGAGCCGTCGAAGAGGTAGCCCATCCGGTCGGCTTCGCGCGGGGAGACTTTGGTGAAGAGGGTGAGCCTGACATGCAGTAAGGTCGGCAGCCAGGGGGGTAGTACCGTCTTATTGAGGAGATGCACCGCGGCGATGTAGCCGCCAATGATGTAGGCCCAGATGATCAGCGTCCACAGCCAGGACAACCCCTGCCCGGTTAATTCACGTTCCAGCACATCGGCAAGGGGCCTGAGGATATCCGCGCCCGCGGCGGTGACCATGGCCCCACCCACTACCGTCCCCGCTTTGTGCAGGAGATCGTAGAAATGAGTGAATCTGATCGCCATGGCAAACCAAGTGGCCTAGCGGCTTGGTCGTGCCTGTTCCTGGTCTTTGCGGCAGGTTAGGGTGTGTCGCGGTGAGCAGGGCTAACCGCGGACGGGAGGGGGATAGGGGAGAAGAAAACCCTGGACATTGATCTCTCTCCGGACAAGGGGCCAGACACGATTAGGCTTGTTAGCTGCTTCAGTCAGCGTCCAACTCCCAGATGCATGTTCCCTTACTGCAGAGCTGAGCGTCCGGTTGGAGCTATTTTTTTGGGATTCTAGCCCAGTCGGCGCGGAGGTGCAGCATGAAGGTTGCGCCATCAACTGGGGTATGGGCTGGCTAGCCTCCGGCACCCTCGACCGCCGTGACTCTCTCCACCCCGTTACGCTCCGCCCCAGGCCGATGATCGCCGGGCCCCGGGTCCAATTTCCGCCCCTGCCACAGCAGATAGATCGCCGGGATGACGAAGAGGCTCATCAGCGGCGCGGTGACCATGCCGCCGACCATGGGGGCGGCGATGCGGCTCATGACCTCGGAGCCGACCCCTTCGAAGATGAGGATGGGCAGCAGGCCGGCGATGAGGGTGGCGACGGTCATGGCCTTGGGCCGCAGCCGCTGGACGGCGCCGGCCATGATGGCGGCTTTGAGGTCGGCCCGGGTGTTGAGCCGCCCCTGCTCCCGATACTCCGCCAGGGCCCGGTCCAGGTAGAGGAGCATGACCACGCCGAACTCGGCGGCCACCCCCGCCAGGGCGATGAAGCCTACCGCCACGGCCACCGACAGGTGGTAGCCCAGCCACCAGACGAACCAGACCCCACCGATCAGAGCGAAGGGCACGGTGGTCATCACCAGCCAGGCCTCGCCGGCGCGGCGGAAGATGAGATAGAGCAGGACGAAGGTGATGGCCAGGGTCAGAGGCACCACCTGGAGCAACCGCGCCCGGGCGCGCTCCAGGTATTGGTACTGCCCGGACCAGGCGAGGGCGTAACCCGGCGGCAGGCTGACCGCCTCCCGCACCCGGGCCTGGGCCTCGGCCACGTAGCCGCCGAGGTCGCGGTCCTGGATATCGACGTAGATCCAGCCGTTGAGGCGGGCGTTCTCGCTGCGCAGCATGGGCGGGCCGTCGACGATGACCAGCTCCGCCACCTGCTCCAGGGGGACCTGGGCGCCGCTGGGGGTCACCAGGGGTAACTGGGCCAGCTTCTCCGGGTCGTCCCGCCGCTCCCGGGGGAAACGCAGGTTGAGGGGATAGCGCTCCCGGCCCTCCACCGTCTGGGTCAGGTTCATGCCCCCCACCGCCACGGCGATCAGCTCGTTGATGTCGGCCACGCTCAGGCCCAGGCGCGCCGCCTCCAGGCGCTTGGGCCTGACCTCCAGATAGCGCCCGCCGCTGACCCGCTCGGCGATGACCGAGCGGGTGCCGGGGAGGGCGCGCAGGACGCGCTCGATCTCCTCGCCCAGGCGCTGGATCTCCGCCAGGTCCGGCCCGGCGATCTTGACCCCCACCGGGGTGCGGATGCCGGTGGCGAGCATGTCGATGCGGGTCTTGATGGGCATGACCCAGGCGTTGGTCAGGCCGGGGACGCGCACCCGCTGATCGAGCTCGGCGATGAGTTGGTCCAGGGTCAGCCCCTCACGCCACTGGTCCCGGGGCTTGAGGGTGATGCTGGTCTCGATCATGGTCATGGGCGCCGGGTCCGTGGCCGTCTCCGCCGGGCCCACCTTGCCGAAGACCCGCGCCACCTCCGGGACGCTGGCGATGAGGCGGTCGGTCTGCTGCAGGAGCTGCTGGGCCTTGCCCGCGGACAGCCCCGGCAGGCTGGTGGGCATGTAGAGCAGGTCGCCCTCGTCCAGTTCGGGCATGAACTCGGTGCCCAGGCGTTGCAGGGGCCAGAGGGTGCTGACCAGCAGCAGGACCGCCAGGACCAGGGTGGTCTTGGGCGCCGCCAGCACCCCTCGCAGCAGGGGCCGGCAGAGGCGCATCAGCAGCCGGTTGAGGGGGTTGGCCTCCTCGGCGGGGATGCGGCCGCGGATGAAGTAGCCCATGAGCACCGGCACCAGGGTCACCGCCAGGCCCGCGGCGGCGGCCATGGCATAGGTCTTGGTGTAGGCCAGGGGCGCGAAGAGTCGCCCCTCCTGGGCCTCCAGGGAGAAGACCGGGATGAAGCTCAGGGTGATGATTAGCAGAGAGAAGAACAGGGCCGGCCCCACCTCCCCCGCCGCCCGGGCGATCAGGTCCCAGTGGGCCTGGCCCTCCGGGGCCGCGCCGCCGTGGGCCTGGCGGTAGCGCTCCAGGTGCTTGTGGGCGTTCTCGATCATCACCACGGCGGCGTCCACCATGGCGCCGATGGCGATGGCGATGCCACCCAGGGAAAGGATGTTGGCGTTGATGCCCTGATAACGCATGAGGATGAAGGCCACCAGGATGCCCAGGGGCAGGCTGACCACCGCCACCAGGGCGGAGCGCAGGTGGAAGAGGAAGACCAGGCACACCAGGGCGACGACGATCAGCTCCTCGATCAGCTTGTCCCGCAGATTGGAGACGGCGTCCAGGATCAAAGGGGCGCGGTCATAGGTGGTGAGGAGCTCCACCCCCGCCGGCAGGCCGGGCTTGAGCTCCTCCAGCTTGGCCTTGACCGCGGCGATGGTCGCCAGAGCGTTCTCCCCCTGACGCATGACGACGATGCCGCCGGTCACCTCGCCCTCCCCGTCCAGTTCCGCCACCGCCCGGCGCATCTCCGGGCCGATCTCCACCCGCGCCAGGTCGCGCAGCAGGATGGGGGTGCCGTCCGGGCCCACATCGATGGGGATGGTCTCGATGTCCGCGACCGAGGTGATATAGCCCCGGCTGCGCACCATGTACTCCGCCTCCGCCAGCTCCAGCACCGAGCCGCCTACCTCCTGATTGGCGGCGCGGATGGCCTGGGTCAGGTGGCCGAGGGGGATGCCGTAGGCGCGCAGGCGTTCCGGGTCCGCCACCACCTGGTACTGGCGGACCATGCCGCCCACCGTCGCCACCTCCGCCACGCCGGGGACGGACTGGAGTTCCAGCTTCAGGTACCAGTCCTGAAGGCTACGCAACTGGGCCAGGTCCTGCTGGCCGCTCCGGTCCACTAGGGCGTAGCTGAACACCCAGCCGACGCCGGTGGCGTCCGGCCCCAGGCGCGGCGTGGCCCCCTCCGGGAGCTGGCCGGCCACCTGACTGAGATACTCCAGCACCCGGGAGCGGGCCCAGTAGAGATCGGTGCCGTCGGCGAACAGCACGTAGACGTAGGAGTCGCCAAACAGGCTGTAGCCGCGCACCGTGACCGCCCCCGGCACCGCCAGCAGGGCGGTGGAGAGGGGGTAGGTGACCTGGTCCTCCACCACCCGCGGTGCCTGCCCGGGAAAGCTGGTGCGGACGATGACCTGGACGTCGGACAGGTCGGGGATGGCGTCCAGCGGCGTCTGACGCAGGGACTGGAGGCCCCAGACTGTCAGCAGCAGGGTGGCGAGGAGGACCAGAAAGCGGTTGCGGATGGACCAGTGGATGAGGTGCTTCATGGCCGCGCTCCCTCCCAAGGGTCTGGGATACGGGTCGCTAGCGGCCGATAGCGCTTAGCGATCCGATAACGCTCAGTGGTGATGATGGGCATGATCCACCTCCTGGCCGCTGGTCTGGCCGGCATCCCCGACGCTTGCCTTGTCTTCCCCGGCACCCCCCCTGGCAACCTCCTCAGCGGCACCCCCTGAGGTTAGCCGCTGAAAGCTCGCTCGCAGACTGGACTCGGAGTCAATGAGGAACTGGCCGGAGACCACCACCTCGTCATGCTCTTTCAGGCCAGCGAGGATCTCCACCTCGCCGCCCAACCGGGCGCCGGTGGTCACGTCCACCGGCTGGAAGCGACCCTCGCCCAGGGCCAGGACCACGCTCTCGCGCTCGCCGGTGTGGATCAGGGCCTCCCGGGGGATCTTGAGCACGTTCCGCCGCCCTTTGCCCTCGATGCTCACCTCGGCGAAGAGATTGGGCCGCAGCGCCCCATCCGGGTTGTCGAACACCAGCCGCACCGGCAGGGTGCGGGTCTTGGGGTCCAGTTCCGGATAGAGGTAGTCCAGTTCCCCCTCCCAGGTGCGACCGGGATAGGCCGGGACCCGCATCTGGGCGCTCTGGCCGGGCTCCAGGCCAACGATCTGGTGCTCGAAGACATCCACCCGCACCCAGACCCGACGGTTGTCCACCAGGGTGAACATGGTGCTGTCCGGGGTGACGTACATGCCCTCCCGGGCGGTCAGGCCCGTGACCACCCCGGTGATGGGGGCCGGGATCGGGATGGTGTCCCGGGTCTCACGGCTGGTCTGGATGGCGTCGATGACGGCTTCCGGGACGTCCAACAGGCGCAGCAGGTTGCGCGCCTTGTCGGCCTTGACCCCGACCGGGCCACCGCCACCGACCGTGCGCCCACCAGCACCCGAATCGCCCCCCGA
>CALMDH010000077.1:0-19283 GCA_937862735.1 uncultured Gammaproteobacteria bacterium
GGCTCGCCCAGGGGCAGGGGCATGTCATAGAGGAGCTGCATCTTGTCGTTGCCGATGTCGATGAGCTGATGGTTTTGCGGATGCAGGGGCCCCACCGGCTGATGGCGGTCGATGGACAGCTTGTTGAGCGCCACCAGGTACTTGCCATCCGGCTCCACCGAGTCGCCTTCCATGGTCATGAGGTGGCCGATGTTGTAGTGGATGGACAGCTTGTCCAGCACCTTGCCCTCGCAGTAATCGTACTTGGCGACCTGGGAGTCGACGTAGAGGGAGGTGTAGGCGATGCAGGGCTTGCTGTCGAACTGGGTGTGCAGCGGGCCCAGGCCCAGATTGACCTGGTGCTGGAGCACGTCCTGCATGGCGATGATGGGCACGCCATAGGGGTCCTTGCCCTCGAACTTACCCTCGGCGATGGCCTTCTGGATCTTCTCGAAGCTGAAGACCGAGACATGGCTGTCAAGCTTGCCGGAGACGATGATGAACTTGCCGTCCGGGGTCACGTCCACGCCATGGGGGCTCTTGGGCTCTGGGATCAGGTAGAGCAGCCCCTCGGCGATGGCCTGCTCCATCGGAATGAAGTAATAGCCTTTCTCTTGCTTCACCTTGCCGGCCTTGACCAGCTCCTCGGCCTTCTTCCAGTTGGTCACGTGCAGGAAGTCGGTGTCCTTGGAGGAGCAGCCGGCCTCGAAGGGCGGACGGCCGCGCTCGATGCCGCCGACGTAGCGCTCCGAGCAGAAGGAGTTGGTGAAGCCCCAGCCATAGCTGGGCCCCTTGCCGGCGTCGGAGAGGTCCTGGCTATAGGGCCCCAGCTCGAAGGTGAAGGAGTTCTCGGGTTCGAGGCGGCCCTTGTCGCGGTTGAACTTCCAGTAGGTCAGGCCACCGCGGTACTGGTCATTGAAGGCCTCCAGGGGCACGAAGCCATCCTCGATGAGGGGCGCCGCGTATTGGGCGGCCTCCATGACGTATTCGGTGTTGGGGGTGACGAAGGCGCCACCGTGGGCGGACTTGAAGAAGGGATTGGCGACGATCTGCTTGGTCTCGAAGTCGTGCAGGTCGACGACCGCAATGCGGGGATTGGCCTTGTCGTTGATGAACAGGTAGCGCCCGTCATAGGCGCCCTCGGTCTCGGAGATCGCCGGGTGGTGGGTGTCACCGTAGTTGATATCCTTGCCGCGGATGCGCCCCTGGGCCAGGACCGCCTTGGACTCCTCGTCGAAGCCATAGCCCTGCCAGGGCTCCGGGGTGAAGACCCCGATGTACTTCATGATGCGCATCGAGGGGATGGCGTAGACGATCACCTGGCCCGACTGGCCGCCGGAGCTGAAGACCACGTACTCATCGCGGCCGCCGCTGGGGACATAGGTCTTGGCCGCCGCCAGCAGGTCTTTTTCGCTCAAGCCGCGGCGCTGCATCACGTCCTGGAGGGACTCCGCCGACCAGGCCGACGAGGCCGCTCCTATCGCCAGGATGGTCCCGACCGCGACGGCTAATCCGCGCCTGGAAAACTTGTTCATGGAACTGCCCTCGTGAAGCTGAAAAAAACTGGTACGCCGGCGTGCCTCGCGCCCGCCGTTAGAATCAACCTAGTCCAGGAATCGGGGATGGGTTTTGACCGAGGTCAAAATAGGCCAGCGGATGGGCATTTAGTTGATCTGAGTCATATAACGCGCCGACTGTGGCAAATGCCACGGTTGGCGGGAGTCAGGGGGGGCAGGGAGTCAGGAGGCGTGGGCATGGGGCCGGGGCGAAAAGGGGGAAAGGGTGGAAAGGAGGGGATGGCGTGAAGGGTGGGAAGGGCGTAGATGGCAGGGTGCGGGGGAATCCCGCGTCCCGTCAGCCTGGGGTTGTGCCGTGATTATTGACCATAAAGCCAGGATCGCCGGGACTCCCCAGGGCGGCGATTTCCTCCAGGCCCTTGAGGTTCAGCACATGGATGCGGCTGCCGCGCACGGCGATGATGCCCCGCGTGCTCAGTTCCTTTTCGATCCGGGACAGGGTCTCGGGCTTGATGGAGAGGCGGGAGGCAATGATCCCCTTGCGCAGGTCGAGTTCCACGGCCAGTTTGTAAGGGGGGAGGTGAGAGAGGAGATAACAGGCGAAGCGACTACTGGCGGAGTGCAGGGTCAGGTTCTCGATCTCCTGGACCAGCCCATGCAGCCGTTGGCTGAGGGCGCCCATGATGAGGAAGCAGGTCGCCACCGACTCCTGCAGCATCTGGGCGAAGTCCCGGGTGTCAAGACTGATCAGTTCGACCGGTTCCAGGGCCGAGGCGCAGACCGGATAACGCGCCTGGGCGAGAAACATCAGGGCCTCGGCGAAGGTCTCCCCGGGGCCGATGATCTCGATCACCTTCTCGGCGCCATCCACCGCCAGGCGGAACAGCCGCAGGCGACCGCTCAGGACCAGGTAGAAATGCCGGGCGGGATCGCCCTGGCTGAAGAGCAACTGGCCTTCCTGCAAGTGCAGGCGGGAGGCATGGCGCTGAACACGCTCCAGTTGCTCATCGGAGAGGCGGGACAACAGCAGAGCCCGCCGCAATTCTTCCATCATGATCAAGACCTTGAGAATGTCATGCCCCGTGGGGGTGGGGCACCCCAACAGACGGGCACGGCCGAGGTTGGCAAACGATAAAAGAAATTTATCGGTTGCCCGGTGGGCCGGCCTTGATCAAGGTCAAATCGCCGGGGAAGGGGACGATCTCCCCCGGCGTCGCGACAGGACTCAATCCACCGGCGCGGCGGCCCTGGCTGGTTCACGCGTGGGCAGGGCCACCTCAACCGGGGAGACCGTCAGGGCGTCGATCTCCTCCTGGCTGAGCTGATCCTTGCCACCACCACAGGCCATGATCTGGACGTTGACGTCGTTCAGGTTGGGCGAGGGCGGGTTGACCGTCAGGGCGTCGATCTCGGCCTGGGTGAGCTGGTCGGGGCTGCCGCCGCAGGCCATGATCTGGGCCTGGAGGTCGCCCTTGATCTTGCGGGTGTGCTTGCCCTTCCAGTCGGTGCCGCCCTCGGCGACGCGGGTCTTGGAGGTGTCGAAGTGGAAGTCGACCTTCTTCTTAGACTGGGGTCCCCAGTAGTTGACCTTGCCGAGGTCGTAGAAGGTGCGCTGGAAGCCGGCCTTGAGGAAGGCCTTGAGGCAGCCCAGCAGGTAGCGCCGCCGCTCGCCACTGCCGGCCCAGGGGTAGGAGAAGAAGGCCTTGTACATGTAGAAGCGGCGGTAGTTGTGCATCACCCGGTCGAGCAGTTCGGCGCGGTCCATGGCCGCCGGCTTGATGATGGGGGTGACGAAGTTGTACTTGTCGTAGTCGAAGATTTCGACCTTGTCCCCCAGCTCGCGGAAGAGGTCGGTGAAGGGCCAGGGGGTGTACATGGCCCAGTTGGCCAGGTCCGGGTTCCAGTCCCGCGCCATCTGGTAGGTCTCTTCCAGGGTCTCGCGGGTCTCGTTCTCCAGGCCGACGATGAACTGGGCCTCGGTGAGGATGCCGGCGTTGCGCAGCAGCTCGATGGCCCGCTTGTTATCGGCGACCGTGGTCTCCTTGTTGAAGCGGTTAAGCTTGAGCTGGGCCGCCGCCTCGGTGCCGAGGGAGACGTGGATCAGACCGGCCTTGCGGTAGAGGGGCAGCACGTCCTCATCGCGCAGGATATCGGTGACCCGGGTATTGATGCCCCAGAGGATGCCCAGGTCCCGGGCGATGAGCTCCTCACAGAAGGCGATGAACTTCTTGCGGTTGATGGTCGGTTCCTCGTCGGCGAGGATGAAGAAGCCGACGTCGTGGTCGCGCACCAGGGCCTCGATCTCGTCCACCACCTTCTTGGGGCTGCGGATGCGGTAATCGCGCCAGAACTTCCACTGGGAGCAGAAGGAACAGGTGTAGGGGCAGCCGCGGGCCATGTTGGGGATGGCCACCCGCTTGCCCAGGGGGATGTAGTTGTACTTGGTCCAGTCGAGGATGCCCCAGTCCGGGGTGATGGCGTCCAGGTCCTTGATGGTGGGCGCCGCCGGGGTGGCGACGATCTGGCCCTCGTCGATGTAGGCGATGCCCTTGACCTGCCCCCGGTCCGCGGGCCAGCGGCCCTCGTCGACGGTGCGCGCCAGCTCGACCATGACCTCCTCGCCCTCGCCGCGGACGATGGCGTCGATCCAGGGGGCCTCGCCGAGGACCTGCTGGTACATGAAGGTGGCATGGACACCGCCGAGGAGGGTGACGATAGCCGGATCGACCTCCTTGACGATCTCCAGCACCCGCTGGGCCTTGTAGATCGAGGGGGTGATG
The DNA here is from genome assembly GCA_937862735.1 of uncultured Gammaproteobacteria bacterium. GTDB lineage: Bacteria > Pseudomonadota > Gammaproteobacteria > Chromatiales > Chromatiaceae > M0108. Next base: position 4,277 of record CALMDH010000077.1, read on the forward strand.
CAGGTGCAGCCCACGATGTCCGGCTGGGCCTCACTGATGAGCTGCCGCAACTGCTCCTCGGGGATGTTGTCCGTCATGGCGTCGATGAACTGGACGTCCGTGAAGCCAGCGGTCTTCAGCGCACCCGTGAGATAGGCGACCCAGGCCGGTGGCCAGGTCCCGGCGATCTCGGCGCCGCCGGAGCGGTAGTTGGGGTGGATGAAGAGAATGCGCATGGCGTTTAGGTCCCGATCGTAGATTGCCAGCGATCCACCTTAGCATTTCGCGGCTAAATCCTCCTTGATACAGGTCAGGAATTCACGCTGGCCAGCCGCCGCCATGGACCGGGACCCCGACGCCTAGGGGCACTTGGCCTTGTCGCCGGGAATCTTACCCGTCAGTTGCAGGAAACTATCGAAGGGTCCCATGACCCCCATGGCCTCCCCCTTGGGGCCCTTGAACTTGAGCTTTCCCGTCATCATCGCGCCCATGGCCCCGCAGCCAAACTTACCCTCGCCCATGCAGGTCCAGTCCTCGTCCGTGGCGTTCATGAGGTAATCGACCTCCGCGTTCAGGCTGGCGGTCTTGACCTTGCCGCCATAGGTGCAGAGGGCCTTGCCGTCCTTGTCGCTGATCTGCAGTTCCACACGGCTGGCCTCGCCGCACTTGTCCCGGTAGAGCTGGATGACCTTATAGCCACGACCGGCGTTGTTGGCGGCCCAGGCGGAGCCTGCCAGGCCCCCGGTCAGTTCGGCCGATTTGTTCCAGGCCTCGCAGGCCCCCTTGGCCCAATCGGCGTCCATGAAGGTTGCGGCCTGGGCCTGCGTGGCAGCGGCCAGGGTCAGGGTGGCGAGGCTGAGGGTAAGAAAGCGGTTCATGGGTTGTCCTCTCATTGGTTGTGAATCGCGCCTGGTGGCGTTAGTCGTTGTTTTTCGCAGTGAAGAACGGCTTCGACCCCGGAGGCCGGGCATGGCCTGGCAAAGGGTCAGCATGATGCGACCGGTTGGTCATCGGGGTGGCCACATCCAGCCATCGCCAATATAACCTATTGTCGCGAGGTGGGTCCGGCCGGGAGTGGGGGGCGCGTGAAGGGCAACGGCGCGGGGGCTCAGGCGCCATGGGTCACCTGGTCGCGCAGATAGACGGGCAGGGCCAGTTCTGCCGCTACGGCCAGGCCACTGGCGAAGCCCGCCGCGGCGAGGGGGATCAGGTCCTGGGCCTCGGCGAGGGCGCCGGGGTCCACGGTGATCAGCCGCTCCCCCAGGCGCTGGCTGAGCCGTTCCCCGTGGGCCTCCCAGCCACTACCCACGCCCTCCCAGCCACCGTCCGGGGGGAGTTCGACCCCTTCCGGCGTGGACACGACCTCCGAACCAACCAGACGCATCAGGCCCTGGCCGTCCAACGCGTAGCGGCCCCAGTAGACCTCGCCCATGCGGGCATCCAGGGCGGCGAGGCAGCGGCGGGCACCCTGGCGGCGGTGCCGGCCCTGGGCGAGGCCGGCCAGGGTGGAGACGGCTACCACCGGCAGGTCGGCGCCAAAGGCCAGGCCCTGGATCACGGCGGTGGCGATGCGCACGCCGGTGAAGGAGCCCGGGCCGCGGCCGAAGGCCAGGGCGTCCAGCTCCGTGAGCTTGAGGTCGGCCTCCTGGAGCAGGGCCGCGACCATGCCGAGGATGAGATCCGCGTGCCGGCGCGGTTCCGGGGTCAGTTGCTGGTGCAGGCCGGTCTCGGTGAGAAGGGCGGCGGAGCAGGCGTCGCTGGAGGTGTCGATGGCGAGGAGGCGCATGGCGGGGTCGTCGCGAACGAATGGTGTGGAAGAACAGGACCGCGCGTGGTGGGTCAGCTTCGGGCCCGGGTTCTATCTGGCGTGGTGGCCTCCGTGGCGAAGAACGCTTCCACCAGTGCCAGGTCCCGGGTGCGGGCCATGGGCGGCATGCTCTTGAGGAAGGCGTGGCCGTAGGACTTGGACAGGAGGCGGGGATCGCAGACCACCAGGACGCCCCGGTCATGGGCGTCGCGGATCAGGCGGCCGGCCCCTTGCTTGAGGGTGATGACCGCCTGGGGCAACTGAAAGTCGCGGAAGGGATTGCCACCCCGCTGGCGCAGGGCGTCCATGCGCGCCGCCAGCACCGGATCGCCCGGTGAGGCGAAGGGCAGTTTGTCGATGATGACGCAGGACAGGGCCTCGCCACGCACGTCCACCCCCTCCCAGAAGCTGGAGGTGCCGAGGAGGACGGCGTTACCCAGGTCACGGAAGCGCTGGAGCAGTTCCCCGCGGGGGGCCGTGCCCTGCACCAGCAGCGGGTAGTCGAGCTGGTCCGCCAGTTGCTCCGCCGCCTGGCGCAGGGCGCGGTGACTGGTGAAGAGCAGGAAAGCGCGGCCCCGGCTGTAGCGCAGGATTTGGACGGCCAGGTCGGCGACGGCCTCGCCGTAGGCGGGCGAGTTGGGGTCTGGCAGGCCGCGGGGGACGAACCAGAGGGCCTGTCGGGGATAGTCGAAAGGGCTGTCCCAGCAGGCGGTGCGGGCGTCGGCGATGCCGAGCTGGCCGGCGAAATGGTCAAAGCGTTCGGCCACCGCCAGGGTGGCGGAGGTGAAGACCCAGGCGGCGGGGTGGCGGGTCATCCGGCCCTGGAAGATCTCGGCCACCGACAGGGGGGTGAGGTGGAGGCGAAAGCCCTTGCCCTGGGTCTCGAACCAGCGGATGTCCGCGGTGTCCCCACCGGGCTCGCAGATGTTGGTCAGGGCCGTGGCCAGATCGGTCGCTCGGGCCAGGCAGGCGTCGAGCCCTTTGCCGCGACCCTCCAGGGCCGTCAGCGCCCCCTGGACCTCCGCCAGGCGCTGGCGCAGTTCGTCCAGGCCCGCGGCGGCGGCCGCGTCGGCGGTGATCTCCCGCCAGGGACCCCGGCGCGCCTCCTCCCCCAGGGCCAGGCGCAGGTCGAGGGTGGCGAGGCGCAGCTTGGCCAGGTGTTCGGGGAATTCCGGCACGTCGCCGGCCTCCCGGGTATATTCCATCTCGGCGTCGCGGACCAGTTCCAGCAACTGGCGGCCACTGATGGCGGAACCGAAGAAGTTGCCGGCCACCTCCGGCAGCTGGTGGGCCTCGTCGACGATGAAGGCGTCGGCGCCGGGCAGGATCTCGCCGAAGCCCTCGTCGCGCAGGGCGATGTCCGCGCACAGCAGGTGGTGGTTGACCACCACCAGGTCCGCCTCCTGGGCCCGGCGGCGGGCCTGGAGCAGGGGGCAGCGATCCCAGTCGGGACACTCCTGACGCAGGCAGTTGTCGCTGGTGGAGGTCACCGCCGGCCAGACGGGGGCCTCGTCCGGGAGGGGTAGTTCGGCGATGTCACCGGTGCGGGTGGCGCTGGCCCAGTCGCGCACCGCCAGGAGTTGCTGGCGGAATTCGCGTGTACCGCCCCGGTGTTCGGCCAGGGCCAGCTCCAGGCGGTAGGGGCAGAGGTAGTTGCCCCGGCCCTTGAGGAGGGCGATGCGCACCGGGATGTCCAGGGCCTCGCGCACTAGGGGCAGGTCGCGGTGATAGAGCTGGTCCTGGAGGGCGCGGGTGCCGGTGGAGATCAGGACCTTGCGTCTGGCGAGGAGGGCGGGGACCAGGTAGGCGTAAGTCTTGCCGGTCCCGGTGCCGGCCTCGCAGATGAGGGTGCCACCCTCGGCCAGGACCTGGGCCACCTCTTCCGCCATCGCCGTCTGCTGGGGGCGATGGTTGTAGCCGGGCAGACGTTGCGCGAGCAGGCCCTCGGGGCCGAGGATATCACTGACCTGGATCATGGCCGCGCCGCCAGGCAACCCAGGCCGGAGCCAGCACCACCCCTCACCGGCCGCCGGCCTTGGCCTCCGCGTCCTCGGCGCCCTTGGTGTCGCCCGTGGCGCGGCGGGTGGCGGCGATCATGCCCCAGTTGTCTTCCTTGATCTGGGCCTGGTCCTTGGACAAGGCATTGGACTTCTGGGCCAGGGAGCTGGCCTGGGTATAGTTCTTCTGGTCGAGGCGGACCCGGGCCAGGCGGTTCCAGAGATAGGCCTCCCGGGGTTGGATGCGAATGGCGCGCTCCAGGGTCGCAGCGGCGGCGACGTAATCACCCTGCTGGCGTTGCTTCTCCGCCTGGGCGGCCAGGGAGGCGGCCGCCGCGGGTAATTCTGGCGCGGGCGGCGGGGGGGCCGTGTACCTGACCTCGGGGGGCGGGGGCGGCGGCTTGGGCGCCGCGGGGGGGGCCAGGGAGGCGAGGGTGGTCGGGGCGCTGGTCCCCGTGGTGGGTACCGGGCCTGAACCCGCGGCCGCCGTGGCTGACTGAGCCGCGCTGGGGGTGCCGGACCGGGCGGGAGGTGGATTGGCCGTGGACGGGGAAGCGGACGTCTGCGACTGGGCCTGAGTTTGGGTCCGCGTCGTTGCCGGACCAGAGGTAGGGGCAGGAACGGAGGTGGAGGCCGGGGCGGGGGTGGTCCGCGGGGCACTGGCCGGACTGGCGGGTGGCGTCCAGGTAATGGCGGAGGCCAGGCCCGGATCGGTGTCGGGAGGCAAGGTCGCGGGGCCGCGGCCGCCGGGGCTGCCTGGACCTTCCGCCACGGGCGGGGTCAAGGGCGCCGGCGCGTATTCGGCCGCCTCGGGGGCGGGGGCCGGGGGCGGGGCCGTGTTCGGGGCCCGGTAGGCATAGACGTCCACCGCCGGTGTCTGGGGGGGCGGGGCGGTCTTCACCTTGGGATTCAGGGCGTTTTCGACCGGGGCTGGACCGCCCTGGCGCGGCTTGCCGGCGCAACCGGCCAGCAACCCGAGGGCAAGGAGAAGGATCAGGGCTTTGTTCATCAGTTACCTAGAAAATCTCGCAGGAAGCTCCCGATGCCACCTTCGCTGGCTTTCTTCTCTTCCTTGGGTGGGGGCGGGGCCGCGGGGGCGGCCTCCTCGGTGGCCGGTTCCGGGGGCGGGGCGGCGCCACAATCGGAGGTGCCGGTGGGCAGGGCATCGTCGTCGAAGGGCATGGTCAGGGCCCGGCCGCAACCCTTGGGGGCGCGGCGGCCGTTGTAGCGATCGACGGTGACCATCTCGACACCGTCCGGTGGATAGTCCGGCAGGGGCTGGGTGTCGAGGTTGGCCATGATATCACCCCAGACGCGTAGGGCCCCCGAGCCCCCCGTCAGACCGGTGGGCTGGTTGTCGTCCCGCCCCACCCAGGCGACGATCACCTTGTCGCCGCTGAAGCCGGCGAACCAACTGTCGCGGAGTTCGTTGGTGGTACCGGTCTTGCCCGCGACAGTGAGCTCCTTGGGCAGGCGCTCCTTGAGCCAGGTGGCGGTACCCTGCTGGATGACCTCCCGCATGGCCCAGGTGAGGAGATAGGCCGCCTGGGGACTGGAGGCCGGCTCCACGGCCAGGGGATAGCGGTTCAGGGGCTCGCCCTGGGTGTTGAGGACCTCGCGGATGGCCCGCAGGGGGGCGCGGAAGCCACCCGCGGCGATGGACTGGTAGACCTGCGCCACCTCCACCGGGGACAGGGAGATGGAGCCCAGCAGCATGGCCGGCACCTTGTCGAAATCCCGCTGCACGCCCAGCTCCTGGAAACGGCGGGCGACGCGATCCAGCCCCAGTTCCATGCCCAGGTTCACCGTCGCCAGGTTGTAGGACTTGGCCAGGGCCAGGTAGAGGGGCACCGAGCCATGGGTCTTGCCATCGTAATTCTTGGGCTCCCAGCGCTTGCCATCACCCGCGTTCAGGCTGACGCCCTGATCCCGCAAGGGAGTTGCGATGTTGTATTTCTTGGGCTCGTTCAGGGCCTCGATGAAGATCATCGGCTTGACCAGGGAGCCGATGGGCCTGATGGCCTCCAGGGCCCGATTGAAGCCGGCGTAGCCCGCCTCGCGCCCTCCCGCCAGGGCCAGGACCTCGCCTTGGGCCGCCGAGACCACCACCGCGGCCCCTTCCAGGGTGCCGGGTTTGAATTTGCGCAGCTTTTCCAGATCGGGCAGGCGGTCGCGAATCGACTGCTCGACGATGCCCTGGATGGTGGGGGAGAGGGTGGTGAAGATGATCAGGCCCTCGGAGCGCAGGTCCTCCTCCCGGTAGTCCCGCTTGAGCTGGCGGCGCACCAGGTCGGTGAAGGCCGGATAGGTACCCGCTGGCCGGCCACCCTTCTCGCCGACGCCGAGGGGCGCCGCCTTGGCGCTGTCGGCCTGGGCCAGCTCGATCACACCCTGGTCGGCCATGATGTCGATGACCAGGTTGCGGCGCTCGAGGGCCCGTTCCGGGTTGCGGCGCGGGTCATAGTAGGAGGGGCCCTTGATCAGGGCGATGAGCAGGGCGGTCTCGGGGATGCCCAGTTCGCTCAGGTCGCGATTGAAGTAGAAACGACTGGCGAGGCCGAAGCCATGGATGGCGCGGCTGCCGTCCTGGCCCAGATAGATCTCGTTGGCGTAGGCCTCCAGGATATCGTCCTTGGGATAGCGCCACTCCAGGAGGATGGCCATCAGGGCCTCGTTGAGCTTCCGTTCCAGGCTACGTTCGTCCGAGAGGTAGAAGTTCTTCACCAGTTGCTGGGTCAGGGTGCTGCCACCCTCCACCACCGCCCCGGCCTGGAAATTCTTGATGGAGGCCCGGAGGATCGCCTGAGGGTCCACGCCAAAATGCGAGCCGAAGGATCGGTCTTCCACCGCCTTGAGGGTATCGACCAGCAGGAGCGGCAGATCCATGGCGCGCACCAGGACGCGGTCCTCGTTGTGACTGGGGTAGATGCTGTCGATGAGCACCGGGTCGAGGCGCACCAGGGCCGGGTCCTCGCCGCCGCTGGCGTCGGTGAGACTGGCGATCTGGCCGTCGCTGATCTGGAGATCAATGAAGCGCTCGGGCTCGGTCCCGTCCCAGAACTGGAAGGCGCGGGTGCGGATGAGGAAGTGGCCATCCTCGCGTTCATAGGTCCCGGGGCGGAGGGGCTGGGCCACCGGCCGGTAGTCCAGCCGCTGGAGTTCCGCCACCAGTTCCGTGGGGTCCAGGGGGGAGCCGGTGTAGAGTTCCAGGGGGCGGGCGTAGACCCGCGCGGGCAGGGCCCAGCGCTTGCCCTCGAACTTCTCCCGCACGGTGCGATCGAGGGGGATGGCATACAGGACCAGGGCCACCAGGCCCGCCAGTCCGGCCAAAATGATCGTTCCGCCCAGGAATCGCAGGGCACGCCACACCCAGCCACGGCGCTGGCGCGGTTTCCCCTCCTCGGGGGGGTAGTCCTCCTCGTCCTGGTCTTGATAAGGCCGGCTCAACTGGCTGAATCCTCACGGCGATCGTTCGCCGGGATCTGGAATGTCAGGCGGACGGGCAACCTGGCGGCTACCTGGCCGAAAAATGGCTTATAGTCCCATGGGGGGCTTGGGGCGGCAACTCTTCTACTGCTTTATAGTGATACTCAGTGTATAACCCAGCGTGAATCCCCCTGGGCCTGGGCCGGGTCGGGTGGCGTCTGGCGGGGGTCGCCGTGAATCCGTCCTTGGGGGCTTGCCAACCGCATACATGCGGTTGACACCCCCGCCAGACGCCCTCCGACCCTCCGACCCTCCCTCCCTGCTTGCCTTGGTTCGGGTGGCCTCTTGCGGGGGGCGGCCCGCTCAGGTCTTGATCCCGACCCCGCGGTCCAGGAGGCGCAGGCTGTAGAGGGTCAGGGCGACGATGAAGCCGAGGATGATGGCCAGCGCCAGCCCCAGGTCGATGTCGCTCACCCCCAAAAAGCCATAGCGAAAGGCATTCACCATGTAGAGCACCGGATTGGCCTGGGAGAGCCAGCGCCAGAATTCCGGCAGCAGGTCGATGGAGTAGAAGACGCCCCCCAGGTAGGTGAGGGGGGTGAGGACGAAGGTGGGGATGATGGAGATGTCGTCGAAGCTGTTGGCGTAGACGGCGTTGATGAAGCCGCCGAGGGCGAAGAGGATCGCGGTCAGGGTGAAGACCGTCAGGCTGGTGAGCAGGCTGTGGATCTGGAGGTCGGTGAAGACCACGGCGACCAGGGTCACCGCCAGGCCTACCGCCAGGCCCCGCGCCACGCCACCGGCCACGTAGCCGGCGAGGATCACCCAGTTGGGCACCGGGGCCACCAGCAGTTCCTCGATGAAGTGGGAGAACTTGCTCGAATAGAAGGAGGAGACGACGTTGGAATAGGCGTTGGTGATCACCGACATGAGCACCAGGCCGGGGACGATGAAATCCAGGTAGGCGAAACCGCCCATGGGCCCGATGCGCTCGCCAATGAGGCGGCCGAAGATGACGAAGTACAGGGTGGTGGTGATGACCGACGGCAGCAGGGTCTGGATCCAGATGCGACTGAAGCGCAGGATTTCCTTCTTCAGGATGGTCAGGAAGGCGACCCGGTAACGGGCCCAGCGGCCCATGACCGGGTGGGGGCCGGGTGCGGGGCGGTGCCCCCCGGAGGCTGCTGGGTCCCGGCCAGCCTGGAAGCGGGGAGCGGGGCTCATGCCGCCTCCTCGCCGCGCCGTTCGAGGGTGTCGAGAAAGAGTCGTTCCAGGCGGTTCTGCTTGTTGCGCAGGCTGGCGACCTCGATGCCCCGGCGGGAGAGGGCGGCGAACAGGCCGTTGACGCTCTGGCCCCGGGAGATCTCCACCTCCAGGCTCAGGTCGTCCAGCAGCAGGCAGGGAAAGCCGCCCAGGTCCGGGGCCTCGCTCAGGGGATGCTTGAGGTTGAGGACGAAGGTTTCCGCCTCCAGGCGCCCGAGCAGGGTGGTCATGCCCTCCCGCTCGGCGACCCGGCCCCGGTTGATGATGGCGATGTGGCGGCAGAGGTTTTCCGCCTCTTCCAGGTAGTGGGTGGTGAGGATGATGGTGGTACCCAGCTCGTTGAGTTCGCGCAGAAAGTCCCACATGGAGCGCCGGATCTCGATGTCGACGCCGGCGGTGGGCTCGTCGAGGATCAGCAGGCGAGGGCCGTGGATCAACCCCCGGGCGATCATCAGCCGGCGTTTGAGGCCACCGGAGAGCTGGCGCATCTCGGTATCGCGCCGGTCCCAGAGCTCCAGCTTGCGCAGGTAGTATTCCGCCCGCTCCCGCGCCTCCGGGCGGGGGATGCCATAGTAGCCGGCCTGGTTCAGGACCACCTCGATGACCGGCAGGAAGATGTTGAAGTTGAACTCCTGGGGCACCAGGCCCAGGCAGGCCTTGACCGCCTCCGGTTCCCGGTCCAGGTCGTGACCGAAGACCCGGACCTCGCCGGAGGTCTTGTTGACCAGGGAGGCGAGGATGCCGATCAGGGTCGACTTGCCGGCGCCATTGGGGCCCAGCAGGGCGAAGAAGTCGCCCTCCTCGACGCTCAGGTCCACCCCCTTGAGGGCCTCGAAGCCGTTGCGATAAGTCTTGCGGAGTTGGCGGACGCTAAGGGCGGGCATGAAAGGCTGGGGTCCCTGGCTGGAATGGGCCTGAAGGCATCGCGGACCGACTGGTCCGCGGCTCCGTGTATAAACTACCGGGCACCGGCGCCGTTAGCAATGCGCTTCCCGCGGACCTCGTCGCGCCGCCGGGCCTTTTCATCACCCCGACCTCAGCGGTAACAGGCCCCATCCCGTCGTGGAGACCGAACTCTTACTCTTCGTGCTCGCCCTGATCGCCGGCCTGGTGGACAGCATCGCCGGCGGGGGCGGGCTCATCACGGTCCCGGCCCTGCTTTGGGCGGGCCTCGGCCCCCTGGAGACCCTGGCCACCAACAAGGCCCAGGGCGTCTTCGGCACCGCCGCCGCCACGGTCAGTTTCCTGCGCCAGGGCCTCATCGACCTGCGTCAGGCCGCCCTGGCCTTTGTGTGCGCCTTCACCGGCGCCGCCAGTGGGGTCCTCTTCATCCGCACCCTGGGGGGGGATATGCCAGGGTGGCTGATTCCCGCGCTGCTGATCGTCTTCAGCCTCTATTTTCTCTTTTCTCCCCGGGTCTCCGATTTCGACGCCCGACGGCGCCTGGGCCAGGGCGCCTTCGCCTTTCTTGTCGCCTTTCCCATCGGCTTTTATGACGGCTTTTTCGGTCCCGGCACCGGTACCTTCTTCGCCATGGGCTATGTCGCCCTCCTGGGCTACAACCTGCGCCGCGCCACCGCCCACACCAAATTGCTGAATTTCGCCAGCAACCTCGCCGCCATCCTCTTCTTCATCCCGGGCGGTCACGTCCTCTGGCGCTATGGCCTGGTCATGGCCGCCGGTCAGTTCCTGGGCGCCTGGCTCGGTGCCCACCTGGTGGGACGCCACGGCGCCCGTCTCATCCGCCCCCTGCTGGTGGCGGTTTCCCTGGCGGTATCCATCAAGCTGCTCCTCGATCCGCCCTGAGTCGCATCCCGATCTAACCGACATGGGAAGGGATCGCCACGTACAGGCAACTGCCAGGTTTGCCCGTGATTTTCACGCACGCTGGGATGAAAACCGCTTCTTGATCCGTCTTGGGGCCGCTCACCTTTTTTCCAAGGCTGGAAACTTTAGCTTGATGAACGTCTTGACCGCGCGCTCTTACCCGGCGGGTGACGCCTTGGCGAGAAAACGATCCCGATAGCAGGGGATATCGCCGACGCTCTCCGCCTGGAGGATGCCATGGACGACCGCGCGGGTCAGGGTGTCCGCCGCCGCGGCGCCGGCGCGAATGAGGGCGGCGGGGATGGAGCCCCAGGCGGCGTCCTCCTCCAGGGCGGCGAGGGGGATCTGGCCGGTGGCGAGGGCGAAGACGGTGTCGCCGTCGAAGAGGGTATGCGATGGATTGATGGCGCGCGCCAGGCCGTCCTGGGCCATCTGCGCCAGCTTGGTGGCCTGGGCCTTGGTCAGCGCCAGGTTGGTTGCCACTACCGCGATGGTGGTGTTGCGGATGGGGGCCGGGGCGGGCGGGGGGGAAGCGGTGGGGTTGGCGGGGCGGGGCAGGGGGCCAAATTCCTCCCCGATCCCCAGGCTGGCGCCCAGGAGTTCCCCGGTCGCGGGGTTGATCACGCTGCCGAAGGGGTTGACCGCCACCAGGGCCCCGACCCGGACGCCCTGGCCCAGGTCAAGGCTGGCGGACCCCAGTCCCCCCTTGAGATTGCATCCCAGGGCGATGGCCCCGGCCCCGGCGCCGACGTTGCCGAGGGGGAAGGCCCCGGCGGTCAGGTTGGCGCACGCCCGGCGGCCGAACTCCGCCGTGGGGCGGTCGCGAAAGGCCCGGCCGAAGCGTTCCAGATCGAACAGTACCGCCCCGGGGACGATCGGCACCACCCGGCCCGCGTCCAGGGGCCAGCCCAGACCCTGGTCCTCCAGCCAGCCCATGACCCCGTCCGCCGCCGCCAGGCCGAAGGCGCTACCGCCGGAGAGGACGATGGCGTTGACCCGGTCGACCAGGTTCACCGGGTCCAGGAGGTCGGTCTCGCGGGTGCCGGGGGCTGAACCGCGCACGTCCACGCCGCCCACCGCGCCGCCGCGGGCGAGTACGACGGTGGTGCCGGTGTGATGGGCCTGATAGTGGCCGACCTCGATCCCGGGCACGTCGGTGATGAGGTTGAGGGGACCGGTCCGGAGGGGCGGGGTGGTGGGCGCGTTCATCGTGGCGGCTCTCGGTTCTCATGCCGGATACTGTCTGGTGCCGGCATTATCCGCAAACCCGTCCACCAGGAGGAACCTTCATGCCCTACGTCAACATCAAAATCACCCGCGATGGCGCGACCGCGGAACAAAAGGCGCGCCTGATCAAGGGGGTGACGGACCTGCTGGTGGAGGTGCTGGACAAGAATCCCGCCACGACCATGGTGATCATCGACGAGGTCGCAACCGACAACTGGGGTATCGGTGGCGAAAGCGTCACGACGCGGCGCCAGCGAGGTTGAACCTAGACGCGAATTGGCGCGAAAAAAAGGCACCAGGGCGATGAACCCTGGTGCCTGACTTATCCCGGAAGGTGTCCGGATCGGTTCCCGCGGTAAGCCTGCCCCTCTGGGTCAAGATTTGGGAACTGGAAACGGGACGCCTTCCAAGGGTTCAGGGCTGACGCCAGCGCCGCTCAGGGCTTGGCGATCTCCTTCTCCGCCTCGGCCATCAGCACCGGCTGCTTCAGCTCGTCCGGCAGTTGGGTGAATTTCTTCGCCAGGGACGGCCACAGCAGGTTGTAGTACAGCTCACCGCGCACCAGGACCACGTCCTTGGCAGGGATCTCGTAGCTCAGGACCCGGGTCTCGTGGGGCTTGAGACGGGTGTCGGCGCCCGCCTTCTTGGCCTGGGGCGGGGGTACCGGCTTGCCTTCGTCGTCCACCAGGGTCAGGAACATGTAAGCTTGGGGGTCATCCTCGCTGGGGTGGCCCTTGGTGCTCTGCCACACGACCTCGCCCTTGCCGTTATAGGCCATGACCTTGAGGAACATGTTCCGGAACGGGGCGCCCGTGGGCAGGATGTGAGGCTGCTGGTTGGTCATGCTGACGTCGACGGCCAGCTTGTCGCCCTTGGGCTGGGCCTTGAGGTCGAAGAGCACGGAGCGCTCGAGCATGGCCTGATCATGACCGCCGCCCAGGGAATGGTCGCTGAGGCCGCCGGACAGGGGCATGTGGCAGGAGATGCAGGTCACCTGGGTCCGGGACTGGACATACTCGTCACCAGTACCGCACAGGGCAACGCCGTGGGGGTTGTTGCGCTTGTCGTGGCAGCCCATGCAGGCATCGTTGGAGCGCATCAGGCTCGGGTTACCCTCCATGGGCAGACCCGGGATCTTCTTGCCCTCGAATTCCACCGCTTCGCCCAGGTGGGGATTGGGCTTCTGCTCGCCACCGGCGCCAGCGCCGCCAAAGGGATCATCGCCGGCGGTGAGTTTTTGCAGCCCCAGGTTCAGGCCGGTGGGGGCCTGAATCTTGTCGGCGAGCTCGTAGGCGCTGATGCCCAGGCGGAGCTTGCCACCCTCGTCATTGATGCCCTTGTACTTGGCCAGGGTATGGCAGGCAACGCAGTTGACGCCCTCGGCGTAGGCCGGCTTGGCGTCGAGCTTGGTGGTCTTGTCACGGGCGGCGTTGGGGGCATGGCAGGCGAGGCAGACCGGATACTTCTTGTTGGCCTTGGCCACCATTCCCTCCTCGGTCGGCGAGCCCACCTCGGACTCATAGAAGGCGGCATGGATGGGGTCCTTCATCGCCGAGGAATGGGCGTGCATGGAGCCGCTCCACTGTTTGTAGATCTCCTGATGGCAGTTCTTGCACACCTCCGACGGGACCTGATGGATGGGGTCGGCGGCCAGGGCGCCGCCGCACAGGCCGAGCAGGGCGGCCAGGGCGGTGGATTGGATCAAACGCTTGGGGGATAGCATGGTTGTTGTGTCTCCTCGTGCCTCTCGGGTTGTTGGCGGCTATATCGCCTGAAGTCTAAATACTTAACGTCCTGGGTCCTCCCGTCAACCAAGTAATTCAGTAAACTACTGATTATAGTTATATAAATAACGACTGAAATGCTAATTCGCTTGCCCGTGCGGAGAGTCCTCCGGATAATCCAGGACAGGGACCCCCTGGTGACGGGGAGGCCCGCCAGGAACGCCGCGTGAGGTCCATGGGCCCCGGTCCCGCCCCGAACCCCGCGCGCGTCCAGGTGGGAAATCGTTGGTCTTTCTCAACTGAGGAGGTAGCTAAGGTTGCCCAGTATCCCCCCCTTGCCCAGGGTCCCGCCGCCCGAGGGCCGGTTGCCTAACGCCATGATCATCCTCGGCTTGCTGCTGGCGGGCCTGGCCGGTCCCCTATGGGCCGCCAAGGTCACCCTGGACCCCAGCAACTGGGGCCACGCGGCCGGCCAGGAGTGCGTGAACTGCCATGACAAGTCCTCCGCCGGACTGGCCCAGGAGTGGCGGGAGAGCGCCCACGCCAAGGCCGGGGTCAACTGCATGGACTGTCACCAGGCGGCGGTGGCCGATCCGGACGCCATCAAGCACGAGGGACAGGTCATTGCCACCATCGTCTCCCCCCAGGACTGCGCCCGCTGCCACGAGACCGAGTTCAAGGAACAGCAGGGCTCGGTCCATGCCGAGGCCTACAGCCTGATCAAGGAGCGCATCCCCGCCATGGCCGCCAACCTGACCGGGCCCGCGGTCCAGGCCGCCGGCTGCGACCAGTGCCATGGCTCCAAGGTCAAGGTCAAGGGGGATGGCACCCTGGACCCGGAGACCTGGCCCAACTCGGGCATCGGCCGCGTCAACCCGGACGGTTCCAAGGGCTCCTGCTCCTCCTGTCATGGCCGGCATCTGTTTTCCAAGGCCCAGGCCCGGGAACCGGAGGCCTGCGCCCGCTGCCACTCCGGCCCCGATTCCCCGGACGCGGAGATCTTCGCCGCCTCCAAGCACGGCATGCTCTTTTCCTCCCAGCGGCACCGCATGAACCTGGACGCCCCCCAATGGGTCGCCGGCAAGGACTACACCGCCGCCCCCACTTGCGCCACCTGCCACATGGGCGCCGCGGGCAAGCTCCCCTCCACCCACGACGTCGGCATGCGCAACGCCTGGGCCCTCAACGCCCCCGTGTCCCAGCGCCAGTACCTGGTGCTGCTGGAGGATGGCGGCAAGCTGGAGATCCCCGCCGGCTCCCCCATCCCCAAACGGGGCGAGGAGATCACCAAGCTGGACGGCGGCCTGAGCAAGGTCAAGTCCGTCGTCACCCCGGAACGTCGCCGCGAGGCCATGAGCCTGGTGTGCCTGGAGTGCCACGGCAAAGCCTTCACCCAGGGATTCATGCGCCAGTTCGACAACCTGGTGGAACTCTTCGACAGCAAGTTCGCCGTGCCGGCCAAGGCCATCATGGCCGACCTCTACGCCGGGGGCTATCTGACCCCCTTACCCTTCGACGAGCCCATCGAGTTCACCTACTGGGAACTGTGGCATGACGAGGGCGCCCGTGCCCGTCATGGCGCCTCCATGGCCAGCCCCAACCATGCCTGGTGGGAGGGCATGTACCTGGTCAGCCGGAATTTCTACGGCAAGTTCCTGCCCGAGGTCCGGCAGGAGGCGGGTGCCGAGGCCCAGGCGATCATCGACCGGCACCTGACCGAGGACGCGGGTCACGGTTGGCTGGACGCGCCGGAACAA
>CALMDH010000078.1:0-19255 GCA_937862735.1 uncultured Gammaproteobacteria bacterium
ACCCCGAGGCCCTGGTCGCGGCTTATCGGACCCGCCAGGACCGGTCGCCCGTCGCACACAAGCCCAGGTCCGCGACCTTCCTGGCCCGGGTTAAGTCGTCTCAAGAGGTTGGGGGCGCCAAGCCGGCGGCAACCCCACGGCCAAGTCCAGACGGGCGTCCCCGGGGCCTCGGCCGGTTCGGTTGGGGCGCCCCCAGCACGGAAACCCCCCGTCCGCGAGCCTCCGCCCCGGGGATACCTGGCCCTGGAAACTCCAGTACGGGAATCGCCAGCCCAGATACGCCCAGCCTGGAATCCTCCAGCCTGGCCTCATCCCCGCCCGGGACCGTCCCTGACCAGGAAAGGCAGTGGCCCGAGGGCCGCCCTGAAGGTCAGACCATGGCCAGGGAATGGGCCGAGGACAGGGCACGGGGCAAGGATGAGGTGCGGACCAGGGATAAGGGCTTTACCAAGGATAAGGATCGGAGCAGGAAAAATGGCCCTACCAAGGATCGGGACCGGATCAGGGATAATAATTCTACCAAGGACAAGGACCGGACCCTTGGCATGGACCGGACCCGGCTGCAAGACTTCGCCTGGGTGGCCCTGGCCGCCGCGCTAGTCGTGCTTCTGCTGGTCTTGGCCTGGTGGACGCAGCGGCCAACGGCGACGCCGGACTCCCTCCTGGGCGGTCAGGAGCCCGTCGCGGAGCACCTGACTCAGCCCCGTTCCCCCGGGGCGGAGGAACCATCACGGGATCTGCCGGTGGCCAAGCGGTCGGTGGTGGCCCCGGGGGAGGAGGCCCTTACCCCTTCTCCGTCCGCCGGGAGCACGGATGAGATCGATGCTGGGATTCAGGCTGAGATCGAGGCCGAGGCTGGCATCGAGGCCGAGGCGGGCGTCGAGCCTGATGCCGAGGCCGAACTGGTCCCGGAGCCGGTGGAGGAGGAAGACTCAATCGACAGCGGGTTCACGCCCGCTAACTCCGCTACCCCCCGGGTCCCGGGGGCCGACGGACCCGTCACGACCACTACGACCAGGCCCCCCGAGGCCGACGTGGCTCATGTGGAGGACCGGCTGGAGGTGGTCATCCGCTTCACCGGTCCCACCTCCGTGGACATCCGCGACAGCACCATGAACTATGCCCTGGTGGGGGAAATGGACAAGGGCGACCAGTACCTCCTGGGAGGCAAGCCGCCCTATTCCCTGATCCTGGGCAATGCCGCTGCCGTGGAGATCCTGGTAGGCGGCAAGCCCTTTGACTTCCAGTCCGTGGTGCGGGGCAATGTTGCCCGTTTCATCCTGAACCCGGCCCCTGCCTCGACTTCGGCCCCCGCCACTCCCGTCATTCCCAACTCTGACCCGCGGCATCCTCGTCCCTGAATTCCCATGGCTAAGAACATCCAGGCCATCCGTGGTATGCATGACCTGCTGCCCGACCAGATCGGCCTCTGGCAGCGGCTGGAGGACGGCGCCCGGCGCGTCCTCGAGTCCTACGGTTACCAAGAGATCCGCACCCCCCTGGTGGAGGTGACGGAGCTCTTCAAACGCTCCATCGGCGAGGTCACGGACATCGTCGAAAAGGAGATGTACAGCTTCCCGGATCGCAATGGCGATAGCCTCAGCCTGCGACCCGAAGGCACGGCGAGCTGCGTGCGGGCCGCCATCGAGCATGGTCTCCTCGACCAACCCCGTCGCCTCTGGTACCGGGGGCCCATGTACCGCCACGAGCGGCCGCAGAAGGGCCGTTACCGGCAGTTTCACCAGATCGGCGTCGAGGTCTTTGGCCTGGAGGGGCCGGACATCGATCAGGAGGTCCTGTTCCTCACCGCGCGCCTCTGGCGGACCCTGGGTCTGACCGGCCTGCGCCTGGAGGTCAACAGCCTGGGCGAGACCGAGGAGCGGGCCGCCTACCGTACCGAACTGGTCGCCTACCTGGAGGCCCATCACTGCCATCTGGACGAGGACAGCCGCCGGCGCCTGCTGACCAATCCCTTGCGGGTGCTGGACTCCAAGAACCCGGAGCTGCGGGAGGTCATCGCCGGGGCCCCGATCCTCCTTGATCATCTGGGGGATGCCTCGCGACAGCATTTTGCCGCCTTCTGTGCCGGGCTCGATGCCGCCGGCATCCCCTATGCAGTCAATCCCCGCCTGGTACGGGGGCTGGACTATTACAACCGTACCGTCTTCGAGTGGATCACCGACGAACTGGGGGCCCAGGGCACGGTCTGCGCTGGCGGGCGGTACGATGGCCTGGTCGCACAGCTCGGCGGCCGGCCGACCCCTGCGGTCGGTTTCGCCATGGGGCTGGAGCGTCTGGTGGCCCTGCTCGGGCATGCCTCAGCCAGCGACCCCGCCGCGCCCCCGGCGCTGGATGCCTATCTGGTCGCCGTCGGCGACGCGGCGCAGTCCGCCGCCCCGGCCCTGGCGGAGCGGCTGCGCGACCTGACCCCGGACCTGCGGTTGCAGTGTCACTGCGGGGGTGGCAGCTTCAAAAGTCAGTTCAAGAAGGCGGATCGCAGTGGCGCCCGCTTTGCCCTGGTCCTCGGTGAGGGGGAGCTGGCCCGCGGGGTCCTGGGGGTCAAACCCCTGCGCGAGGAGGGCGAGCAGCGCGACCTGCCAATAGCCGAACTGGGTCCTTATCTGCTGGCCGCGCGCGCGACGCCATCCCAGGCGTGAAAGAACCCCGGGCCTTCATCGGTCGAGGCCCGGTGAGATCTCTGACTGGGTTTTCGGCCACGACCAGGCTGCGGCCAGGCTGCACAGGTCCCTAGGCTCTCTGGGTGGCGTGCAGCCTCGCAGATATAGCGCCCGGCCGGGCCTTTTCATATTAAGCTTACGCAGTGCTGCATTATTCACTTTCAGGGTGAACGGATTGAACGTCTACGAAACCGACGAAGAAAAAGTCGAAGCCATCAAGGGCTGGTGGAAGGAAAACGGCCTCTCGGTCGCGGGCGGCCTGGCGATTGGCCTGGCGGCGGTGTTTGGCTGGCGGGCCTGGGTGGACTATCAGGAGACCCAGGCTCAGCAGGCCTCCGCGGCCTTTGAACAACTGGTGGCCACCGTGCAGACCGGCAATGCCGATGCCGCCCGCACCCAGGCTCGCCTGTTACTGGAAAAGCATGGCGATAGCCCCTATGCAGCCCTGACCCAGCTCATGCTGGCCAAGGTCGAAATCGCGGCCCAACAGCCGCAGGCCGCCCGTCAGGCCCTGGAGCAGGCCATGGCCAAGGCCCCGGAGCCGGGGTTGGCCAAGGTGGCCGCCCTGCGCCTGGCACGCCTGTTGATCGCCCAGGGTGAGCGGGAGGCCGCCCAAGCCCTCATCGCCCGCGAGGACCAGGGCGGACCCTTCGCCGCCGACTTCGCCGCCCTGCGCGGGGATCTGGCCCTGGCGGGGGGGCGCGTCACCGAGGCCCGCGCGGACTACGAACGGGCCATCGCCCAGGGCGCCGCCAACACCGCCCTGTTGCGCTTGAAGCTCGAAAACCTGCCTCCCGCCGGCTGACCGGCGCCTGGCACCACGACGATTCCGGGGAAAGGCCCATGAGATTCACGCCGCGTCTCGCGCCCGTCCTGCTCGGTCTCCTGGCCCTGGGTCTGGGCCTGGGTCTGAGCGGGTGCAGCTACATCCCCTGGCTGGCGGGGGAAAAGGATCCCCGTCCACCCACGGAACTGACCCCGGTGGCCGCGGAACGGGGCTTGACCACCCTCTGGTCGATCAATACGGGTAAGGGCACGGACGGCCGGCGCCTGAGCCTGGTTCCCGCCCACCAGAATGGCCAACTCTTCGTCGCCGATGCCCGGGGCCTGGTCACCGCCGTCAACGCCAGCGATGGCCGGGTGCTGTGGCAGCGCGACACGGGGCTGCCCCTGAGTGGTGGTCCGGAGGTGGCCGGCACGCGTCTGGTGGTGGGTACGACCAATGGCGAACTGCTCGCCCTCGCGGTCGCGGATGGCGCTGAGCTGTGGCGGGCGCAGGTGGGCAGTGAGATCCTCTCGATCCCCCGCGTTGCCTCCCTCCCCGGCGGAGACCAGGTGATCCTCCACACCCTCAACGACAGTATCTTCGGCTTCAACGCTGCTAGCGGCGAGCAGTTGTGGCACTACGACTTCCAGGCGCCGATCCTGACCTTGCGCGGCAGCAGCACCCCGCTGATCCTGAGCGACTATGCCCTGGTCGGGGTCTCGGGTGGGCGCCTGGCCAAGGTGGAACTGGCCAGTGGCCTGCCGGAGTGGATCACCACCGTGACCCCGCCCCGGGGGCGCTCGGAACTGGAGCGGATCGCCGATCTCAACGCCACGCCGGTGGTGGCGGGGCAGACGATCTTCGTGGCCGCCTACAACGGTGATCTGGCGGCCCTGGACCTGACCAGCGGTGCCGTCCTCTGGCGGCGCGCCCTCTCCTCCTATGCCGGCCTGACCCTGGCCGATGACACCCTCTACGTGACCGATGCCGATGACCTCGTCTGGGCCGCCAAGCCCGACGATGGCGCCGGCCTGTGGAAGCAGGAGTCCCTGCGCTATCGCATCCTATCCGCCCCGGCCGTGGTGGGGAACACGGTCCTGGTCGGCGACCTGGAGGGCTATGTCCACCTCCTGGCCCGCGGCGATGGCCGTCTCCAGGGCCGAGCGCGGCTGGCCAAGGGCGCCATCCAGGCCCCCCCCCTGGTCATAGGCGGGCGGATCATCGTGCTGGGGGCGGACGGGACCCTTTCCGCCTCGACGCTGGGGACAGCAATCCCGGATTCTGCGGCCCCGCGTTCCGCGACGCTGGGTCCTACGACCCCAGGTTCCACGGCTACCCCGAACCCGGGCCCTGCCGGTACCCCGACTCCGCGATGACGTCGGTGCCTCAGGCATCACCCCAGGTGCCGCAACCGGCCTCGACCAAGGCCTGACAGCCGTAAGGCGGGGCGGGATCACCCTCTTCACCTGCCGTTCTTGAGCCTTCCAGGTCGGGCCTCTTCCATAACCAGCGGAGTTCCTGATGCATGGCCAGGGATGAATGCCATCAGGCTCCGGGTTTTGGTGCGTCCTTATTGAACTGACAAGCGCTGAGCCGCCTTCACCCGCTGGCTGGCGGTTGTTACTTGGGACGCCCATAATGACCAGACCAACCGACCTACTCAGCCACCCCCCTTTCCTCCGCCGCGCTTTAGGCGCGGCCCTTGCTTGACCTCTCAGGCCACCCATGCTCCCCGTCCTCACCCTCGTCGGCCGGCCCAATGTCGGCAAATCCACCCTCTTCAATCGCCTGACCCGCACCCGGGATGCCCTGGTCGCCGACTTTCCGGGCCTGACCCGTGATCGCCAGTATGGCGTCGGCCGTATCGGGCCCGGCGCCTATATCGTCGTCGATACCGGTGGCCTGAGCGGGGCGGCGGACGGGGTCGAGAGCCTGATGGAGCGCCAGGTGGCCCTGGCGATCGAGGAGGCTGACCAACTGCTGTTTATGGTTGATGCCCGCGAGGGGTGCAGTGGCGCCGATCTGGATATCGCCGCCCGGCTGCGTCGCACTGGCAAGCCGGTGACCCTGGTCATCAACAAGACTGACCGCCTGGACCCGGAACTGGCCAGCGCCGATTTTCACCAGTTGGGCCTGGGGGAACCGGTGGCCATTGCCGCCGTCCAGGGTCGTGGCGTCTCCAGTCTGATGAACCGGGTCTTCGCCCGCCTGGCGGAGGCCGGGGTGGTGGCGGGTGAGGCAATCGGCACCCTGCCTACCGTGCCGTCGGAAGAGGCGCCTGGTGTCAGTGCTGACCAGGCGGCGGATGAAAAAGCGGCGAAGGAGGAAGCAGCCAAGGAGGAAATGGCAGAGGCCAGATCGCTACCCACCCAGGCCGGAGGCAGGATGGCGGAAGTCGCCGAGGGGGCTGGGGCCGAGGCGGACCATTTCGGCACCCCGGCGGAGGGGAGCGAGGAGGCCCCAGGGGTGCGGCCCGTCCCCACGCCGCCGGTCGTCGAGGCCCTGGGTGAGGGGGGGATCAAGGTGGCCGTCGTTGGTCGGCCCAACGTGGGTAAGTCCACGCTTATCAACCGCCTCTTGGGCGAGGACCGGCTGGTGGCCTTCGACCAGCCGGGCACCACCCGCGACAGCATCTTCATCCCCTTCAGCCGCGCGGGCAAGGACTACACCCTCATCGATACGGCGGGCATGCGCCGCCGGGCACGGGTGCAGGACGTCATCGAGAAATTCAGCGCCATCAAGACGCTTCAGGCCATCGAGGCCTGCCATGTGGTGATCCTGGTCCTGGATGCCCGCCAGGGAATCGGCGAGCAGGATGCCACTCTGGCCAGCCACGTGGTGGAGAGCGGCCGCTCGCTGGTGGTCGCCATCAACAAGTGGGATGGCCTGACCAAGGAGGAACGCGACGCCATCCGCGAGGGCTTGCAGCGCAAGCTGGCCTTCCTCGACTTCGCCGCCGTGCACTTCATTTCCGCCTTGCATGGCAGCGGGGTTGGCCTGCTCCTGGACGAGGTGGATCGGGCCTATGCCAATGCCGTGCGTCACCTGTCCACCCCGGAACTCACCCGCCTGCTCCAGGATCTGGTCCAGGAACACCAGCCCCCCCTGGTGAACGGTCGCCGCATCAAACTGCGCTATGCCCACCAGGGTGGACGCAATCCACCCATCATCGTCATCCATGGCAACCAGACCGCGGAGGTGCCGGAGAGTTACCGCCGCTATCTGGTCAATCGGTTTCGCAAACTCCTCAAATTGGAGGGGACCCCGCTGCGTCTCGAATTGCGCACCGGTGAAAACCCCTACGAGGGCCGCCGCAATCCCCTTACCCCCCGTCAGATCAAACAGCGCCAGCGCCTGAAGGACTTTGTCCGGCGCAAGGGCTGATGTTCAAGTCAGGACCTCACCAGAGGCGAGAGACCCTTACCATGATCCGCTACCTGCCACTTTTGTTCTTGTTGCTAGCGCAAACCCCGTTTGCAGCCGAGCCGTTCCAGACCTATGCCAATCCCCGTTTCAACTACTCGATCGAGTATCCCTCCCGCCTCCTCATCCCGCGCGGCGATGCGCCCAAGGGCGATGGTCAGATCTTTGCGTCCGAGGATCTTCAGGCGCAGATGATCATTTATGGCACGCCCAATGTCGCGGAGCAGAGCATCAAGGATCTCTTTCAGCAGGAGGCGCGGGATGTCATCACCCCCAAGATCAGCAAGCGTGTCACCTACAAACGGCAAAAGGACAACTGGTTTGTCATCTCCGGCTATATTGGCCCCAAGATTTTTTACCAGAAGACCTTCCTCTCCAATGACATGTTCAAGACCTTCTATATCGAGTATCCCGAGGACCAACGGGGCATCTACGACCCGATCCTGAGTCGGCTGGGAAAATCCTTCAAAGGGTGAGAAAGCTATCCGGGTGACGGCGGGGTTTCTTCAGCGCAACACCGCGAAGCCCCGCCGTCCAGGCCATTACTTTATGTGTCGCCGTCCGCCAGGCCTTGGGCCATCAGCCGCCCACGCGCTGTAAATAATTGGCCTTGAAACTGTTGCGATCGGTCTTGTCCTTGGGATCCAGACCCTGACTGAGCATCTTCTGTTTCATCCAGCCGGGTATCGCGCCCTTGACGTAGACATTAGCGGTATTTTCCGGGTCGACATAGTAGCTGCCCTGGGGGGTGGGGGCGGCGGCGACCGCGGGTTCCTGCGCCTTGTGACGCCGGGTGGAGGAGCGGCGTCTTTTCGCGGTCAGCAGAGGGACGATATCGTCCAGGGTATAACCACGCTCGGCGATCATGTCCTTGATCACCTCCGCCAGGTCCTGTCTGGCCTGCTCCTTGGCCTGATTCAGGGCCTGCAGGGCATTGACGCGTTGTTGTTCGATTGCCGCAAGATGCTGCTGAATTTCCGCCGGGCTCATGCGTTCAAATTCCACGGATGCCTCCAATCAAGGTGAATGGGTAAAGATAACTTAAACATCATAGCAACTTGATTGGCGGTTTGTGAACTGGGTTTTGTAATTGCCGTCAGGTATAACAAAAGTGCGGTGAAAGAAGATGGCCTTGATCTTATTGAGTGGCGATCAGTTTATGGGCACGGTGAGGAAAGGCGATTATTCCAGGGCCAATACCCTGGCCTGAGCCAACGGCGAGAGCGGACGGAAAGATCAGATTGCGAAGCGCATTGGCGGTGAGCAAACGGGCCAATATCGGTAAAGGCATGGCCCGTTGGCTGGACAAGTCACCGGTGGTAACCACTCACTGTGATGAGGGGACGGCTACCCCCTGGATAACGAAAGGCTTCGCTGATCTTTTCCGCAAACTGTCATGGGGGGGGACAGTCACCCCTGGGGATGGAGGACACTGTGAATGTCTTTCACGCCAATCGAAAACACAACCGCTGATGTACGGCTAGGAAGTGCCCTCAATCCGTGCCGTCAGATTGCCCCGACCCAGGCGGGCAGCGATCAGCTCGCCAACCGCCACCTGGGAGGCGTCGCGGATCAGTTCCCCGGTATCGCCGCGCCGCAGGATGGCATAGCCGCGGGCCAGGGTGCCGAGGGGACTTAGGGCGTCGAGGGTCAGGGCCAGGCCAGCCAGGTGCTCGCGCCGGAGGGCGAGCTGACGCGACGGGGCCTGGCGCAGACGGTCGTCAAGGGCGGTCAGGCGTTGCCGCAGGACGGCCAGGCGGGTGACCGGATTCAGGTGCAGCAGGCGCGACCCGGCCTGATCCCGGCGTCGGTGCAGGCCATCCAGGCGCCGCCGCAGGGCTTCGCCCAGGCGCCGCTCCAGATCGTCCGTGCGTTGCTGGCGACGCTCCAATTCCGCCAGGGGGTGCTGCCGGTGCAAGCGGTGCGTGACGGTCTGGCAGCGGTAGCGCAGGCCCTCCAGGTAGCGGCCCTGGGCCTGGCGTAGGCGTTGATCCAGGGCGGCCAGGCGCTGCTGGAGATGGGGCACGGAGGGGCTGACCAGTTCCGCCGCCGCCGAGGGCGTGGCCCCGCGCTGGTCCGCCGCCAGGTCGGCGAGGGTGAAGTCGATCTCATGACCGATGCCGGTGACCACCGGGATGGCGGAGGCACGGATCGCCCGGGCCAGGGTCTCGTCATTGAAGGCCTGCAAGTCCTCCAGGGAGCCGCCGCCGCGGGCGAGGATGAGGACATCGCACTCGGCCCGGCGGTTGGCGAGGGCCAGCATCGCCAGCAGTTCCGCGGTGGCCCCCTCGCCCTGGACCTGGGCGGGGTAGATCACCAGGGGGAGGGCCGGAAACCGCCGGCCGAAGACGCTGATCAGGTCCCGTACCGCGGCGCCGGTGGGGGAGGTGATGAGTCCCACCTGGCGCGGAAAGGCCGGCAGGGGTCGCTTGCTGGCGGGATCGAAGAGTCCCTCCGCCGCCAGCTTGCGCTTGAGGCGCTCGAACTCCAGGCGCAGGGCCCCTTCACCAGCCGGTTCCAGGTGCTCCACCACCAGTTGGAAATCCCCCCGGCCCTCGTAGAGGCTGACCCGCACCCGCGCCAACACCTGCTGGCCGTTGGCGGGGCGGAAGCCCAGCAGCAGGCGTTTGTTGCGGAACATGGCGCAGCGCACCTGGGCCGCCGGGTCCTTGAGGGAGAAATAGAGGTGCCCGGAGGGCGGCTGGGACAGGTTGGAGATCTCGCCCTCCACCCAGAGTAGCGGAAAGCTACCTTCCAAGACCGCCCGCGCCTCGCGGGTCAGCCGGGAAACGGTCCAGATGTCGCGGTCGAGGTCGTAAGCGGTGGCCATGGGGGCGAATGGGAAGCGGTGAGGAGGGGCCTGGGAAAAGTGTATGGTCGGTCGTGGCGCGTCAGGCGGGGTTGTCGGTAACCGGGGTGGCGATGAGCAGCCCACGGGGATAAGGTCAATGGGCCTTCGCCAGACGTTGCTCGATCCGGTAGCAACTGACAAGTGAGAATAGTTTGGCGATGACCATCAAGCTCGAACCTGTCTCTACCCGGTTGCGAAATACCCCCTGCGATCTGGTTGAGAAAATGCCGCCGGAGGTCCGGTTGAGAAAGGCTTCCAGAGTCGGCAGTTTACCGGTCCGACCGGGAAAACTATACTTCCC
This sequence comes from uncultured Gammaproteobacteria bacterium, assembly GCA_937862735.1. Lineage (GTDB taxonomy): Bacteria > Pseudomonadota > Gammaproteobacteria > Chromatiales > Chromatiaceae > M0108. Next base: position 10,020 of record CALMDH010000078.1, read on the forward strand.
GCCCTTGCCCATCCCCCACGGTCATTTCGAGCGAGGCCCTCATGCGTCTGATTCAGGAAGCCCTCACCTTCGACGATGTCCTCCTCGTCCCGGCTCACTCCACCGTCCTGCCTTATCAGGTGGATTTGACCACCCGGCTGACCCGCGGCATCGAGCTCAAGATCCCCCTGGTCTCGGCGGCCATGGATACGGTCACCGAATCCCGCCTGGCCATCGCCCTGGCCCTGGAGGGCGGCATCGGCATCATCCATAAGAACATGTCCGCCGAGCGTCAGGCCCGGGAGGTGCTGACGGTCAAGAAATACGAAAGCGGCATCATCCGCAATCCCATCACCGTCACCCCGGAGACCAGCATTGGCGAGGTGATGGCCCTGACCCGTGCCCACAATGTCTCCGGTGTGCCGGTGGTGACCGAGGACGGACATCTCACTGGTATCGTCACCAGTCGTGACCTGCGCTTCGAGACGCGCCCCGGGGACCCGGTGCGCAACATCATGACCCGCCGCGACCGCCTGGTGACGGTGCGCGAGGGCGCCGGCCGTGAGGAGGTGCTGTCCCTGTTGCACAAGCACCGCATCGAGAAGGTGCTGGTGGTCAACGACGCCTTCGAGCTGCGGGGCCTGATCACCGCCAAGGACATCCAGAAGGCCAAGGACTTCCCCAATGCCTCCCGCGACGAGCTTCAGCGGTTGCGGGTCGGCGCCGCCGTGGGCGTCGGCGCCGGCACTGACGAGCGCATCGCCGCCCTGGTCGAGGCCGGCGTGGACGTGATCGTGGTCGATACCGCCCATGGCCACTCCCAGGGGGTGCTGGACCGGGTCGCCTGGTGCAAGCGGGAGTATCCCCAGATCCAGGTCATCGGCGGCAACATCGCTACCGGCGCCGCCGCCCGTGACCTGGTCGCCGCCGGGGCGGACGCGGTCAAGGTCGGCATCGGTCCCGGCTCCATCTGCACCACCCGCATCGTTGCCGGGGTGGGCATGCCCCAGGTGACGGCGGTGGCCAATGTCACCGCCGCCCTGGCCGGCACCGACGTGCCGGCCATCGCCGATGGCGGCCTGCGTTATTCCGGCGACATCGCCAAGATCATCGCCGCGGGGGCCCACTCGGTCATGATCGGCGGCCTCTTCGCCGGTACCGACGAATCCCCCGGCGAGATCGAGATCTACCAGGGCCGGTCCTACAAGTCTTACCGCGGTATGGGCTCCCTGGGGGCCATGGGCGCCAAGGAGGGCTCTAGCGATCGCTATTTCCAGGAGTCCGCAGACAAGGAGAAGCTGGTCCCCGAGGGCATCGAGGGTCGCGTGCCCTACAAGGGCAGCCTGGTCAACGTCATTCATCAATTGGTGGGGGGACTACGCTCCAGCATGGGCTACACCGGCTGCGCCACCATCGAGGAGATGCGCACCAAGCCCGAGTTCGTGCGCGTCAGCGCTGCGGGGATGCGGGAATCCCATGTCCACGATGTCCAGATCACCAAGGAAGCGCCAAATTACCGCATCGAAATCTGATCCGGCGAGACGCCCCCCCCTCCCGCCTGGCGTGGGAGGGGGGGCAGAGGGGCTCCCTCCCATCATCGAGCGCATCCGATGGCACCCGATTTAGCACCGGACGCCCCCAGGCCGCCCCCCTGGAGTGAGTACTTCCTTGCTGGTCTCCGCCACATCGCTCAATCTCCAGACAGGCCATGAACCCCATGACTGATGCCACCGCCAGCGCCGCCGTCAGCGCCACCTTCAGGGCTGATGCCAGCGCCATTCACGCCGATCGTATCCTGATCCTCGACTTCGGTTCCCAGTACACCCAGCTCATTGCCCGGCGGGTGCGCGAGGCCGGGGTCTACTGCGAGATCCACCCCTGGGACCTGGACGGCGCGGCGATCGCCGCCTTTGGCGCCAAGGGCATCATCCTCTCCGGCGGTCCCCAGTCGGTCCATGAGGACGAGACCCCGCGGGCCGATTCGGCTGTCTTCGCCGCCGGGGTGCCCATCCTCGGCATCTGTTACGGCATGCAGACCCTCGCCGCCCAGCTTGGCGGTCAGGTGGCACAGGCCACCCACCGCGAATACGGCTATGCCCAGGTGCGGGCCCGGGGTCACTCGCGCCTGCTGCGCGACATCGAGGACCACGCCAGCCCGGAGGGCTATGGTCTGCTTGACGTCTGGATGAGCCATGGCGACCGGGTGGATGTCCTGCCCCCGGGCTTCAAGGCCATCTGCACCACCGACAATGCCCCCCTGGCGGGCATCGCCGACGAGGGGCGTCGCCTCTACGGCCTCCAGTTCCACCCCGAGGTCACCCATACCCGCCAGGGCCAGCGCATCCTCTCCCGCTTTGTCCACGACATCTGTGGCTGCGCCGGGCTCTGGACGCCGCGCAACATCATCGAGGATGCCATCGCCAGCATCCGCCAGCAGGTGGGGGAGGACGAGGTCCTGCTCGGCCTCTCCGGCGGGGTGGATTCCTCCGTGGTCGCCGCCCTGCTGCACCGGGCCATCGGCGAGCGCCTGACCTGCGTCTTCGTCGATAACGGCCTGTTGCGCCTGGGGGAGGGCGATCAGGTCATGAGCACCTTTGCCCGCCACATGGGGGTCAAGGTCATCCGCGTCGACGCCGGTTCGCGCTTTTTCGAGCGCCTGGCCGGGGTCGATGATCCGGAGCTCAAGCGCAAGATCATCGGCACCACCTTCATCGACGTCTTCGAGGCCGAGGCCGACAAGCTGCCTAACGTCAAATGGCTGGCCCAGGGCACCATCTACCCCGACGTCATCGAGTCAGCCGGCGCCAGGACCGGTAAGGCCAAAGTCATCAAGTCCCATCACAATGTCGGCGGTCTGCCTGACTACATGAAGCTGGGGCTGGTGGAACCCCTGCGGGAACTGTTCAAGGACGAGGTGCGCAAGATCGGCATCGAGCTGGGCCTGCCCTCGGACATGGTCTATCGCCACCCCTTTCCTGGTCCCGGCCTGGGGGTACGCATCCTCGGCGAGGTCCATGCCAGCTATGCGGACACCCTGCGCCTGGCCGATCAGATCTTCATCGAGGAACTGCGCCGCGCCGACCTCTACGACCAAGTCTCCCAGGCCTTCGCCGTCTTCCTGCCCATCAAGTCCGTCGGGGTGGTCGGCGACAACCGTCAGTACTCCCACGTCATCGCCCTGCGCGCCGTGGAGACCATCGACTTCATGACCGCCCGCTGGGCCCATCTGCCTTACGACTTTCTCGATCTGGTCTGCCGGCGCATCGCCAACGAGGTGCGTGGCGTCTCCCGAGTCGTCTACGACATCACCGGTAAGCCGCCGGGGACGATTGAGTGGGAATGAGTCCGTTTCAGCGGTCGGTCTCTGGTTTAGCCGGCGGTCTAGCGATCATGGAAGGTCCCCAGCCACGCCGACCGATGAGCGTGGCGGGTAATTTCCTTTTCAGGGGCACCATCCAGATTAGGTGGGCATGAGTTCGGAATCGGGGGGGGATGGGCCAAAACCGGCCGGATGTCAGGTGCTTGCTGCGGAGAGCGGGAAGGGAGCCCAAACCGCCCCCTTTGCGGGTGACCGAGCGGGGGAGAGCCTTGATGGTGAAGATCGGCGCTGGATGCGTCATGCCCTGGCCCTGGCGGAGCGGGCGGCGGCCATGGGGGAGGTGCCGGTGGGGGCGGTGCTGATCCGGGAGGGCGAGGTCCTGGGTGAGGGTTGGAATTGCCCCATCGCCACCCACGACCCCAGCGCCCATGCCGAGATCCGTGCCTTGCGCGATGCCGGCAGCCGTGTCGGCAACTACCGTCTTCCGGGTGCCACCCTCTACGTCACCCTGGAGCCCTGCCCCATGTGCGCCAGCGCCCTGGTGCATGCCCGGGTGGCGCGAGTCGTCTTTGGCACCCGGGATCCCAAGGGCGGGGCCTGTGGCAGCGTCTTCGACCTGCTCCCTCCCGACCAGCGCTTCAATCATCGTCTAGAGTGTCAGGGGGAGGTCATGGCCGAGGAGTGTGGGGACATCCTACGACGATTCTTCCAACAGCGCCGGCTTACCCACGCTCAAGAAACGCTAACAGCCCCAGAGGGCTTGGCCGCGGACAACCTCTTAATGCGGCTGAAGAATCCCCATCACGCTGGGAGGTTCCTTGGAAAGGTCTCCGATGCCAAGGTGTCCGATGCCAAGGTTGACACTGAGGGGTCCAAAACCTAATATGCTCCGTCTTGCGGGGTGTAGCGCAGACTGGTAGCGCACCTGAATGGGGTTCAGGTGGTCGGAGGTTCAAATCCTCTCACCCCGACCAAACAAAACAGGAAGTTACAAGCAAAAAGAGAAGGGCCGAAAGGCCCTTTTCCATTTGTACCCCCAGTTTTTACCCCCAGTTGAGTTTTGCCCCTAGTTTCAGCTCATCAGCCGGCAAAACTGCGCGGTCGGATTTTTTTCCTCGGTGACTCCACCTCTCGGCTGATGTTTCGTCTTCTGGTCGTGCTCCTTCCCTGATCTGGTTTCAATCCATCCCGGCCAAGATTCATTCAAAATCTTACGTTCAGTGGCTCCGTCGCCCCGCAATCTCGCCCGGTGTCGGGAGGTGGGTTATCGTATCCACGTCGCCCTGGCAGAGGCCATCGCTCGCAATGCGGGCCGAACCGGACGCGCCAGGGTGCCGGAACATGCCCTCCGAAGTGCCTGGAGACAGTGGCAACCACCCGACTGGGCGGAAGGTTTTAATGCGCTGTTCGAGGTCTGGAGCGAGGATGACGGCTTCCAACTGATGGAGGTTGATCGTGCGCAGTGATGACCTGGAGACCCGCATGCGCCGCTTTGTTACGGCGCTGGATGCCCCGATCCCACCGGATTTCCAGATCGTGGCCCGCCTGGACGGCCGGAGCTTCACCCGTCTGACCCATGACGTTTGCAACTTCGAGGCGCCCTTCGACCGGGGCTTTCATGATCTGATGGCGTCAACCAGCCGCCACCTGATGGCGTGCGGTTTTAACATCCTGCTGGCCTACAGCGAGAGCGACGAGATCTCCCTGCTCTTCCACCCCGACGAGGGCAGCTTCGGCCGCAAGCCGCGCAAGTGGATCTCGGTCTTGGCCGGCGAGGCTAGCGGCGCCTTCTCCCTGGCCCTTGGACGCGTCGCGGCCTTCGACGGTCGGCTCTCGGTCCTCCCTGGACCAGAGCAGGTGGTGGATTACTTTCGCTGGCGCATGAACGACGCCGCGCGCTGCTGCCTGAATGGCCATGCCTACTGGTTGCTCCGGGGCCAGGGCCTGAGCGCACGCGCGGTCGCCGGGCGCTTGCAGGGCATGAGTCGAGCCGCTAAGAACGAACTGCTGTTCCAGCACGGAATCAATTTCGATGCCCTGCCGACCTGGCAGAAACGCGGCTTTGGCGTTTACTGGCGGGAGCGGCGGATCGCTGGCCATAACCCCCTGACGAATACCGAGACCCTAGCATGTCGGCGGTCGCTTCACACGGACGACCAGTTGCCCTGGAAGGAAGACTACGCCGCCGCCATCAGGCGGCTGCTCGCGGGGCGGGAATTCCGCGCTGCGGATGACGAGCTTGGATCAATCTCGTAACCGAAGCCTTATGTTGGATTGGCTGGGGCTGGAACTTGGGGCAAAACTGAGAGACTGACGCGATGGCACTCACCAAGGCCGACATGGTCGACTACCTCTTCGAGCAACTCGGCCTCAACAAACGCGAGGCCATGGACGTGATGGAACTGTTCTTCGAGGAGATCCGGATTGCCCTGGAAAAGGGTGAGCCGGTGAAGCTGTCCGGATTCGGTAATTTCGCTCTTCGCGACAAGAAACAGCGTCCGGGACGCAATCCAAAGACGGGCGAGGATATCCCCATCACACCGCAGCGGGTCGTGACCTTTCAACCCGGCCAGAAACTCAGGTCGCAGGTGGAAGCCTATGTTGGAACCGAGTTATAACGGCAGCGGCGACTTCACTCCGAGAGAAGCGTTACCGCCGAGCCCTGAAGCCCTTCGAGTAGCTGGAAGGAAAGGTATGGTGAGGAGGTTGTCCCGAGGGACATACGGGGGACTTGTGGGGACAGGCGGGTGACTCCGACGTGACACGCGGGATGTCACGCATGTCACTCGCCCGCCTGAACTTCAGATCAGGGTGTCGCGCCAAAGCGGTCACTGCGAAGCGATGATTGTGCGTCAGGTTGACGCTGACAACGGACAGTTCATGCCTGAGACCAGACCTTCTGCTCTGAATCCGAAGCGGACATAACGTCAGCCTCAGCCGCCGCGAGCGTAGCGAGCGGTCGGACTGGAGGCGTTCGTTAGGCGATTGATTGTGGGCTGATTTAATGCCTGGAAAATAATTCCATCCAGGCCCCTTTCATTCCTTTAATTATGGGCGTGTTAGGCGATTTCTTCTCTTCTTCAGTCAGCCGTGCGGACTTCCAGAGTTTAGTGCCCCGGAACCGCTTATCTTCATAGCTCGGAAGGGGCAAAAGACAAGACCTGACACCCTTCTTGAAAGAAGTTTTCCGGGGCCGGACGTGCTTAATCTCGCAGTGAAAGGCGGCGGCTTCGAGTCGCAGGCGACACTAGATTGTCTGTTCCAACAAGTGCTCAAATATCCGCGCGTGTCTGCTAGCTTGTAATTCAGACGTTATTGTCGCTAGCCTCAAGAGCAAGTGAACTAAAATCAACAGCGACCCCTTTTCTGCGCCTGATATATTAAGTGCTTTCCACTTTGGGCAAGCGTAAACCAATTAGCTATTTCTGTACCGGCTGAAGAATGGCGCTTTTGCCCGCAACCAAATAATTTGTTCCATTTTTGTTTGCAAGGGCAACTCTTACACGAACGAGTTGTCCGATTTCAAACTGCTCCCGTTGTGATCGTGGGCACTCGATCTTCATTCCCGCTGGAAACGGTTGCCCAGAGATCACTCTGACCCTCTTCCGGCCATTATCGAAAAAAATCTCGGCAATCAACGGGATACGATCCTTGTCAGTATGGAGATTAACATCTCGCCTCAGCCTCTTTGTCTGAAGGAATGCGACCCTTCCAATCTGTTGATCAATCGGGCGGAAACCGTAGTCTGAATCTGTTGTTGAGTACTCTGGCCTTTCGTTAAGAGCTGGTTTGTAGAATTCGATGGCTGCCGCCTCTTTTCGCTTGGCGGCCAAGTCTGTGGATGCTACAGCGAGAATATAATGCTTGAATCCTTGTGGAAACCCACGAATTGCAGAACGAAATAGATCGTCATAGTATGGCGATGTTGGAGTGCGCGCCGCCTCACAGTGCTCTTGCCACCGCTTCACTGGATCGTTAGACCAGCCAATATAAAGTCCTTTGAGGCATTGATGACCGTAAACAACAAAAGAGGCGCTAGTGACAGCTCTTTCTTCAAGACCGTTCAGCAGTTCAAAACGAAAGCGTGAGGGGCTGCTCATATCGAGTTCCTTTTGAGGTTTGTACGGAAACATGTCGACTTAGAGTTTGGACTCAGAGACTTTTCGACCCTCATCGTCAATCGCGTTTAACATGCTCGTGGCCGCCGTTCCATCCAATGGACACCTCGGCCATCTGGCGTTTGGGTGTTGTTTTACTCCGCTTGCTGCATCAAGCAAACACTGCAAGCAGCGCTTCCAGGGCATAGTTTTATGGGGCCAGGGTCGATTTATTTCACGCCTAACAAGTGATTATCCGGTTTCTGGATATCAGCTCGAAATAGGATGTTATCCAGCAGCAATGGGCGTTGATCGAATGCAAAAAGTCCCATCACCCTGCATGGGACTCCCTTGGCTGCTCGGCATCAGAGGACATCTGTCCCCGAGGGTCCACTTTTGGCCGAATCCTGACGGAGCGAATGTCTCCGGTCAAGTTCCCCTTGTGGGACCAACCTGTCTCCGCAGGCCGCCTGAAGAGTGACCGCTTGCAGTCAAGAACCTCGATCGCGCGTTTAGAGGCCCTCGCGCCCGCAATCCCGCAGCCGCTGTAGCCCCCCCCGTGGGCCGGCCAAACCCCAATCGCGCGTTTAGGGGCGCCAGCGCGCGCAACCGCACGGCGCCCTCACCACTCGCCCTCTCGCCGCCCTGCGCCTACCCGCAGCCGACGCCTTCCCACCGCCGCCACCTCCTCGCTCCCCACGACACCCCAACTACCCGGCCCTCTCTTCAGGGCCAGGACGCACCAACCAACCCGGCCAGGTAAAGGGTTACCCCCTGGGCACCCGCCGGCATGGCGGGGCCTATGGCGTCCCTGGCGGGTTCTGGGCCAGGTCCCCACGCCGGGAATTCCAGCCAGGCGGTCGATGTCGGCGCGCTCCCCGGCGCACGGGCCAGGGTGATCGGTGGCGAGATCCCGGAACATGCGCGTAACCGCGCACCCCAGCCACGCCCACAAAAAAAACCGGGCTCTCGCCCGGCTCGCGGTCATGCCCTCGGGATCACAGGTCCCAGAACCCCATCTTCTTCTGCGGCCGGGGCATCTCCTTCAGGCGCTGGCTAAACAGCCTCGCCGCGTCCCGCAGCATCCGAAACTGCTTCCAACTCTTCGGCGGGATCGGGTTGCGGCACAGATAGGCCAGGGCGCGCTCCAGCCCCTCGCGGTCATCGAAATACAGGTTCCAGGTATTCTCCAGCACCCGACCCAACTCCAGCACATCGTCCGGCGTCGTCAGCACCGGCCAGGTGCGGCACAGGTAGTCGGCATAATCGGTCTTCTTCATGGCGGCTCTCCCAGGTTACAGGTCACGGAACAGGTCCCGCTGACCCCGGGCGGCCAGCTCGTCCACCAGGCGCGGCGAACCGGTCAGATGGAAGGACAGGCGGAGCGCGTCCCCCTGCGCCTTGCGTTCCTCCTCACGCTCCCGCTCGCGCCGGGCGGCCTCCGCCGCCGCCCTGGCTCTCAGGTCGTTCTCGGTGTAGGTGGTCAACATGGCGGCTCTCCTAATGGGCGCGGGCAATCGCAGATTTCCGCAGGGCCGACTCGATCTTCCCCAGGTCGCGCCGGGCCAGCTCCAGCAGGTCGGCTAGGCGCAGGCAACTCGGCGGGTCCAGGGTCGCGGCCGCGGGCACGCCCCCGTCGTCGTCGAAGCACTTCCTGACCAGGGCCAGGGTCCGCTCGACTCCCTCCTCCAGGGTGGCGTGAAGCTTCAGGTCCTGGGCTGACGGCGGCGCCGGCGGGGCGAACATCTCCTGTTGCTTCTCCGCCTCCGCCAGGGCAAAGGCGGCATCCCGCAGTTTCTTATACGTGTCGCACTTGTCGTCCCGAATCAGGGCGAACAGCC
>CALMDH010000079.1:0-7257 GCA_937862735.1 uncultured Gammaproteobacteria bacterium
AGGTCCCTGGAGAGGGGGGCAGTCAGTCGCGGCAACCCATTTCTCCCCTCCCCCCCTCGCGGGGGAGGGGCCGGGGGAGAGGGGGTCAGTCAGTCGTGGCAACCCATTTCTCCCCTCCCCCCTCGCGGGGGAGGGGCTGGGGGAGAGGGGGTCAGTCAGTCGTGGCAACATCAGAGTACCTTATCCAGCCCCTTGACCGTGAAGTTGAGGGAATCGGTCGGGCAGATATCGACGCACAGGCCGCAACGGGTGCAGTCGGCGCCGATGTCCGTCAGCACCGTGCGCGCCCGGCCGCGGATGGTGACATCCAGGACATGGGGCACCATGCAGATGGCGCGGCAGTCGCCCTCGTGATGGCAATCCTTGACGCTGTACTGCACCCGCACTGGCGACAGGACCCCCACCAGACCGTAGGTGATGCCGATGGGACAGACATAGCGGCACCAGGCGCGGCGGGAGACGAAGACCTCGAACAGCAGCAGGGCCAGCACCCAGAGCAGGGCCAGGCCGGGGCCGTAGATGAGGGCGCGGCTGAGGATGCCGGTGGGGGAGATGGTCTCGAAGAGGGTGTAGCCGGTCACCACCGTCAGCACCACGAATAGCAGGTAAAAGAAGACGCGACCCATGCGGTGGAACTTGAGATCCACGGCCAAGTTGCGCTTGGCCAGCCAGAGATGGATCTTCTCCGCCCCTTCCGCCAGGAGGTGATAGGGACAGGCCCAGGAACAGAAGGTACGACCCCCCAGCAACCACCACATGATGAAGACCGTCACCGTGCCGATGACCAGGTTCAGGACCACATGCTTGTAAGCCAGGATCACCTGGAGGGCGGAGTTGAGGTCGGCCATATGAAAGCCGACCAGGCGCGAGGCGGTCAGTGCCCCTTCCAGCAACTGGACATCAAAATAATAGGAAACGACGAACAGCAGGTTGGCGATGATCAGGGTCGTCCAACGGCGGTTGCGCCATTTATGCCGATCCGCGGCCTGGGCCCGTCCGGCCTCCACGTCGCGGAGCCCGTCCTTGGTCAGTTTTTCCTTGCGTTTCTCCGTCATGATCTCGACCACCTCGGGGCGGCGGTCGTCGGGGCCGGGCTTGACAGGTTCCAGGCCGATGATCTGGCGCAGGGAATCGACGATGTAACTCATGGCGGCGACCTCAGACGGCGGGTGCCACGTCGGTGACGCGGTCGATGTCGATAACGATGGCGGCGGGTTCCACGGGGCAGATCATCTCGCAGACGCCGCAGCCGACGCAGCCGTCGAGGACGACGGGCAGGGCCCCGCCCTTGGCCTGGGGTTCCAGGCGGATGGCGGCGAGGGGGGGACACTGGTTGGCGTCGCCCGAGGGCGGCTTGCCCGCCGCGCACTGGGCGAGACGGATCTCGATGGGACACTGCCGCCGGCACAGGTCGCATAGGTCCAGATCGTAGGGCTGGTCGGCGACCTGGGTGGGATTCCAACGATCCACCTCGTCGTAACGCAGCTTACCGGTGAAGTCGGGGCCCCGGGCCTGGCCCTTGAAGCCCTGGCCCAGGACCGCCAGGCAGGACTCTGGACGGGAGAGCCGCGCCAGCCCCATGCGCGCCTGGGCCGGATAGTTGATGTCGTGGGTCAGGGCGCCGGTGGGGCAGGCGAGGACGCATTGCAGGCCGTCGCAGGAGAAGTCGCAGGCCTGATCCCGGGCCTGGATATAGGGGGTGCCGATCCCAACGCCATCGATCAGGTCGGCAAGGTGGATGGCCTCCACCGGGCAGACCTGGACGCACTGCCCGCACTTGATGCAGGCGGCGAGGAATTCCTGCTCCTGAAGCCGGTCCTTGATGGCCCCCGGCGGGCGCAGCCGGGCCTGGGCCTGGCCGATCAGGGGGATCATGCCCGCCAGGGTCGCCCCCAGGACGCCAATACCGAGGACGCTGGTGCGGATGAACTCCCGGCGGCTCTGCTCGCGCCGCTTGGGACTGACGGTTGGGCGGGGTCGGGCTGGCGATTGGGTCCTGGTAGGGCTGGTTGCTGGACTGGGGCTAGGGGCTGGGCCCTGGTCTGATCTGGGCGCGGGGCCTGGGGCTGAAGCGCAGGCGGGATCGGGGGCCGATGTGGGGGCGGTGCCGGAAGCCGGCTGGGGGGCGGGGTGCTTGGCTGTTGCCATGGCTAACTACTCGGGGTGTCAGTCGGTCGGACGGGTCACTCGCGGCCCAGGGATTGGCGCAGGGCCTTCAGGGCGTCGTAACCACCGCCGGCGGGGGCGGAACTGTCGGCAGCAGACCCGGCGGAGGCGGGGGCGGGGATGGAACTGCCCGCGGCGACCGTGGTGGGGGCGAAGGCCCGGCCCGGGGCGACGGAGGTGGCGGCTGGCGCTTCGCCCTCGTCCTCATACGCCTCGTCCGCGTAGTCTTCATCCTCATCCATGACGATCCCCCGGGACTTGGGGGCATGGCGGGCGAGGGTGGCGAGGATGTCGATGGGGGTGTCCGCGGTGCGGATCGGCCGCTCGTCACGGGCCAGGAGTTTGGGTTCGCTGAGGGGGGCCAGGCGCTCCAGGAAGTCGATGACCTCCAGCATGGGCGAGCCCTTGAAGAACTGGGCCTCCGGCAGGTCCATCCACAGGCGGTCGGCGTAGGCGTATTGCACCAGGGGGGTATCGCCGATGCCGTCGCCATCCCGGTCGAAGCCCTCGTACTCGTCCCAGTAGTTGCCTTCCCAGGAATTGAAGGTCGCGCCCTTGCCGGCCCCGCCCTCGAGGACGGTGGGGGTGATGTTCCCCTCGAAGCGGTTACCGACGAAGATGTTGCCGTCCCGCCCCGGCAGCCAACGCACCCCCACGGCGTTGAAGGCGATGAGGTTGTTGGTGAAGCGGTTGGTGGTGCCGGGCTGGTAGGGCGAGAGGTCCAGGTAGATGCCGGTGGCGCTGTACAGGACCTTGTTGCCGCTGATCTCCACGTCGGAGGAGTCCTTGAAGCCGATACCGACCCCGGTCGGACCGGAGGCGTTGACGATGGTGTTGTTGCGCAGGATGACGCCATCGCTGTACATGACGAAGATGCCGACGCTGTTGTCCTCGTAAAAGTTGTCTTCCACCAGGTTGACGTGGGAATACATGAAGTGCAGGGAATAGCGCCCCCCGCGGGCATCGTTGCGGGCGATGACGTTGTCCTTGGAGTACCAGACCACCGTGTCCCGGGAGTCACGGATGACGTTGTCCGTCGCCTGGTTGTTGTAGCTGTACCAGAAGCGGATGGCGTCGCCACGGATGCCCAGGTCCACCGGCTTGGAGGAGATGCGGTTGCGGCGGACGATGTTGTTGCTCGACTGCTGCAGGTCGATGCCGAACAGGCAGTGGTCGATGACATTGTCCTTGATGATGTTGAAGTTGCCGCGCACCTGAACGCCGGCGTCGATGTCGTTGTGGGAATCGCCGGAGTTGGTCAGGCGCAGGTTCTTGAGGGTGGCCCCGTCGGTCTGGAGCAGGATGACGGTGCCCTTGCCCCCGCCGTCGATGACCACCTGGTCGCGGCCGTCCAGGGTCAGGGGCTTGGAGATGACCAGGGGCCCGGCGTAGGTGCCGGGTTCCAGGACCAGGGTGTCACCCGGCTTGGCCGCGTCCACCAGGGACTGGAGGGAGGCCGGGGCGGGTAGGTCCCCCTGGCCTATCAGGGGCAGGACCAGACCCGCGATCGCGACCAGGCGCGGCAAGGGGTTCACCCGGCCTCCCGCATCCCCTTCCGTCTGACCATGGCCAGGACCGCCAGCACCACCGAGAACAGCACCATGAGGCCAAAGCCCAGGGAGGGGTAGGAATGGGTGGCGAACTGGGCGACCTTGCCATCACCGAAGACGGTGGGCATGAAGGGCTTGACGGTGAAGGCCCCCATGTCATTTAGGGTGTGGCCGTACCACCAGAGCCAAGCCGCGTAGTCGATGATGAATAACAGCGGCAGGGCTAGGGGCGCCAGGACCAGCAGCCAGAAGAGGAGGCCGGCGCCCTTCCAGGCGCCCCACAGCAGCAACAACATGGCCACCACCAGGACCCAGAAGAAGGCATGGGTCGCGATCGCCATGCCCCGCACCATGGGTGCGATCATGACCGGATCGTTGAAATAACGCCCCAGGCTGGTTTCATAATGCCAGAGCAGGGTCTGAATGCCGCTGCCGGTCCATTCCTGACGTTGCCCCGGCGGCAGGCGATCCTGGGTCTTCTCGAACCGGCTCTCCAGGCTCTCGATCAGAACCTCCTTTTCCGACTCACGATCCTTCCTGGCTTGGTCAGCCCCGGCGACGGGGGCGGCGGCTTCACCCAATTCAGCCCGCATCCGCGCCAGCAGGGCATCGGCGGCGGAGAGCTTGGGCGCTTCCTTCTCCATGCCCCCCTCCTGATCCAGGGCAGTGACCAGGGCCGTCAGATAGCCCAGATTCTGGTACTCAAGCCCATCCTCGCCATACAGGGTGAGGCCCATCCAGCCCAGGATGCCGGCGAACCCCAGGCCCATGACGATCAATCGCGGACCCCGGCCAGGGATGACAAACCCCAGGACCATGACCCCCAGCAGGCTGATGATGAAGGGGGAGAAGGCCCGCTCCACCACGCCCCCGGCGGCGATGGGGTACATGCCGACGTAGTGGTTGATAGTGTCCATTTCGTGGACGCAATCCAGGGCCTCGTCCTCATGGATCTCCGCCTTCTCGACCTTCTGGCAGCCGTTGAAGACGCCGTTCATGTGGAAATGGATCCGCACCCCGTCGGGGAAGGACTCGGGGGGGTAGTTGGGCGCGGTGAGGGAGACCCACCAGATGGGAGAGTAGTAGATGGCCGCCAACAAGCCGATGGCGACCAGCGCCAGGAGGCCGGCCACCAGGCCTCGGGAGGCATTTGTCTGCGCGTTCATCTTAGATACCGCCAATTGCTGATGAAGGCTGGATCGGCCACCGGCCGTCGCCGGCGGGTCGAGGGAGGCCGGTCAACCCGGAGGCTGGCCGGGTCCCGGCCGGCGTGATACCGGTCGGGAGGCGTGGATGACGAGGGAAAGCCGCTCGCCCCGGGAAGGGCCCCTGTTACCCGAAGTTACTCGAAGTCCGGGTTCTTCCAGTCGATGGACTCGGCCAGCAGCTCCTTGGGTGGCTTGAGCCGGGAGGTGTAGTCACTGACCGCCAGCACGTCGCGCTCGGTGAAGTTCTTGACTTGCTCGACCATGTCCGGGTTGGCATTTCGCCGCTGCCCACCCTTGATCTCCCGGAACTGGCGGATGATGTAGTTGTAGTGCTGGCCGTGGACGCGGGGATAGTACTTGTCGTTGTCACCCTCGCCGTTGGGACCATGGCAGCGCACGCAGTTTTCCTCGTACAGCTTCTTGCCATGCTCCAGGTCATCGCCGGGGCCGATACCATTCTTGGGCGTCATGGGCAGTTTGGCCATGTAGGCAACCACGTCCGCCAGGGCCTGGGGCCCGCCAATCTGGGAGGGCAGGGCGAAGGGATACATGGTGGGGTTGTCGCGGTTTTGGGCGCGGATGTCCGCCAACTGCTTGACGATGACATTGTGGTGCTGGCCGGCGAGCTGCGGGAAGGTGCCGTCGTCCAGACCCCAACCCTCGGGCAGGTGGCAGGCGGCGCAGACCTCATAGACGTCACGGCCATTCTCGGCATTGCCCTGGAGATGGAGGGCCTCATCCTGTTCGCCACCGCCCTCGTTCCAGGCCAGGGCGGCGCCCGAAAGACTGACGGCGATGGCCGCAACGGCCAGGCGAAGCGTCTTGTTACTCATGTTCAATACTCCTGCATGCGATCGGGGACTGTCGGGCCCGGGGAAATCAAGGGATGCCACCGGTGCCGCTGATGATCAGACTAGTTCCCCAGACCGGCTGCTACTTTGACCAAGGTCAATTAACCACACGCTAACTCTCATGAGGCGGCACGCCACGCCACTGAAAATGAAAGACTTTGTCGCGACTCTCACGCCCAAGCCGGGGATTTATTTCAGGGTGCCCAGCCAGTTGGCGATGGCGCGCAATTCATCGTCCGTGACCAGGTGCATGATGGCCTTCATGGCCACCGTCTGACCGTTGTTGCGGGCCCCACTCTGGATGTCCTTCATCTGATTGTAGGCGTAGTCCGGATTCTGGCCGGCGAGCTTGGGATAGACGGGCAGGATGGGCGTGTTGGCGTCCTTGCCGTGACAGGCGACGCAGGTCTTCTTGGCATAGAGCTCGGCCCCGTCCAGGGCCAGGGCGTTACCAGCGACGCCCAGCCCGAGGGCGAGGCTGAGGGCGGGGAGGAGGGCCTTGAGGCTTTTCATGATGCGATAACCTTTACTGACACGAAATGAGGGTGAGCACCCAGGTCCCCGTGCCAACCCTCCCGCTCCGGTCAATGACCGGCATCAGGAGGGGGCATGGGTTAACGGGGGATCAGGGCTTGGTTGGCTTGGCGCCACCCTCGTCAAGGAGGGCCTTGGCGCGCAGACCCAGGTCGGCGGCCTTCACCTGATACTGCCACCACTGGTTGGCCCAGAGCATGGCGTTCTGCCAATCCTGTTTGCCGGCGGCCTCCTCGGACTTCTTCTTGGCGTCCTGGGAGAAACCGAGCTGGTCGGTGGCGTCCTCCACCAGGGAGACGACCACCGGGAAGTCCTTGAAGTTACGCCCGGTGATATAGGCGACGACCTGGTCGATGACCGCCTGGGTCTCGTTGTTGGTCTTCACCTGGGTCTCATAGTCCGCCTGGCTGTAGGCCGTGCCCTCGACCATCTTGGCCCCCGCCTCCTGGTAGCCCTTGGGCTTGACCACCAGGTAACCCTGCATCTCCAGGTGCAGGGCCGAGCAGAACTCGGTGCAGTAGTAGGGGTAAACGCCCGGCTTGTCGGCGACGAAGTTGACGCTGGCCGTCTTGCCCGGCTCGATGGAGAGCTGGACGTTCTGGCCGTACATGGCGAAGCCGTGGACCTGGTCCTGGGCACGTTCCAGGTTGGTTAGGGCGATGCGGACGTTATCGCCCTCCACTGCCTCGATGATCTCGGGGGTGATGTGGGAGCGGATGACGGTGCCCTTGACCGTGACCGTGCACTTGCCCTCGGCGTCGCAGTTGCGCTCGGTGGTCTCGCGGCCGGCGCGGGTGGCGTCGGGGTGCTTCTGGTCGGTGCGGCTGTCGGTGCCGGACTTGTAGCGCACCTCGGGCTTCAGCTTGTCGGCGGCGATGGCCACGGCGTAGTGGGGCTCGCCCAGGGGCAGGGGCATGTCATAGAGGAGCTGCATCTTGTCGTTGCCGA
>CALMDH010000080.1:0-46756 GCA_937862735.1 uncultured Gammaproteobacteria bacterium
TGGGTGGGGAGTCTAGGGGCCGGGGGTGGCGGAGTCAAGTGTGTGTAAGGATCAGGCCATCTAGCTATCTTGGATATCTGAACTACTTTCACAATCTTGGCGATTACTTACTTGCACTTGGCTGGAAATTTGAGTACCCGGCCTATTTCCCGGACAGAATAGGCTTAACATTAATTATTTTCTTATTTTTTATTTCCGCTTTGCTACCAAATACACAGCAAGCGTTATATCGTTACCGTCCAGCCTTAGAAACCCATCATGGAGAAATAAAAAGAATTAATTGGCGATGGATCAAATGGCGGCCCCAGGCGATGTGGGGGTTTATCTCTGGCATATTATTCGTATTGTCAATAATCACTATGAATGTGCAGGTTAGTGAATTTTTGTATTTTCAATTTTAGGGACAATCTACATGAATACTCATAGGTATTTTTTACTTTTCTGCTTAGGCTGCCTTACGGTAGCCACATCCTTGTCTGCCAATGTTTATCTATCTCTAAACAATAAGAACGAAGCCGGCAGATGGGTATATGAATGTTTAACAAAGAAAAGTGAAGCCGTGGTTAATTATGACCCTGAAATAATAATTCTTTCGGGGTCTAACTCTTTGTTTGGATTTTCTGCCAAGAAGCTAAACGATATATATGGCATTAGAACAGTCAATGCAGCTGTGCATGGGGGGCTGGGCATTGACTACATGCTGTATTACGGTCGTAAATTTCTCAAGGAAGGTAGAGTTTTCGTTTTACCCCTTGAGTATGAACTTTATGGAAGAACCACACCTTCAGATACTCAGTACTATCAAGTTATTGGATATGATCCAGAATATCTTTACAATCTAAACTTATTATATAAGATCAAATTTGCTACTGGAATATCTTTTAATACTCATCGCCACCTATTAACTTATTCATTATGGCCCAAACCAAAAAGAGATGACGGCTACCAATCAAAGACCTTAAATCTCTTTGGTGATGAAACTAACAACAGTCCTGATAAAGTCACCCCCGAGATGCTTGCACGATTAGATACGTTGCCCAAGAAATATCAAGTCAATAATGATGCCTGGAATCAAATTGTGCAATTCTCGCAGGAAGCAAAAGAGGCAGGAGCTAAAATCGTGTTGGCTTTTCCTAATATATTTGTCAAATCATTTGACCCTCATATTAATTCTGAATTTATCTCAGAATTAAAGGAAAAATCAAAGGAGGCAAAGATTCCTTTAATCGGCGAACCTGAAGACCGCGTATTTTATGAAAAACATGTTTACGACACCCGTTACCACCAAAATACCCTAGGGCAAATGCGCAGCACCGACATTCTTTATCAGCAATTAGTCAATGCTAATATCCTCCAATCCGGCAATTCAATAATTCAGCCACCTAAAAACATGGAATAACTTTGCCACCGCCCAGCCCCACCCCTGCGTCTCCGTCGCCGCCACCGATGCCCTCTACATCCTTTACACCTCCGGCACCACCGGCATCCCTAAGGGCGTGGTGCACAACAACTCTACATTTCAGCGCCCCATCACCCAGGCAGCCCAGAGGGGCAGGGTGACCATGGAGGCGAGGGTACTGACGGAGATCAGCCAGGCGACGCTGCGGCCGTCGCCCCCCATGCGCACCGCCAGGATGTAGGCCGAGGAGGCGGTGGGCAGGGCGGCGAAGAGGACCACGACCTGGTAGTTCAGGCCACTCAGGCCCAGCCAGGCGCCAACCGCCAGGGCCAGGACGGGCAGGGCGAGCAGCTTCACCGCCAGAAACCAGAAGGCCACCCCCTGGACGCCGGGGACATGGTGCAGCCGCAGGGCGGCGCCGACGGCGATCAGCCCCAGGGCGATGGAGGCATCCGCCAGTCGCCCCAACAGGGCCAGGAGCGGGGCCGGCGGTTCCAGCCCGCTCAAATTGAGCAGGAAGCCGGTCAGGGTCGCCAGGATCAGGGGGTTGCGGATCAGTTCCCGCCCCAGTCCGACCTGGCCGTGACGCGCCAGCATCCACACCGAGGCCAGATTGGCCAGGGGGACGGCCGCGCCCACGATCAGGCCCATGGTCGCGATCCCGGCATCGCCGAATAGCAGCCCGGCCGCCGCCAGGCCGATATAGGAGTTAAAGCGATAGCCGCACTGGAAGACCGAGGCGAAGGTGAGGGCCGGCACCCGGCTCAGGAACCGCGGCACCAGGCCCAGGGCCATGCCGCCAATCATGGCCAGGTAGGCGGTGGCGAGCAGGGGCAGGGCGGCGGCCAGATCCAGGCGGGTGCGCAGCAGGGCGTTGATCAGCAGGGCGGGAAAGAGGACGAAATAGACCAGCTTCTCCAGCCCCAGCCAGAAATGCTCGCCCAGGGCCATCCAACGGCGGATGGCGGCCCCGAGCAAGATGAGGGCGAAGTCCGGCAGGAGGAGCAGCGCCGTGTTCATGGGCCCTGGTCTTTGACCTCAGGAATTGTTCAACAACGGGAACACGTTAGCCCCTCGCCCTCGCGGGAGATGGGTTGGGAAGCGGGGCTTTCCGGGGCTACCAATACTTTTCCAGATGCAGGGTCCCCGGCTCCTTCCCGGACCCGACCTCGTAACCCCGGACTTCAAGGAGCCCCTGGACGGCGTCCAGCATGTCGGGATTGCCGCAGAGAAAGACCTCGGCCTGCTCCGGGTCGAGGGCCAGACCGGACTCCCGTTCCACCACCCCTTCCGCCAGCAGGGTCTGGATACGACCGGTGTAGCCCGCGAAATGGGGGTCCTGGTCGACGCGGGTGATGCTGGGGATGTAGGTGAAGTGGGGACAGGCCCGCGCCAGACTTTCCAGCTCGGTGCGGTAGCCCAGATCCCAGCCATAGCGGGCGCCATGCAGGACGACGAAGCGCCGTTCCCGGTCGCGCAGGGCCAGGGTGCGGAGCATGGAGACATAGGGCGCCAGCCCGGTGCCGGTGGCAACGAGGATCACCGCCTTGCCCGGCGGCACCCGGTCGAGGGTGAAGACCCCGCTGGCCTTGGGCCCGAGGAACAGGCGGTCGCCCTCGCGCAGGGCGAAGAGCCGGGGGGTCAACTCGCCGCTGCTCACCAGGGTGATGATGAACTCGGCGTAGCGGCGCTCGATGCTGGCCGAACTGATGCTATAGGCGCGGCGGATGAGCTTGTCCACGGTGGGAGGCGTCTCTTCCGGCGCCGCCTCGTCCACCCAGGGAGCGCCACCGAGCAAACCCAGCACGGCGAACTGGCCCGGCTTGAAGTCGAACAGGGCGCCATCCGGCTGGACACGCAGGATCAAAAGCTGCGGGTTGATCTCCTCCCGGCCGAGGATCCGGGCGTTATAGGCAGGTGGTGGCTTCTGGTTCATGACAACGCGGTGAAGGTGGGCGGCGGTGCCAGTGCGGCTCGGCCAATGGGGCGCGATTGTATACCGGCGGCCTGGCGGTTTTGATCGGGTGGGAACTCAGGCGGTGATGCGGAAACGCCACCTCAGGGGCTGAAACTCTATCCCAGGATCTAAAACTGGGTCTCAAGCCATCAGGCCGCGGATGCCATCGGCAGGCGATGGACCAAGTCATTACGGTAGAGATCAATCATGGGGAAACAGAGTTCGTAATCCCCCCAGACCAACTCGCCATATTCAACGTGAAAATCCGAAAATTGGGCTGGGTCCAACCAGCGCCGAATATCCGGATGGACGGCTGTCGTCAGGAAGGGGCGAAAGTCAACCGTCTGCTCTGTACCGTCATCGAACGTGATGCTTATTCTGTAGTCGCCCACCAGGGAAGCGGCCAGGATATTGATGATCTTTTCTGTCATTTCAGTCTCTTGGTGATGCGTTCTGGCTTTATTGACTTGTTCAGTATGAAGAAATCGATCCACTTGGCGACAATGTCATCAGCGCGAGCGGAAACGACTTCGTGAAAATGGTTTAGCTCATCTTGGTCCAAGGGTGGACGCCCCGCAACGGCGCGGTATCGAATCTCACTGACAAGGCCATCAATGACAATCAATTCCGCGCGCGCCTCCCGTCCCTGACATTTGCCATGGACATGGATGGGTTCATGCTCATTGGCATAAAACAGCACGATCAGACCGAAATATTCGTAAAGCTTGGGCACCACTGGTTCCTTCCCTAAGAGAGGAGTGGCAAGAGCATCGCTAGCTATCAATGTCAGACCCCATTCGTTGGGGTCAGGTAAAACGACCAAGCTCCACGACGAAGCCGCGCCCTGTTCAGAAGCTGAGGGACGCCGAAGGGGCCCCCAGTCAATTTCTGGGCCAGAGGGCTGGGAAGAAGCCGGTTGAGCCATCTTTACCCTAACAGCCCCCACTGGCAAAACAGACCTTGAGGATTAGGTGGGAAGGGCACAGCTCAAGGGTCCGAAGACTATCAGGAAGGCGCGGGGATATGAACAGAGATCAATCAGGATAAGCAATCGGCGCACCCTGGCGAGTCTCCGGCTAGACTTAGCAACCATGAACCCCCGTCAGGAGCCTGCATGAATTCCAGCCGCCCGATGGATGCTGACCGCCGCTTCGGCGGCATCGCCGCCCTCTACGGCCGCGCGGGGCTGGAGCGTCTGCGCCAGGCCCGGGTGGCCGTCATCGGTGTCGGTGGCGTCGGCTCCTGGGTGGTGGAGGCCCTGGCCCGTAGCGGCCTGGGGCATCTGACCCTGGTGGACCTGGACCATGTGGCCGAGTCCAACATCAACCGCCAGCTCGTCGCCCTATCGACGACCCTCGGCATGGCCAAGGTTCAGGTCCTGGCGGAACGGATCGCGGCGATCAATCCTGACTGCGTGCTGGACCTGGTAGATGACTTCTTCACCGCCGAGAACGCCGACGCCCTCCTCGACCGGGGCTTTGACGCCATCATCGACTGCATCGACAACTACCGGGAGAAGGCCCTGCTGATCGCCGGCTGCCGGCGGCGCAAGATCCTAATCGTCACCGTGGGCGGGGCCGGGGGCAAGGTGGACCCCACCAAGTTTGGCGTCGCCGACCTGAGCCGGGCGGAGAAGGACCGGCTCCTGGCCCGCACGCGCAAGGAACTGCGCCAGCGCTTCGGCTTCCCCCGGGACCCCGGCCGCCGCTTCGGTGTCCCGGCGGTCTATTCGACCGAGGACAGCATCCTGGCCGCCCCGGGGGCGGATCATTGCTCGCTCGCGGGCCACCCTTCCCACCTCAACTGTGGCGGACTGGGCTCCGCGACCCATGTCACCGCCACGGCGGGCCTGTTCGCCGTCGGGGTGGTGCTGAAACGCCTGGCCTGGCCAGAGGGACCGCCCCCGCGCGCCGCCGCGCCCCGCCCAGCCGCACCCCTACCCGCCACCCTGGGACGATTGGCCCCGGGAATTCCCACGCCGGACGCACCTCCCCCCCCAGGGGCGGCGAGCGGTGTCCAGTTCCCGCTGGCAACCCCGTTGGCCCGCGACCAATACCCTGACGCGGAGACCCCATGAACGCCGACCTGGTCTCCTATCTCACCTACGGTGCCTTTGGCCTCCTGGCCCTTGGCCTGTTGCTGTTCCTGCTGGCGACCTGGAACATCCTCTTGCGGCGGCAGATCCAGACGCGGACCCAGGAGCTGCGCCAGGCCCTGGCGGTAGAGGGCGACCGACGCTTCCGCGACCTCTTCGCCGCCGCCCCGGTGGCCCTGGCCTACCTGCGCGGCAACCAGATCGAGACCGTCAACGAGCGTTTCCTGGAGCTGTTCGGCTACGCCCATGAGGAGATCCCAACCGTCGAGGACTGGTGGCCCCGGGCCTATCCCGACCCGGACTACCGGCGCTGGGTGATGGACACCTGGGACGCGGCCATCGCCCGCGCCCAGGCGACCAACGGTGACGTGGAGGCCCACGAATACCGGGTCACCTGCGCCGACGGTCAAATACGCTCCCTGCTCATCGGCGGGCGCCTGCGCCCCGACGGCTTCCTGGTCACCTTCGTCGACCTGACCGAGGACCGCCGCCTTCAGACCGAACTGCGTCGCAGCGAGGAACGCCTGGCCCTGGCCGTGGAGGCCTCCAACGACGGGCTCTGGGACTGGAACGTCCTCACCAGTGAGACCTACTACAGCCCGGCCTATTTCAGCATGCTCGGCTATGCCCCGGAGGAGTTCGTCGGCGCCACCTCTTACGCCTGCTGGGTCGACCTCCTGCATCCCGAGGAGCGCGACCGCACCCTGGAACAGGCCCAGCGCCTGCTCGCCGACCCCGGGCATTACGAGCTGGAGTTCCGCATGCGGACCAAGGCCGGGGGCTACAAATGGATCCTGAGCCGCGGCAAGGTCGTCGCCCGCGATGGGGACGGTCGGCCCGCGCGGGCGGTGGGCACCCACACCGATCTCACCGTCCGCAAGGAGCTGGAACTGGCCCTGCGCGCCGCCAACGCCCAACAGGAGGCCATCCTGGACACGGCCTCCTCGGGCATTGCCCTGATCAAGGAGCGCATCCTGCGGCACTGCAACCGGCGCATGCACGAGATGTTCGGCTGGCCCCCGGGGGAGATGGTGGGTAAGCCCACCGCCATCTGGTACCCCGACGCGGAGGCCAACCGCATCGGCGGCGAACCCTACGCCGCCATCTGGCGTGGCGCGGCCCACCGCCGTGAGCAGGAATTGATGCGTCGCGACGGCAGCCGCTTCTGGGCGCGCCTCACCGGCAAGGCGATCGACATCCAGGACCGGGAACAGGGCACCGTCTGGATCATCGACGACATCACCGCCGAACGCGCCGCCGTGGAGGAGATGCGCCGAGCGCGGGACCTGGCCGAGGAGGCCTCGCGCCTCAAGTCCGAGTTCGTCGCCAACATGAGCCACGAGATCCGCACGCCGATGAACGCCATCCTCGGCATGCTTTACCTGGCGCTCAAGGCGGAGCTGCCCCCCGCCGTCCGCACCCAGATCATCAAGGCCCAGGGCGCGGCCCACGCCCTGCTGGGGATCATCAACGACATCCTCGACTTCTCCAAGGTGGAGGCCGGCAAGATCGAGCTCGAGGAGATCGAGTTTGGCCTCGAAGGGGTCATCGAGCACCTGACCGACGCCATCGCTCCCCAGGCCGAGCAGAAGGGCCTGGAATTTCTGGTGCGGTATGACGCCTCCCTCCCCCGCATCCTGGTGGGAGACCCCCTGCGCCTGGGCCAGATCCTGCTCAACCTCTGCGGCAATGCCGTCAAGTTCACCGCGCGGGGGGAGATCGAGCTGGCCTTCCGCTGCCTGGAGACCAGCGAGACCCGACTGCTGATGCAGGTCTGCGTGCGCGACACCGGTATTGGCATGCCACCCGAGGTCCAGGAGCGTCTGTTCGAGAAGTTCAGCCAGGCCGACCAGTCCACCACCCGCCGTTTCGGCGGCACCGGCCTGGGGCTGGCCATCAGCCGCAGCCTGGTCGAGCTCATGGGCGGGCGCATCTGGGTGGAGGCCTCGCAACCCGGCATGGGTAGCACCCTGTGCTGCACCCTGAGCCTGAAGATCGCCCCCGAGGCCCAAGCCAAGCGGCGGGCGCTGGTGTCGGTGGCGGGCCAACTCCTCGCCGGCCTGCGGGTGCTGGTGGTGGATGACAACGAGGTCTCACGGGAGATCCTGACCGAGATGCTGGGGCGTATCCACGTGAGCGTCGGCACCGCCATCACCGGAGCGGCGGCCCTGGAGGCCCTGTGTAACGCCCCCGCGCCCTACGATCTGGTCCTGATGGACTGGCGTATGCCAGGCATGCACGGCGACGAGGCCATCCAGCGCGTCCATGCCGACCCGGCCATTTACCCCAAGCCCAAGGTGGTGATGGTGACGGCCTATGGCCGCGAGGACGTCATCCGCCTGGCCGAGCAGGCCGGGGCGGACGGCTTTTTGATCAAGCCGGTCTCGCCCTCCCTACTGCTGGATACCCTGGTCACGGTCCTGGGGCGGGGTCGCCTGGCGGCTGGCGCCCAACGCCCAGGTCCGCCTTTGGGCACGGGCACGGTCCCGTCCGTCGGCCCGGGAGCCCGTCATGGAGCCACGGCGGCCTTCGCGCCAGTATCAGGCCAGGCGCCCGGTCAGGCGTCCGCTCGGACGCCCGAAGAGGCACCTGGTCTGTTAACCGGTCAGATACCTCGTCAGGCCCCGGGTCAGGGTCAGGCCCCGGGTCATGGTCAGGCTCCCGGTCAGACGTCCGGCCTGATACCCGATCAGGCTCCCGGTCAGGGACCGGCCCCGTCGGCGTCCCCGGCCGCGGCGCCCACGCTGATCGGGGCGCGCGTCCTGCTGGTGGAGGACAACGACATCAACCGTGAATTCGCTACCGAGTTGCTGCTCAGCGAGGGCCTGGCGGTGGAGGAGGCCATCAACGGCGCCGAGGCCGTGACCAAGGTCCAGACCGGGGACTACGATGCTGTGCTCATGGACATCCAGATGCCGGTGATGGATGGCCTGGAGGCGACGCGCCAGATCCGCGCCCTGGCGGCGGCGCCGGGCGGCGAGCGCTTCGCCACCCTGCCCATCATCGCCATGACCGCCCTGGCCATGGCCGGGGATGCGGAGAAGACCCGGACCGCCGGCATGAACGACCACGTCACCAAGCCGGTGAACCCGGAGCTGCTCATGGCCGCCCTGGCGCGCTGGATGCGGCGCCCCTTGGCTGGAGATCCAGGCACAACGGCACCAAGCGCCGCCGGGTTGGCAACCGCTGCCGGGACAGTGGCAGTGGCCGGAGTGGATACCGCGGCCGTCGACCATGGGCCCGCGCCTGGCTCCCTGGCCCGCCGCCAACCGTCAGTGGCTTCAGCACCAAACGATGGGGAACCAGTCGCCGCCGCGAACGACGTGGCGCTCGTGGATTTGCTGGCCGCCCTCCCCAGCCTCGACACTCGCGCCGGCATCCGGCGTATCGGCGGCAAGGTGGCGGCCTACCGCCGCCAGTTGCAGCGCTTTCGCGCCCATTATCCCGACGCGGTGGACGAGCTGGAGAGGCGGCTGGCGGCCGAGGGGGTGGAGGCCGCCGAGGCCTATTGCCATGCCCTCAAGGGCGTCGCCGGCAACCTGGGCGCCCAGAATCTCTACCAGCAGGTCGCCGCCATCGACGAGGACCTGAAGCGGGGCCAGCCCCCGGAGGCCGCCGCCCTGAAGGCCCTGCGGGGGCGGCTGGGGGAGGTCATGGCGGACATCGACCGCCTGGCCGCCCGGGAGACGGCGGGGGTGGTCAGTGAAGCACCCCGCGACACCGGCCCGGCCCCCCTGCCGCCCGAGCGGGTCCAGGAACTCCTGGCGGCGCTGGATCAGGCCCTGGACATGGACCTGGGGGCCGCCGAGCCCCTGCTCGAAACCCTCAAGACCGGGGTGCGCGGCACGCCCCTGGAGACGGCGATCGCCGCCCTGGCGGCCCAGGTGGACGTCTTCGATATTGACGCCGCCCGGCAGTCGCTGGCAGCCTTGACCCCGCGGATGACCACCGCACCCACGGAATCCCAACCATGACCGATCGGCCCGCCCATCGCCCGCGCCTCCTCATCGTCGACGACATGCATGAAAACCTGCACGGGTTGATGCAGATCCTGCGTGACGACTACGCCATCCTCGCCGCCACCCGCGGCGAGAAGGCCCTCGAACTGGCGCGGCGCGAGCCCCGGCCGGACCTCATCCTGCTGGACGTGAAGATGCCGGGCATGGATGGCTACTCCGTGCTGGCCAATCTCAAGGCCCACCCGGACACCGCCGAGATCCCGGTCATCTTCGTCACCTCCCTGGCCGAACCGGAAGACGAGGCCCGCGGCCTGACGCTCGGCGTGGCCGGCTACATCACCAAGCCCGTCGATCCCGACCGCCTGCGCCAGCAAGTGAGTCAGCACCTGGCCCGCGCCGGGCGCGTGACGGTTACCCCGGTGGCTAGCCCGGCGGGCACCCCGGGCATGCCGGTCACATCCGGCACCCCTGGTACCCCAGCGGTCGCGTGGGCCGCGGGGCTCCCCGACGCCACCGGCCACCCACCGGCTTCCCCGGGAGGCCCCGGCTCCGCGTCCCACCCCACCGACCGGCCGCCGCGCCTGCTGGTGGTGGACGACATCCCGGAGAACATCCACAGCCTGATCGAGGCCCTCAAGGACGAGTATCAGATCCAGGTCGCCAATTCCGGGCCCAAGGCCCTGGAACTGGTGGCGGGGCCTCACCCCCCCGAGATGGTGCTGCTCGACATTCTCATGCCCGGCATGGACGGCTACGAGGTCTGCCAGCGGCTCAAGGCCATGCCCCTCGGGGCGCGCATCCCGGTCATCTTCGTCACCCTGGTCGATGCCACCCAGGACAAGGTCAAGGGCTTCGCGATCGGGGCGGCCGACTACATCACCAAGCCCTTCGACATCGACGAGGTCCGCGCCCGGGTGCGCACCCACCTGGAGCTGGCCCGGCTGCGCAACCATCTGGAGGAAGTGGTGGCCCAGCGCACCGCCCTGCTGGAACAGAGCGAGCAGCGCTACCGGGTCCTGGCCGACTACTCCCCCAACTGGGAATACTGGCGCGGGCCGGACGGCGGCTTCCTTTATGTCTCCCCGGCCTGCGAGGAGGTCTCGGGCCATACCCCGGCGGAGTTCTTCGCCGACCCCGGCCTGATGGAACGGCTCATCCATCCCGACGATCAGCGGGACTGGCAGGACCACAACGCCCACTTCTGCAGCCCGCGGACCGAGCTGCGCCTGCTCCGGCTGCGCGACCGTGCCGGCAACGAGCGCTGGATCGAGCACATCTGTAAACCGGTCTACGATGCCGAGGGCCGCTTCCTCGGCCGGCGCGGCTCCAACCGCGACATGACCGCCCGCCACCGCGCCGAGGTGGAGCGCGACTTTTTCCTCCACCGCGACCCCCTGACCGGCTTCCCCAATCGCACCCTCTTTGCCGAACTGCTGCACCTGGCCATCCAGCAGGCCGAACACGAGCGCAAGGAATTTGGTCTCCTGTTCCTGGATCTCGACCACTTCAAGACCATCAACGAGAGCCTGGGTCACGAGGCCGGCGACCGGGTCCTGGTGGAGGTCGCCAAGCGCCTGCGGGCCGTCTTGCCGGAGGTGGACGCCATCGCCCGCATCGGCGGTGACGAGTTCAACATCATCCTCCAGCGCGAGGCCAGCCTGCCGGGCATCGACCTCTTTGCCCAGCGGCTGCTGGAGGCCCTCAACCAGCCCTTCGTCCTCAACGGCAACAAGCTGTTCATCGGCGCCAGCATCGGCGTGGCCGTTTATCCCACCGATGGCGGGGACGCCGCCACCCTGCAAAGCAGCGCCGACGCCGCCCTGCACCAGGCCAAGGCCCAGGGACGGGGCCTGTTGCGCTTCTTCACCCCGGAGATGACGGAGCGCGCCCGCAAGCGCCTCACCCTGGAGGCCGATCTGCGCCTGGCCCTGGAGGCCGGGCAACTGGCCCTGCACTATCAGCCCCAGGTGGACCTGCGCTCCGGCGGCCTCCTGGGCTTCGAGGCCCTCGCCCGCTGGTGGCATCCGGAACGGGGCTGGATTTCCCCGGCGGAGTTCATCCCCCTGGCCGAGGAGAGCGGCCTCATCACCCGCCTGGGGGACTGGGCGCTGCGGGAGGCCTGCCGGCAGATCAAGGCCTGGTCCGAGTCCGATCTCCCCTATGGCCCCGTCGCCGTGAACGTGTCCACGGTGCAACTCAACCGCGGTGACCTGATCAAGTCGGTGCTGGCGGCCCTGCGCGAGACCGACACCCCGCCCCAGTTGCTCAGCCTCGAACTCACGGAGAGCGTGGTCATGGGTGACGCGGCGCAGTCGATCCAGGTCCTGCGCCAACTGACTGAACTGGGGGTCGGCCTGGCCATCGACGACTTTGGTACCGGCTACTCCTCCCTGGCCTACCTGCAAAAGCTCGACGTAGCCAAACTCAAGATCGACCTGTCCTTCGTCCGCGAGGTGACGACCAACGCCAACAGCGTGGCCATCGTCAAGGCCATCATCGCCCTGGGCCACAGCCTGGGCCTGGAACTGATCGCCGAAGGGGTCGAGACCCAGGACCAGGCCCAATGCCTGCTGGATCTGGGCTGTGACGCCATCCAGGGCTATTGGGTCAGCAAGCCCCTGGCCGCGGAGGAAATGACGCGCTTCCTCGCGGCCTTTCGCTCCCTGGCCCTGGTCGGCACCGGCCCCAAGGATCTGGATGGATAAGTATTGTGACTGATCCGGCCGACCCCTGAACGTCTCCGGGGTCTGCCCCCCCAGGAAAGGGCTGAAATCTGCAGCCCGTCATGGCGGGCGTGATGCCCGACCCATTAAAAAAAATATAACTTTTCAAAGGGGTTGAACGCGCCCCGCGCCAACATCCGTCAGGAGGAAGCGATGCACGACAATAACGGCCCGCGACGCATCATGCTGGGAATTCTGGTCATCGCCATCCTGCTGGCGCTGATCTTCGCGGGCTCCGTTTTCTGGCGCACCCCCGGCGACTATCTGCCCTGGATGGACGGTGGGGTCTATACGGGCGTGATCCTCCTCGCCGCGCTGATCAGCATCCTGCGCGCCCTGCGGGGTGGCCCCCAGAGCCCAGGCTGGATACTGCTCGCCGCCGCCATGACCGCCTATGCCCTGGGCGAGGTCTGGTGGGCGGGGGTGGGCCGCTTCCAGGAGGAGCCAGCCGGGCTACCCCTGGAGGACGCCCTCTGGCTAGCCTTCTACCCCCTGGCGACCCTCGCCCTCTGGCTCTTGATGGGCAAGGTCCCCCGGCGGGACCGCAATCTGCTCGATGCCCTGGTCTTCAGCGGCGGCCTGCTGGTGATCCTGGCCGTCCTCATCCAGTGGTGGTGGCCCGGCCAGGCCGAGGGAGAGCAAGGGCTGGTGGTCGATGGCCTCTACGTCACCGGCGATCTCATCCTCGTGGCCCTGGCCCTGCTCCTGGCCTATGTCCAACGCTGGCGCGTCTCCCCCGGCTGGTGGCTGATCGCCCTGGGCTTTCTGGCCTTCGCCCTGGCGGACAGTCTTTACTGGGTCCTCTCCGCCTACGACGCCTACGTCGAGGGCACCTGGCTGGATCTGGGCTGGCTGATCAGCGCCCTGGCCCTGGCCGGGGCGGCCCTATTGGGCCTGGAGACCCTGCCAGCCCCTCAGGTCCAGTCCCTGCGCGGCATGCTGCCGGCCTCCCTGGCGGTGCTGGTCGCGGGCCTGGCCCTCGGCTGGGGGCCGGAGGGGGACTTCGGTGACTTCGCCCGTTACGCCGCGCTGGCCACCCTCGCCCTGTCCCTGCTGCGCCTGAACGTCGCCATCCGCGACACCGCCGAGGCCCATGAGCAACGGCGCCGGGCCTTCACCGACGACCTCACCGGCCTGCCCAACCGCCAGGCCCTCCATGCGTTGCCGGAGCTATCTGGCAAGGACCTCGCCTCCCCCACCGGCTGGTGCCTGGTCGTCCTGGGCCTGGACCGCTTCGCCGACATCAACGCCAGCCTGAGCCACGAACGCGGGGACCGTCTGCTGACCCTGACTGCCGAGCGGTTGGCCGGCTGCCTGGGGGCGGGCGACATCCTGGCCCGCCTGGAGGGCGACGAGTTCGCGCTGCTCATGCGCCTCGCGGAGCCCACCCAGACCTTCGCCGGCGCCGAGCGCTTGCAAGCCGCCCTGGAGAAACCCTTCGAGATTGACGGCGTGCCCGTCGCCCTAACCGCCTGCATGGGCATCAGCGCCACCCTCGACCGGCTGCCGGCCATCGGCCCTCTGCTGAAGGAGGCGAACCTGGCCATGCACCACGCCAAGCGCGAGGGGCCAGGCCTGATCCGCGCCTACAGTGGTCAGGAGGCACCGAGTTCCGTCCACCGGCTGCGCATGCGCGCCAGCCTGCGCGGCGACATCAAGGCCGGGGGTACAGCCTTCGAGCTGCACTACCAGCCCATCGTCCGCATCGACAATGGCGCCCTGCTAGCCATGGAGGCCCTGGTCCGCTGGCGCCAGGACGGCGCCCTGGTCCCCCCCGGCCAGTTCCTTGGGGAGATCGAGCATGCCGGGCTCATGGTCCCCCTGACGCAACTGGTCCTGCATCGCGCCGTCGCCACCATCCACCGCCTGGGCCAGGGTCATGCCGTGACCGTCAACGTCTCCCCGGACCTGGTCACCCCCTGGCTGCTGGATCAGGTCCGGGACGCCCTGGACCAGGCCAAGGCCCCCGCCCACAGCCTGATCATCGAGGTCACCGAGGACGCCCTCATCCTCAACCCGGACACCGCCAACGAGGTGCTGCGCGCCCTGCGCGTCCTGGGGGTGCGGGTCCTCCTCGACGACTTCGGCGCCGGCTGGTGTGGCCTCTCCGCGGTGCGCGACCTGGCCGTGGACGGCCTCAAGATTGACCGTGCCTTCGTCGCGCGCATCCACCGCGACGCCCCGACCCGCGCCATCACCAGATCCATCGTCGATCTGGGCCGCGACCTGGGCCTGACCGTGATCGGTGAGGGCGTGGAGGATGCCGGCGAGCGCGAGGAACTCCAGGCCCTGGGAGTGGAGTGGGTGCAGGGCTTCGCCTACAGCAAGCCCATGCCCGAGACGGAATTGGCGGCCTATCTGCGTCAGCATCCGCCGACTTGAGTCGCCCTGAGCTGAGTCCCGCTGAC
Organism: uncultured Gammaproteobacteria bacterium; assembly: GCA_937862735.1. Taxonomy (GTDB): domain Bacteria; phylum Pseudomonadota; class Gammaproteobacteria; order Chromatiales; family Chromatiaceae; genus M0108. The sequence goes on from CALMDH010000080.1 coordinate 14,542, forward strand.
CTGAGCCGCCCCGGCCTGAACCTGGTCGAGCGGTTTGATTTCAACCACCCCTGCCCCGCCGGCGCCCGCCTCCCCGCGAGTCGGATCCGGGACTTCCTTGAACGATACCCCCTGCCCGCGGAGATCGGCCTTGGCTGGGACACCCTGGAGCCCCACTACGCCAAGACCCTGCTCGCCCTGCTCTACGACGCCAGCGCCGAGACCCCGGCCCTGGAGGGTCTCTTCACCCGCCACATCCTTCCCGGACTGGCGCGTCGGGATCACGTCCTGGACATCGGCAGCGGCCGGGGCCGCTTGGTAGGGCTCTTTCGGCCCTTCCCCCGCATCACCCTGGTGGAGCGCGATGCCGTCAGCCTGCTGGACCTGGGCCAGCGGGTCGCGGCCCTCCGGCTGCCCGCCACCATCCTGGAACTGGACTACCACCAGCTCAGCGCCGACCAGCGACCCTGCGACCTCCACACCTTCACCCACTCCATCTACTACTTCCACGAGGACTGGGGCACCCTGGCGCGCACCGCCTTCGACTCCCTGAACCCCGGCGGCAGCCTGGTCTTCACCCTCAACGGCGACGAAGGCAGCGCCGCGAACCTGGTGGATTCGCTGGCGCACCTTGGCATCGCCGGCCTGAACCAGCTCGACATCGAGGGCTTCATCGCCGCCTGCGCCCGCATCGACGAGGCCCGGGTACGGGTCTACCGCCTGCCCTGCCGCATCCACCACCAGGACCAACCGGAGTTCATGGTCCACATGGCCCGCATCTTCCTGGAGGACCTCTGCACCCCGATTCCCACCGCGGTGGTGCGGTCGGAGATGCAACGCCGGGGCCACGCCCTCGAATTCGTGGACAAGGTGATCGAGGTTAGACGGGAGGTCGCCTGAGATCGGAATCCCGCCACCCCAACTAAACTAAGCCCCCAGATTTGTCTAATATATGATTCATTGCGAATCATATTTACGGTGATGCCATGTCCCTAACCTTCGAAACCCGTATCGCCGCCGCGGTCACGGCCCAAAAGCCGAACCTGATCCGGCAGGAATTTTCCCGGGTGCTGGGCTTGCCGGCCGATTCGGATGGACGGATGCGCCATCGGCTGGCGTTCAGGGAGGTAGTGTATTTCAAGCTCAAGGGGTCCCTGGAAAAGGCTGGAGTCGTTTTGAAGCCTGAGGACCGGCGAGATCTCTACCGTACCTTGCAGCGCAAGCAGACTCAGGTTGGCGCTTGGCGACGGATCGGTCGCAAGGTGGTTCGTTTTGGTGATGTTCCTTTGACCTTTGACCTGACCCAGATCGTTCATAGCACCCACGTGGCTTTGCGAGAGTATCGAACGGGATCGGATCTGATTGAAGCCCGGCCCGAGGTCTGCTCTGGCGAGCCGGTCTTCAAAGGCACGCGAGTACCCCTTACACAGGTAGTGGAACAGCTCCGCCGGGGAGTACCCCCAGCCGAGATCAAGGCTGATTACCCACAGCTTGGTGAGCGCGCTTTGCGCTATGCGCAGATCTTGTCCCGCCTTGGGAATGCCCCAGGCCGACCAGCGCAGGCGTTAAGGATCAGGCGGTCCGCGAGTGAAGCTTCTGATCGATGAAAACCTCTCGCCCCTCCTTGCCCGTTGGGCCAATGAGTTGGGCTTGGAGGCGGAGGCCGCAATTTATATTGGTTTGCAGGGTGAGCCTGACTTACGGGTGTGGCGCTACGCCTACGACCATAGTCAGATCGTCGTGACCGTCAATGTCGGCGATTTCATTCGCCTGGCGAACAATGTTGATCTCCACCCTGGTGTCATCGCGCTCCGCGAAGCGGGACTTGATCGGCGGGCACAATGGGAGCGTTTGCGGGAAGCAATCGCCTTCATCGAACAACACTGCGGTGGTGACCTGATCAACCAGTTACTGGAAGTGCGCGGCGCCGGTGATTTTATCCTCCACACGATCCCACCAAGCGATCGCTAACTCCTACTGCCGATCATCGAAGACATTGGCCCCCCTTGCCGGCGGCGAACTGACCTGCTTCAGCGATAAACCCGCTCCCTAATGAGTTCATCGACCACGGTGGGCTCCGTCAGGGTGCTGGTGTCGCCAAGATTGCCGGTCTCGCCACTGGCGATGCGGCCGAGGATGCGACGCATGATCTTGCCCGAGCGGGTCTTGGGCAGGGCATCGCCGAAGCAGATGGCATCCGGGACCGCGATGGGGCCGATCTCCTGGCGCACCTTCTGCCGCAGCTCCACCACCAGGCTGGCGCTTTTGGTCACGGCGGTCTTGAGGGTGACGAAGGCGTGGATGCCCTGGCCCTTGATCGCGTGGGGGATGCCGACCACGGCGGCCTCGGCCACGGCGGGGTGGGCGACCAGGGCGCTCTCGATCTCCGCGGTGCCCAGGCGGTGGCCGGAGACGTTGATGACGTCGTCGATGCGACCCATGAGCCAGACGTAACCGTCCTCGTCCACCCGGGCGCTGTCACCAGTGGTATAGACCCCGGGGAACTGGGAGAAATAGGTCTTGCGGAAACGGTCCGGGTCGCCATAGACCCGGCGCATCAGACCCGGCCAGGGGTGGGTCATCACCAGCCAACCGCCCTGGTTGACGGCGGTCTCACTCTGGTCCTCCTGGATGATCCTGAACTGGACGCCCGGTAGGGGCAGGCCGGCGGAGCCGGGCTTGGCGGGGACGGCGCCCGGCAGGGGGGCGATGAGGATGCCGCCGGTCTCGGTCTGCCACCAGGTGTCGACGATGGGGCAGCGGCCCTTGCCGATGACCCGGTGATACCACATCCAGGCCTCGGGGTTGATGGGCTCGCCGACGGTGCCCAGCAGGCGCAGGGAGCTGAGATCGCGGCGGGCGGGCCATTCGTCGCCCTCCTTCATCAGGGCGCGCAGGGCGGTGGGTGCGGTGTAGAAGATGTTGACCCGGTACTTCTCGATGATCTCCCAGAAGCGATCGGGACGGGGGTAATTCGGCACGCCCTCGAACATGAGGCTGGTGGCGCCGCTGGCGAGGGGGCCATAGAGGATGTAGCTGTGGCCCGTGACCCAGCCGATATCGGCGGTGCACCAGTAGGTGTCCTCCTCGCGGATATCGAAGACCCACTGGAAGGTCTGCTGGGCATAGAGCAGATAGCCGGCCTGGGTGTGCAGCACGCCCTTGGGCTTGCCGGTGCTGCCGCTGGTGTAGAGGATGAAGAGGGGGTCCTCCGCGTCCATGGGCTCGGCGGCGCAGACATCGGTGACGCCGGGGGCCGCGAGTTCGGCGTCCCAGTAGCCATCCCGCCCCGGAGTCATGGTAACTGGCTCCCCGGTGCGGCGGACGACCAGGACGCTGCGCACCCGGTCCAGTCCCTCCAGGGCCCGGTCGGCGGTGTCCTTGCTGCGGACCAGCTTGCCGCCGCGGCGGTAGGCGTCGGCGCAGATGAGCAGCTCGCTCTCGCTGTCGCGCAGGCGGTCGCGCAGGGCCAGGTCGGAAAAGCCGCCGAAGACCACGCAGTGGATGGCCCCGATGCGGGCGCAGGCGAGGACGGCGATGGCCAGTTCCGGGATCATGGGCAGGTAGATGGTCACCCGGTCGCCCTTGCGCACCCCCAGGCGCTTGAGGACGTTGGCGCAACGGCAGACCTCCCGGTGCAACTGCTGGTAGGTGAGGGTGCGGGACTCCTGGGCGCCCTCCCCTTCCCAGATGAGGGCGGCCTTGTTATTGCGCCCGGTCTCCAGGTGGCGGTCCAGGCAGTTATAGGCGACATTGAGCTGACCGCCCAGGAACCAGCGATGCTCGCCGCTGGCGAAGTCCGCCTCCAGGGTCCGCTCCCACTTGTGAAACCAGTGCAGCCCTTCGGCCTGCTCGGCCCAGAAGGCCGCGGGGTCCTGGATGCTGCGGGCGTAGAGTTCCCGGTAGGCCGCCAGTGAGCCGATCCGGGCCCTGGCGGCGAACTCCGGGGACGGGGGAAAGACGCGCTTTTCGGCCAGGGTGGAGGCAATGGCCGCGCGATCCTCGACGTCATGGAAGCGCAGCAGGACCCGGTTGCGCCCCTCCCGACGCTCGTAGTGACAGACATCGGCCACCATCCGCACCAGGCGAATGCCCAATTGGATGTTTTCCACCTGATCGGGGGTGAGCGCGGCGGGGCTCCACTCCTCAACGCTTAAGGGGTCGAAGGCCAGGCCATCGTCGACCAGCAACAGGTGCAGTTCCCGCCGCCCCTCGATCTCCGTCAGGCTGAATTCAACGGTAAAGACATGCTCCTGGCCATCATCCCAGGCATAGGAGATGAGATTGAGGGCCAGCTCCTCCGCGGCCAGATTGGCGGCGTAGAGGGTGCGGCCATGCATGAGCTGGGTCTTGCCAAACGCCTGAAGGGCGCTGGCCAGCCGTTCGATCTCGGAGACCTCATTACGCAGTTCCAGACGAAGGGTGTCCGTGATTTCAATAGCAGAGGTCATGGCGGTGCCGGGTCGCGGTTGGAGGGGCCGTTATGATCGCATGTCCCTGGAGAGGGAACTATGCGGGGAGGCTCGGAGCTTGGGGATCCCGATGGGATGACCGCTGAAGAATCTGGATTAAGGATGTCTGGGAACAACGATCGGGTGACCGCTGACGGCGGGTCACGATTCCTCGTGCTCACCCGCGCTGGCGACGGGCCCTTCCACCCGGTTACGACCCCGCCGTTTCGCCCGGTATAGGGCGGCGTCGGCCTGGGCCAGGAGCCCATCGGCCGTGCTGGCATCCGTCGGGGTACAGGCCAGACCCAGGCTGACCGTCAGCCGCACCGCGCGCGCCTGCCCATCGGGTCCGATGAACGCAAGGGGGGTCGCGGCGACACGCGCGCGGATGCGCTCCGCCAGCATCACCCCGGCGGTGGGAGTGAGAAACGGGGCGATGAGGGCAAATTCCTCGCCACCATAGCGAATGAGGCGATCATTCGGGCGGACCTCCTTTTCCAGCAGGCGGGCCAGGGCGATCAGGACCTGATCCCCCGCGGGATGCCCCCAGGTATCGTTGATCGCCTTGAAGTGATCAAGGTCGAGGATCAGGAAACCCACCGGCTGGCCATAGCGGGCGCAGCGGGCCAGTTCCTCGCGCAGGGCCCGATCCATGTCGCGGCGGTTGTAGAGCCCCGTCAAGGGATCGCGGACCGCCAGCTCGGCCTGCCGGGCGAGGCTTTGCTCCAGGGCCCGTTTGGCTTCTTCCAGTGCCCCGTTGGCTTGCGCCAACGCCCGGTTGGCCTGTTCCAGCTCCGCCAGGGTCTGGTTGAGCCGCATCTCCGCCAGGCGGCGTTCGGTGATGTCGGTGATGAAACCCTCCAGCGCCTCCAACTGGCCGGCGACATCGAAGATCCCCTGCCCCTTCTCCCAGACCCATTTCTCCCCGCCGTCGGCGGTGCGAATACGATAGGTCAACTGAAAGGGCCCCTGGTGGCGAACCCCTGTCTGAACCCCCTCCCAGACCGCCTGCCGATCGGCCGGATGGATCAGATCGGCATAACTGCACGCGCTGTTGCCAATCAGTTCCGCGGCGGTATAGCCGGTCAGGCCCTGACAGCCCTCGCTCAGGAACTCCATGGACCAATCGGGATCATTCCGGCAGCGGTAGGCAATCCCTGGCAGATTGCTGATGAGCGTTTGCAACCGCCGGCGGTTTTCCTCCAGAGCGGCCTGCGTCTCCCGGCGTTCGGTGATATCGAGGCCCAGCACAGCCAGGCGGGTAACGGCACCCCGGTCGTCGAACACCGGATAGAGGCTGTTCTCGATGCACCGGCCCAGGCGTTCGTCCTCGAAGCTGAGGGGTTGCCCGGTCTGAATGACCCGCTCGACATAGGCCCGGCGCCGGGCGGCCACGTCCGGCGGGACCAGGGTATAGACCGAGCTGCCGATCGCGGCACGGGGGTCCAGACGGAGCCGTGCGAGCATGGTCTGGTTGGCCGCCAGCAGCCAGCCCTGGGCGTCCATGAGCAGGGCCGATTCGGTGATGGCGTCCATGAAGGCCTGGAGTGTCTCCTGGCTGGTGCGCAGTTCCCGTTCGATGCGCCGATGCTCCTCCCGCTCGGCTTGCAGGCAGGCGGTCAGCCGGGCGACCTCGGCCGCCAAGGGGTGGGCGGGGTTGTCCGACTCGGAGAGAGCAACCGGCAACCCGGCCTCGGCGGCCGCGTCGACGGCAGTTTTGACGGGCTCGGCGGCAGCCCTGACCGGGCAGGAGGGCTGAATATCGCAAGAGTCACCGGAACGCTGCTTCATGGAAACGGATTATCGTCCCGGGGAGTGAGCGCGCAAAGTACCGTGTCCAGGCCAGCACGCACGGCCAGTTTGGCCAGGGTAGCCAAGGTGGTGATGATCTTGATATCCCATCGTTCAGGCACCGCCGTCGTTCACGTCATGCGCCAATATTCACGGCGGCATGGGCGGCCAGGGCGGCGAGGAAGTCCGCGCCGTAGCGCTCCAGCTTGACCGCGCCGACGCCGGTGATCTGGCTGAGTTCGTCCAGGTCGCGGGGGCGGCGGCGGACCAGTTCCCGCAGGGTGATGTCGCCGAAGATGACGTAGGGTGGCAGGTTCTGGGCCTGGGCCAGGTCGCGACGCAGGGCGCGCAGCCGTTCCCAGAGGGCCAGTGCCTCCGGGTCGCCCTCGAAGCCGGATAGGCGCCGATCGCGGCTTCCAACCCCATTCCCGGCCCGGTCGCTACCGAGAAACCCACCGCGACCAGCGCCACGACCACCATCACGGCTGCCGCCGCCACCGCGGCCGCCGGCCTGATCTGAGCCAAAGGGTCCCAGCCGACCGCGTGGCTTGGGGTCGCGCCGGAAACGCACCGCCTGCTCGCCACGCAGCACCGGCCGGCTCAGCTCGGTGAGCTTGAGGGCGCCATGGCCCGCCACATCCACGCTCGCCAGGCCGGCGGCCACCAGTTGGCGAAAAACCGACTTCCACTCCTCCGCGCTCAGTTCCCGGCCGATGCCAAAGGTGGAGACCCGGTCGTGGCCAAAGCTTCTGATGCGCGGATCGTCCTTGCCCAGCAGGACGTCGATGAGGTAGTTGGTGCCGAACCGCATGCCGGTGCGATAGATGCAGGACAGGGCCTTGCGGGCGGCCTCGGTGCCGTCCCAGCTTTGCACCGGCTCCAGGCAGGTGTCGCAGTTGCCACAGGGCCGGGATAGTTCCTCGCCGAAGTAGTTGAGCAGCACCTGACGGCGGCAGGCGGTGGTCTCGCAGTAGCCGAGCATGGCGTTGAGGCGGTGGAGCTCGACGCGCTTGAAGCGCTCCTCGGCCTCAGAGCTGTCGATGAAATGGCGTAGGGCCGCCATATCGGACAGGCCGTAGGCCAGCCAGGCGTTGGCCGGCTGGCCGTCGCGCCCGGCGCGGCCGGTCTCCTGATAGTAACCCTCGACGCTCTTGGGCAGGTCGAGGTGGGCGACGAAACGCACGTCCGGCTTGTCGATGCCCATGCCGAAGGCGATGGTGGCGACCATAATGATCGGGTCATCGCGCAGGAAGGCGGCCTGGTGGCGGCGGCGGGTCTGCGCGTCCAGGCCAGCGTGGTACGGCAGGGCATGGAAGCCCTCGCCGCGCAGAAACTCGGCGGTCTCCTCCACCCCGCGCCGCGACAGGCAATAGACGATGCCCGAGTCTTTGGCGTGCTCGGTGCGCAGGAAACGCAGCAACTGGCGACGGGGCTGGTCCTTCTGCACCACCCGGTAACGGATGTTGGGCCGGTTGAAACTGGACAGGAACAGCTCGGCCTCCCGGAGGCCGAGGCGCTGGACGATCTCCTCCCGGGTCAGCGGATCGGCGGTGGCGGTGAGGGCAATGCGCGGCACCTGGGGCCAGCGCTCATGCAGCAGGTTGAGCTGGATGTAATCGGGGCGGAAGTCATGGCCCCACTGAGAGACACAGTGGGCCTCGTCGATGGCGAAGAGGGCGATGCGGCTCTGGTCCAGCAGGGCCAGGAAATGCTCGGTGAGCAGGCGCTCCGGGGCGACGTAGAGCAGGTCGAAGTCGCCGGTGACCAGGCCCTGCTCCACCTCCCGCGCCTCCTCCCAGGTCTGGGAGGAATTGAGGAAGGCCGCCCGCACCCCGAGTTGGCGCAGGGCGTCCACCTGATCCTGCATCAGGGCGATCAAGGGCGAGACGACGATGCCGGTGCCGGGCCGCGCCAGGGCGGGGATCTGGTAGCAGAGGGACTTGCCACCGCCGGTGGGCATGAGCACCAAGGCGTCGCCGCCAGCGATGACCTGGTCGATGATGGCCGCCTGGCGGTCGCGGAATTGGGCATAGCCAAAGACGCGCCGCAACAGGTCCAGGGGCTTAGGTGGCATCCTCGTCCAGCTTCCCAGCGCCAGTCATTGGCGCCACCAAAAGCCAGTCATTGGAGATTGAGCCTGGTTTCCAGCAACCGCAGGTTTCCAGCAACCGCAATGCCGGTTCCCCTGCCGCCATCGCCATCGCTTGCCATTGAGCCCCGGGGTGGTGATGCCGCTCACCAAAGCTAGCGCAGCTTGCCGAGCATCCGCACCAGGTCCATGCTAGCGGTGAAAAAATCCTCCTTTTCATGGCCCTTGCACCAGGCCGCGATGCGGTTCAGGGCACCGTCGATGTCCGCGCCGACCAGGACGTCCTTGCCCAGCGACAGGTTGAGCCCGGTGACGAAGCCGGTAAGCCAGTCCTTGTAGCGCAGATATTCCAGGTCCTGAAGATCATCCCCGGCGTCACGCCCTTTGACGGCGGCGTTGAAGGCGGTGCAGGTTTTGACCCCATAGCCCCAGATCGGTGGCAACTTCTCCGCCTTGACCGGAAGCGGGGCGAGCAGGAGGGTCATGAGGGTGAGGACCAGGGGATGCGGGAGGTATTTCCGCAGACTGGGTGAGTTCGGCCGAGCCGTGAAAGAGCCGATGATGGATGCGCGCTGTCTATACATGGCAACAGGGTAGGACGGATATCAGGCAGGCGAGGGTCCCCGTCAGGGGCGTGGTGGCAAGAACGGAGGTCTTGTGGCCCTATTCTGCCCCGCCGGACCGAAGGCGAAAAGGGGAGCTTTGGGATCAGGTGGCATCAGGAAATACCCGCCGGGGGCTGGCGGCCGGCGAGAAAAATCCTCACCACCTGCTCCGCCGCCGCCGCGAGCAGGTCCTCGGCTTGGGCCATGGCGTCGGTCAGGCTCAGGGGGCCGGGGCAGAGGCTGAGGGCGGCGGTGAAACCCCGGTCCGCCAGCCCCGACAGGCCAGGTTCCAGGCTACCGGCGATGGCGATACAGGGAATGCCGGCCTGCCTGGCCCGCGCGGCGACCAGCGCCGGGGCCTTGCCGGCCAGGGTCTGGCTATCCAGCCGCCCTTCCGTGGTGAGGACGAGATCGGCCCCGGCGAGATGGCGATCGAAATCCAGCATCTCCAGAACGAGTTCCGCCCCCGGCCGCAACCGGGCGCCACAAAAGGCCCGCAGACCGAAACCCAGACCACCGGCGGCACCGGCTCCAGGCTGTTCGGCCAGCGCCCCCGGGGCCGGCCGTGCCGTGATGCCCTTGGGGGTCCCCGCGTGACCGAGTTCGGATACCACGACCCTTGACTCGTTTGGCGGGTCAGTGGAAACGAATACTAACCCGCTGAGCTCTTTCACCAGGGCCCTGGATTCGGAGACCTCATCCCTGGACAGGCAGACCCCGGTCGGGAACCCCTCCGCCACCAGGGCCGCGAGGTGGACGAGCCCGGCATCCAACCGTGCCACCTGTTCCGGGCTGGCCCCCTTCTGGGGACCATAGACGGCCGCCGCGCCCCGGGGACCCGTCAGGGGATTGTCCACGTCGCATACCGCCTGGAGGTCGACCCTGGCCAGGCGCGGATCGGCGCCGCTGGCGTCGATGCGGGCGATGGAGGCAAGACCGGCGCCGGTGGGCGGCACCTCGCGCCCGGCGGCGTCGAGGAACCGGTACCCCAGGGCGCTGGCCATGCCGATGCCGCCATCGGTGGTGGCGCTGCCACCGATGCCCACCAGCAGGATCTCGGCCCCCAGGTCGAGGGCGGCGCGGATCAGTTCACCGGTCCCCCGGGTCGTGGTGTGCAGGGGGTTGCGCTCGGCCTCGGGCACCAGGGCCAGGCCACTGGCCAGGGCCATCTCGATCAGGGCCAGCCGGCGCTCCGGCACCCAGGCCAGGGCCGCCTCGACCGGGGCGAAACGGGGACCGGTCACCCGGACCGCAATGCGCCGGGCCGCCAGGACATCCAGGGCCAGTTCCAGCAGGCCATCCCCCCCGTCGGCGACCGGCACCGCGACCAGTTCGGCCCCCGGCGCCGCCCGGCGCACCCCCCGGGCCAGGGCCCGGGCCGCGGCGCCGGCACCGCAACTCCCCTTGAGGGCATTAGGGGCGAGCAGAATCTTCATGGCCAGACGTCTTGAGCCCCCTCCGCAAAGCCAGTTCCGGGTCTATGTCAGTGAATACCGAGGGATACTTTCGATACCGCGTCAGCAGGTTATAACCATCGACGTTCACTGGCATACCTTGTAGTCGGCTTTTCGGAGGGGGCTCAACCTTCAGGGATCGGATCTTCAGGGGCTTCAGATATCAAGCAAGAGCTTGATCAGCAGCAACCCCAGGGCCGCCATGCCCACCCATTCCCAGACACGGTCGTGGCGCTGTCGCCGGGCGATCAGGGCGGCGATGGCTGGCCCCAGCCCGGGGTCGTTGGCCAGGACGGGGTCGAGATAGACCCGCCGGTGGTCCAGATCAATGGATTCGACCGCGGCAACCGCCTCCAGGGGGCCAGCCCGGTATAGGCCGACATCAATATCCACCAGGCGGCGGCGCAGCAGCTCATGGGCATGCATGCGGACCAGATCGATGTCCGCGCAGCGCACGGCTTGGCGCAGCGCCGGGTCGGCGGCGGGGCCTGGGAGCGGCGGCAGCGCGGCGGCGATGAAGACGCGCACCAGGCCCGGGTGGGAGGCGCTGGTCTCCAGGAGCAGATAGCCGCTGCGCACGGACCGGCCTGGCGGGATCAGCCCCGGGCTCAGGCCGGCATGGCGGCCTGAGCCCGGGCGAGGGGGGCGTCGGGCTCCGCCAGCCGGCGGACGGTGTTGGGCAGATGCGCCAGCAGCACGCCGGCGAAGGCTGCCAGGGCCTGGGGCCGGGGGAAACTGCGCCGGTAGACCAGGGAGATGCGGCGGAAGGCGTCGGGCAGTTCCAGGCGCCGGGCAATGATGCCGGAATCGGTCATCCAGCCGCCGCGGATGGCCAGGGCCGGGACCAGGGTGCAACCAAAGCCGGCCCCGACCAGTTGCAGCAGGGTTTCCAGACTGGCCGCCCGCAGGTCCGCCATCTCCCCTTGGTGGGGGCGTTCCCGCAGGTGGCAAACCTCCATGACCTGATGGGTCAGACAATGGCCCTCGGCGAGGAGGAGCAGCTCGATCTCGGTCAGGTCCTGGGCGCTGATCTCGTCCTTTAGATAGAGCGGATGGTTCCGGGGGTGGGCCAGCCAGAAGGGCTCGTCGAAGAGGGGGGCCTGGACCAGTTCGGGCTGGTCGACGGGGGTGGCCAGCAGGGCGGCGTCCAGGTCATGCCGCTGCAGGCGGGCCAGCAGGGATTCGGTCAACTCCTCCGACAGGACCAGGCGCAGTTGCGGATACTGGCGCTTGAGGGGCACCAGCAGCAAGGGGACGAGGTAGGGGCTGAGGGTGGGGATGGCGCCGATGCGCAGGGGGCCGTCCAGCGGGTCCTGATGGGCGCGGGCGACCCGCTCGATGGCCTCCACCTGCTCCTGCAACAGACGGGCATGGTGAAGGATGGTCTGGCCGATGGGGGTGATCTCGACCGAGCGGTTGGTGCGCTCGAAGAGGATCACCCCCAGTTCCTCCTCCAGTTTCTTGATCTGTCCGCTCAGGGTCGGCTGGCTGACGAAGCAGTTCTCGGCGGCCTTGCCGAAGTGGCGGGCATCGGCAACGGCCAGGATGTACTTGATGTCGCGCAGATTCATCGGGCGCTGGCATTCTCGCTATCTCCGGGAGGCAGGCTCAAGGATAATCAAATCCCCGGCGGATTTCCCCTCTTACTGTCGTGAGGTTGGCTTACTGCCATGGGGTTGGGCCAGGCACGCCCCGGAAGGGAAAGGCTTCGCTGGCGCGCTTGTCCCCAACTGGCGGGAGCGCCCGCGCCAACCCAATGAAAATGCACGTCTTTATCGTGACTTTCACGCCAAATGGCCAGGTGAAATCAGGCCCTGTTCAGACCTGTCCCCCTTGCGCAACATGTCGCAAAATCGTAATGGTAGTCAAGGGCTTGGCAGCGCTTCACGGACCTGGCTATAATCCCACCCCTTGACAGTGTGATCCGAGGCGGCTCCCGTTCAGCCGGAGCCGCCTTTTTCTTTTTGGCTATGGAAGGGTTCTGAGCATGACCGACCCCTTGATGGCGACCTACCGGCGCCTGCCCGTCACCTTCACCCACGGCGAGGGCGCCTGGCTCTGGGATCAGGCCGGCACGCGCTATCTCGACGCCCTGTCTGGCATCGCTGTCTGCGGGCTGGGCCATGCCCACCCCGCGGTGCGGGAGGCCCTGTGCGACCAGGCCGGTACCCTGGTGCATACCTCCAACCTCTATCAGATCGCCGCCCAGACCGAACTCGGCGCCCGCCTGACCACCCTGGCGGGCATGGACCGGGTCTTCTTCGGCAACTCCGGGGCCGAGGCCAACGAGGCCGCCATCAAGCTGGCCCGTCTCCATGGCCACCACCGGGGCGTGGAGAAACCCGCCATCCTGGTCATGGAGAACAGCTTCCACGGCCGTACCCTGGCCACCCTCACCGCCACCGGCAACCGAAAGGTCCAGGCCGGCTTCGAGCCCCTGGTGCAGGGCTTCGTCCGCGTCCCCTACGACGACCTGGCGGCGGTGGAGACCGCCGGGGCCAACCGCCACGACCTGGTCGCCATCCTGGTCGAGCCCATCCAGGGCGAGGGCGGCATCCGCGTCCCCGCCGCCGACTACCTGCCGCGCCTGCGGGAGATCTGCGACCGCCACGCCTGGCTGCTGATGCTGGACGAGATCCAGACCGGCATGGGCCGTACCGGCAAGCTCTTCGCCCATCAACACAGTGGCATCCAGCCCGACGTCATGACCCTGGCCAAGGGCCTGGCCAACGGCGTGCCCATCGGCGCCTGCCTGGCGCGAGGGGCGGCGGCGGAGGTCCTGGGCCCCGGCACGCACGGCTCCACCTTCGGCGGCAACCCCCTGGCCTGCCGGGCCGCCAGCGCCGTGCTGGCGACCATCGAGGCCGAGGGCCTGACGGCCCGGGCCGCCGAGCGGGGCGAGCAGATCCTGGCCGGCTTCCGCCAGGCCCTGGCCCACCAGCCCGGGGTGCTGGACATCCGCGGACGGGGGCTGATGATCGGCATCGAGCTCGACCGCCCCTGCGCCGAATTGGTCGCTCAGGCCCTGGCCGCCGGGTTGCTGATCAACGTCACCGCCGACCGGGTCATCCGGCTGCTGCCGCCCCTGATCCTGGAACCGGCCCAGGCCGACCTGCTGGTCGGGGGGCTGGCGCGGCTGATCGGGGATTTCCTGGCCACCCCGTCGCCCCCGGCCCATGGAAGCTGAGATCGCCATGACGGACCCGCGCCCCCCCCGCCACTTCCTCCGCCTGACTGACCTGACCCCGAACGAGGCCCGTGAGCTGCTGCGGCGGGCCACGGAACTGAAGCGTTTGCATCGCGCTGGGGAAGTCCATGCCCCCCTGACCAACAAGGTCATGGGCATGATCTTCGAGAAGGCCTCCACCCGCACCCGGGTTTCCTTCGAGGCCGGCATGGCCCAGTTCGGCGGCCATGCCATCTTCCTCTCCCCCCGGGACACCCAGCTCGGCCGGGGCGAGCCCATCGCCGACAGCGCCCGAGTCCTGTCGCGGATGGTGGACGTGATCATGATCCGCACCTTCGCCCATGCCATCGTCGAGGAGTTCGCCGCCCATTCCCGGGTGCCGGTGATCAACGCCCTTACCGACCACCTCCACCCCTGCCAGTTGCTGGCGGACATGCAGACCTGGTGGGAGCATCGCGGCGACATCCGCGGCCGCACCGTCGCCTGGGTGGGCGATGGCAACAACATGTGCCAGTCCTACCTGGAGGCCGCGCCCCTGTTCGATTTTCAGTTGCGCATCGCCTGTCCGGAGGGCTTCGACCCCGACCCCGGGCTCCTCGCCGCCGCCGGCGAGCGCTGCGTCCTGCTGCGCGACCCCCGCGCGGCGGTGGCCGGGGCGGACCTGGTGGTCACCGATGTCTGGACCAGCATGGGCCAGGAGGCCGAGCAGGAGGCCCGCCTGCGCGCCTTCGCCGGCTACATCGTCGACGAGGCCATGATGGCCCTGGCCCGGCCGGACGCCCTCTTCATGCACTGCCTGCCGGCCCACCGCGGCGAGGAGGTATCCGCCGGGGTCATCGACGGTCCCCAGTCGGTGGTCTGGGATGAGGCGGAAAACCGGCTGCACAGTCAGAAGGCCTTGCTGGAATTCCTGCTGCTGGGTCCAGTTTGGGAGTCCGGCGGTTAAGGTACTGACGCCATGAACCACCGCGCATCCTCGCTTTGGCGCCTGCCGAGTCTCTTGATGGCCCTGTGGCTGGCCGCGCCCTGGCTGGTCGCCCCGTCCCTGGCGGGGGCCGAGACCCGCTACATCAGCGATCAGTGCGAGGTCCCCCTGCGGGCCGGCGAGAGCCTTAAGTATAAGGTGCGGCGCACCCTGACCACCGGTACCCCCCTGGAGGTCCTCGGCAGCAACGACAAGAGCGGCTATGCCAGGGTCAAGACCGAGGATGGTCTCATCGGCTTCGTCGCCAGCGACCGGCTCCAGGTGGAGCCCGCCGCCCGGGATCAGGTCGCCGGTCTGGAGGCCAAGGTTCAGGAGTTGGAGGCCCGCTTCGCCGCCCTGCCCCCCTCCCTGCAGGAGGTCCAGGCCAGCCTGGAGGCCACCCTCGCCGACAAGCGCCGGCTGGAGGAGGAGTTGCTCAGCATCCGCCAGGCCGCCGGCGACGCCCCGCGCATCCTGCGGGAGCGGGGTGAACTGCGGCAGACGGTCGCCGATCTCACCCGCCAGGTGGCCGAACTGGAACAGATCAACCGGGAATTGGACCACAGCAACAACCAGCGCTGGTTCCTCATCGGCGGCGGGGTCATCGTCGGCGGCATCCTCATCGGCTTCTTCCTGCCCCAGGTGCGTATTGGTCGTCGTGCCCGGACCTTCAACTCACGTCTTTAATAGCTGGGATACTGCCCTTCCTGACGGATCCACCCGAGGCACGTGGGTCTTCAGTCAGGCCAGGGCCTGAACAGGGCTGAAGACGGCTGAGGCCGCCATCAGGGACGGGTGGTCAGTGTAATTCCACCTCCAGGGTGAGACGTTCCGCAACATCCGACTCACCTCGTTCCACGGCTACCGGCAGCTTTTGACCGGGACGGCTGTCCATGAGCGCCAGGCGGATGTCCGCATAGACATCAATGGCCTGGTCGCCGATCCGCACGATGCGGTCGCCCTCCTTCATCCCCGCCGCGGAGGCACCGCTGTTGTCGCTGAAGCCCTGGACGGCGACACCGGAGCCCTTGGCCGCCGTATCCAGCATCACCCCCAAGCGGCCGGTGGCGGCGAGTTCGATCCGACGGGGGTAAAGCAGGAAGTCGGCGACCTGGGGCTCCAGGTCGCGCTGGCCGCCATTGAGGACGATGGCGGATGACGGGGGCGTTGACGTAGACGTGGCTATTCGACGCAACAGCCGGCTGGGGATGCCCTGGCCGTACTCCAGATGGCCGCTGCCGGCGAGAATCACCAATTGTTTACCGGGATGGTCCTGAAGATAGCGGGCGGCGCGCTCGGCCATGCCCTCGTCCCACAGCAACTGGACGGCGAGAAAGCGCTCGAAGTCCTGGTCCGGATTCGGGTCCTGGCCCTCGCCCCCCTCCTTTTGCTCCAGTTGCTTTCCTTTGGGATGCAGGTCGAAGACCGCCTTGACCCGCTGCCGATAGGCGGGGTCGCTGCCATCGATCTCCGTGGGGATGCGGGCGCGCTCCTCCGGGGACAGGGCCTCCAGCCCACCCTGGCCGACCTTGGCGGTGATCTCCAGCTCCAGATTCAAGGCGATGACGGGGATGCCATGCTCCCGGGCGAAGCGCAGGATGGGCCGATAGAGGCGGTAGTCGAAGCGCCAGCGCTCGAAGTAGTCCGTGCGCCGCAGCATTTCGCCCTCGTCGATCTCCCCGGCGACATAGGCATCCAAGGCCGCCTGGAAGGGCTGCTGGAACATCTCCATGCCGATGGCCAGGTCCGCGCCCCGCTGGTGCAGCCCACGGATGATCGCCAACTGATTGAGGTGGTCCTCATAGCGATCATGGGCCTCGCCGACGAAAACCACCCGACGCTCCGCCAGGCGGGGGATCAGGGCCTCGAGGTTGGTCAGGTTGGTCAGATCGACCACGGCGGTGCGGGTATCCAGGAGTTGGTCCTCCCCCAAGGGCACGGCTTCCTGCGGTGTCGCAGCCTGGCCAAGGGCAGGCTGCACCAGGCAGAGGAACAGGAAGCCGCCAATTGTCGCGCGTAAGGGATGAGGCAGATCAGACATGGGTTTCTCACTGGCTGTAAGTGGCGAAAATGGCAGAGGTCGGGGGGCCGGCCCAAGCCCAGGATCGAAGAGATTGGCGTATTCGTTCAGACCCCTCGCGCCCGGGAGGGCTTCGGTAGCGCAAGCCGCTGGTGCTCTAACTCCCTCCCCCCTGGCGGGGGAGGGTTGGGGAGAGGGGGACTGAACGGTTACAAATGGTCTATTGCTTCCCACCGTGAATCGATCTTGGGTTTTCCCGGGTCGAATGCGCCCCCTTCGGCGCTATCTGGGGTCAGGTAGGGCCGGATCATACTGGCCCGCCGCCATTTCTCGAAGGCTGGTAGCGCCCTTTTTCCCCACCAGAGCAGAGCAGACCAGTTCAGGCCATGCCATGCCTGGCCAGGCCAAGGGAGGCTGTGCCAAAGCCCTTGCCTAGCGCTCCTCGGTCGGGACAGATAATTTGCACATCCGTTCGCGGTTGATACAGTCAAATATTCAGCCATATGTCGCGGGGTAGCCCCATGTCACGCCCATCCTTGACCTTGACCCCCTTACCGCTGGGTATCACGGTTCGCCGTGCTCGACCCCAGACCCAGGGCTCATGGCCCTGGTTGGCCCTTTGCCTCCTGCTACTTGCCGTCCCCGGCTTGGGCGCCCAGACCCTGATCGGTTACGACCTGGAGGCTCGCCTGCAACCGGACCAGGGCATCCTGGCCGTGACCGCCACCCTGACCCTGCCGGAGGAGCGGGAGGACTGGACCTTCCTCCTCCACCCGGGGCTTGAACCCCGAGTGCTGGCGGGCGCGGCGCGACTGGAGCCCCTCGGCTCCAAGGGTGGCCTGGAGACGTTCCGGCTGCACCGCCAGGGCCCCGGCCCCGTGACCCTGAGCTACGCCGGCTCCATCCGTGGCGACCTGGAACGGGTCTCGGAGGGCATGGGCCGTACCCGGCAGTGGACCCGGGGCATCCTCAGCGCCGAGGGCGTGGTCCTGGACGGCGGCAGCGGCTGGTATCCTCAATTCGCGGGCGCCCTCTATCGCTTCCGTCTCCAGGTGGACCTGCCCCCCGGCTGGAGCGCCGTCTCCCAGGGCGCCGGACCCAACCAAACCACCATCGCACGGGGTGCCTACCCAGAGAACACCACGCCAACGATCGCCACGGACGGCACCACCCCGGCTGGGGCAACCATGGAACCGGCTGGGGCAACCACGGCAAGGGTGCGCGTGACCTGGCGGGAGGACCGGCCCCAGGACGACATCTACCTCATCGCCGCCCCCTTCACCGCCTATGTCCAGCCCACCGACCACGGGGAGGCCCAGGTCTACCTGCGCCAGGCGGACGAGGCGCTGGCCCGGCGCTACCTGGACGCCACGGCGGACTATCTGGCCCTCTACAGCGACCTGATCGGCCCCTATCCCTACGCCAAGTTCGCCCTGGTGGAGAATTTCTGGGAGACGGGCTACGGCATGCCCTCCTTCACCCTCCTCGGCCCCCAGGTCATCCGCCTGCCCTTCATCCTCCACAGTTCCTATCCCCATGAGATCCTGCACAACTGGTGGGGCAACAGCATCTATATCGACTATGCGACCGGCAACTGGAGCGAGGGCCTCACCGCCTACCTGGCCGACCATCTGCTCAAGGAGCGGGAGGGCCAGGGCGCCCAGTACCGGCGCGACGGCCTCCAGGCCTATGCCGACTATGTGCGCGACGGCGAGGACTTCCCCCTCAATGCCTTCCGCGGCCGCCACGGCTCCGCCTCCCAGGCCATCGGCTATGGCAAGAGCCTGATGCTCTTCCACATGCTGCGCCGCGACCTGGGGGATGAGACCTTCATCGCCGGTCTGCGCCGCTTCTACGCCGACAACGCCTTCCGCGCCGCCGGCTACGAGCAACTCCGGCTCGCCTTCGAGCAGGTCAGCGGTCGGGATCTCCAGGACTTCTTTGCCGCCTGGACCCAGCGCACCGGCGCCCCAAAGTTGGGCCTGTCCCGGGTGATCCTCGAACCACCGGCTGAAACGGTGGCTCGCAGCGACGAGGGCCCGTCAGGGACGACCCCGAACAAGGCGGTAGTGGCCGACGAGCCTCCGACCAGGGCAGTAGTGGTTGACGGGACCCCAATTAGCAAGGAAACGGCCGTCCAGGACCTGGCCATTGAGGATACAACCCCAGGCACCCGGCCCAAAGGCGGTTACCGGCTGGTGGGCCAGGTGGAGCAGACCCAGCCCGAGGCCCCCTTCCCGTTGCAAGTCCCCCTGGTGGTCCACCTCGCCGAGGGTGGCCTGGTCCAGCGGCGCCTGCCCATGGACGCCCGCACCCTGGAGTTTGACCTCGAACTGCCGGCCGCGCCCCTGCGCCTGGCCCTGGACCCCGAGTTCGACCTCTTCCGCCACCTGGCGCCGGGGGAGAATCCCCCCAGCCTCAGCGCCCTTTTCGGCGCCGAGCGCGGTCTGATGGTCCTGGCCGCGGCGGAACCCACTGATCTGGCGGCGGGTTACCGTCAATTGGCGCAGGCCTGGCTTGGCCAGGCCAAAGGGTGGGACTTGGTCCTGGACCAGGACCTGGACCGTCTGCCGGAGGACCGACCCGTCTGGCTGCTGGGCTGGAGCAACCGCTTCCTGACGGAGCTGGCGGCCAGGGCGCCGGGCCTCGACCCCATGCACCGCCGCCTGACCCTGGATGACCAGGTCATCGAGGGCGATGACGCCAGCCTGGCCCTGGTGCGAGAGCAAGCCGGCTATCCCCTGGGTCTGATCGCCACCGGCACCGCCGCTGCCCTCCCCGGCCTGGCGCGCAAGCTGCCCCACTATGGCAAATACGGCTATCTCGCCTTCACCGGGCCTGAGCCCGTCAACCGCCTCAAAGGCCAATGGCCGGCGGGGGAATCCGCCTTGCAGATGTGGTTCTCTGAGGAAAGGCCCAGGCTGATACCGGTTCCTTCTCCAACCTTGGCGCCATAAAAGTTGCCCAGAAACCACTGGGCTTTCAGCTAGCCCCCTGCCCATGGGGCCGGATTCAGTTCCCGATTTTGCCCTGCCCCCGGTGCATGGTAGTGGGCGAACTGATGTCCAAGTCCTCCAGGAGCATCGCAACATGCAGGTTCAACGACTCTATGACCAGGTTAGGAATCGGCGGGTTTCCACCGCATTGCCCGAGGATTTCAATGATCGCCGCGTCGAGATCATCGTGCTGACCCTGGACGAGCCGACGGAGGCCCCGCCAGCCTTGCATCGTCACCCCCATCCTGATATCGCCGGCCAGGTCAGAATTCACGGGGATATTCTCGGCAGCGCCCCGAAGAGCGACTGGGTTCTGCCGGGGTGATCGTGCTCGACACGCCTTAGGCATATACAATCCTTCGGCCACAACGCCTGTGAGGTGATGCGATGAACGCCGTCCACGAAGAGTATCTGGTTGACGGAGCGGGCAACCGCCGAGCCGTCGTGCTGCCGCTCGCCGTCTGGCGGGAGATCCAAGCTGACCTGGAAGAACTCGATGACATCCGCGCTTATGACGCGGCGAAGGCAGCGCCCTCGGAACCGCTACCTTTCGAGCAGGCCCTGCGCGAAATTCAAGCCGGCGGCCGCGATTGACCTATAGCCTCTTTATCGAACGGCGTGCGCAACGGGCGCTTGCACGAATCGCGCGACCAGAACAGGGGCGGATCATCACTGCCATCCGCCGCCTGATGGATGACCCGAGGCCCTCCGAAGCCAAGAAGCTCACCGGTCGAGACGCCTGGCGGATTCGCGTCGGGGACTATCGCGTCATTTACGAAATCCACGCCGGACGTCTCCTGATTTTGGTCGTGGATCTTGGCCACCGTCGCGACATCTATCGATAAGGCATAAGCCGGTCGCGCCGTGATCCCTCTTCAGGCGTCGCCAAACCGCCATGAGGCAGCCGGTGTCATCGCCGGTTGCTCCCCGCTTTTTCCCAGTGGACGGGATCAGGGTGAACCGCTGGCGGCGTCCTGGCACCCATCAGCCCGTGCCAAAAGGACCCAGTCACTGTCCGCAGCGCACGAGCCGCACGTAGTAGGCAGAGTTCTTATGGTGGCCGTGGACGTAGCCATCGTGGAAGGGGACGCTCCACGCGTCGTAGGCATAGTGGGCACCGGGCGAGGACGACCAAAACCACCAAGCCGGCGTGTTGGGGAAGAAGTTGCTATTGATGGCCGGCGAATGGCAACGCTGCTCCACCCGATTTTGATCTGCCCGAGACACATGGTGGGCGTACTCATGACCCTGGCCTCGGGCGGGCTGAATCAGTCGTCCGCCAGCCCCAAACGGCCAACAGGCCTACTTGATCTTGGCCCAATTGTCCTCGGTCAGGCGACTCTCGATGTGGATACCCGCATCCTTACGGATGAACATGAGATCGGTTTGCCACAGCACCCCATCCTTACGCCGGATCTGGCTGCAGAAGTCGAACAGCTTGAAGTTGCGTTCGCTCATGAAGGCGACCATGTCGGCAAAGGCCGGTGCGCCCTGGTTGATAGGCACTAGGGAGACTTCCATGAGGACAGTCTCGACGGTCCTGAGCAGTTGCGTGGCGCCCCTGAGCACCTCCATCTCATAGCCCTGGGTATCGAGTTTGAGGCTCTGTGCGCCCTCGAATCGCGGGTGCCGCTTCAGCAGGGTGTCCAGGGTCACGAGTTGTTTCTTGACCTTGTGGCGCGCGTAGGGGCTCGACTCTTCGAAGACGGAACTACCGGTCTCCATCTCGGCAAACTCGACCTCGATGCCATCCTGGGCGCCCAGCAAGGACATGGCATAGTCGATATGTCCGGCTGACTCGGCCGCCACCTCCTTCAGGCGGGCTTCCTTGGCGTCCTGGCCCTCAATCATCAGCACGTTCGCGTCAGGGAAGATGGAGCGGAACATCCCGGCCCAATCGCCATGGTAGGCACCCACGTCGATGCAGGTCCTCGGGTTCCATCCAAGTCCCTTGAGGGTTTGGAAAGCACCCTCCTGCGAGGGGAATGTAACCTGTGGGGTAGCGTAAAAACGCCCCAGGCGGGTGAAAAGCGACCGTACCGGTGGGGGAGTTAGTCGCTTGATCGTCTCTTTCATGACAGGGGTTGCCTCCTTATTGGGTGATCCAGACCTCGGGTACTGACGTTCGGAATCCGGGTTGTGGTGCGACGAGGGACGGCTGGCTGGCCAGCGCGAGAAGTGAAGACAAACTGCCAGCCGCGATCAACTCCCAAACCGATCAGCGAGTAGTCAGAATATTCCACTTCCGCGGACTTGGAGGTCCGAGCCTGTCCGCCGGCGCCGTAATCAGGGTACCCGTCGTCTATCCTCCGGCTAGAGCCACGCCGGGCGCCCGGGCACCTCGGGGCTAATGGGCACCCTTCTCATGGGCGATGGGCTGGTCTGTGAACAGATAATCGCGCAATTCATGGTCAAAGCTGGGGTCCTGGCGACGGATCCATTCCAGCACCATGGCGGCGTGTTCCTTCTCCTCGTCGCGGTTATGGGCCAGGATGGCCTTGAGTTCGCCGTCCTTGCAGGCATCGACGCGCTGGTTATACCAGTCCACCGCTTCCAGTTCCTCCATCAGGGAGATGATGGCCCGGTGCATGTCGCGGGTTTCGTCCGACAGTTCCGCCACGGGTTCGTGATAGCCTTCGTTCGCCATGAGTCAAACTCCTGAGCATGGGTTGAGAGCCGTCAGCCAACCGGTGGCCGCTGACGCGAGAGAAATCCAGCGCATCTGTTCCCCCGCCGGGCGCACCCGGAGGGGGGTTTCGCACGGGTCCCCCGACCGGAATGCACCCGCGGAAGGTTGGGAATGAGGAAAACCGAAACGGGTGGACGATTCACTCCGCGACCGCCCCCCGATCCTTGACCTGGCTGAGCGCGGCGGCGGAGAGCCAGAAGAGGGCGGCCTGGCTCGGGTCCTTGGGCCGGGTGGCGGGCATCAGCACCAGGCCATCGGCGACCCGCCAGGTCTGGGCATCGGGATGGTCGGGGTCCCGCTGGCCGGTAACCCCCAAGCGATGGCGCAACTGCGCCTCCAGCGCCCCCTGGGAGCGCGGACGGTAATCCACCCGCGCCGCCCGCGCCCGGTCACCGGCCATATAGAGGGTAAAGGCCCGCGCCGGCAGCGTGTTGAAGAGGCTGATCTCGACCCGGCAGGCCCGATCGCCAAAGGGGGTCGCGGCCGGGGCGCAGTCCAGCGCCAGGTCGGGGAAAAGCTGGTGAAACTGGGCTTCCGTAAGCTCGCCGTTCAGCCCTTCGATGGTCAGATTGAGCTCCGGCTCCCCGGCCAGGGTCAGGAGGACGGCGTCCACGCGCAACTGGCCATCCTCGGTCAGGGTAAGCCAATAGAGGGGGCCCAGGACCATGGCCAGCAGGAGGAATTTCTTGTAAAGGGGGTGAAGACGCATTTTCATGCTGGCCATTCTAGCCCGGTCCACCGCTGGGGACACCCCCTGCCTTCGGGTATATCATTTCAGGCCAGCCGGCCCCTGGCCGCAGTCAGGCGATTGGATTCACTACGAGGCCCGTTCATGAAAATACTCGTCACCGGCAGCGCCGGCTTCATCGGTTCCGCCCTCTCCTTGCGCCTGCTCGAACGGGGTGACGAGGTCATCGGCGTCGACAACCTCAACGACTACTACGACGTGGGCCTCAAGGAGGCCCGCCTGGCCCGCACTCTGACGCATCCCGGCTTCACCGACCTGCGCCTGGACATCCAGGACCGGGAGGGCGTCGCCGCCGCCTTTCGGGCGCACCAACCCCAGCGGGTGGTCAATCTGGCCGCCCAGGCCGGGGTGCGCTACTCCATCGAGAACCCCATGTCCTACGTGGACACCAACCTCACCGGCTTCGCCAACATCCTGGAGGGCTGCCGGCACCATGGGGTCGAGCACCTGGTCTTCGCCTCCAGCAGCTCGGTATATGGCGCCAACACCGTCATGCCCTTCTCGGTACACCACAACGTCGACCACCCCCTGAGCCTCTACGCCGCCAGCAAAAAGGCCAACGAGCTCATGGCCCACACCTACAGCCACCTCTACCGGCTGCCGACCACCGGCCTGCGCTTCTTCACCGTCTACGGCCCCTGGGGCCGGCCGGACATGGCCCTGTTCAAGTTCACCAAGGCCATCCTCGCTGGAGAGCCCATCGAGGTCTTCAACTACGGCCGCCACCGCCGCGACTTCACCTACGTGGACGACATCGTCGAGGGGGTGATCCGCGTCCTCGACCGTCCCGCCGCCGCCAACCCGGCCTGGGATGGCGCCACCCCGGACCCGGCCACCAGCGCCGCGCCCTACCGGGTCTACAACATCGGCAACCAACACCCGGTGGAGTTGTTGCGCTATATCGAGGTGCTGGAGGACTGCCTGGGCCGGAAGGCTGAGAAGACCCTGCTGCCGCTCCAGCCCGGTGACGTGCCGGACACCTACGCCGATGTCACCGACCTGGTGCGGGATACCGGCTATAAGCCCGATACCCCGGTGGAGACGGGGGTCGCACGCTTCGTGGACTGGTATCGGGGCTATTACGGCGTCTGACGGTGCTGGTACTTGAGTCGGGGCGCGAAGGGCAGCGGTAGCGCCCGGCCCTCCACCCAAGCGGCGGCTAGAACGGCGGGTCGGACTCCGCCGCCAGAGCCGCCGGAGCCGCCAGATCCGCGGGAGCCTCCGCCTGGAGGAATGCCTCCTCCAGGCAGGCCAGCAGGGCGCGCAGTTCCCCGGTCATGAGGATGAACTCGGCATCCAGCCGGGCGGCCTCGTCTTCCAGCCCCTCATCCAGACCTTCTTCCAGCAGCTCGTCGGCGAAGCGCAAGCGTTTGAGGGACAGATCCTCCTGGAGGACGAAGGTCAGGCCCTCCCGCCAGTCCAGGGCCAGCTTGGTGACCTGCTTGCCGGCGCGCAGGTGGGTGGCGATCTCCTCGGCGGCCAGGTCATGGCCGCGGCAACGGACCACCGCCTTCTCGTCCTGGGCATCGCGCAGCTCGCATTCATCGCCCAGGGTCAGGCCGGCGGGCAGGTCGCCCGTGGTGACCCATTGGGTCAGGAGGAGTTCGGGCGGTCGGGACGGACGCGGCGGGTGCACCGGCAGGGAGCCGAGGGTCTCGCGCAGCAGGTCCACCAGGTCCTCGGCGGCCTTGGCGCTAGCGGCGTCCACCAGCAGCCAGCCGGTCTGGCGGTCCAGGTAGGCGCAGGCGCGGCGCGATCGAGTGAAGGCGCGGGGCAAGAGGTCCAGCAGCACCTCGTCCTTTACCTGACGCCGCTCCTTACGCCCCACCGTGCGCGCCTCGCGATCCTCGATCTCGGCGATCTTCTCGTCCAGGGTCTCCGCCACCACGGCGGCAGGCAGCAGCCGCTCCTGGCGGCGGACGCAGACCAGGACGCAATCACCGGCGATATGGCTCAGGGCACTGGTCTCCTCACCCAGGGGCGGGACCCAGCCCATGGTCGCCGTCTCCAGGGGGCCGCAGGGGCGGAAGCGCCGCGCCGCCAGTTGGGCCTCGCAACGATCCAGGTCGACCGCGGCCGGGTCGTCCAGCTTGAAGAGACGGAGGTTCTTGAACACGGCATCGGCTCCGGGGCAAAAGGGGGCGGATTATCCGCGCCCCGGCGCCGGTTGCAAGCGCGGGTGCGGTTCAGGTATTGAAGCCAGAAGCCTCCTCCTCCGGCCCTTGGCAGCGCTCGAACTCAGCGATGACCTGGGCGCCGAACAGGAGGATGAGGGCGGCGACCTCGAAGGTGAGCAGGACGACGACGGCGCCGGCAAAGGAGCCGTAGATGAGGTTCACCAACGACAGGGTCTTGAAGTACCAGACCAGGACATGGCGACTGATCTCCCAGAGGATGGCGGCAACCAGACCGCCGACCAGGGCATGGCGCGTGGCGATGCTGCCGTGGGGCATGACCAGGTAGAGGGAGGTGAAGAGCAGGACCTCCCCGCCCAGGCCGGCGAGGTAGAGCAGCGGCACGGAGAGGCCGTCCAGACCCCAGCGCTGACCAAAGAGTTCCCATTGGGTCTGGGACAAGGCCTCTAGGGCGCTGCTGGCGAAGGTGATGAACAACAGGCCGGCACCGATGAGGGCAATGAAGAGGAAGGGGATCAGGGCCGAGACCAGATAATGTCGCCGATGCACGGCGACCCGGTGGACGAAGATCACCGACATAGCATTTTCCAGCAGACTGAAGGCCATGGTGGCGAAGAAGATCAGCACCAGCACGCCAAGCCAGCCGATCAGATGCCGGTTGAGCAGGAACTGCTCCAGTTGCAGCGTGACGGTCTCCGCCATGCCGGGGATGAAGAGGTTGAGCTCCTCCTGGACCGCCTCCAGCAATTGAGGCTCGGGGATGAGGTTGGACAGCCCCACCAGTAACAGGAGCATGAGCGGGATGATGGACAAGAGCATGTAGTAGGCGACCGCCCCGGAGAGGAGCATGCCCTGATTGCGTCGAAAGGCGCGGAGAACGCGGACGGCGAAGGTCAGGGGCCGACAGACCTCCCCCAGGACGCCCAGCCGCCCCTGGACCAATGGCGGGTCGACGGTCGGCGGCATGGTCGGAGCGAGGGTCGGTGGCATGGGAGGGTCGGCAGTCGGCGGCACGGTCGGGCCAGCGCCGGCCGCGTCCTGATTCGCCACCAGATCTGCCGCCGAACCCGCCGCAGGTTCCGCAGCCGGGTCGTCCTCTTGCAACCGGGAATGCTTCATGCCGCCATGGCCACTGGCTGACGGCGGCTGCCCCAGTCACCGGGCCGGGCCTCGAAGACCCCGGCGCAAGGGGTGCCACAGGCGGCGCAGCGACCGTGGGCGTCGAGGCCCCAGGTCCCCAGCTCATACCAGTCACGCTCGACGAGCAGATTGCCACACTGGTGGCACCAGGTGCTCTCCCCCCGACGGTCGTGGACATTGCCGGTATAGGCGTAACGCACGCCATTGCGGCGGGCGATGTCGCGGGCCCGGCTCAGGGTAGCGGCCGGGGTCGGCGAGACATCCAGCATCTTCCAGTCCGGGTGAAAGGCGGTGAAATGCATGGGCACCGCCGGCCCCAGGTGGGACACCACCCACTGGGTCATGGCCTCGATCTCCGCGTCACTATCGTTGTGGCCGGGGATGAGCAGGGTGGTCAGTTCCACCCAGACCTTGGTCTCATGGTGCAGATACTCCAGGGTGTCGAGCACGGGCTGGAGATGCCCGCTACAGAGCCGATGGTAAAAGTCGTCGGTGAAGGCCTTGAGGTCGACGTTGGCGGCGTCCATAGCGGCGAAGAAGTCTTCGCGGGCCCCGGGATTGATATAGCCCGCGGTGACGGCAACGTTGCGGATGCCCCGGGCGCGGCAGGCGTGGGCGGTGTCAACGGCATACTCCAGAAAGATCACCGGGTCATTGTAGGTATAGGCCACGCTGCGACAGCCCAATTCGGCGGCGCGACGGGCGATGGCCTCCGGCGAAGCGCTCTCGGCCAGGGTGTCAACCTCACGGGATTTGCTCATGTCCCAATTCTGACAGAACTTGCAGGCGAGGTTACAACCGGCGGTCCCGAAGGAAAGGACCGGGGTGCCGGGGAGAAAATGATTGAGGGGCTTCTTTTCGATGGGATCGACGCAGAAGCCGCTGGAGCGTCCGTAGCTGGTGAGGACCACCGCGCCCTCGTGGCAGGCGCGGATGAAGCAGAGCCCGGCCTGCCCCTCCTTGATATGACAGTTGCGGGGGCAGAGGTCGCATTGGACCCGGCCGTCTTCCAGCCGGTGCCAGTAGCGGGTGGGGTGATAGCTAAGGGGTGGGATCATGGCATTGCCCTCCTCGGGCGTGGCCTGATCGCCGGCCTGGCGGGTCGGCGAAGGGAGGATTTTGGACCTACACTAAGCATAGACGGGATAGGGAACCCGGTCAGGGTCGTGAATGATGGGTAGTGCATGGTGGGCAGTGCCCAGGAGGCGAACGGTGGGCGTGTTACGTTATCCCAATGTGGCCGGGACCTTTTACCCGGCGGACCCCCGGGCCCTGGCGGCGCAGGTCCGGGCTTATACGCGCTTGGCCCCAGACGGAGGTCCTCTGTCTCCAGGCCCCACATCGAGCGCTGGGCCTGAAAGTGGGGCGGAGCAGGAGGCTGGGAGCGGGGCGGGGAGCCGGAAGGGGGCTGAGGCCCCGGCCGGGTCGCGGCGCACGCGCTGGCCCAAGGCGCTCATCGTTCCCCACGCCGGTTACATCTACTCGGGACCGGTGGCAGGGAGTGCCTACGCCCAACTGGCGGCTGGGACCGCGGCCATTCACCGGGTGGTACTGCTTGGCCCCTCCCACCGCTTACCCTTTCACGGCCTGGCCTACAGTCAGGCGGAGGCCTTTCTCACCCCCCTAGGCCAGGTGCCGGTGGATCGGGAGGCCTACGCGGCCATCGCGGATCTGCCCCAGGCGCGGGCCTTCGAGGCCCCCTTCCAGGGCGAACATTGTCTGGAGGTACAGTTACCCTTCCTGCAATTGCTGCTGGAGGACTTCCGCCTGGTGCCCTTCCTGGTGGGCGAGGCCTCGACGGCGGAGGTCGCGGCGGTGCTGGAGCAGCTGTGGGGCGGGGATGAGACCCTGATCCTGGTGAGTTCGGATCTTAGCCATTACCTGGACTACGCCACCGCCCGCCGCCTGGACGCGGCCACCAGCCAGGCCATCGCCGCCCTGGACCCGGCGGCGATCGGTGACGACCAGGCCTGTGGCCGTATCCCGGTGAAGGGGCTGCTGCGGGCGGCGCGCCACCACGGGCTTCAATGCCAGGTGCTGGATCTGCGCAATTCCGGCGATACGGCGGGTCCCCGGGACCGGGTGGTCGGCTATGGCGCCTTTGCCTTCGCCTGAGCGCACGATCGTGGAAACGCGTCAGCCATCCCCGGCAACGAAGGTTGCGGATACGGCCACCTTAACCCCCACGCACCGCCAGACCCTGCTGGCGCTGGCACGCCGCTCAATCGTCCAGGGTCTTGAGGTCGGCCGCCCCCTGCCAGTGGTCCCGGAGGAGTTCGAGGAGCCCCTGCGGGCCCGCCGGGCGGCCTTTGTCACCTTGACGACTGGGGGAGAGTTGCGGGGCTGTATCGGCCACCTGGAAGCCATCCAACCCCTGGTGCGGGACGTGGCGGACAACGCCTTCGCCGCCGCCTTCCGCGATCCCCGTTTTCCACCCCTCACGGCGCGGGAGTTGGGAACCTTACGGATCGAGATCTCGGTGCTGACTCCAGCGACGCCCCTGAGCTTCGGCTCCGAGGCGGAGCTCCTGGCCCTGATCGAGCCGGGACGAGACGGCCTGATCCTGGAGGAGGGCGCCGCCCGGGGGACCTTCCTGCCCGCGGTGTGGGAGTCTCTCCCCGAGCGGCGGGACTTTCTGCGTCATCTGAAACTCAAGGCGGGTCTGCCGCCGGATTACTGGTCCGACCAGCTGCGCGTCAGCCGCTACCGGACGGAGGCCTTTGGCGAGGGCGAGGTGGAGGGAGAAGCAGAAGGCCTCAGGCCTTCGGCTTGGGGCTGATCGCCGCCGCGCTGGACTTAGGCTCCGGCGTCTCGACCTTGGCCTCTTTGGTGGGGACCGTCGCGGATGGGGTCCCCGCGGCAGGTTTGTCGCCGCCCGCCGTGCCATCACTGCCGGCACCAGCGCCAGCGATCCAGTCCTTGGCCTCGGCCTCGGGGACGCTGTCCTTGGCCGGGGCCGGCTCCTGACTGGCGGGGCGATAGAGCCGCAGGCCGGCGCCCGGGCCATCAAGGGCGGCAAGCACCGGCTTGTCATGGCCGTAGAAGTCCTCGCGAAAATGCACCTGGCCCTGATCGTCGGCCTCCGCCGTCCAATAGGAGAGGATGACCGGCAGGGGCTCTTTCAGCCGCACCGAGGACGGCTTCTTGGACTCGAAGACGCTGGTGAATTTTTCCGGGTTCCACTTGGGATCGTTGAGCACCAGTTCGGCCAGCTCGATGGGCTTGTCCACCCGCACGCAGCCCGAGCTCAGGGTGCGGGTGGCACGCTGGAAGAGTTGACGATCGGCGGTGTCATGGAGGTAGACCGAGTGGCGGTTGGGGAACATGAACTTGACCTGGCCCAGGGCATTCTTGGGGCCGGGCGGCTGGCGGAAGGTGTAGGGGAGATTGTTGGCGGCGACATTCCAGTCCACGGCCTCGGGCTCGATCTTATTACCTCGGCGGTCGATGATCTCCAGACCCTTCTTGCGCACGGCGTTGGGATCCTTGCGCGCCTTGGGCACCACGTCCTCCTTGAGGATGGTGGGGGGGACCGTCCAGGTGGGATTGAATTCCAGGTACTCGATGCGGTCGCGGAAGATGGGCGTGGGGCGATCGGGGCGGCCGACGATGGCCTTGGCGTGCCAGACCTCCTCGCCATCGCGATACAGCTCGACGCGCTGGGCGGCGATGTCGACCAGCAGATAGTCCGGCGGCAGCTTATCGCTGACCCAGCGCATCCGCTCCAGATTGACGCGGATCTGGTTCACCCGCTCCTCGGCGGTGACGTTCATGGCCGCCAGGGTGGCCCGGCCAATGCGACCATCGACCTCGAGGCTGTGACGTTCCTGAAAATGGCGCACGGCCTTTTGCAATTCCGGGCCGTAATGATTGCCGGCCACCTGGGTGGGCCCCTGGTAATCGCCGGTGATGCGCAAGCGGTCGCGGATCAGGGGGACCCGCTCGTCATTGACGCCGGGCTCCAGCTTGGGGCCGGCGGGGATGGTCGGCCAGCCCCCGGCGGCGGCCAGGGCCCGATAGTGGGCCAGGCCTTCTTTCAGGCGGGTGTAGAAGCCGGGTTCCTGGCGCAGAGCGCTGACGGCGCTCTTGAGTTGGGGGGCGGCCAGGGCCCGGCGCAGGTCGGCAACCAGGGCGTCCCCCTTGGGGCCGTCGTCGTGATTCCAGTTTTTGTCGATCGCCCGGGGGTCGACCTTGCCGTAGCGGCCATGGTGGAGCAGACGTAGCAGGCCATCGCTAAGGAGAATCTCGATCTGGACCCGGTCCTCGCCCTGAAGGCCGGCGGGATCCGCGTTGGGCAGGCGTTTGCTGATCTCCGGGAGGTGGAAGTCGGCGGGACGCAGGCCGGCCTCGCTGCTCTGTTCCGCGAGGGCGATGAAATCGGTGACCTGCCGCGGGTTGACCCAGGCGAAGGCGAAACCGCGCTCGGCATAGGCCTCCGCGAGCAGTTGCGGCGCGGCCAGGCGCACCCCCGCCAGGGTCGGCTTGGGCGTCTCCTGGAGGACATCGAGCCGCTGACGGAGCAACTCGTCGGCCAGGGCCAGGCTGGAGAAGCAGAGGCCGAGGATCGCCATCAGGACGCCGCACCCCTGAACCCGCCGGGTCTCGCTCCGCTCCGCCCGCGCCACTACCCGGGGCGCCTGGGGCCCGAAGGTGCTGAATTGATTACCGCGCCGCATCGTCATACGCCTCCACATCCACCGCTGGCCATCAGCGGCGGATGTCGCTCTAATTCGTGAACTGCTATTCACCTGTTGGACAGGTCATCATTCTAGTTGGTGCCGACCCGGTTTGTCAGCAAAAAGGCGACGTTGCTGAAAAGCGACAATCGTCCGGCCCACAGCAGTGACCCTGGCCTTTTCCCGAACGAATTTCTTATGTATGCGGGCCAGTTATGAATTAATTCCGGACAGCCATCCTTGGGTAATTCCACGCGAGCGGGGTCCTATTTCGCTCACTGAAGGCCCGGAAGCCCTCCGGACGGGCGGGGACTGTTGCCAAATAACGACATAGGCAAGCGACCAGGGCCTCCGGGCCTCAGGCCGGAAACACGCCGGTGGAAAGGTAACGATCCCCCCGATCGCAGACGATGGCCACGATGACCGCCCCCGACACCTCCGCCGACAGGCGCAAGGCGGCGGCCACGGCGCCGCCGGAGGAGATCCCGCAAAAGATCCCCTCCCGCTGGGCCAGGGCACGGGTGGTCTCCTCTGCCTCCGCCTGGGTGACATCAAGGATGCGGTCCACGCGGCTGGGCTCGTAGATGCGAGGCAGATAGGCCTCGGGCCAGCGGCGGATGCCGGGGATCTTGGCACCATCGGTGGGCTGGACGCCGACGATCTGGATCGCGGCATTTCGCTCCTTGAGGTAGCGGCCGGTGCCCATGATGGTGCCGGTGGTTCCCATGGAACTGACGAAGTGGGTAATGGCGCCGCCCGTGTCGCGCCAGATCTCGGGACCGGTGGTCTCGTAGTGGGCTCGGGGGTTGTCGGGGTTGGAGAACTGGTCGAGGATGCGGCCCTCCCCCCGCCCCTCCATGGCCCGGGCCAGATCGATGGCCGCCTCCATGCTGCCCTCGGCCGGGGTCAGGATAATCTCCGCGCCATAGCTGCGCATCAGGGCCCGTCGTTCCAGGCTCATGTTCTCCGGCATGATCAGGATCATGCGGTAGCCCTTGATGGCCGCCGCCATGGCCAGGGCGATGCCGGTGTTGCCGCTGGTGGCCTCGATGAGGGTGTCACCGGGACGGATCTCGCCCCGCTCCTCGGCCCGGCGGATCATGGACAGGGCCGGACGGTCCTTGACCGAGCCCGCGGGATTGTTACCCTCCAGTTTGACCAGGATGTGGTTGCTGGTTTCGCCGGGCAGGCGCTGCAGGCGGGCCAGGGGGGTATTGCCTACAAAGTCGGCGATGTTGGGATAGGTCATGGTCGGATGGCACCGGGGGCGGGAATCTCGATGGCTTGGGTA
>CALMDH010000081.1:0-46624 GCA_937862735.1 uncultured Gammaproteobacteria bacterium
CGGCGTCGGCGAAATAGCGGGGCATCTCCACGTAGGCCCCTTCCAGGACCCCGGGACCCTTGCCGAAATCGCATTGCTCCTCGGAGTGTCGCCGTGCTCAGGATGCGAAACGGGACTTCCCAGTCCCCCTTTCGCCTTGCGCTCGGCGACAACCCTTGTGCCCCGGTTCGCCCCGCTCCGGGCCACGGCTACGTCACGACGTGCCCCCAAGGGGGCGGTCGGACTTCGCCATGGCCCTACGTCGAATGGCTTGACGGCGTATCGGATGCGCTTGCATCTGGCCTCTGCGGCTTCGGGACTTCGCCCCTCCGCCACGCCGGCCAGACGCCCGCGCCGACGCCTACCGGGGACTACCGGCCTTCGCTTCGCTCTCCATGGCCGGCAGCGAGGGACACCTGCTTGGGACCGCGGGGTTCCTTGAACAGGATCTCCCCCTGCTCCATGGCCCAGTAAGCCGGTTCGTCCTGCATCATCATCAGATTCTGCTCACTCTGGGTGAGGTAAGCGGAATCATTCCCGTCAATCAGGGCGTGAAGCACTTCTTCCGGCGATTGATCGGTGGCGCCCGCCGGGGCGGCGACCGCAAGCATGAGGGGTAACGCACGCAAGGCGTTGTAAGTCATGTCATCCTCCTCGTAATAGGACCTGAGCGCTGGGGGAGCCGGGCGGGCTGAACCCCAACTACTTCACCTTGACGGTGCCGGAGCTCTTCTCGCCCTTGTTGTCGACCCAGCGCACCTCGATGGTGTCTCCCGCGGCGACGTTGTTGAGGGCGATGGAAAAGAAGGGATTGGTGGAGATGGCCCCGCCCCATTCGGCCTCCATCATCAGGTTGCCGTTGTGGAGCAGTTCGACGGTCTGGATGTAATGGGCGGGAACCAGGTTGCCGTCCTTATCCTTGCGGCGGCCGGTTTCCATGGGGTGGGTCATGAGGGCCTTGACTTCACACTTGCCATCCTTGAGGGCGGCGCGGAGTTTGACTTCGGACATGGGATTCTTCTCCAGAATGAGGGTGAGCGGAGGGCTTGTGCGGGCTTAACCGCCGCAACCACCCACGGTGACCTTGACGTTGGTGCGGGCGCTGTAGAGCTTGCCGTCCGCCTTGACCACGGCGATGATGTCGCCGCTCTCACCCATCTTGACGCGGGTGGAGACATCGGCCACGCAGCCGGGCTTGAGATTGAAGCGCGCCACGAAGGGGGTGGGATTCTTCTCAGAGAAGATACTGATGGAGTCCACGTTCTGGAGTTGCTCGGCGTTCACGGTGATGGGCACCACGGCGCCATTTTCGGCAATGCTGGGGGCCTTGAGGACGACCTTGTCGCTGGTTTCCAGGGTGCTGGAACCAAAGACTTTGGTGAGCGCGTCATCAAGCGAGGTAGCCTGGAAGGCCGCCTCGGGCCAGGCGGCCAGGGCCAGGCGGGTCGGCATCAAGCCGAGGCCGGCGGCGGCCAGGACCGCGCCTCCGGCTAGGGTGCCCTTAAGGAAGGTGCGACGTTGTTGTTGCAGTTTCACGGCATGTCCTCCGAGGTTGAGTATCGCTGCGTAAGTACGAATCAAATTATGGGGTGTCCAGGGCAACGGCAACATTGCGAAATTCCACAATTTCGTATTCTGGTTTTCCTTAATATTCAGTATTCTATATATTTAGCGAATGCTTATATTCCATCTTCGGGCTCACTTTCCCGAGGGAGCGCGACACCCCGGAAGTTGGAAGGCCCCGCTGGGGTATTTCACGCGGGCCTTTACCCGGCCAGCACCGGACCTGACGCCCATTTCCCGGCGCGGACGCGGTAAGTCGCCCCCGTACCGCAAACAGGGGCTAGAATGAAGGGAGTCCATGGCCCCGCTGAGGGTAAAGCTGATGCTCACCGCCTACACGCTGGATCGTCGCGACCGGATCATCGCGGTCAACCCGGGGTGGGATCAATTCGCCTTGGACAACGAGGGCCGGTCCGCCTGCGCGGACCAGGTGGTGGGAGGCCGGCTGATGGATGCCATCACCGGTGACTCGGTGCGGATGTTCATGACCGCCATTCTGATGCGGGTGCGCGTCACGGGTCAGACCGAGGCCGTCCCCTACCGCTGCGATAGTCCCACGACCAAACGCCGTTATGTCATGGTGCTGGAGCCCCTCACCGATGGGGGGGTGCGCGTCTCCCACCATCTGGAGAGTGAGGAACCGACCAATCTCAGAATCCGGGTGCGCACCGCCGATTATGGCCAGCGGGCCCCCCTGAGGTGCAGCATCTGCTGCCGCGTGAGGGAAGAGGGAGTGTGGGTCGATCCCTTCGAGGACGGTAGGGACCGTGATCTTTGGGTCATCCACACCCTCTGCGACGACTGCAAGCAGGCCCCCTTGCAACGCTATCGGCAACGGCAATTGCGCGACCCGTCGGGTACCCGGGAAACCTTGCGTGCTTGAGTCGCGTGCCGGAGTCGATCAGGTACCAGTCGGGGGGTGCTTTCAGGCGCCGGACCGATCCGCCGCGTGATAGGGCCTGCTCAGTTCGTGGACCGCCGCCACCAGGGCCGCGGCGCGCTCCGGCTCCACGTCGGGATGGATGCCGTGACCGAGATTGAAGACGTGGCCACTACCGGGGCCATAGCTGGCGAGGATGGTGGCGACCTCGGCCCGGATGCGCTCCGGGCTGGCGTAGAGGAGGCAGGGGTCCATGTTGCCCTGTAAGGCCACGCGCTTGCCGACCCGCGAGCGGGCATCGCCCAGATCGGTGGTCCAGTCCAGACCCAGGGCGTCGCAGCCGCTGTCCGCCATGGCCTCCAGCCACTGGCCACCGCCCTTGGTAAAGAGGATCACCGGCACCCGCCGGCCCTCGGCCTCGCGGGTCAGGCCGGCGACGATGCGGGCCATGTAGGCCAGGGAAAATTCCCGGTAATCGCGGGGGGTCAGGGAGCCGCCCCAGGTGTCGAAGATCATCAGGGCCTGGGCGCCACTGGCCACCTGGGCGTTGAGGTATTGGGTGACGGCCTCGGCGACCAGGGCGAGCAGCTCATGCATCAGGGCCGGCTGGTCGAACATCATCGCCTTGCTGCGGGCGAAGGTCTTGGAGCCGCCACCCTCGACCATGTAGGTCGCCAGGGTCCAGGGGCTGCCGGCGAAGCCGATGAGGGGCGCGCGCCCGTCCAGTTCGCGCCGGATCAGGGCGACGGCGTCCATGACATAACCCAGGTCATTGATCATGTCCGGCACCCCCAGACGCCGCACGTCCTCCCGGGTGCGCACCGGGCGTTCTAAGTGGGGCCCCTCCCCCTCGGTAAAGTAGAGCCCCAAGCCCATGGCATCCGGCACGGTAAGGATGTCGGAAAAGAGGATGGCGGCATCCAGGGGGAAACGATCCAGGGGCTGAAGGGTGACCTCGCAGGCCAGTTGGGGACTCTGGCACAGCCCCATGAAACAACCCGCCCGGGAGCGACTGGCGCGGTATTCCGGCAGATAGCGGCCGGCCTGGCGCATCATCCAGATCGGGGTGTAGTCCACGGGTTGACGCAGCAGGGCACGCAGAAAGGTGTCGTTCTTGAGTGGGGTCACAATGATGGCTTCCGGGCGATATGGGCGAGGTGGCGAGGGGTCAGGAGGGGCAATCCGGATCATTTAGCGTGAAAGTCACGGGAAAGTCTTTCATAGTCAGGGGTGTGGCTTGCCGCCTCATGACAGTTAGCGCCGGGGTTGAGCATCCGCTTGGCCGTCGGGCGCGGCATAGCGCGCCAGCAACTGATCATAGTCATCAAAACCAACCAGATCACGGATGGTGGCGAAGGAAACCCGGCGCTGGGGAACCCGGCCGTCGCGGAGGTCGGCGAGGGCCTCTTGCATGGCATGGACCGCCGAATTTAGCAAGGTCAGGGGATAGGCGGCGATCTTATAGCCGATCTCGGCGAGACGCGCCGGTGGCAGCAGGGGGCTCAGGCCTTCCTCCAGCATGTTGGCCATTTTAGGGCCATGCACCGCCGCGCAAAAGGCGTGCATCTCCGCCTCGTCCCGCGGGGCCTCCAGGAAGAGGATGTCGGCGCCCAGATCGGCAAAGGCCTGGAGCCGCCACAGGGCCTCGTCGAGGCCAAGGGTGGCGCGGGCGTCGGTGCGGGCCATGATCAGGATATCGGCCCCGGCGTCCCGGGCCGCGACGGCGGCACGGATGCGGGCGCGGGCCTCGTCGCGTCCCACCACCTCTTTACCCAGGGTGTGACCGCAGCGCTTGGGGGCGAGTTGATCCTCGATCATGATCCCGGCGAAGCCGGCGCGGGCATAACCGGACAGGGTGCGCTGGACATTGGCGACGTTGCCATAGCCGGTATCGGCATCGCCAATGACGGGGATACTCACAGCTTCGAGGATGGAGCGTCCCTGATCGAGCACCTCGCCATAGGATAGGAGTCCCGTATCGGGGCGGGCCAGGCGGGCCGCGGCCACGGCGAAACCGCTCATGAAGGTCAGCGGGAAGCCTGCCAACTCGATGAGCCGGGCGGAGAGGCCATCGAAGCAACAGGGCATCACCAGGAAGTCCGGTCCCGCCAGGAGGTGGCGTAGTCGCGTCGCGGCGGGATTGCCGCCCGAAGGAGCGCTTAACGCCAGGGTCTGGGCCTGGGTCGGGGTTGGTGCAACTGGCATTTCCGTCACCCGCGGGCACATGAAAAAGGGCGGGGATCACCCGCCCTTGAGGTCAACCACCCGCTTCAGGAGGGGTGGTCCCGAGGCTGAATCAGCCCTTGACCCACTCACCGAAGTTGTCGGTGTTCTTTTCCTCGCCATCGGCGTAACCGGCCTCATAGGCATCGGTCAGGCGCTGCTCCTCACGCTTGGGGTTCTGCAGGAAACCGCACTGCCAACCCTGAATGTATTCATCATCGACACCCATCTGCTCCATTTTGGTGACGGCGTCGTAGTAGAACTGGTTCATTTTCCTGTCTCCGAGCTATAGCGATGAGGAGGCTTGGGCCTCCAGGATTTTTTAATTGTTACGCGACCCGGCCCTTTTGGCAAACAGGCATGCTGCCCTGCCCCAAGACGGTCGCCTCTTGCACGCCACCAGACCTGACGCCCGTGACGGCGAATGGGTCGCGGCGCCCTTGGGTTGCCGCGCCGGAGCCGCCCACGGCCATTGCGTTGAGTGGTCAACCCCAATCCAGGCCACCTTGCCCCGGCAGCCGAATGAATCCTCCCGTCCACCAGGCTACTGAGGCTTATCGTGAAGGGCCATAAGAATACTTCGTTTTTCTTATGGATGCCAGCCTGGGAGAAGGCGGGGCGGACGCTTGCCATCCATGGAAGGGGGCCTTACCTTGAAGCCCAGTCTGGTCCGCGGGACCTGCCTTCAGCGCCCCGCCGCCACCCTTCCCCATCAACACCAGCCCAGACCAACGGCCTCAACCATGCGCCCAGCTCATCTGATCCGCGTCCTCGACCGGGAATTCACCAGCACCACCCAGGGCCACCATACCCCCGTCATGCTTTGGGGTCCCCCGGGGGTGGGCAAGTCGCAGATGGTCGCCCAGGTCGCTGCCCGCCACGGGGCGCCGATGATCGATATCCGCCTGTCCCAGATGGAACCGAGCGATCTGCGGGGCATCCCCTTCCGGGTCGGCAATCAGGTGGAGTGGGCGGTGCCCGCCATCCTGCCCGACGCGACGCGCCACGGTGAGACGGGCATCCTCTTTCTGGATGAGATCACCTCGGCGCCGCCGGCGGTCTCCGCCGCCGCCTATCAGTTGATCCTCGATCGCCGGCTGGGGGAGTACCAGGTGCCAGACCACTGGGCCATCTTCGCCGCCGGCAATCGTCAGGGGGACCGGGGCGTCACCTATGCCATGCCGGCGCCCCTGGCCAACCGCTTCTCCCACTTCGAGGTGGAGACCCACCTGGACGACTGGGTCGCCTGGGCCTACACCCATGGCATCGACGAGCGGGTCATCGCCTTCCTGCGCTTTCGCCCCGAGTTGCTGTTCGACTTCGACCCGGCCCACAATCCCATCGCCTTTCCCTCTCCCCGCTCCTGGGAATTCGCCCATCGCGGTCTACAAAAGTTCGGGGATGATCCGGACCTGTTGCAGGGGACCCTCCAGGGCTGCGTCGGGCCGGCGGCGGGCATCGAGCTCACGGCCTTCATTAACAGCCTGGATCGGATGCCGGACCTGGACGCCATCCTGCGGGGTGAGGAGGTGACGATCCCCACGGAGATCGACCTGCAGTACGCCGTCGCCGCCGCCCTGGTCGGTCGGGCCATCCGTACCCTGGATGACCCCGACGGGCCGGTCCGCGTTGGCCACATCCTGGCCTACGCCGGGCGCTTCCCCCAGCGCGAGATGGGCGTCATGCTGGTCTCCGACCTCCACCGCGCCATCGGCAACCGGCTCTTCGAGGTACCGGCCTTTGGTGACTGGGCCCAATCCATCGCCGATCTCATGCTCTATGCCTGAGGCTGGGCAACCCTAGGGCAAGCCGGTGATCCTTACCGCTGCCACTGCGTTTTGGTCTCCGCGCGTGACCCCCGCCCGACACCCAGGGCGGGCGGCCAATCTCCCTACATCCCGGATAGCAGCCAGAGGCACCGCCTCCTGAGGTCATGAACAGCGCAACACCCAACCACAATCCGCACGCGACCAGTTCCCCAGCGGATACTGGTCCGGATTTGCCGGCCATCGAGACCAAGTTGGCGGCGGCCCGCACCCGGCTCATCCTCGACAAGCCCTTCCTCGGTGCCCTGGCCCTGCGGCTGCCCATCAAACCGGCGGATCCCCAGTGGTGCCCGACCACCGCGACCGATGCCCGGGCCTTCTATTACAACCCGGACTACATCGCCGCCCTGACCCTGGATCAGACCCAATTCGTCCTCGCCCACGACGCCCTGCATTGCGCCCTCTCCCACTTCGCCCGCCGCCAGCACCGGGTGCGCCGGAAGTGGGATCTGGCCTGCGACCACGCCGTCAACCCGCTACTCATCGACGATGGCCTGACCCCACCCCCGGACGCCCTGCACAACCCCCGCTTCAAGGGGCTGACGGCCGAGGAGATCTACCCGCTCATCGAGGATGACGACGACGCCGAGACCCAGGACCGCCATGTGTATGACGAGGAGAATCAGCGGGGCGGGCAGCGCTCGGGGCTGTCCGAGAAGGATCTCGATCGCTCGGAAGAAGGCAATCAGCCCCAACCCGGGACCGATGGCGAGGGGGGGGGCAACCAGCCTCAGCCCAGCGAGGGTACCAGTCACCACCGCGCCGGCGGCGCCCCGCAGCCCAGCCCCCTGAGCCCGGACGAACAGACGGATCTGGCGGTGCAGTGGCATCAACGCCTCGCCGGGGCCGCCCAGCAGGCCTTGCAGCATGGCAAGCTGGGGGGGGAACTGGCGCGCCTGATCGACCGTCTGCTCCAGCCCCAGGTCCCCTGGCGCCAGTTGCTGGCCCGGTACATGAGTGCCACGGCCCGGGACGATTTCAGCTACAGCCGCCCCTCCCGGCGGGAGGGGGACTACATCCGTCCGGCCCTGCGCAGCCACCAGCTGGAGCTGGTGGTGGCGGTGGATATCTCCGGCTCCATCAAGGATGCCGAGATCCAGGAATTCATCGCCGAAATCGATGCCCTCAAGGGCCAGGTCCGCGCCCGCGTCAGCCTGCTCGCCTGCGATGCCCAACTCTGCCCGGGCTCGCCCTGGATCTTCGAGCCCTGGGAGGAATTCCGCCGCCCGGCAGAGATGCGGGGCGGGGGCGGCACCGACTTCCGCCCGGTCTTCGCCTGGGCGGACAGGCAGGGGCTCCGGCCGGACCTGCTGGTCTATTTCACCGACGCCCTGGGTGAGTTTCCCGAGCGCGAGCCGGGATTTCCCGTGATCTGGCTGATCAAGGGCCAGGGCCAGGTGCCCTGGGGGCAGCGCATCCAGCTCAATTGAGGTCCATGACGCCCGCATCAGGTCCGATGAGGGGCAGCCTCTGGGGCGATCTCCCCGGTTTTTTCATTCTCAGCCAGTTCGCCAAGAGGCATAATCATCCTCGACCAATCCCAGGCGCTACCTCCTTGCAATCTCCTCGTTTTCTCGCTGACCATCCTGACGCTGCTCAACGGCCCATGACCGGCGCCCCGCTCCGACCACTTCGGCCCCGCCCCCCATCGCGCACCCTGAGAGGAATGGTCGGCCGAGCCTGGCTGGCCGCCTTGCTCCTGGCCGGACCCCCGGCGCTAGCGGAAGAGCCCATCCGCCTGCCGGATTTTGGCAGCTCGGCGGACACCCTCATGACCGGGGCCCAGGAGCGCCAGCTCGGCAAGGCCTTCATGCGCAGCGTGCGCAAGGCGCTGCCGGTGCTGGATGATCCCCTGCTGACGGACTATCTGGAAGACCTAGGTGAGCGCCTGCTGGCCGCCGCCGAGACCGGTAGCGGGCGTTACAGCTTCTTTTTCATCGATCAACCGGCAGTCAACGCCTTCGCCGGCCCCGATGGACATATTGGCGTCTTTGCCGGCCTGGTGACCACCGCGGAGACGGAATCCGAGCTCGCCGCGGTCCTCGCCCACGAGATCGCCCACATCAGCCAACGCCACCTGCTGCGCTCCCTTGAGGACCAGCAGCAACTCGCCGTCCCCGCCACCCTGCTGATGATCGCGGCCGCCATCCTCGGCGCCCAGGTGGACGTCAATGCCGGAGCGGCGGCCATCGCCGGTATCCAGGGCCTGGCCATGCAGCGGCGGATCAATTTCACCCGCCACAACGAGGAAGAGGCCGACCGCATCGGCATCGCCACCCTGGCGAGCGCCGGCTACGA
Organism: uncultured Gammaproteobacteria bacterium; assembly: GCA_937862735.1. Lineage (GTDB taxonomy): Bacteria > Pseudomonadota > Gammaproteobacteria > Chromatiales > Chromatiaceae > M0108. Next base: position 8,770 of record CALMDH010000081.1, read on the forward strand.
TCCTTTCGCCATGCCAGGCTTTTTCGAGCGGCTGAGTCAGTCCAGTCACACCAGTGACCTCAGCGCCCCGGAATTTCTGCGCACCCACCCGGTCAATCCCAACCGCATCGCCGACTCCCTGGCCCGGGCCGAGCAGTACGGCTACAAGCAAAAGGCGGACGACCTGCGCTTCCATCTCGCCCGGGCCCGGTTACGCGAAGCGGGTTTCAAGGACCCGGACAAGGCCGTCGCGCACTTCCGCGCCAATCTAGCAGCCAGTCGGTTCCGCAACGGCCCTGCTGAATACTACGGCCTGGCCCTGGCCCACCTACGCGCCGGGCGCCCCCAGGAGGCCCGCCAGGCCCTCGGCGACCTGGTCAAGGAACATCCCCACCTGGCCGAGTTCATCGTCCTGGACGCGCGCATCGACGGCCAACTCGGTAATCGCGACGAGGCCATCCGTAAGCTCCAGGCAGCCGTGGGGCTGAATCCGGACAATCAGCCCCTGCGCACGGCCTACGCCGAAGCCCTCATTGCCGCCGGCAAGCCCGAGCGGGCCCTGGCCACCCTGGAGGGTGCCGTGCGGCTCAAGCCAGGGAGCGCCGCCCTCTATCAACTCATGTCCGATGCCGCCCTCAAGTCCGGCCGCAAGGCCGCCACCCATCGCTATCGCGGCGAGGCCCTGTACCTCAAGGGTGACCTGGAGCCTGCCATCCACCAACTGGAGTATGCCCTGCGCACCCCGGGTATCGGCTTCCACGAGGCCGCCGAGATCCAGGCCCGCCTTGAGACCCTCAAGGAAGAGCAGAAGGAGGCGGATAAGCAGAAAGACAAAGCCAGGACCACGAAAGACAAGGGTTAGCTTGAGCGTCACCACAAAGTCCTTCATCTTCAGGGGTGCGGTTCGCCCCTCTTGACGGTTGGCATGAAGGTCATGATCAATGCCACTGATTTCCCCCAGGGCGCGCCGCCTCATGAAGGTTGACGGCGCCTTGGCATCCTCCCGGGCCTGGCGACAAACGCCGCCTCAATTGACCTAAATCGTTTGCGCCGGTGAGCGACTGGGGTAAGCTGGCCCTTGATCAAAAAAGAAACTTTCGCGCGCGACGTTCCGTTACTTCTCTCGTCCCGGCGTAACACCACGCCGGTTTCGCCCACCGGAACCCGGGTCGGGTTCCGGACCTTTCCTCCATGACAATGCTCGACAGGAGACTTTCATGATCGATGCAAAACGCAGAATCCTGCTCAAGGGCTCCCTCGCCGCTGGTGCCGTCGGCATGGCCATTGGCGCTGGCCTCCTGACCCCGCGCCTGGTGCTGGCCGCCTGGCCCGAGGCCGCCTTCAACGCCCAGAACGTGGATGATGCCCTCAAGGGCCTGCTGGGCAATACCGCCCATGAGCCCAGTGACAAGATCGACCTCAAGGCCCCGGATATCGCCGAAAACGGTGCCGTAGTCCCCGTCACCGTCGAAACCACCCTGGAAGGCGCCAGCTCCATCACCCTGGTCGCCGCCGGCAACATGATGCCCCTGGTCGCCTCCTTCGAACTGGGCAAGGGCGCCCTGCCCTTCATCTCCACCCGCATCAAGATGGGTAAGACCGCCAACCTCATCGCCTTGGTCAAGGCCGGCGACAAGGTCTATAGCGCTTCCCGGGAAGTGAAGGTCACCGTCGGCGGTTGCTGATCCTGGCCACCCGCCGGATCACCCACAACGTAACATGATTGCGAGGTAGCAGAGCATGGCATCCCAGATGAAGATCAAGGCCAAGATCAAGGGCGACGTCACCGAGGTCAAGGCCCTCATGACCCATCCCATGGAAAACGGCATGGGCAAGAACAAGGAGACCGGGGAGGTCATCCCGGCCCATTTCATCCAGAACGTGACCGCCAAGGTCGGAGGCAATACCGTCCTCACCGCCCTCTGGAGTGGCGGCGTATCGAAGAATCCCTATCTGGCCTTCAAGTTCAGCGGCGCGGCCAAGGGTGACAAGGTCGAGTTGACCTGGACCGACAACAAGGGCGCCAGCGAGACCGAGACCGTCGAGATCGAATAGGTCCCCCTTGGAAGCGGAGAAAAAACGTCCTTTCTCCGCCAGCCCCGAGGTCAGGGACGAGGCGCGGGGCCCGGCTAGGGCTCCCCCTCGTCCCCGCGGTGTTTCTTAGCCTCACAGGGGCCCATGATAGGGATGCGGCCCACCCCCGGGCCGGGTGCGAAAGCGTTTGTAGGACCAGACATACTGTTCGGGGCACAGCGCCACGCAGGCCTCGACGCCCTGGTTGAGGGCCGCCGCCGCCTCGACCTCATCCGCCGAATCCACCCCCGGGGGCGCGGGCAGGCAATGGAGGGCGAAGCCACGCCCCCAAGGGAGGCGCCGGGCAAAGAGAAAGACCACCGCCGCGCCCGTCCGGCGTGCCAGACGGTTGACCAGCAACATGGTCAGGGCCGGGACGCCGAAGAAGGGGGCGAAGACGCACCCCTTGTCCACCTTGGGCTCCTGATCGGGCAGGATGCCGAGAAATTCCCCACGCCTGAGTCCCTGGAGCAGGTGGCGAATCCCGGTCTGATCCGTGGGCACCAGGTGCGCCCCGGCCCGCCCCCGGGCCTGGCGGACCAGTTCATCGGCCAGGGGCTGTGGCTTGTAGAGGGTGGTGGTCGGGCCCCGGGTGGAGAGAAAGAGCCCCGCCATCTCCCAGGCCCCCAGGTGGGGGGAGAGGACGATCAGGCCCTGTCCCGCCGGCTTCTCCAGTAACTCCAGACCCTGGGTCTCGCGGATCAGTGACAGCACCCGGGGCACGGGGCGCAGAAGGAGATAGGCGATCTCGACGAAGGTCTTGGCCTCCTCGCGCAGGGCACGGTCGCGAAACCGCCGGACCTTCGCCTCCTCCCAGTCCGGATGGCACAGGCGCAGATTGATCAGGGCATTGCGCCGTTGCTTGTTAGGCAGGTACCGCAGCAGGGTACCCAGCAGCCAGCCCAGGCCCTGGGAGAAGCCGAAGGGCAGGCGGGACAGCCCCATGGCCAACTGGCGCGCCAGCCACTCCTGCCAGACCGGGGCCGATCGCCGCCCACCTGCGGCGACCGCGGTCGGCGGACCCTTCAAGACATCACCGCCGGGGTTGGATTCCATGATTTCGGCATCATTGATCGGCTTCAGGCAAACAAGCCCGGAAAGAGGTCGCGGAAGCCACGGCCCTGGCCAAGGGCTCGTGACGGTTAGGATGACCGGCTGAGGCGGCCAAAAGCGGGTTTTAGAATGGCCCCGTCCGCTCAAGGCACGCAAGATAACCGAAAACTGAACAACCACCAAAGGAAGCCACACCATGACCGATCACCCCCTTCCCAAGTCCATTTCCCCCCAGGAGGCTTGGCAATTGTTGCAGGATGATCCCACTGCCTTGCTGGTCGACATCCGCTCGACCATGGAATATCTCTTCGTCGGCCATCCCCAGGGGGCCGTTCACGTCGCCTGGATCGACGAGCCCGAATGGACCGTCAACCCCCACTTCGAGACGGAAATTCGCAAGCTGCTGCTTGGGGGTGCCGTCTGCTCCGAGGACAACCCCTGCACTCCCATCATTCTGATCTGCCGCAGTGGCAAGCGCTCCCTGGAGGCAGGCAAGGCCCTGCTAGCGGCGGGGATGCGCAACGTCCTCCATGTCGACGAGGGTTTTGAAGGCGACCTGGACGATTCCCACCACCGCAGTTCGGTCGGTGGCTGGCGTTTCCGGGGTCTGCCTTGGGAGCAATGCTAGGGCTCGGACCTGCTAATCGACCCCTGCGCAATCCAGTCATCCCCCCTAACCTCGCCCCCCAAGGGGGGCGGGGCGAAACTGGGCGGGCACAGCGATCAAACCCTCTATTCTTCCCGTTCCTCCAGCCAGGCCATCTGAATGGCCTCGAGGATCTTCTCCCCTGACCGGGCCGGCTCGTCGGTGAAATCCGGTAGTGCCAGCACCCAATTGCGCAGATCGACGAAATTGACATGGCGCGGATCGACGTCCGGATAGGTCTCGTCGAGGGCGATGGCAATATCCAGGGTATCCGTCCACTTGATGGTCATGGTGTCTCCTCGGGTTATGGAACCAAGGTCATGGATTGAGAAAGCGGCAGATAGCCGGTCAGGGTAGGGTCACCGCGAGAGTGACGACCCAGCACGGGGCGGATAGCCGGCTGATTCGGGAAGTGTCCTCTGCCAGGAAAAAGACCAGGCTAACCCCTGGCCCCCAGGTCGGCTCAGGCCGCTGATCATGACGGATTATCACCCCACGGCAAAGTGGCGGAAACTATCCCGCTAATGGTGTTCCGACACCATGTTGATGGTGTACTTGGGGATCTCGATCACCAGGTCCTCGTTCCCGACCTTGGCCTGACAACTCAGGCGCGACTCAGGCTCTAGGCCCCAGGCCTTGTCCAGCAGATCCTCCTCCACCTCATCGGCCTCAGGCAAGGAGTCATAGCCCTCGCGGATGATGACGTGGCAGGTGGTGCAGGCGCAGGACTTCTCGCAGGCATGTTCAATCTCGATGCCCGCGGCCAGGGCGGCGTCACAGATGGTCACGCCCGGTTCCGCCTCGATGACGGCCCCCTCGGGACAGATCTCTTCATGGGGCAGAAAAATCAATTGGGTCATGGGGCAAACTCCTCGATCTTGTGTCCCGCCATGGCACGCTGGATGCTGGTATTCATGCGTCGTTCGACGTAAAGGGCGCAGGCCTGCTCCAGGGCCTCGAGGGCGGCCTTGATGGCCTGGGCATCGGTGCCGGCCACCTGGGTACTGAGAGTTGCCAGGGCCGCCGCGATCGCTTGCCGCTCCACCGGGGAAAGCAGATCATCACCGTCCTTGGCCAGGGCGGCGTTCAGGGCCTCGATGGTGCGCCGCCCCTCCACCTGTTGCTCCCGCAGGCGTCTGGCCTCCAGGTCCTCCTGGGAGTGGGTCAGGGAATCGCGCAGCATGGCCTCGATCTCGCCATCGGTAAGGCCATGGGCGGGCTTGACCTCGATCTGGGCCTGGACGCCGCTGGTCTGTTCCACGGCCGAGACGTTGAGCAGCCCGTCGGCGTCGACCTGAAAGGTGACGCGGATACGGGCGGCACCGGCCACCAGGGGCGGGATGCCCCGCAGTTCGAAGCGCGCCAGGGAGCGGCAGTCGGACACCAGGTCGCGCTCCCCCTGCACCACGTGCAGGGCCATGGCGGTCTGCCCGTCCTTGAAGGTAGTGAATTCCTGGGCCCGGGCCACGGGGATGGGGGTATTGCGCGGCACGATCCGCTCCACCAGACCGCCCATGGTCTCCAAGCCCAGGGACAGGGGGATGACATCCAGCAGCAGCAACTCCCCGTCCGGCTTGTTGCCCACCAAGGCATCGGCCTGGAGGGCGGCACCGTAGGCCACCACCCGCTCGGGGTCCAGGTCCACCAGCGGCGGCTGGCCGAAGAATTCCGCCACCCGCTCGCGCACGCGCGGCACGCGGGTGGCGCCACCCACCATCACCACGTCCTTGATCTCACCGACCTTGAGGCCGGCATCCCGCAGCGCCCGGCGGCAGGCGGTGAGGGCCCGGGAGATGAGGGGATCGACTAGGCCGTCGAAGGTGGCGCGGTCGATGCTGCCCTCCCAGTGGCGACCGCTGGGCATAGCGATGCGCAGGGGCGCGGATGGCTGCTCCGTCAGGGCCTCCTTGGCGGCGCAGGCATCGCGCAGTAGCCCCCGCAGGACCTGGTGCCCGGCATCGTCACCGATCCCCGCCTGGGCCATGATCCACTCCGCCAGCGCATGGTCCATGTCATCACCACCCAGGGCCGAGTCCCCGCCCGTGGCCAGGACCTCGAAGACCCCCCGACGCAGGCGCAGGATGGAGATGTCAAAGGTCCCGCCCCCCAGATCAAAGACGGCATGCAGGCCATCGGCGCCCCGGTCCAGACCATAGGCCACCGCCGCCGCCGTCGGCTCGTTGAGCAGCCGGAGCACCTTGAGCCCGGCCAGCCGCGCGGCGTCCTTGGTCGCCTGCCGCTGGGCGTCGTCGAAATAGGCCGGAACGGTGATGACCACCCCGGTGAGTTCTCCACCCAGGCTGACCGCGGCCCGTCGGGCCAGGGTGCGCAGGATTTCAGCGGAGACCTCGATGGGGCTGACATCCCCGGCGCGGGTGCGGATGCGCGGCACGGCCGTGTCGGTACGGACGAACTCGTAGGGGAGACGGGAGCCCAGGCTTTTGACCTCGGCGATGCCACGGCCGATGAGGCGCTTGGCGGAGGCCAGGGTATTTAGTGGGTCCAGGGCGGCCATCGCCTTGGCCTCGTCACCCACCACCGGCCCCTCGTCCGTGTAGCGCACGATGGAGGGCAGCAGGTGGCGTCCCGCGGCATCCGGCAGGGTTTCGGCGCGCCCACTGCGGACGCTGGCGATCAGGGAATTGGTGGTTCCCAGGTCAATGCCAGCGGCCAGGCGGTGCTGGTGTGGGGCGGCGGAACGTCCGGGCTCCGCGATCTGAAGCAATGCCATGGGTACTCTCTAGGTTGCCGTCGCCAGGATCTGCTTCCCCGCCCCGCGGCTCGCGCCAGATCGGGAGGGGCATGATGGGCAGGATACGCAGCGGTGAGGGATCAAGGGATTAGGTTCTCTGGGGCGAGGGCGGTGGTCTGGACTGGGATGAACTGACGGATGGCCTGAAGACCCGGCCTCAGAGGGCCTCTTCCAGTTCGGCCTCCAGGGCCTCAGCCTCGGCCTCGCACTTGCGCGCAAACTGCAATTTGCGGATCAATTCCCGAATGGCTGTCACGTCGGCCGCGGTCAGGGGAGACGGCGTCGTTACCGGCGTTTGCGGCGTAACGGTCGCTGGTTCCGCCGGTGCGCCCGGGATATCAGCGCCGGCCGGCGCGCCGCCATCCAGACCGCTGTCCAGCGCACCGGCATCTGGACCACCGTCCGGCGCGCCGGCATCCAAACCGATGGCTAACGCGCGAGCATCCAGCCGCGACCCCAGGTCAGCGATCAGTTCGTCGGCCAGAGTCGACAGGCGGGCCCTGACCCGCGCGATGACGACGTGGGGCTCGGCCGCCTGACGGGCGGCGGCCAGTGCCTCCCGCAATTCCATCTGTTCCATGAGGAAGGCCATGTCCTGGGTGGTCTCCTGGTCATCGCCGGCCCCGGCGCCACGCATCTGCAGCAGGTAGCGCGCCCTGGCCAGGGGATCCCTGAGGATCTGGTAAGCCTCATTCACCAGGGTGGAGGCCTGCAGGGCGAGACGCTTTTCGCGTTCCCCGGCGGTGGCGAAGAGGTCCGGGTGGACGGTCTGACGCAGGCGCCGGTAGCGTTCGGCCAGCAATTCGGTGTCCAGGGCAAAGGACACCGGCAGGCCGAAGAGCTGGAAATAATTCTGGGACGGGTCAAACACGGCGCTAGCCCTGATCAGGAGACGGCCAGGAGGTGGGTCCCGGCGTCAAACGTTGAAGCTCTCGCCACAACCACAGGCATCCTTGACGTTGGGGTTGTTGAACTTGAACCCCTCGTTCAACCCCTCCCGGGTATAGTCGAGTTGGGTACCGTCCAGGTAAAGCAGGCTCTTGGGATCGACGATGACCTGAACCCCTTCCGACTCGAAGACCAGGTCCTCCGGCCGCGTCTCATCCGCGAACTCCAGGGTGTAGGCCATCCCCGAACAGCCGGAGGTGCGCACCCCGAGCCGGATGCCGATGCCTTTGCCGCGATTGTCGAGATAGCCGCGGACGTGCCTGGCGGCCGCCGCGGTCATGGAAATAGCCATTTCGTGATGCTCCCGTGGCGCTCGCTCAGGCCCGCTTGCGCTCGTAATCGTGGATGGCGGCCTTGATGGCATCCTCCGCCAGTACTGAACAATGCACCTTGACCGGGGGCAAGGCCAGCTCGTCGGCGATCTGCTGGTTCTTGATCTCCAGGGCCTCCGCCAAGGTCTTGCCCTTGACCCACTCCGTCAGGAGGCTGCTGGAGGCGATGGCGGAGCCACAGCCGTAGGTCTTGAACCGGGCATCTTCGATGACCCCGGCGTCGTTGACCTTGATCTGCAGGCGCATCACATCACCGCAGGCCGGGGCCCCAACCATGCCGGTGCCGATGCTGGGATCGGTGGTGTCGAAATTGCCCACGTTGCGGGGGTTTTCGTAATGATCGAGTACTTTTTCACTGTATGCCATGTCAATTCACCTCTCGTGGCAAGGGCGGACGGGAACAACCGAGCGTGCACCCTGAAGTTGGAGAATCAGTGCGCCGCCCACTGGACGGAACTGAGGTCGATGCCTTCCCGATACATATCCCAGAGGGGGGAGAGCTCGCGCAGCCGGGTCACCTGATCCCGGATCTTGGCGATGGCATAGTCCACCTCCTCCTGGGTGGTAAAACGCCCCAGGGAGAAGCGGATGGAACTGTGCGCCAGCTCGTCCTCCCGCCCCAGGGCGCGCAGCACATAGCTGGGCTCCAGGCTGGCGGAGGTGCAGGCCGAACCGGACGAAACCGCCAGGTCCTTGAGGGCCATGATCAGGGACTCCCCTTCGACGTAGGCGAAGCTGACGTTGAGGTTGCCGGCCACCCGCCGCTCCTCATCACCATTGAGGAAGACCTGCTCCAGGTCGCTCAGGCCCGCCCAGAGGCGGCGACGCAGACCCAGGACCCGCTCGTTCTCGGTCGCCATCTCCAGCTTGGCCAGACGGAAGGCCTCGCCCATGCCGACGATCTGGTGGGTGGGCAGGGTGCCGGAGCGCATGCCCCGCTCGTGACCCCCGCCGTGCATCTGCGCCTCCAGCCGCACCCGGGGCTTGCGGCGCACGTAGAGGGCGCCGATGCCCTTGGGACCATAGGTCTTATGCGCGGAGAAGGACATGAGGTCGACGGGGAGCCGCTCCAGGTCGATGGGCACCCGGCCGGTGCTCTGGGCGGCATCGACGTGGAAGAGAATGTTGCGCTCCCGGGTCAGGGTACCGATGGCCTGAAGATCCTGGATGACGCCGATCTCGTTGTTGACGTGCATGATGGAGACCAGGATGGTATCCGGCCGCAGGGCCTCCTCCAGTTTCTGCAAATCGATCAGGCCATTGGGCTCGGGGTCCAGATAGGTGACCGTGAAGCCCTCGCGCTCGAGCTGCCGACAGGTATCCAGGACCGCCTTGTGCTCGGTCTTGCAGGTGACGAGGTGCCGGCCGCGCTTCTGGTAAAAGTTGGCGGCACCCTTGATGGCCAGATTGTCGGACTCGGTGGCGCCGGAGGTCCAGACGATCTCCTTGGGATCGGCATTGACCAGAGCGGCGACCTGCTGGCGGGCCTCCTCCACTGCGTCCTCCGCCGCCCAGCCGAAGGCATGGGAGCGGGAGGCGGCGTTGCCAAAATTGCCCTCGAGGGTCAGGCAGGCGCACATCTTCTCGGCGACACGGGGGTCCACCGGGGTCGTGGCCGAATAGTCCATGTAAATGGGTAGTTTCATCTCTCGCTCCGAATATCAGGGGGGGCGGCGACTCAGGCCCCGGCGGCGACGCGCATCGGACCCGGGCGTGCGGGGGGGAGGACCCGGGTTCCGCCGGGACCGACGGGTCTGGACCTGGCCTGAACCCGGTCCCTTACAGCTTGATGTTCGACCAGATCCGACAAACTGACGCCGTGGAGGTAACCACGGACGTGATCGCTCAGGTCCTGCCAGAGTTGATGGGTCAGGCAGGCGCCACGGGCCTGACAATCGCGTCCACCGCCGCAGCGGGTGGCCTCGAGTTGCTCATCCACCGCCTCGATGACCTCTCCGATGAAGATCGCCGCCGGGGGCCGGGCCAGCCGGTAGCCCCCGCCGGGACCCCGCACGCTGGTTACCAGGGCCCGCTTACGCAGGGGGGCGAAGATCTGTTCCAGGTAAGATAAGGAGATGCCCTGCCGGTGGGCGATGTCGGCAAGGACCGTCGGCTTGCCCGCGGCGTGGATCGCCAGGTCCAGCATGGCGGTGACCGCATACCGCCCCTTGGTCGTCAATCTCATGAGGCCTGCCACTCCTGTCGCTTAACGTGACCCAAGGCTACAATAACCTAGTATTTCCGTCAAGTATTGACGGCGGCCAGGAGTTCAAGAGGGGGGGACTTTCTCGGGGGGGGACTCGCCATCATCCGCGGTGGAATGGATCTCACAGGCATCCAGGTCGGGCAGATGGTTGAAATGACCCGTGATGCCATGCCGTTCCAACGCCAGGGCCATGGCCTCCAGGCGCTTGTCGAGCAGGTGGATGTGGTCCAGCATGCAGTTGACCGCATGGGCGACCGGGTCCGGCGTATCACGGGTGGCCCCGTAAGCGTCGAAGCCGATACGCTTGGCGGTGTTGGCCCGGCGTTCCTCCGCGGCACTGCTGGGGCGCTCCACCAGCCGCCCGGGGACGCCGACGACCGTGGCCCCCGCGCTGACGGATTTGTTGACCACGGCGTTGGAGCCGATCCGGACGCCATCACCAATCTCGATGGGGCCCAGGACCTTGGCCCCGGCGCCGACCACGACATCGTTGCCCAGGGTCGGGTGGCGCTTGCCCTTCTCCCAACTGGTGCCGCCCAGGGTGACGCCATGATAGAGGGTGCAGTCGTCACCAATGATGGCCGTCTCGCCGATCACCACCCCCATGCCATGGTCGATGAAAAAGCGCCGGCCAATCTGGGCCCCGGGATGGATCTCGATGCCGGTGAAGAGTCGGGCGACGTTGGCCACCACCCGCGCCAGCCATTTGAAATTGGCCCGCCACAGGCGGGACGACAGACGGTGGGCGATGACCGCGTGGAGACCGGGGTAGGTGGTCAGGATCTCGAAGGCGTTGCGCGCCGCTGGATCGCGGTCAAGGATGCAGGCGATGTCTTCTCTAATCCGTGCAAACACGGGTAAGTTCCCTCCACAATCGGGGCCAGCCGCGGCCGCGGCGGGCCAATGCAAAGCGTAGCTACGCGAGCCAGGGTGGCGGTCGGGGGACCGGCCTCAGACCTTGCCGTCCTCCGTCCGCGCGCGGCGGTGAAAGCGTGCCGGGTCCTTGCGACCCTGGGCTGCGCTGAGGATACCGCGCAAGATATTGATCTCGGTCCAGTCCGGTTGGGCGCGCAGGAACAGCCGGCGCAACCGGCGGCTCAGTTTTCCCGACTGCTCGGGGTCGGCGTAGCCGATCTCCACGAGGGTCTGGGTCAGGTGGTCATGAAAGCCCGCCAGGGCCTCGGCCGTGGCCAGGTCGCGATCCTCCCGGGGCAAGGTCTCCCCCCGGCCGGCACGGAAGGCCTGGCGGATCTCATAGGCGAAGACCTGGACCGCCGCCGCCAGATTGAGGGAACTGAAGGCGGGATTGGTCGGGATATGCACCAGGTAGTGGCAGAGCGCCAGTTCTTCATTGGTGAGGCCGGAGCGCTCGCGCCCCAGGACCAACGCCACCTCCCCCGTCCGCGCCGCCGCGAGCAGGTGCCGGGCGCATTCCGGCGGATCGAGCAGGGGCCATTCCACCGCCCGCAACCGGGCGCTGGAACCGATCACCAACTGACAACCGGCGAGGGCATCGACCAGCCGGTCGTGAAAAACGGCCGTGGCGAGCAGGTCGTCGGCACCGGAGGCCCGCGCCAGGGCCTCCGCGTCCGGTGGTGACTTGGGCCGGACCAGGTGCAACCGACTCAGGCCCATGGTCTTCATGGCCCGGGCCGTGGCGCCGAGATTGCCGGTATGGGTGGTCTCCACCAGCACGAAGCGGATGTGATCCAGAAGTGTTGCGTTGTCCCCGTTCATGGCCGCGCCACTTCAGAAGAAGATGGCCTGCTTGTCAAGCCTGGATGCGCGTCGCGACGGGGCTCGCGCAAGTCTGGTCCGCACAGGTGGTCCCGCAGTCCAGGTCTGGTGAGGCTGGTCCGCAGGTGCGGTCCCGCCGTTCTGCTCCCGCAGGTTTGGTCCCTTAAGGCTGGCGTGGCGGCGCGAACCCGACCTTTCCTGTCGCCGGGCTTTCCGGTATCGTGCGCCGCCATGCAACCGACCCTCACCATCGCAACGCGCGCGGCTCGCGCCGCCGGGCGCCTCATCCTGCGTTATTTCGAGCGCGTGGACCAGGTACAGATCCAGGCCAAGACCCGTAATGACTTCGTCAGCGAGGTGGATCGTGCGGCCGAGGACGCCATCATCCAGGAATTGAGGTCCAAGTATCCGAACCACGCCTTCCTGGCAGAGGAGAGCGGTGCCCGCGGCCGGAGCGACTTCGAATGGGTCATCGACCCCCTGGATGGCACCACCAATTACCTGCACGGTTTCCCGCAATTCTCCATCTCCATTGCCCTGCGTCACCGCGGGCGCCTGGAGTGCGGTCTGGTCTACGATCCCCTGCGCGAGGAGATGTTCACCGCGGAGCGCGGCGGTGGCGCCTTGCTCAACGACCGGCGCATCCGCGTCGCCAACCGGACGGGACTGGACGGGGCCCTGATCGGCACCGGCTTCCCCTTCCGTGACCAGCGCTTCCTCGACAGCTACCTGGCCATGTTCCGGACCATCCTGGAAAACACCGCCGGCATCCGCCGCCCGGGCTCGGCGGCCCTCGACCTGGCCTATGTCGCCTGTGGCCGCACTGACGGCTTCTGGGAGTTGGGGTTGTCGGAATGGGACATGGCCGCCGGCGCCCTGCTGGTAAGCGAGGCCGGGGGTCGGGTCAGTGACCTGCGGGGCGGGGACCGGTTCTTTGAGACCGGCAACATCATCGGCGGCAACCTCAAGGTTCACCGGGCCCTGTTACTGGCCTTGCAACCGCATCTCAACGAGTCCCTGACCGCCTGAAAAAGCATCCAATTTCCATTTCCCGCTTCGCACCGAGGGGCTGATCTCAATTTGGGCCTCAATTCGGGAAGTGTCAGATGGATGCTTTCCACATTTCCTTGGCCTGAACCCACCGTCGTGCCTGGACCCACCTTGCTGAGCCTGCCTGCCTTGGGCCCACCGGCCTAGGCTGTAGGGGGGGCACACCCCGGGCCCGGGCCCGGAACCGATCATCCTTCGGGGATGATAAGCACCTCCCCGACGCGCAGATTGTTGTCCTCCACCGCATTGGCACTGCGCAGAGCGGTCAGGCTAACCGCGTATTGCTGAGCTATACGTTCCAGAGTATCCCCCTTGCTGATGACGTGCTGACGGCCGGTGGCCGCCGCATCGGCGCCGGAGGCACCTGTCTTCGGCGCCTGGACACTGCCCTTTTTCGCCCAACGGGTGTCCGGCGGCGGATAGGTCGCGAAATAGGCCTTGATGCCGCTCAGCAGCGCTCCCGCCATCCTGGCCTGAAATTCGGCGCTGGTCAGATGCTTCTCCTCGTCCGGATTACTGATGAAGGCCGTCTCCACCAGCAGGGAGGGGATGGTGGGCACCTTGAGCACCGCGAAACCCGCCTTCTGGACCTGGGTGTGATGAACGGCGCCGACCTTGCGGAGGTTGTTCAGGACCGCCGTGGCGGCCAGGTTACTGTGCTCCAGGGTCCCTTGCTGGGCCATCTCCCACAAGGTCTTGGACAGGGACTGGGTCCGGTCGCTGAGATCGATGCCGCCGATGCGATCGGCGCTGTTTTCCCGCTCCGCCAACCAGTCGGCCTGCCGGCTGGTGGCGCCGTCACTGGCAAGGGTAAAGACCGAGGAGCCACTCGCCCCCTGGTCCACGAAGGCATCTGCGTGGATGGAGACGAAGAGGTCCGCATCCTGTTGCAGGCTGAGTTCTATCCGCTTGTTGAGACTTAGATAGTAATCGCCGTCCCGGATGAGGAGGGCGCGCATGCCGGCCTCCCGATTGACCAGATTGGCCAGCTTGCGGCCAATGGCGAGGGTCACGTGCTTTTCCAGGGTTCCCCCGGCGCCGATGGCACCGGGATCCTCCCCGCCATGGCCGGGATCGATGGCAACGATCAGATCCCGTAGTCCGTGCCGACCTCCGGTAGCCGTCTTGGCGGCCGTGGCCTTGCCCGTGCGGGGCTTGTCGGCTTTGGGCGCCATGTCCACCACCAGACGGTGCCCATAACGCTCGTTGGGTTCGAGGACGAAACTCTTGGCGCGCACCGCCTGCTTGAGGTCGATGACGATCCGCAACTGACCGTTGTCCAGCACGCCGCTGCGCACGCCCTTCACCAGCAGATCCGCCGGTTCGGCCAGGGGCAACTTGCCCGTGACCCGGGCACCGGGGATATCGATGATCAGGCGGTCGGGGGCCGTGACGGGGAAGATCTTGTGCTCCAGGGGGGCGTTGGCGTCGATCACCAGTTGAGTTTGATCGGGCGCGATCCAGAGGCGTGCGCCGCTGATCTCTGCTGGGCCGGCCAAGGCCAGCAGGGGGAGGAGAAACGTGATGAGGGCGATAATTCTGGACATCAGGACGAGGGGATGAGGAACTCCACGGGGATGACAAGGGGGAAGATAGCACTTCAATTTTTTCTTATCCAGAAAAATCAAGTCAGTGCCGCGCATCTTCCCATGAAGTTCCGGAGTTGTCAGCCCGTCAGCCAGCCGAGCGCCCAGCCCGCAGCGCGGCAAGGGCAGCCACCAGGGCCTGGCCCGCCGGGCTGTGGGGGAGGAATTCCAGCACCCGGGCCTCGGCCCGGTAGGCCAGCCGGATCTCCAGATCCGCCGGCGGCAGCGCGAGGCCGCCCCGCTGGGGCCACTCGACGATCAGGACGCTGTCCCCGTCGAGGAGATCCCGCAGGCCCAGATAGTGCAACTCCTCTGGATCGGCGAGCCGATAGAGATCGAGATGGAAGAGACGCCAGGCGCCCAGGTCGTAGGGTTCCAGCAGGGTGAAGGTCGGACTGCGCACCGTACCCTGATGCCCCAGGCCACGGAGAATCCCGCGGGTCAGGGTGGTCTTCCCCGTACCCAGATCACCCTCCAGGTAGAGGATCAGGGGTGGTCGGAGCAGGCCGGCCAGTTCCTGGCCGAGGACCTCCTGGGCGGACTCGCCCCGCGGTTCGAGCTTCATGGCAGGACCTCCACCTGGTTCAGGGTGGGGCGAATGGCGGCGATCAGGTCCGAGGCGAGCATGCCTTGTTCCCCCGCCCGCGCCGCGACATCGCCCGCGGCGGCATGGAGGCACACCGCCACCTCCGCGGCGTCGTCCGCCGCCAGGCCCCGCGCCAGAAAGGCGGCGACCATGCCGGCGAGGACATCGCCGCTGCCGCCCGAGGCCATGCCGGGATTCCCATGGCTACAAATCCCAGGCGGACGCCGGCCCCCGCCCATGACCAGGGTCCCGGCGCCCTTGAGCACTAGGGTGCCGCCGAACCTATCCCGCAGCCGGCGGGCGGCGCTGAAACGGTCCGCCTGCACCTCCGCCGGAGAGCAGCCCAGGAGGCGCGCCGCCTCCCCGGGATGGGGGGTCAGGACCCAATCCTCCCGGCGACTGGGGTGCTGGGCGAGCCAGTTGAGGGCATCGGCGTCGAGCACCAGGGGCTTGCCCGCGGCGAGGACCGGAGGCAGTAATTCCCTTCCCCAAGGGCCTTGCCCCAGACCCGGGCCGATGGCGACGGCGGTGGCCCGCGCCAATAGGGGCGCCAGATCCGCAGGCGTGGTGACCGCGGCGACCATGAGTTCCGGCCGCCCCAGATTGAGCATGGCGGCGTGGGCGGGATGGGTCGCCACCGAGACCAGTCCCGCCCCCGCCCGCAGGGCCCCTTCCCCCGCCAGGCGGGCGGCGCCACTGAAGCCCGGCGCGCCCCCCACGATCAGCACATGCCCCAGGTCGCCCTTGTGGGCATCCCGTCGTCGCCGCGGCACCTGGCCAGCGATCTTGGACCAGTCCAGACGGCGGGCCGCCAGGATCTCGCGCCCATAGAGGCTCGCCGGAATGCCCAGGCCGGCGAAGTGGATCTCGCCGCAATACTCGGGGCCGGCGCCGGTGAACATCCCCTGCTTAAGGCCGATAAAGCTGAGGGTGGCCATCGCCCGGACGGCGCAGCCGAGTACCCGGCCCGTGTCGGCATGGAGGCCGGACGGGATGTCGATGGCGAGGACCGGGGCGCGCTGGGCGTTGATCGCCTGGACCGCCACGGCCCAGTCCCCGATCAGGGGGCGCTCCAGCCCGATGCCCAGCAGGGCATCGACGATCAGGTCCGTATTCCGGGGCAAGGCGCGAAAGGCCTCGCAGGTACCCCCTGACTGGCTCCAGGCCTCGCGCATCTGGCTCGCTTCCGGGGTCAGGTGCCCCTCATCCCCGAGTTGCAGGACCCGCGCCTCCAGGCCATCGCCTCGGGCAAGGCGTGCCACCACGTAGCCATCGCCGCCGTTGTTACCAGGCCCGCACAGCACCGTCAGCCGTTGGGCCGCGGGCCAGCGCCGGCGCAGCAGGTCATAGGCGGCCTGGCCGGCACGCTGCATTAATTCCGCCCCCGGGCAATGACTAGCGATGGCCGCCTGGTCGAGGGCCCGGACCTGAGCGGCGGTATAGAGGGCGTAGGGGAGTTGCTGGTGGTTGGGGAGAGGCCGGGGCGTCATGATGTGGGGTGAACCGCCTAAGAGGTGGATGCGGATGGGAGATCCAGACTGAATTTCCTGGTGGGGGCTCGCCCCCTGAATAATTGAAGACGCTGGTAGCGTCTTGCACTTTTGCCATTTGCGGCGAGGATGAATACTCGGCGAGACCGGTACATCTGCCGGTGCGGCAGGAGCACCAGGCGCGCGCCGGGAGCGCTTGACCGGCCCGGCGATTGGGTTTCCAATGCCGGGCCATGATCACCGCCGCCCTCATCGTCCTTTTGGCCTACCTGCTGGGTTCCGTCTCCAGCGCCATTATCGTCTGCCGGGTGATGGGCCTGCCAGACCCCCGCACCCAGGGCTCGAACAACCCCGGGGCGACCAATGTCCTGCGCATCGGTGGCAAGAAGGCCGCCGCAATTACCCTGGTGGGTGACAGCCTCAAGGGGCTGATCCCCCTCCTCGTCGCCCATGCCCTGGACCTGGGGACCGCCGGGCTGGCCGCCACGGGTCTGGCGGCCTTTCTCGGGCATCTCTATCCCATCTTCTTTGGCTTCCAGGGCGGCAAAGGGGTGGCCACGGCCCTGGGCGTGCAGTTCGGGCTCTACTGGCCCCTGGGCCTAGGCGTGGCGGTCATCTGGCTGTTCATGGCCAAGGTGATCAGGATCTCTTCCCTGTCCGCCCTGGTCTCCATGGGGGTCGCCCCCTTCCTGCTCTGGTGGCTCTGGGATGATCCCTGGTTGATTGGCATGCAGGTCATCATCAGCCTTATCCTCTTCTGGCGGCACAGGAGCAACATTCGTAACCTCCTCACCGGGGCCGAGGGGCGCATCGGGGCGGATCGGCCCAGTCAGGAATCCTGATCATCCGCAGGGATTCTGTTACCCCCTGACGTACCTCGACTCCTTCCTTCAGACGGCGGGCAGACTCGCCAGATCCCAGCGGGCCCGGGGGGCGAAGGACAAGGTATCCCTCTGCCCAGCCTGCAGGCGCTGCCAACCCGCGAAGGCGATCATGGCCCCGTTGTCGGTACAAAAGGCCGGACGGGGATAATAGACTCGCGCCCCCTCCCCGGCCAGGGCGGTGTCCATGCCCGTCCGCAGGCGCCGGTTGGCGCTGACCCCTCCCGCCAGGACCAGGCGCGGAAATCCCACCTGGCGCACCGCCCGGCGGCACTTGATGATCAGGGTCTCCACCACCGCCTCCTCGAAGGCGCGGGCGATGTCGGCCCGGGCCTGATCCGGGTCGGCGCGGACCGCCAGTTCCTCGTGCAGGGTGTTCAAGGCGAAGGTCTTGAGCCCACTGAAGCTGAAGTTCAGGCCCGGCCGGTCGGTCATGGGTCGTGGGAAGCGGTAACGCCCCGGCTCGCCCCGTTCCGCCAGGGCCGCCAGGGCCGGTCCCCCGGGGTAGGGCAATCCCAGCAGCTTGGCCGTCTTATCGAAGGCCTCGCCCGCGGCATCGTCCAGGGATTCTCCCAGCAGTTGGTAGCGGCCGATGCCCGCCACCGCCACCAGTTGGGTATGACCGCCGGAGACCAGCAGGGCGACGAAAGGGAAGTCCGGCACCGGCTCCTCCAGAAGCGGGGCCAACAAGTGCCCCTCCATGTGATGGACGCCGATCGCCGGCACGCCCCAGGCCCAAGCCAGGGAGCGTCCCAGGGCAGCGCCCACCAGCAGGGCGCCCACCAGACCAGGGCCCACCGTATAGGCGACGCCGTCCAGGTCCCGCGGCGACAGCCCGGACTCCGCCAAGACCTGCTGGATCATCGGCAGAGTCTTGCGCACGTGATCCCGCGAGGCCAGTTCCGGCACCACGCCCCCATAGCGCGCATGGATTTCGATCTGACTGTAGACGGCATGGGCGAGCATGCCGCGGCCACCGGCATAGACGGCGACGCCGGTTTCATCGCAGGAGGTCTCGATGCCCAAGACGCGCATGGTGCTTTGTATCCCCTTGTACCCGGATCAGCGGAGTCATCATGGTTGAGGAGCCATCATGGTATAGGCATTGGCCATTGTCGTGAATGGGCCGTGAATCGGCTTTGCATGCGCTGGCCAGCTTGGTTAAAATTCCGCTTCTTTAACCATCATGCGCCATCGCCGCGCTCCAACACCGAACGACAGGATAGATCATTCATGCCCAGCGTCCGCGTCAAGGAAAATGAACCCTTTGAAGTCGCCATGCGCCGCTTCAAGCGCTCCTGCGAGAAGGCCGGCGTCCTGGCCGAAGTCCGGCGCCGCGAGTTTTACGAAAAGCCCACCGCCGAGCGCAAGCGCCGCAAGGCCGCCGCGGTCAAGCGCCACCACAAGAAGTTGCAGCGCGAGACCCGTCGCTGGGAACGCACTTATTGAGATCCCCCGGCTGATCCCTTGACCGCGAGGCAGCTGCCTGGCTCTGGGGTCATCCCCCCACCCCACCCTCGCACCTTCGCTAGTATGATCAAGGCACGCCTCTCCGAAGATATGAAGGCCGCCATGAAGGCGGGCGAGAAACGTCGGTTGGGCATCATCCGTCTCATCCACGCCGCCATCAAGCAGCGCGAGGTGGACGAGCGGGTTGAACTGGACGATGCCCAGGTACTCGCGGTGCTGGACAAGATGATCAAGCAACGCCGTGACTCCGTCGCCCAATACGAGGTCGCCGGTCGCGAGGATCTCGCCGAGCAGGAGCGTTACGAAATCGGCGTTTGCCAGGATTTTCTGCCCTCCGCCCTTAGCGAGGCTGAGATCCAGACCCTGATCGAGGCTGCCATGGCCGCAGCCGGCGCCACCGCCATGAAGGACATGGGCAAGGTGATGGCCATCCTCAAGCCCCAGGTTCAGGGGCGCGCGGACGTGGGCGCCGTCAGCACCCTCGTCAAGCAACGCTTGGGCCTTTTGCCGAGTCCCCCATAACTCGGGATCCCAATCCAGTACCTTCCCAGAGCCCAGTCCCTCCCTAAAGGGGCAATTTGCCACCTGGGTGCGCCTTGAATTCTTCTGCTCGCTGAATCCATGGCCAGCAGAATCACGCCCGAATTCAAAAGTGACTTGCTGGCGCGGATCGACATCGTCGATCTGATCAATCGCCAGGTACCTCTCAAACGGTCTGGGGCGCTATTTCAGGCATGTTGCCCCTTTCATAACGAAAAAACCCCCTCCTTCACCGTCACGCCTTCCCGACAGACGTACCATTGTTTTGGCTGCGGCGCACATGGTAACGCCATCGATTTTCTTATCGAACACAACAATCTGAACTTTGGGGAGGCGGTCGAGGAACTGGCACGTCAGGCTGGTATGGACCTTCCTCAGGATGATGGCGTACAACCGCGACGAGGCCCCGACACCCGCCCCCTCTACGCCCTGCTCGAATCGGCCGCCAAGCTCTATCAATTGGAACTGCGCCAGCACCCCCAAGCCGGGCGGGCGGTTGACTACCTCAAGGGACGCGGACTGAGCGGCCAGATTGCCGCCCGTTTCGAACTAGGTTACGCCCCCCCCGCGTGGGATTTCCTCATCGGCCGGTTGGGTCGCACGGAACATGACCGGCGGCACCTGATCCAGGCCGGCCTGGTGGTCGAGCAGGATGGCAAGCACTACGACCGCTTCCGCGACCGCATCCTCTTTCCGATCCGGGACCGCCGGGGTCGTGTCATCGGCTTTGGCGGTCGCCTCCTCGGTGACGGCAAACCCAAATACCTCAATTCCCCCGAAACCCCGCTTTTCCACAAGGGTCGTGAACTCTATGGCCTCCACCAGGCCCTCAAGGCCCAACGCACGCCCCAACGACTGTTGGTCGTGGAGGGTTACATGGACGTCATCGCCCTGGCTCAATTCGGCATCGACTATGCCGTGGCGACCCTGGGCACGGCGACGACCCCGGATCATCTCCGCCTCCTCCTCCCCCAGGCACCGGAACTGATCTTCTGCTTCGATGGCGATCAGGCCGGCCGCAACGCCGCCTGGAAGGCCCTGGAAACCTGCCTGCCCCTGGCAACGGGCCAGCAGGAGATCCGCTTTCTCTTCCTGCCCGAAGGCGAGGACCCGGATACCCTGATCCGCCAGGAGGGCCGTCCCGTCTTCGAGGAACGCCTGCGCCAGGCCACAACCCTGTCCGACTTTCTCCTCGAACACCTGGCCAGGGACATCGACCTCAACACCCTGGACGGCCGCGCCCGTCTCGGCAACCAGGTTGCCCCCCTGCTGAAGCGTCTGCCCGCCGGGCTCCTGCGCGACCTGTTGCGGGATCGCCTGTCCAAACTGATTGGTCTGGCTTTGCCCAACCCCCACCCTGCCCCCTCGGGTCGCGCCCTGGTCCGTCGCCGGCCATCGCCCCCACCGACCGGCCGGAACCAGGCCGCCACCCCCCTACGCCTGGCTATCGCCATCCTCGTCCAGTACCCCGAACTGGCGCCCGCGGTGAAAGATCTGGACGAAGCCTGGCGCCAACTCCAGGGGCCCGGCATCCCCCTCCTCGCGGACCTCCTCGCCACCCTCAGCCATCATCCTGGACTTGGCAGCGCCGCCCTCCTCGAGCGCTGGCGGGAGATGGAGGGTTACCCTTTCCTGCGGCGCTTGGCGGACCCGGCATTACTGGCCCATATACCCCCCGAGGGTCTGGCACCCGAATTAGTAGGCGCCCTTCAGCGGCTCAACCAGGAGGCGGTGGCCGCGCGAAGCAGCACCCTCTTCAACCGCGCCAGTACCGCCGACTGGACCGAGGAAGAGAAGGACGCCTTGCGTCAGGCCATCCAGTCCAGTCGCCAGGATACAGCGTGATGAACCGCCGCTCCTGGCCCTCCCAACACCCTTGCCCGAGCTGGTCCGCGTGGCCGCCGGCTCAGCGGAAAATTATTTTCGTCCGGCGACTTGGAAATCCGCCCTAACTGGCTACTTTATAGGTAATGTCGCCAAGCCGTTAACCACACCCTTCCTCCATTACCGGCAGATAACGCTTTCTCGCACCGGTTTTTTCCCTCGTGATGTTTTGATAGGATGCTTGGCTGACTTTTTGGCCGTCCCCCCCTACCGACTCCCCCAGCCACGCAACTCCAGGGTGCCCGAATGGATCAACAACAGCAACAGTCCCAACTGAAGCAACTGATCACCAAAGGCAAAGAGCAGGGCTACCTGACTTATACCGAGGTCAACGATCACCTGCCCGAGGGCATCGTCGAACCCGAACAGATCGAAGACATCGTTCGGATGATCAACGACATGGGGATCGAGGTTCACGAGACCGCACCCGCGGAACTCGACTCGACCCTCAGCGATACGGCCGTCTCCGACGACGAGGCCGCCGAGGCTGCCGCCGCCGCCCTGGCCAGCGTTGATTCCGAGTTTGGTCGCACCACCGACCCGGTGCGCATGTACATGCGCGAGATGGGCACCGTGGAACTGCTGACCCGCGAGGGCGAGCTCAAGATCGCCAAGCGCATCGAGGAAGGGCTGAACCAGGTCCTCGCCGCCCTTTCCATGTACCCGCGCAGCGTCGAGCGGCTGCTGGAAATCTTTGACCGGGTCGAGAAGGATGAGATGCGCTTATCCGATGCCATCTCTGGCTTCACCGACGCCGAGGAAGCCCTGCCCGTCCCGCCCGCCGCCATCATCGCCGCCCCGCCGGTCGAGGAGGCCGCCGCGGACGAAGAGCATCCCGAGGTCGTCGACGATCATGTGGAGGAGGAGGCCGAGGAGGTGGCCACGGCCGATTCGGGTCCAGACCCCGAGGAAGTGGCCCGGCGGGTCCAACTCATGCGCGACCGTTACGCGCACCTCAAGCAATGCCTGGATCAACACGGCCGACTGGATGACCGCACCCGTCAGGCCATGGATGACGTCTCCGAGGTCTTCCTACAGTTCAAGCTGGTCGCCAATGTCTTTCAGGAACTCGCCGAGACCCTGCGCGCCACCATCGAACGGATTCGCACCCAGGAACGGGTCATCATGGGGCTGGCCGTCGACGGCGCCGGCATGCCACGCAAGACCTTCATCAACACCTTCCCGGCCAACGAGACCAACCCCGACTGGCTGGACGGGCAGATCGCCAGCGGTGAGCACTACGCCGCGGCCCTTGCCCGCCATGCCCAGGACATCCGTCGCGCCCAGCGTCGGCTGCAGGAAGTCGAGCGTGAAAATTACCTGACCATTGGCGAGATCAAGGAAGTCAATCGGCGCATGTCCATCGGCGAGGCCAAGGCGCGCCGGGCCAAGAAGGAAATGGTCGAGGCCAACCTGCGCCTAGTCATCTCCATCGCCAAGAAATACACCAACCGTGGCCTGCAGTTCCTGGATCTGATTCAGGAAGGCAACATCGGCCTGATGAAGGCGGTGGACAAATTCGAATACCGCCGTGGCTACAAGTTTTCCACTTACGCCACCTGGTGGATTCGCCAGGCCATCACCCGCTCCATCGCCGATCAGGCCCGCACCATCCGCATCCCGGTGCACATGATCGAGACCATCAACAAGCTCAACCGCGTCTCGCGACAGATGGTGCAGGAGATGGGCCGCGAGGCCACGCCCGAGGAACTGGCCGTGCGCATGGAGATGCCGGAGGACAAGGTACGCAAGGTCCTCAAGATCGCCAAGGAGCCCATCTCCATGGAAACCCCCATTGGCGATGACGAGGATTCACATCTCGGCGATTTCATTGAGGATTCTGGAGTCATCTCCCCCGTGGAATCTGCCACCATCGAGGGCTTGCGCGAGGCGACGCAAAACATGCTGGCCAGTCTCACCTCCCGCGAGGCCAAGGTCCTGCGCATGCGCTTCGGCATCGACATGAACACCGACCATACCCTGGAGGAGGTCGGAAAGCAGTTCGATGTCACCCGTGAGCGCATTCGCCAGATCGAGGCCAAGGCCCTGCGCAAACTGCGTCATCCCACCCGTTCGGACAAGCTGCGCAGCTTCCTTGACAGTGAGTGATCAATTTGCCGCCAGTGAATGGTTTATCACCGAGTTGGTTACTGGCGGCTAATAACAATTCTGGGCCGTTAGCTCAGCGGTTAGAGCAGGGGACTCATAATCCCTTGGTCCGGGGTTCAAATCCCTGACGGCCCACCATAAAAACAAGCACTTACAGATTCAGACAAGGTAATAACAGATCAGAATTGTGGATTCTGGTAAGAATCTGGTAAGAACAGGCCAGGGACGGCATTTCACCTCGTTTTTGGTCATGGTTTTTTCCGATGGCACCCTTGCCCGTCATCGGTGGCGACTATCCACCTTCTAACGCACCATCAGGTTGATACTGCCTGATGGATTCTTGAGATCGCATCCAAAACGCTTATGGGTGCACACCCCGACCGGCCACGACCGCCAGCAGGGTCCGGGCCTTCACTTCCACCGTCGCCTGCATCCAAAGCCCGGCACTCGCCTGGGTCCGGTGTCGAGCATCCTTCTGGTTGGGCGACTGGTGTCCCAGCCGTTGGGGTGACTGGCTTCTTGGGCCTTCGGGGCGCGATGACCACGGTTCCATAGGTCGGGCCTATTGGCATGGCCTTGCATGGTGCCAGTCTCGCCTATCGAGCGATCGGTGAAATTTCGGCATGCAAGGTATGCCAGATCGGTTGGGCCTATCGTGCTCACCACGCGCCACAGGGCCGCCAGCAGGGGCAGAGGCTTACATGGGGCATTGCCCACGGCCAGCATTGCGCCAAAGGGGCCTGTAGCGGCTCCCGGCGGGCAAAGAAAAGCCCGGACGGGCCGGGCTTGGTGTGGTGATGGCGGTCAGGATCAGGCGGCGGCGGGCGACTCCTCCTGAGCATCTAGCTTATCCGCTACGTCGCACAGCTCGTCGGCCAGGTCTTTTGTCGCCACCATCGCCAGCTCCACCAGAGCGCCGACGTGGCGCATGGTGCAAAGCTGGCCGACCACGCCTTGGTCCTCATCCAGATCAAGGGCGATCAGAGTGTGGGCGACTTCGAGAACGGTCTCGATAGCGGCCGCTCGACTCCAGGGGGGCTGCTTAAGCATGGGCCTGCTCCTGGGTGGCATGGCGACTGGCCTTGATGCTGGCGTCGATCTGGCATTGCAGGCAGGTCAACATGCCGATGACCTTGTGCAGATCGCACAGCAGGGCCAGGTGGTTGTAGGAAAGGGGTTGGGTGATGGGTGACATGATCGGTCTCCAGTTTGGGGTGGATGACCGACCGCAGGGGCGGGTAATGGCTGGCGTACTGATCCCCAGGGGTATCGGGTATCATCTTCCTGCCGGTGCCTTGGCCGTGTCAGCGGTCGGGGCTTTGCGCTGATGACTGAACCGGGGGCCAACCCGCAAAGTCATCAGCGACGGTTTACGTTTTGCCCGTTTCGCGGGCGTCATACTTCAGACGGAAGCGAATTCCGCCCACCTATCCCTTCCTTGAGTGTTCAGCATCTCCAGCCATGGAGAGCCGCTTTCGTCTTCGCGATACTCAGCCATCACAAGGCCATCACGACGGTCGACAAGATAGGTCGCTTCCGGGACGAATTGCGCAACCTCACCCTGCACCAGGTTGACGGCTACTTCGCTTCCTGTCATCAGCGAGAAAGGTGAATTCAGCATTGCAAAAGACGCATTTAGGGCTAAGTCATTGCTCATCATTCATTTTCCTCATCTAACCTTTCCCATGGTTGCAGCACACCCATGGACCGGGCAGTTTCTTCCAAGTCGACATTGGCTTGAGTGAGCAAGCCGTTTTTCAGGTCGATGATGTAGTAGCGGCCCAGGTCCATCAAACCACGGTCGCCTCGTAGCTTTTTCAGCCGTTCGGAATCTGGTTTCAGCTTGCGATTGATACGGGCGATCAACGCTCGTTCGCTGATGGGAACCTTGGTCTCGCTCATTCTTTGTAACCACGCAACAATCTGTGACTATGAGAATATGCAACTAACTTAAGTATGTCAATATGTGCATGAGCGATTCCAAAGCCACCCTCTAACTACCAATCAAAGATTGTGCAGCGTGACCGATACGCCGGGGGCCTGGCTGGCTTGCTCCAGACTACGGTATCCCCGCTCACCTTGCGCCCCATCCGCCCGGCCTGGCTGGCGGTGACCCTCTCCCTTCGCCGGGCCTCGTCTTCACCGTACAGGCGGACCCATCGCCGGATTGTGGCCACAGTGACACCCCTTGCCCTGGCCAGCTCCACGCACTCATCGCTTGTCATGACCGCACCCCTTCGCTTACCTGTGGCGGGGTATGGTATCCGCCAGGGCGGGATGATGCGGTCGCGCAGGGCCGGACCATCGCCCACAAAATACCCGCACGTTGGCGGGCGATTCTTGCGGGCAAATAAAAGCCCAGACTCGCTTGTGGCTGGCCTGGGCTTGGGTGTAGGGCGGGATCGGCGGTCCAGTCGGATCTACCCGGGCTTTAAAGGCCCCTGAACCGTCGTCCCATTTGAAAGCCGTGCTCTGGGAAAGGGCGCCGTCCAATCATCTCAGCGGACAAGCCGCTCACACCCCTAGCGCGGTCTCGGGCCAAAGCACGGCCTCTGTTTGGTCCAGTCGCGGTGGGCAGGGACTCCACCATGCCAGGGAGAAGTGCCGAAGCAGCATTTCCACTGGAGCCTTCCCCGGATTACGCCGGGCGTCCGACTGGACCTGTAAAAGCCGTCATGCTGCAAACTCAGCCGGGTCCAATTCCCAGCAGGAACAGACACGGCGGCCTTCACAACTTCATGGTAGTCCGCCAGCCAGACAAAATAAACCACGCACGCTGCGGGCTTGGGTCGGTGCCTTCCTCGGCCTTGGGTGTCTTAGGCGGCCTTCTCCTTTAATCGCGCCCCCTGTAAGCTACCGCCACCACTAACTGCTTCAGTGGCGGCTGTGTTGACCAATTACCTATCTATTTTTTGATAATTATTGGAGGCGAATTAACAATTGGTGCCGATACATGAACATCAGGTCGAGGCATATTTCTGGCAACCTCCCTTGCAAACTCCTTCATTTCCGCTTTCCTTTTGATCTCCGCTTCCTCTGCTGCTATACGTGCTTTTTCTGCAGCTTCTTCCGCTGCTATACGTGCTTTTTCAGCAGCTTCTTCCGCCTGCTTCTGTTCCCGGTAGCGTCTTTCATACTTGGCAACTTCCTGATCTTGTAGCCGCTTCTGCTTTTCCCAGTAACCTGGCGGATAAACAGCCCGATATTCGGGCTGGGCAGGTTTTGATTTGGTTTCTTTACTGCTGGTGGACTTCTCGCTTTTTTTGGCCTGGGGCGGCGGGCTGTTGTCTATGTAGTAAACCCCAGTCTTGGGATCATAGGGCGGCGACTTCTGGCCATAGGCAAGCCCGGTTGCAACAAGAAGTGCCATGGAAACAGCAAGATATGACTTATTCATCTGGTTGTAATTCCTAAGTAGATTGTTGTTCTTTGATACATCTAATTGGCGCTGCCGCCTCCAGCAACTAAATCCATAGACAGGCCAAACTCAAGGATAGAACACACGCTAGAAATCGCTATGGCCAGGTTTGATCTCGATGGTGCCGGTGCCACGGGGGAGCAACGCACCTCCCCCGCAGCTACACATCCGCCAACTTCGGTAGCCGTTGGCTGATGGTTGCGGCATGAGCAAGTGTAGACTGTCCCTCTGGCGGCCATCGTCGCCAGCACTAGGCCAGGGCCATCTTCGCCAGTAAAGCCTTCAACTCGGCCCTGATCGCCACCAGGGCAGGCGAACCGTCCTTTGCGTCCAGGTCCACGAATCCAAGCCGCCCAATCATCGCGCCCAGGTCCTCGATGGAGAACTCGATTTCAGGCGACACGGTTTCCAGCTTCACCAGCCGGGCTTTAAGGGTTGCTGCGGACATTCAGGGCTTCCTCCAGCTTAGAGATACGTTCGGCCAAGTCGCTGGTTTCCAGGATGCCAGCCTGCATATTCAGGGCGCCCATCAGACTTTGCGCCACATCGGTCGATATGTCGCCACGACCAAGCGCAGTAACCACGGCCTCGGCGCGAACCTTGAGATCGCCTTCCGCGAAATGCTCAAGAGGCGCTTCGACCTTTGGCCCTACCGCCCTGATGGGTGGCAGTACACGCTCCAGAACCAGCCGTGCCGCTTGGATGTCGCCGTCTTTGGCTTGTTGGACTACGGTCTTGAGAATTTCGGGCACCTCGGCGTCCAGAGAATCACGCAAAACCGATGCTCGACCTTTCGCGCCCACCGGGCGACCAGCAGGGTTGCCACTTTGACCAGGTTGGAATTTCATCTGTTTATCACCTGCAAATTACAGCTATATAGCTTTAACTCACGCTCACTATATGTTGTGCTATTCGTATGACTGAAGCACAAGATACAGGGCTTTTGAGTGACCTTGACCATGCCACCAGGGTAACGCATCCATCAGTAGACGACGCGCTACCTGTCGGCGTGTTGCTGCCGGGCTGGTGTTGTTGCTCCCACCTGCCCGACAAAAGGTGTCTCGCTTCCAAGGGTCGGGCTGGTTTCTAGGCTTTTTCCGGTTTTTCATAACCCAGAAAAATTTTAAGGTCGAGTCATGCCAAAAATTTTCGGGGTATAGGTACATCCAGAGAAACCAAAGAAACCAGCTCTAAACCCTAGTCGGCGGGGGCGTAAGCCTGCCCAACCCGGAACCGCAGTGAGTCGCGGCGACTGTTATCGACGAAAAACGCCAAGCCGTTGCAGACGCGCCCATTGAAGTGGCGCAAATACCAGCCAAGTTTGCGGCGGTTAATCATCCCTGGCCGATCTCCTGCCGCGTCTTCCAGTGCCTCACGCAATGCGGCCTGATCCTCGCGGGACTGAACGACACGCGGCGGGGTACCATAAATCCGCTCAGGGTGGGTCGCGGCCTCGATGAGGCTGGAAACGGTCACGTTCTCGCCGCCGAATATCCGATGCCAGGATGACAACAGGGCGGCCAACTTGAGCGTCTCGGGGTCATCCGCCCGCAGCCGGTCTTGGGTCTTGATGGGGTCCGGCCATCCCAGCCAGCGAATCGGCGCCGCTACTGCCCGGCTCCAGTTCTCGAACCGGCCGAGGGTCGGTCCCTCTCTTTCTGGTTCGCCTGCCTGAAGATAGGCCCGCAAGATGGTGTAGACGGCGGATAGCAGCTTGGCGCGATTCGAGAGCACGTAGTCCGTCAGGTTGCTGCGCTTGAACTCGCGCTGTTCCGGTCGCTCACACGCCGGATTGATGACGGCTAGCAGTGTCCTCCTGACCATATCACCGCGAACGGCCAGGTTGTTGCCGGTTGCTGTCCAGGTTACGCGACTCGGCAACGTCACCGCTTGCGACTGGCCCAGCACCCGATCAGACCAGGATGCCGAAGTCAGCATGGTATTCAGGCTGTCGCCACCCAGGGCGCTCGTCCAGTTGTCCAGGGTCACGGCGGAAAAGCCTTGCAGCAGCAGGCTCGTGATCCGCTTGCGGGTTTCGTTCTCGCCATCCATGCCCGATGTTGGCGGCATGAGGGCCGCATCCTTGCCGCGCACGATCAGGTTGCACACCTCAGCCAGCAGACCCTTACCGCTGGCGGGCGTCGTGGCGCTGATGCCAACCAAGGGCGCCAAGTCCAAGACCGGCCGTTTGACCAGCGTCAGCAACAGGGCCAGGACCACGGATTCATCCAGGCGCCGGTCGATGAAGGGGAATTCGCTGAACACATCCAACACGTAGTTGGCGGCCGCGATCGCCTCGTTACGGCTGGGCTGGCTGGGCACCGTCAGGGCTGGCGCGTGTCCCCCGTAGTAGAGCATCGTCTCAGGGTCATACCCCGGCCGGTCGAGGAGGCTGCCGTCCTGGCGCAGAATGGGTGCCTCGGTGACACCCAGCAGGGACGGTATCTTGCCCCACTCGCCCACGGCGGCCAGGACACCATGCGCCACAGCCAGGGGCGGGTCCGTGTCCACCCACAACGCCTCGCCGTTTTCCTTGATCGACCGCGCCCACATCGCCGCCCGTGCCAGGCGCAGCCGGATGTCATTCGGGCAAAGCGTGACCAGGTGGGCTGTCCCCAAGGGCACCTTCACGCCGTGAACGGGGTTTTCGTTGTGCCTGACATGCGCCACGCGGGACAGAAGCGTACCCCGTTGAAACACCGCAGGCGGCCGTTGCTCACCCAGGGCACGAATCGCCTGCCTGACATTTGCCTCAAGGCTGCCGCCAAACACCTTGATCGTCGGGCGCGGATCAATCGCCTTCAATGCCTTGGCCAGGTCGCCGCCATGCTCAAAGATGCGGTAAACATCGAAGGCATCATGCGCCAGAACCTTGCCGGTCTGCTTGTCGATCGCGGCCAAGGGGTCATAGTCGCCGTGATGAGAGCATACCCGCCACACACCAGCCCGGCTTTTGAAGAGCAATACGCCGGGTTGTCTGGTCTGGCTCCGGGGGTGAAGGTAGCGGTAGCAGGGGGCGCCGTTAAGATGGTGGGCGCTAGCCAACGAGTAACCGGCCCCCTCCAGGCGGGCGGCGATCTGCCCGGGGGTGCCATGCTCAGCGACGAAGTGGCCAATCAGTCCCTCGGCTGACTTCGGGCGCTGGGTATCGGGCGCCACATCCGGCTGACGAGGGGCCTCCTTGTGCCAGGCGGCCATGATGCTGGCCACGTCCAAGGTCTCGCCCCCGTCATGGGCGAAGGTCAGGAATTCGGCGCCGGTGTCTCTGACGCGGGGCAGATACCAAGGCTGGGACCACGAGTAATTCTCCTTGGCTGGCGCCACGAACACGCCCGCCCGGTGCAGGATGCCCAGCACATGGTCCACACAGGCCAGCAGGGCGCGATGGTCGCTGCCAAGCGGGGCCGGGATGACCAATCGCCAGCGATTCCCCTTCTCCCCGCCATGGGAGTGGCTGGTGTAGATGCAGTGGGTTATGTCCTAGTCGCGTAGGGCTTCATGCACCAGCAAAGGATGCGGGGCGCCCGATTCAATGGTGCCGGTCTCTGGGTCCATGCGACTGTCGCCGTCGATGATGACCGCGTTCGCCTCGGTAATGTGCTCATCCGCTCGTTTCGCCGTGCCGTTGGTCGGGCCGCGAACGAAATAGCTCCCGTCCTTTGTCCCCACAGTCGGCTTACCCAGGTTCGCCACCAACTCATCGAACGTCAGGAACCAAGGGGCCAGGTTGGTATTGCTGAAGCCGCCAACAGACCGGCTCAAACGGATTTGGGGTGTCATTGTCGTGCTGACGGTCATTGGTCTAGTCCCTCGTGCTGGTACGCTTTCCGGGCGATCAGGCGCCGGGTGTTGCGGGTCCAGGTGTCGGCCGTGTCCAGCAAAGCCGCCTTCGTGGCTTGCCAATCGCCCGTTAGTACCTTCGGTGTCGCGGGCAGTAACACGCCGGCCTCGGTCGGGTCGAAGGCCAGGGCGCTGTTCACCTCCTGGGCCAAGCCCTCCAGTTCCTTTAGCTTGGTCTCGGCCTGGATACGAATACGCTCCAACACTTCAGGTCCGATGGTATCGGCTAGCCGTGCATTGGCTTTAGCCATCAGTTCACGCCGCAGAGACGCCGCTTGCCACGCCACATCCTCGTCCCAATACTGGTCGAGGCTATCCTGCACCACCTTCTGGAACCGAGAGGGCACCAGGGCCACGGCGGCATCCAGTTCCGTTTGCGCCCACCCCATCGCCTCACGCCAACGATCGGCGCGTTTCTCGGTCTCCTTGAGTGGCGTCTCGGGTAGGTCCCATTCCTGGCACTGTTCCAGGGTCAGGCCCACCGCATGTACGCGAATATCCAGGTCCGGGAATTGACTGTCGCGGATCGCCTGCGCCGTGCGGGCGGTCGAGACGGCCATCTGGTGACCGGCGGGGTCGAAATCGCCAAGCTGATGAATGACCAAGGGGCGGCCATCCCTGTCGGCGCGTTTGAGGATCTCGTAAAGCATCTGGTCGCTTAGTTCACCCGTCGGCATCACCAGACCGGCTTTGCGGGCGCGACACACAGGGCGCAGCAAGTCACCAACGCCTTGTTTCTCCGCAATCACCACTTGCTGCCAGGGCTGGCGGTAGAGATCGCCGTCCAGGACCAGGCGCGGGGCCAGGTTATCGGGCAAGCTGATGAACACGTCATCGGTCTGCATCCGCCAACAAGGTGGCGCAAACTCATCGTCAAACCACTCAGGCGGTAAGTTCCTGGCATCGCGCAACGATTCCCAGGGCAGGTAGCCAAGAAACCGGGCGGCCTTGACGGCTTTGGCCTGTAACCATTCCCAGGTGGGGTCGTCGTTGATGTACGGCTTGCCGTCAGGCTTAGCTACCCGGCCGACCAGTCGGTAATGGACGCCGCGAATATGCAGGCGCTGACCGTCGCGGCACACGTGGCCATAGGCATCCGCCAGCCATTGGCCAAGGGTATGGTTCGCTGGCGTATCTAGGCGATACGGGTCCCGACCAGGGGCCAGCACCGTCAAGTCCTTCAAAGGCAACCCGAAATCATCCGCCGCTGCCTGAATGATGGTCCGCAATGCAATGGGGTTCATGTTCATGCGGCGGCCCTCAGGTACAGGCCAGCAGGCAACTCGCCGGTAACGATAGCCGTCTCGCGGGGGCGGGTTAGCGCCACATACGCCAACCGGGCGATCGTGCCGGGCTGGTTGGCGCGGCCGATGTCCTCAAGGTCAACAAAAGCCCGATTGAAGGTTGAACCTTGCGCCTTGTGGACAGTACAGGCATGGGGCGGGCGCAGATCGGCCAGCTTCTCCTTGATCGCGAAGTAGCGGCGCCACGCGGCGCGGCGCTCTTGGTCGAGACCAAAGTCAGCGAAGCCACGTGACTGGCTGGCGATCCGTTGCAAGCCATCAGCCTTGCTCTTGACCGCCTTCAGCAGGGCCATCGCCGCCTCGCGGCTGGATGGGACGAATACCTCGCCGTCGTTGCCATCGTTGGCGATCTCAACCTTGAAGCCGGGGACGATGAGGCCGGTCTCGACATCCTCCAGGGCATCGAAGGCGACGGACTGAACCTCAACCCTGGCCTCGGTGGGGAAACGCACCATGTCCCCCTCGATGATCGGCTCATTGACGATAAAGGTCTCGCCGGGGATGAGGGGCCACTTATCCGCCTCGTGGCCAATCAGGTGACGGCGAATCACCGCGTTCAACTCGATGACGCGGGCATTGGTCCAGGCCAGTGCCCGGCAATGGTCAGCGTCATACGCATAGTCCGCGCCACCAAAGTCTTCAAGCAGGGCGCCGATGAAGCCCTCACCCTCGGCGCGAACCAGACCACGGTCGCCACCATCCAAATGAGGAAACGGCTGGCCGTCCATCGCGGCGCGAACCTGTGTGGCAACCGCCAAGAGCGGGTTCTCGGCCGCCTGGCGCTTGACCTCGGTCAGGGTCACGGTGGGGACGACACCGAAGACCGGGCTTGTGGTCTCCCCGACCGGGGGCAGTTGGTAGCTGTCCCCCACGAACAAGACCTTGAAGCCAATCCGCTTGGCGTGAGCGAGAATCCGCTCCAGCAGCTGGCTATCCACCATGCTGGCCTCGTCAACGACGAGCAGTTCACCGAACCGGACTTGTGGCGCACCCTCCTGGCGCAGGATCAGCCTCCCGTTGTTCAGGTTCGGGACCGGGCGCAGTCCCAGAACCGAGTGCACGGTTCGCGGGCAGGCGTCAGGCATCAGGTCGGCCAGAACCTTTGCCGCTTTGTGGGTGGTCGCGCTCAGAACAATGTCGCGCCGGGAGTGCACCAGGGCGGCCAGGGCATAGCTCTTGCCGGTTCCAGCCGGACCGGAAAGAGCAAAGGCAATCTGACCGCTGGCGATCCAATCAGCGATTTGGCTGATGGCTTCAGCCTGATCGGTGGCCAGGGTGAAATTCGCGAACGCATCAGATTTGGTAAAATGCCCTCGCGTGATGTTGATGGTGTTGTCTGCCCAAAGCCCGGCCCGCTTGCCACGGTGCTGGGCTTTCTTATGCGTGATGTGGTACATGCGCGGCGCCCTCTTATGCAGCTTTGCCGAGAGCGACTGCATCGACCTGATCGGCCGGCCACAACAAGCGGCCATTCGCCAATTTGACGGGGCGGATTCCCAGATACTCGCCCCTTAAGCAAAGGGCCACACGCAAGGTGTGCGGAACAACCCCAAGGGTAGCGGCAGTGACATTAGTCGAATAGCCGCGAGGCGGGGTATTTGGTTTAGAGAGATGATTCAACATGGCGATAACCCATCAAAAATCCGGCGGGGCGGGATGCTCCGTCGTGATGGTCGCCACTGTATTACCCCTAATTCAGGGCACGGAAATGGGTCATAGTGCCCAAAAAAGGGCACATTTCCGGTTCCAACAGGCGCGGTTCAATGCCCTGGTTTTATTGGAGCGGCATCAGGCTTGAGAATGGCAGCAATCGCTTTCGCATTACGCGATGGATTGCCGTCTGATTCAGGCTTCCATCCCATTGCGGCGTCGATGTCGGCTTGAATGTTTCCCTGTTTGGGTCTGTGCCTTTGGTCCCACTCGCCCCAATGGTCCCACATGATTGCGAAAATGACTTCCAGGGCGGGATTCATGTGCGGCAGAGCAACGGTCACGCCACCGCCACATTGACGACCTGGGGTATCGCCTGCCTGTTCAACTGGTGAGGGTTCAGGTTGTTGCGCCTGGGCTGCTTGGACTTGATTCTCCGCTGGGGCTGGTACAGCTTCTATCACCTCGGCAGATTGCTGTTCATCCTCACGCCAGAACAAGAACGCTGGACGCTCATAAGGTCGGTAGTGTTCGAACCATCGCTTTAGCGCATCGTGCCGGATGACTGTTTTTGACCACGGCGGGATTCCATCTCGGTCGATGTTCCAGTCCTTATCGGCTGACTGAATTGGCAATTGGAACCTGTCTAGCGCATCCAACAGGATTGCGGTTCGTGCCTCAATCAATGGGTTGCTTGGGTCTGACACGGGGATACGCTTTTTGCGGTCCACCGCGAGTGGTGTGTCGTCAGGAATTTCGCACCAGAACCGGATGATCCTGGCGATTGTGTAGGTCGGTCGTTCGTATGCGGACCAGTCTTTCATTTGCGCCACCTTCAATAGCGCGGGGCCTTCAAGAGGGTGCCGCGCCAGCCGGGGTGAAGGTGTCCCCGGTTTTCGCCCCGTCGGGCTAGGCGCGGCGAACAGGGGCATCAGGCCACGGCGCGCAACCTCGGCGCCTGGGTGTCGGCCTGGGGTACGTCAATACCCGCTTCGGTGAGGATGAACTCCTCGATCTTGTTCAGCCAGACGCGCAGCAGGTCCACCGGACGGCGCTTGTAGTGCCGTTCGGCAGTAGCGGATGGCTTATGACCCATGACTTGAGCGACCACGCCGGTTGGGACTTCCACCCACTCGGCCAGGCTGGCAAAAGACCGGCGCAAACCGTGAATGGTCAGACCCTCGATACCGGCCGCATCACAGGCGGCCTTGTGCTGGATACGCGGCTCCTGAAGGCGACCAGAGGCGGCGGTGGGGCTGGGGAAGACCCAAGGTGAGGGTTGCCAGGCGGGGCGGGCCGCAAGCTCCCTGGGGCGCAGACTGCGGGGTATCGGTGGCGGGATTTCGTTGATGGCCTTAAGGTCGCGCAGCAGGTGCAGGACGTATTCGGTCATCGGAATGGTCCGGCCGCCCTCCTCCACCTTGTCGGAGATGTGCAGTGTCTTCCATTGGAAATGCGCATCCTCCCACTTCAGTTCGAGCAGCTCCTCGCGGCGGGCGCCGGTGAGCAGGCTGATTTGCAGGAAGGCGCTGATGTAGGGATTCGGGATCAGCCGGACCTTCTCGAACCACGGCTGAAGTTGCTCCCGTTGCAGGCTGTCATCCTTCACGCGCCGCTTGGGTAGCTTGTCGCGTACCATGCGGGCGGTGAAGGCGTCCTCGTGGATCAGGTCGGCATAGTCGTCACGTTCCTTGCACCAGTTGATGAAGGCGCGACCCAGGCGGCGGGCGAGTGCCAGTTGCGTCCCGCGCCGGACCTTCTCGGCTTCCACCCATACCTCGACCGCTTCCTTGCTCAGCTCCACCAGGGGCAACAGCAACAGGGGCCGCAAAATGCCGGGCTGTGTGACCGGCTCAGGACCGCTGCGGCGCCCGCGGGTGATTGGCTTCCCGCCCTCCTGGCTCAAGCGTAGATGGTCCTTGCGGCTTTCCTCGCCCCAGGATGACCAGCGATCAGCCAGATAAGCATCCCAGGCGGTCAGGGCCAAGGTGCCACGGCGCCGGGCTACTGCGGCGGCCTGGCGATCCGCTTCCGCCCGTGCTTCGCGATCCGCTTGTTCGGCCGCCAGCCGGGCTTGTTCTTCGGCTTCCGCCTGACGTGCTTCCTCCTTGATGACCTCGCGGGGGTCCTTGCCCTCCTCGATCCACTTCTGCCACTTCAGAGCCTTATCCCGAGCATCGGGTAGCTGGACCACGCGCACATCGCCAAAACTGGCGCGGATGATCTTGTAGGCCAGCGTCGAGACGAAGTAGTAGGTTCTGGACCAGCCGCCAGACTTCAGCGGGGTGGCCCTGACCGCCAGATGAGATTCAACGTCGTACAACCACTCTTCAGCTAACGGCTTGAAATCGCTGATGCGGGTGTCCGTCAACCGGGCCTTGGTGCGCTTCATTTAACCCTCCCCACTGCGTGTTAATCCTGGTAAGAATCTGGTAAGAATCTGGTAAGACCTACCTGTATTCTAACGCATTCATAGCCATACGCAAGTAAGGGACATTAACGATCTAACAATGACTTATGGCATTCCATGTATGTCGATGAATGAAGTTTTCGGGCATTTTCCGGGACTCATAATCCCTTGGTCCGGGGTTCAAATCCCTGACGGCCCACCATAAAAACAATCACTTAGGCCAGATTCAACTTCTGGCCTTTTATGTTTATAGGGGTTCGCTATCTAGTGGCTATCAAGTAGCGCCCTCCTACCCCTCCCTCGGGTGATCCTCAGTCTCCCCCGTGCCCTCCCTAACAACACCTTGCCGTGGGCTTCCAGGGGCGTGAAGCACAAGACCAGCGGCGTGCCTGCCACAAACTTAAAAAAACCTCCTGTCTCAGACGATGACCTGCCAGCATCTCCACGGCGTTGGTCTATGCTTTCCGGAAGGCTAGGTAACCCGCCTGGCCACAGGCTCAGGAGTCTTAGACGATGTTCACAACGCGACACTGCACTTTTTGGCTGGTCCTGACCGGGCTACTGATGGGAGGTACCTGCTCCATTGCAGCAGATATTCCCAATCTGGTTGGGACCTGGGTGGTGGAGACCGAAGGTGGCGTCCTGGCCTCACCTGCCGGCCCAAGAGAAAAAATTCACCACAGCGGCGAGTTCAGCAAACTCAAAGGTGAATTGGTGGTCACCAAGCAAGAAGGTCGCATTGTTCACGGCGTCTTCACTTCGCCGCGTGCGCAGGAGAACTTCATCGGCGTCATCACCGTGGACAACAAGCGTTTCTACTACGCTGACGAGGATGGCATGATGGAAGGGGATTTTGTCGACAACGATAAGCTCAACGTTGTCTACCGTCATGTCACTCCGACTGACACGGTGATTGGGGTCGGCTCCATGAACCGCAAGAAATAGCGGCATTAAGGGCTCACTCGCCCGACAGCGGCCGCTCTAAGCGTTTAGGCGTCGACTGTCGGGTGATCTCACAGGGCTATTACCTCGCCAAGAACAACCCCCCGCCCCTCTCCAGCGCCCTTCAGGTGTTCCCCGCGTAGGCGGGGATGAAAAGGCATCCCGCCTAGCCCACCGCCACCGGCAACTCCTCCCAACAAGTCGTGTAGCGGGGCGTCATCCGCCCCCGGCGCATCTGCCAGGGCTGCACCAGCCCCTCCGCCAGGTAGCGTACCGTCCCCCGCCCCCAGCGGGTGTTGATGCCATCCATGACCGCCATCAGCCGCTCCCGGCGTTCCGTCGCTTCTATCCGGGTCGCCGCGAACAGGTCCCCCGTCACCGCCCCCACCGGCGCCAGGTCCAGCAGGACCACCCCCGCCTTCTTGTACTCATAGCCCTCCCGATAGATGTGTCGCAGACCCACCCGGGCGGCCCGCAGCAGCCGCGTGGTGTCCGCCGTGGGGATGGACAGGGGTACCGTGGCCCCGGGGTGATACTGGGGCGCCTCGGGTTTGAAGGGGTTGGTGGCGATGAACACCTGGATCAGGCCCGCCTGGAGCCCCTCCTTTCGGAGCTTGGCCGCCGCCCGGGCGGTGTGGCTGGCCACCGCCTCACTGAGCATGTCAAAGCGCGTCACTGGGATGCCGAAACTGCGTGAGGCAATGATCTGTTGCCGGGGCGGCGGGGCCTCTTCCAGGGGCAGACAGGAGACGCCATTCAGCTCCATGACCGTCTTGGCCAGGACGACGTTGAATTGGCGTTGAATGGTCGGGACGTCTGCCCGCATCAGTTGCGCCACGGTGGTGATGCCCTGCTGCTGAAGCCTGGCCGCCCAGCGCCGACCGATGCCCCAGACATCCTCTACCCCCAGTCCGGCGAAATAGCCCGCCTGCCGTTCCGCCGAGACCTCAAGCAGATTGCACACTCCCT
>CALMDH010000082.1:0-2672 GCA_937862735.1 uncultured Gammaproteobacteria bacterium
CCACATAGTAATAGCCACCTTCGCGGATCTCGCGAAAGGTCTGGATGCCGATGGGCAGTCGCTTGCGGGGCATGGGCTTGGCTCCGGGGGGCATTGTTATTCAGATTAACGTGGGCATGCCGACCAAGGGCGCCCGGTGAATGTGAGGACTCACGGGTATATCGGACCGGTCGCGAGGGCAGCCGCAAGCTCCTACTTGCTAACCAGGGTAATGCTCAGCGTCCGTTCATCATCTTCCAGGTCCCATGTGGGCATGTACAAAACACCCCACTCCACATCCTCGTCAATTAAGCATTTGAACAAGTCACAAACTAAATCGTATTCGTGCAATGAAACAACATGACTACAGTTAAATGCGAGCAGCGCGCTCGTAACGCCTTGCAGGCCCATCAGGCTAACCGCGTGGGTCATCAAGGGTTCGATTTGCTCAGGATGTGTCCACCGCACCGCCGTGGTTTTGGCCTGGGTGCCGGTCCGCAGCAAGATGCGCAGGTCGGAGACATCGTAACGTGTATGCGTCTGTAAAAACGGCAACATGGGTAGCATGGCGAGGGTGACGCTGATCTGATCCGGGAGGGACGGGTCCTGGCAGACCTGCAGGTAAGGTGGCGGAAGGGCTTGCAGCCACTGCTCACTGTCCGCTGCGTCAGCGTTGAGGATCAGCGTCGTATGAAAGTAGACCTCGGCATCTGTTAGCCGTTGGGACCAATAGCCGGCCTGTTCCCGCGCCAAGGGATCCGCCGCATCCACGATGATCAAGGCGCAAGACGTTTCGGCAATCCGTTGATCCAGCCGGGAGGCGGGGTGATCTGTCCCAGGTGTGCCACTGCGGTATAGCCCGGCATCCTCGGGCAGGGTGAGTCGTTCCGGTAAATAATCAACGATGCTCTCAGCCAAGGGGCCGAGGCCGATCAGGAGGGGGTGGAACACTTCACCAACAGGAAGAAACTGCTCATAAATTGGGTATAACGCAGGATCAGGCATAACTACTCCGGACCTCCTGAAGTTAATTGATGCGGGGAGCGCCCGTTAACCCGAGCTTCATGGTGGAGGACCCCGCAGGTTGATCCTGATCAAGAACTCGCGCGAAGGAAGGGGGCGGGGTGCGGGCCAAAGTCGTCTCCACTCGGGGTGCGTGGGGAGCATTAAACGCCAGAATTGCGACACGCCGTGTCGAATCATCATGCTTTCATGAGCATCAGGGTGGCATAAGCCCCCGTGGATCTGCTCAGTGGCGACGCACACACATTGCCTGATGGCAAGGTGACCATGAGCAGCAGAAGGTGAATCTTGTCGTTCTCTATAGGTGAATTTGGAGCGCTAACATGTCGACAGAATACCTCCCCGTTGCCGAACGCCTCGCCGCAGCCGCTGCACAAGGCGGCCTCTCCGTAGCGGAACTGAGGGAAATCGTTTCCGCTCACTGCGGCGAAATCAATTGCTATCCGGGCGAACCCGGTGATCGCTGCCATCCCCTTGCCGTCTTCGTCGCCCTGCACGGACAATTGCGTAAGGGCAGGGGTCATTACAACTGTGCCCAAATCTTGGAGGAAATGGTCCAGCATCTGCAGGGCCGCTGCCCCGGGACCACCCGACAGGCGGTGCTGATTCTTGACGCCTGGTGGCACGACCATTACGAAAAATGGCGGGCCAATCTTGAGACCATCAAGCTGTCTGGCGTGCGGGTCGAAGGGTATTTGATCGGGGCGGGTGGCTGGGTGGCGCCACTGCCGCTCTGATTCCAGTCAGGTCAACACGGCAGGAGGCGGGCAGAAGCCGCCTCCTGCCGTCCAAAAGGGCGCCAAGTGAGGGCAAGAGCCAGCAAACTCATTCCTGCCAGGTCGAGGCGACCGCGACACTGACCCTGGCCGCGGATGACCACCCGTGCTCACGTCAGCTCGATACGCAGGTTTTTTCCCAGCGCTTTGGCGGCACTGGTGAGTGTGGTCAGGGTCAAACTGGTGTCGGTTTCATCCAGCAAGCGGTTCAGGGCCGCACGGCTGGTGTGCATCTTCTCCGCCAGTGCGGTCTTGGTCAGTTGCTGGGCCTTCATCTCGTGGGCGATCTGCCAGGCCACGACGCGCTTGATCGCCACGGCGGTGGTTTCTTCCAGCACGGCCTCTTCGGTGAGGAAATCATCAAAGCGGCTACCGATATGCGGGTTCATGATGCGCTCCTGAGTTGTTGCAGACGCCGCTTGGCGACGTCGAGTTCTTCGGGTGGTATTGCTTGAGTCCAGGATGGGTGTGTTCATGCTCTTGAATGTATCAATATTGGTACGCAAAGGGAATGCCAACCGAGGGTAGCCGTGGTCCTAGCTTCGCTGCGGGGCGGGGCGGAGTCCCGGGCGCTGGGTTCGACTGCAAGGGCGTCGAACGGGTGCCCGGGACCCCGCCCCTCCCTGCGCGCGGCATTGCCCCCTGCGGCCTATACCCCCTGGCCCACCGCATCCCCCTTCAGCCGGCACTCCGCCGCCAGGCGGCGCATAAACTGCTCCGGCGGCGTCTCCTGTCCCAGCAGTTCCCGCTGCCGGCAGACGGTGGCAAAGTCCCCCGGCGTCAATCCCGGCAGGGTGGCCAGATAGCGCTCCCAGGCGGGCGGCACCGGGGCCTGCTCGTCGCCCAGGGCCTCGCGGGCGAACAGGCCCCGGCGCTGGTCCGGGGTCAGGGCGC
>CALMDH010000083.1:0-15301 GCA_937862735.1 uncultured Gammaproteobacteria bacterium
GAAAGGGGGACTGGGAAGTCCCGTTTCGCATCCTGAGCACGGCGACACTCCGACTTTTCCGACATCACGAGAAACATAGCCCAGCCTAGTGCATTTGTGAGCACCTCAGTCTATGGCGCCAGGCAGGGCAATTTCACCCATTCCCAAAATTGCTTCGCATGAATTTGTAGAAGCTTAGCCCCGTGAGGTTCATTGCTGGAGTTCCAGTCTGGCTACTGCTTGGGCTGGCATGGGTCGCACAAGCCGCTGACTCTCTTGCTAACTTCCTCCCCTGGCGGTGAAAGGTTGGGGAGAGGAGGTTCGAACGATTTCATCGAAAATACGAGCCGCATGGCATGCCTCCCTGCATTGCCATAGGCGCCCTGACCCCACCGAGTCGTCGGGGTCAGGCGGTGCGTCGGTTGAAAAGTCAGTTCGCGCCTGGCTTGAAGGGCATCAGAATCGGGGTATAGATGGGATTATCGTCGAAGCCCGGCTCCCCGGGGATCAGGTAAGCCTCCAGGCGATTGTCGCCGAAGGAGTAGACGATGCTTTGGGCCGTGGCGGCGTTGAAGATATCGCCAGGATCTGTGCCCGGTTCCAGATCCGGCTGTTGCGGGGCATGGTAGGACATGATGGTCTTAACCCCGGCAAAATCGACGACCGGACCCCGTTGCGCCATTTGATCGCGGAAGTTATTCCAGCGAAAGATGTTGACCAGATTGAAATCAGTGGTGCCGGATTCGTAGAGCCCCTGGGTACCGGGGCGCAGGAAATGGTTGTCGGGATTCCACGGCAAGAGGAAGGAATTGACCGACGCGATCGCATCGGTGTATTCCCATTGCACCCCCTCGCGCAGGGCGGACTCCGCCGTGCGCAGTTCGCGCCGACGGTCCCCGGCGAGATAGTTCTCCTGCACCTTGGAGACATCCTTGTTGGCTAGAAACATGATGTGGTTGTAACCATAGAGCTTGGCGGAATCGCCGAAGTAATCCGCCGCCTGCTCGATGGTGCTAGCGGTTTCGAGCATTTCGCGAATGTCCATCTGGACCGCGCGCCGTCCCACCGCCGAGTACTCGTCGCCAATGTCGCTGTAGAGATTGGCAATATAGAGGCCCTTACTATTGATGCCCGTGCCCGACCCGATCAAGCCGAGAGCACCGATGGACAGGAATTCCTGCTCGGCCGTGATGGCATGGACCACCGCGTGCAGCTTGCCGAACTGGTTCTCAAAGCCTGGGAACCAGTCCATGTTGCGGCCGACGATCGTCTGGCCGGTCTGGGCGCGGTCGCCATAGACCGCCACCGCGGAACAGGCATCGGCGGTGGCGATATCGGGCGTCAGATTGAGCACCAGGTACTCATCGAAGGACAGTTTGCCATCCCGCATGGCGTTGGTGGTGCCCCCGCTGAGAGTCGAGGCAAAGCCTTCGAGCTCATCCATATAGTTAGTTTGGATCTGCTTGCTGATTTCCCGGGCCCGGCGGATCAACTCCGCGAAATCGATGCCACACTCCTCACAAAACGCTTGCAGAATTTCCACGGTATCGGCCACGTAAGAGTCCCCCGTGCGCTCATAGTCCGGAAAGACCTGGTGGGCGAGGCGACCGTATTCCTGGCCGATGGCATAGGGACTGGCGGAGGTGTAATCGATCCGCACCGCGTAGTATTGCCCCATATTCGTCACCGTTACGTCCGGCTTAGTGGGCAAGGGACCATGGCTGTTGCTGCTGTCGCAGCCGGGACTGAGCAAGGCGATCGACAGGCTGCCGAGGAGGAGGCTGGCGGGGAGCGTTATCGCGAGGGGTTTCATACCAGATGCTTTCATGAAAACACTACTTATCGTTGTTATGGGTTGAGGGTAAGGAAGAAGCGGAGAGCTTTACAAACTGACCAGAAGTGTAGATGACTGTCTCGGAGCCGTGGTAGCCGTACATACCCCCGGACTGAGGCAGTGGCGTCGGAAGAGGCAAGCCCCTGCGGCGGTTAGCGCTCGCCGTGACCGGATAAGTCCAGAGAGTAGCCATGTTGCCGGCAGGTGTCGATCACGCTGGCCAACAGGGTAAGTGACAGCAAATAGTGCGACTCCTGATGTGTCCGCTTCTGGCCAAATCCTGACGCAGCGAGTATCTCCGGTCAAGTTCCTCTCATGGGACGAACCGGCCGAACGGACTAGATGAATCAGAGGTCGCTTTCGGGGACTCAGGCAGGCTCCTTCAAAGTAGCCCCTGCCGTCCCCCTCACAACCACTTCCGCCTAACCCGCCGCACCGTATGCAAGCTGGCCTGGACCCGTTTCGACACCGTCGCCAACGGTTCCCCCGCATCCAGCGCCGCCTGGATCTCCGCGTTGCGCAGCTCCCGATCCACCGCCCGGATATAGCACTGCCCCACCCAGCGCGCCCGCACCTGCCCCAACACCCGCCGACACACCAAGGGGGCCACCCCCGCCCGTATCAGCTCCCGCAGCGCATCGCTCAAGGGATCGCTCACCTACCACTCCCTCCGCACGCGCCGCACAAACGCCTTCGGTGCCGGTCCCGCCGCCCAGGGCACCCCCTCCTCCTCGCCCAGCCGCGCCCAGGGCACAGCAGGGCCGCCAGGCTGTAAACCCGGATGTCCAGGGGCTCATTGCACCCCTTCAGCGGATCTCTCACCTGATCACGCACCACCTCCGGCAAGGATATGAAGTGATTCCCCAACCACCCGGTAGTTGCGCGGGAGACCAAGCAGGGTTGTCGCCACCTCGCGACTGAAGTCACCAAGGCATGCGCTGAGGGCCGCGACCTGGCTGTCTCGATCCCCCGGGGTATAGGGCTGGCGGAAGGCGGACTCGCGCATGGCGCGGGTGGTCTCGGCCTCGGGATCGATGAGGGCCCAGCGCACCTTGAGATGGGCGTGGCCGTCGTCGCCGGGCTCGAAGCGCAGGATATCTGCGACCAGCCGATACTGGACCGGCACCCGGACCTCGGCGGGCAGGATCAGCACCCGGCTGGTGCCGAGGAGATGGGCCAGGTTTTCGCTGAGGATGTTGACGATATCGGCGCGCAGGGAACCGCCCCAGCGCTGGAATTCATCGACCTCCAGGCGGTTGGCCCCGGAGCGATCGACTAGTTGCGGCCGATCAAGGAAGTCGGGCAGCGTGACCGGGCCGATGCCCAGGCTGAGGTCGCCCTCCGTCAGACTGCCCTGGCGATCCCGGGCCTCGGGCAGAGGGGAGAGGGCGTAAAAGCTGGCCGGCGGAGTGGAGGCACAGCCGGCGAGCCAGACCAGTCCCGCCAACACCAGACCCCAACCCAGTCGCGGCATCGACCCCGATCCTGATCCCAATCCTGATCCCGTCCCGCTTGCGACTCCAATTCCTGCTTCTGTTTGTGCTTTCGTGTCAGCTCCCGAATCTGACTGAGTTCTCAGCCTTGATGGCCTTACCTGCTGGCCACTCCCGGCCCTAGCCGACCCCTGCCTCAGGCATCTGCTCATCGTGCCCCCTTGCCCTTGATCAGGGCCTCCGGATGTCGTTCCAAAAAGTCCGCCAGGTCGCGGGTGGCGCGGGCGGCGGCGGAGAGTTCCGTCACGGCCCGCTTGATGTCCTGATAGAGGGCCGTGTCCGGGGCGATCACCTCCTGGGCGGACTTGAAGGTGGCGCGCACCTGATCCACGGCGGCGGCCAGCTTGGGCAGGGTCTGCTCATCCACCACCCGGGCCGCGGACCGCAGGGTCCGCAGGCTCGCCTCCAGTTCCACCAGTGCGTTGGCCAGGGCCTCGGAGTTGAGGACCCCCTTGGCGCCATGGACGGCAACCCGCAGGTCGTTACCAATCGCCTCGATGGGGAGAGTCTCCAGTTTACCCAGCAAGCTGCTGACCTTGTTGGCGATGTCATCCAGGGGGGCGGGGACCGTGGGGATGACCGCCAGATCACCCCGCCGGTCGAGGGCGGCGGGCGGGGCCTTGGGGTGCAGATCCAGGTCGACGTAGAGCTTGCCGCTGAGCAGACTGGCGGGTTTGAGCTGGCCGCGCAAACCCTTGGCCACCAATTCCGCCATGATATTTCCCTCCTCCCCGGGCGCGACCTCGGGGGCGTCCTCGATCCGCTGCGGCTCCAGTTCGATCAGCACCGGGATCTGGATGTTGCGGTGGTCCGGATCAAAGTCCAACCGGATATCCAGCACCTGA
Organism: uncultured Gammaproteobacteria bacterium; assembly: GCA_937862735.1. Lineage (GTDB taxonomy): Bacteria > Pseudomonadota > Gammaproteobacteria > Chromatiales > Chromatiaceae > M0108. The sequence goes on from CALMDH010000083.1 coordinate 4,152, forward strand.
CCGATCTTGATGCCGCGCACCATGACCGGGGCGCCGATCTCCAGGCCATGCACCGAGCCCTCGAAATAGAGCAGATAGCTGACCCGCCGGGTATAAAGGGTCTCGCTGGCCTTCTCCTGGCTGGCATAGAGGGGGAAGGCCTGGTTGTCGGGTGCCGGCGTGCCCTCGGCCTCCAGGGTGCGGACGTTCTCAAAGGCGACCCCGCCGATGAGGATGGAGAGTAGGGAATCTGTCTCCACCTTGATGCCATCGGTGGTCAGGCGGACATCGATCCCGCTGGCGTTCCAGAAGCGGGTGTTGGTCAGCACCAGGCGCTCATAGGGCGATGAGACGAAGACGCGGATGCTGACCCCCTGATCGTCCGGGTCCAGCTCATAACTGACCACCTGGCCGACCTGGATGGCGCGATAGAAGACGGGGGAGCCGATATTCAGGGAGCCCAGACTGCCGGCCTTGAGGACGAAGTGCTTGCCCGGTTCGGCGGTGGTCACCAGGGGCGGCGTGTCGAGGCCGACGAATTCCCGGCGGGAATCCCCCGCGGTGACCGGATCGATGGCGATGTAGGGGCCGGAGAGCAGGGTCTCCAGGCCGGTCACCTCGGTGGCGGAGATGCGCGGGCGGGCCACCCAGAAGCGGGTACCGTCGGTGAGGTAGCGCTCGCTGCCCGCCAGCAGGCGGGCCTTGACCAGGACATGGGTCAGGTCCGGACTGACGCTGATGCCGGTCACCTGACCGATCTCCACGTCCATGAATTTGACCTTGGTCCGTTCGGCCTGGAGGCCGGTGGCGGACTTGAAGGCGATCTGGATCTCGGGGCCCCGCTCGCTGTAGCTCTTCCAGGCCAGCCAGCCGCCGATGAGCAAGGCCAGTAGCGGGATGAGCCAGACCGAGGACAGGCGCCCCCGGGGGGCCACCTCCGCTTCAGGCAGATCTTGAGGCGGCTCGGGGGGCAGGGCTGGGGCCGGTGGGGGTTGGTCTGGGGGCGAGGCGGGAGGCAGGGCCTCGGGCAGGGCGGCAAGATCGGGATCAGGTACGGGCGCTGCGGGCATCGGGCGTCTCTTGTTGGGTATCCCAGATCAGGCGGGGGTCGAAACTCATGGCGGCCAGCATGGTGAGCACCACCACGGCGGCGAAAAATACGGCCCCCGACTGGGCGACCACATTGGCGACATTGCCCAGTTGCACCAGGGCCACGAGGATGGTGACCACGAAGATGTCGACCATCGACCAGCGCCCGACCAGTTCGAGGATGCGATAGAGCCGGGTGCGATCCCGGGGCCGCCAGGTCCAGCGCCAGCGGATCGAGACCAGCAGCAGCACCAGGATCAGGATCTTGAGCAGGGGCACGAGGATGCTGGCGACGAAGACCACCAGGGCCAGGGGCCACATCCCCGACTGGAGCAGATAGAGGGCGCCGCTGAGAATGGTATCGCTCTGCACCCGCCCCAGGGAGGTGGTCTGCATGATCGGCAGCAGGTTGGCGGGGACGTAGAGGATGGCCGCGGCCAGAAGCAGGGCGCTGGTGCGCTGCAGGCTGCGGGGTTTGCGGTGATGGAGGCGCGCGCCACAGCGGGGACAGTGGCGGTGCCCCCACCGGTCGGGGGGCAAATCCCCGGGGCTGACGAGCTCACAGATGGGACAGGCGAGGGTCGGCGCCCCGGGGCGGAGGGCGCCGCGTGCCGTCGCTGGCAGGGGAAGAGACGACCAGACGATGTCCGGGTCCAGGCTAGCCTGGGCGGCGGCCAGGACAAGGATCAGCAGGGCGAAGGCATAGAGACCGGGGCCGGGGATGATTGCCGCCAAGTCGGCGAGCTTCACCGTCGAGACCAGGATGCCGAGCATGAAGACGTCCATCATCCCCCAGGGGGTCAGGGTCTTGACCTGGCGAAAGAGCCGGCCGAATCCCGCCGGCAGGCGACCGCGCCAGAGAGGCATCAGCACCAGCAGGAGCAGGCACAATTGCAGACCCGGTGCCAGGATGCTGGTGAAGAGGACGGCGCCGGCCAGCTCCCACATCCCCTCCCGGTAGAGATCGATGACGCCGGTGGCCAGGTTGGTGGCCCGCACCTGGCCGCGCAACTCCAGGGCCAGGAAGGGAAAGCTATGGGCGACCAGGAACAGGATGAGGCCGGCGAGGGTCAGCGCCAGGGTACGCTCCAGGCTCTGCGGCCGGTGGCGGTGCAGCAGGGCGCCACAGCGCCCACAGCGCAGGATCGCCCCGGGAGGCAGGGGCGGATTGCGCTGCAACAGGCCGCATTCCAGGCATTGGGTCAGGGCGTCAGGAGACATCGACGGCGGACGAGGCAGCGGGGGTCAGGACAACGTGAGCCAGCGATGGCAGATAATGCAGGGGCGGATCGCGAGAAGGCGAGATTTGCGAGATTGCGGGATTGCGGGATTGCGAAGATGACAATCGGAGTGAGGGGATGCCCACCAGTACCCGTTAGTCCCAGTTCCAGTTACTGTACCAGTTTCAGCTCCATTTCTAGGCCCCAGGCCCAGACCCGGGCCCTGGCTTTCCCTGGCCCCGGCGCCAACGCCGGCAGATCAGAAGATCCAGGTGATCAGCAGACTGAAGACGGCGAAAAACAGGAAAAAGGCGCCGAGCATGAACGGTAACTCCCCAAACAGGCCATCCCCCGCCACCAGGGCGAAGAGGATAATGAGGGTCACCGTCACCCCAAAGCCCCAGAGGATGCCCGTCTTCAGCCCCATGCCCGGGGCCAGGGCGGTGGCGGTCGCCTCCAGCAGGGGGGCGCCGAAATAGCCAAGGGCAGCGACGACGATCAGGACCACCACCAGCAGCAGGGCAAGGAGCTTGAGATCCCCCGCGCCGGCGCAGCCATGGCGCGAACCGCCCTTTCGCAAGGGGACAAGTGGCGACCCACCGTGCCGTGAACCGTCAAAGCACAAGTTGCTCCTTGGCGAAACGCTCAGCCGCGGGTTGCCAAACTGCGAACCGCCTCTCCGGGACCCGCACTTGGGGTCCCCAACCGGCGGGTCTTGGGGCAGTCCGGACCCATTTCCGCTGGGCGCCACGGCTCAGCCCCGCTCCCCAGCGCTGGTATGTTGCCGCACCAGTTCCGGATTCGGCAGGCCCCGGATGACGACCTCCGGCAGATCGCCGGCGGTGTAGACCATGACATCCCCGGCGCCCATGATGCGTTGCAGGACCGATTGCTGGACGCGCACGCTGCGGATGGAGGACTGGGCGATCTCGGTGTACTGCTTGCTCAGGAGGCCATGGGTCCAGACAATCTCATCCGGTTTGATAACCAGATGATCCATCTTGGTCTGGATGAACCAGACCAGCAGCCAGAAAAAGGCCAGGGCCGCGAGCCCCAGCCCGCCCAGGCTGACCAGGTTCGCCGGCATCAGCAGCACGGCGCCCAGGCCGGCCGCCACGGGGGGCGTGGCGATGAGCACGCCACCCACCAGACCCAGGATCAGCAGCAGGGAGCCGAAGGGATTCATGCGCAACAAGGAGGGACTGGCTTCGTACAGGACCTGGGACATGGCGACTCCGGGGTTAGAAAGGGGATCGGGATCAGATCGGGCGAGGGGCGACGGGGTTGGGCCTTGAATCGGCTGCCAACCCTGTTATCCATTACTCAAGGGATGTTAGCAGCAAGGGTACGACTGATAAAGGAATCCGGATCGGCCAGAAATCCGGATCGGCCTGAATTCTCAGCCGACAGGTCAGTGTTGTGGCTGGCCTTGCGCTCCCGCACTCAGTCGGGCGCGCCATCCTCAAGCGCGAGCACCTCCCGAATCGCCTGGAGCCGCGCCCGACGAATCCGGTCAGCAATTAGGTTCCCGCTGGCGGCCTCGCGGGCGATCCTGGACTCGCAAGCGCTGGCGGCGTCGGAGGTGATCGCGGAATCGGCATCCCGCGCGATGGTAGCGTCACGGGCGTTAGCGGCGCCGCGGGTGTCAGCTGCGCCGCGGTCAATGGCGCCGTCACGGGAGATCGCCGCGGCGCGGGCGATGGCAGCGGTATCCACCCCACTGATGGCGGCCTGGCAGACCCGCCAGCGTTCGCCCTGGGCATAGTGGCGCTCCTCGTAAGTCGCGCGCCCACGATAGTCCGCCTCGCAGACCAGCAGCATCCGTTCGAACCGCTCCGGTCGGCGGCAGGCGTCCGCCCCCTCCAGGACCTCCAGGATCGTGGTCGGGCGCAGTTCGCCAATCTTGTGGACCAGGCCGTGGTAACGCGCGGCGATCACCGCCAGCTCCCGATAACGATTCGGCACGCGCAGGCGATCGCACAGGGCGTGAATCAGGCCCACGCTGCGCTCCTCGTGGCCCTTGTGGCTGGGCAGGATCTCCGCGGGAGTGGTGCCCTTGCCCAGATCGTGACCCAGGGCGGCGAAGCGCACCTCGGGCAGGGGGGAGAGCCGGGCCGACATGTCCAGCACCATCATGGCATGGACGCCGGTGTCGATCTCGGGATGCCACTTGACCGGCTGGGGGACCCCCCAGAGGCGGTCCACCTCGGGAAAGAGGCGGGCCAGGGCCCCGCACTGGCGCAGGACCTCGAAAAAGCGCGCGGGCTTTGGCGCGGCCAGGGCCTTGTCCAGCTCCTGCCAGACCCGCTCCGGCACCAGGGCGTCCACCTCCCCGGCCTCGACCATGGCCCGCATCAGTTCCAGGGTCTCGGGCGCGACGCTGAAGCCCAGGTCGGCAAACTGGGCGGCGAAGCGCGCCACCCGCAGCAGCCGCACCGGGTCCTCGCTGAAGGCCGCGGAGACATGGCGCAGGACCCGGGCCTCCAGATCCGCCAGGCCACCGAAGTAGTCGATGACCTCCCCCGCCTCATCCTCCGCCAGGGCGTTGACGGTGAGATCGCGCCGCCGCAGGTCCTCCTTCAGGGTCACCCCCGGGGCGGCGTGGACGACGAAACCCCGATAGCCGGGGCGGGTCTTGCGTTCGGTCCGCGCCAGGGCGTACTCGTCCTGGGTATGCGGATGGAGAAAGACCGGGAAGTCCGCCCCCACCTGCCGAAAGCCCAGGGCCAGTAACTGCTCAGGCGTGGCGCCGACCACCACGTAATCCCGTTCCTCGACCGGCCGCTGGAGGAGGCGATCCCGCACCGCGCCGCCGACGAGATAGGTCTCGAACCCCGACAGCATGTCTCAGCCCCCTCCCCCGGTACCACCGGAGCCCGAAGTGGCCGCGGGGCCACGACTGGGGGCGGGACCGGAATCGGAGCCAGGGCCACGATTGGAGGTAGGACCGTGACCAGGGCCGAAGCCCGGACCGGAGCCAGTCGCAGGGCCTTCATTGGGACCGGAACCAATGTCGGGCCCGGCAAGGCGGGGTGGCTCCAATAGGATTTCGGTCATCGTTTCCGGCCGCGAAGCGGATGGCGAACTGCCGGCCACCGGCTCCGCCCCCTTGCGGCCAAAGAAGCGGCCCAGGGCGCCAAAGACCCGCTTGACCCCCCGCCACAGCTTGGGCAGGAGCCAGATCAGCAACAGAATGAAGGCCGCCAGCAAGGCGAGAAAGACCAGGGGGTGGTTGATGGCGGCCAGGAGGCCGGCGACCACCGCCACGTCCTCGGCGAGGGAGGCACCCCAATTGGTGAAGGGCTCCGGGGAGGTATTGATAAGCACCCGGGCCCCGGCCTTGGCGGCATGGGTGGCCGCCGCCAGGCTGCCGCCCGCCAGCGCCGCCGCCAGTTCCGCCCCGGGGCCGATATCACCGACCGCCCCGGCGGCCAGCAGGGCCCCGGCCGGGATGCGAATGAAGGTGTGGAAGCTGTCCCAGACCGTGTCCACCCCGGGGGTCTTGTCGGCGAAGAACTCCGCCAGATACATGAAACCCGCGACCATCATCACCAGGGGATCGCTGAGCACCTGAAGGCCCTCAGGGAGGTCCAGGCGCCCGGTCAGGCCCAGAAAGCCCAGCACCAGAATGGCGGCGTAGAGATTGATGCCGCTGGCCCAACCGGCGCCGAGGGTCAGGGCCAGGGTCTGGCTGATGTCTTCCATCGTTAGCTCCACCTCCGCTTAAGGGGATGATGCCATTATAGCCCCGCCCCGCCCGGGGCTCCGCTCAGCGTCCCCCCGGTCAGGAAGGACCGAAAAGCGAGTCGCGGGGAGTAGAATGGGGATTACCCTCCTCCACTCCCAGCTCCCGCTGGCAGGCCATCATGCGCTTCATCGTCTCGCTACTCCTGGCCTCACTCCTGATCTTCCTCTTTTGGCCCTACTACCACCTCTATCGGCTGGACGATGCCCTGGGCCGCCCGGACCCCGCCGCCCTGGCCCCCCTGGTCGATCTCGATGCCATCCGCGCCAACACCAAGGAGCGCCTGACCTGGGCCTTGGGCATGCGAGACGCCGCCGCCCCCGGGATGGAGCCCCTACGCTGGCTGCAGCAAGGCCTGCAACGGGCCGGCGAGGCCGCCCTGGAGGATACCATCGACCTGGCCTGGGTCCAGACCCAGTTACGGGACGCAGTGTCCGCCACCACCGAGCGCCGACCCGCCTATCTCCTGGCCGCCGTCGATTTCGCCATGTTCGAGTCCTGGAACCGCTTCCTGGTCCGACTTGGCCGGTTGGGCCATGGGGAAACCCATCTCCGGCTGCGACTGGAGGGCCTGACCTGGAAGGTCACCGACATCGTCCGCTGAACCCCTCCCCTCCCGGGCCCACCAAGGGCCTTGCGGGCCCGGGGAGAAGCTCATGCGGTCGCCATCCCTGGCGACCCCTGGCGCTTCCCTGCCGAACCCTGGCGATAAAAGTGACAGCCCTGGCGGGGAAAGTGCCGGCTTGCCACGGGGTCAATAATTGACGTTGAAGGACGGCGGGCGGCCACCCCCTGGCCCTCCTCCTGACCCCCAGGGCGTCCCTGGACCAGTACTGCCCTCCCCGCCCATTCCAGCCGGCTCACCCCCGGAGCCGGGTGGCGGCTTGGCACCCGGGCGGTTGGGCCAGGATTGTCCCGGAGCGGGCTTGGGAGCTGGGGCCTGCTGGGGAGCCGGAGCGATGACCGGCCGCGGACCGGGCATCGTACCTGTGACGGGTGAAGGTCTGGGTCCTGGTACTGGGGCCTGAGTGACCGGAGCGGCACCCGGCCAGCCAGAGGGCGGCTTGCCCGGGGGCTGGAACTGGGGCGTAGGTGAGGGCCGTCCCGTGTCGTGCGTCCAGGGTTGATAACCCTGGTTGCTAGGTCTGCCAGGACTTACCCCGCCGACAGGCCTGGGTAGAGGGGCCGGACCTGAATCTTGTCCCTCTCCCAGGGCCCAGGGCAGGGTAACGCCGCCAGCTCCTGGCACCGGGCGGGGCGGCGACCCACCGGATGATTCGGACGGTGGACGCGCGCCAGGGGGCGGCTTGCCTTCTGACCAGGGACGATCCGCGGGAGGGGGTTTGCCTCCCGACCAGGGGCGGTCAGGAGGTGGCTTGCCCCCCGGCCAGGGACGATCGCCGGGCGGTGGCCGGTCATCAGGCCAGGACCCGCCGCCACCCGGGGGTTTGGGTGGGGGCCGATGATCGGGTGGCGGGCGCCAACCCGGCGGCGGCCGGTCGTCTCCCGGACGGTGATCGTCCCAATAAGGCTTGGGCTTGGGCCGTGGGGGCGGTGGCTTGGGAGGATGATGGCGATAGCTCTCCGGCGGGTAATAGTGCCGATGTTCGTCATAGCGGTACCAGGGACGGGGCCCCGGGTTGGTCAGGATCACATAGGTCCCCAGTCCGCTATAGAGGTAGGACGGCAGGACCGTGGTCTGGACCCAGGTCCCACCCGAGGGGTAATAGTAGTAACCCCCCACGTTGTCGTAGTAGATGCCCGAGGAAGGGTAATAAAGGTAGTCGTAACCCCCCGGCCCGTAATCGGGGTAATAGGCCGTGGTCCCGACCACGCAGCCACTGAGCCCGATGATGGCCGCCAGGCTGGCCGTAACCAGGAGACGACGAGTGACAGGCAGCTTGTTCATTGGGTTATTTCTTTCCTGACAAGGCGTTGTGACATCCCAAACGATGCCTTGAGTATTTGTCCGTGGTCGCCCCACTGTCAAGACGCGCCCGACGAATCCCTATTGGAAGCACGATCTGGCTTCTAGGCCAGCACCGACTCGGCGCGGAAGAGGCCGATCAGGGTCTTGGCGTCGGAGATCCGACCATCCCGACACCAGGTCAGGGCCTCGGCCAGGGGCAGCCAATGGACCTCGATGACCTCCTCATGCTCATGTCCAGTGGCGGTCAAGGTCAGGTTGCGCGCCAGATAGAGGTAAACCACCTCCGTCAGGATGCCGGGTGAACTATGCATGCACCCCAGTTCCCGCCACTCCGCGGCCTCTCGGCCCGCCTCCTCCGCGAGCTCCCGCCGGGCCGTGTCCAGGGGCGGCTCGCGGTTATCGATCTTGCCGGCGGGTAATTCCCACAGCCAGCCACCCGTCGCATAGCGATATTGACGCAAGAGGCAGACCCGGCCGTCCGCATCCAGGGCAACGACTGCGGCCCCTCCCGGGTGATGGACGATCTCCAATTCCGCCTCATGGCCATTGGGCAGGCGCACCAGCTCCTGGGTCAGGTGGATGATGCGCCCCTGGAACAGGGGGGTGACGGTTTCCGGGGATGAGATCGGTGGAGGCGGGGAAATCGGCATGGTCATGGTCATGGTCATGGTCGTGGACAGGCTCCAACTTAACAGGCGTTACCAGGGTCATGACCCCGGCGCGACGCGCGACCCGGAATTCATGACCCGGAATCGGCAGGCAACTCGGTTTCGTTCTGGGTCAAGGGGACGGGACAGCGCAGCGCCAGCCGCTCCCCCCGGCGGACGATGCGATAACCCTGCGCTTCCAGCCCCCGGCCATCGGCCTCCGAGGCATAGTGGTAGAGCACCAGGCGTTGCCGCTGTTCGGGCTTGTACTCCCGGGCAAGGTCCTCGCACCCGGTGTGGGAGGGGTTGGGACGGATACCGCAGTCGTGCAGGATAAACTCACCCTGGCTGGCATAGCGGTTGAGGATCTCCGGGATGGGCCGGGTATCCCCGGTGAACAGGAAACGCCCCTTTAGGGCCAGCCCAAAGGCACCAAGGTATTCGTGATGGCGGACGGGGAAGACGTTGAACAGCAGGTCCCGGAGCCAAAAGCGCTCCGCGACCGGGATCAGGTGAAAGACGTCCCAGAAATTGCACCCGCCCTCCGCCAGCAGATTGGGGTAATCCGCCAGCCGGCGTTGCAGGACCGGGATCAGTTCGACGGGGACGAACAGCCGCGGCGCTTCGATCAGTTCAGGGGCGGTCGCCAGGCGGTAAAAGAGCCCCTCCAGGCCACCGATATGATCCAGGTGGGCATGGGTGATGAAGATGGCCCTGGGCAGGTTGCCGTGAACCCCAAGATAAGCCGACAGGGTGTCCGGTCCGCAGTCGATCAGCAGACAGGGTTCCTCGTCCCGTTCCAGGACCGCCGCGGATGATCCCAGCGCGGGGGCATGGGCGTTGCCGACGCCCAGGAAGCGCAGATAAAAATCGGACATGACGGCTTATCAAGTGCGGAATCGAGTTGAACCCCTTGGGGCGAGCGGCCGAGGACCGCATCATAACCCGATGGGACCTGGCGGGTAGTCAGCGGCCACGTCACAGCGGCTACGTCCTGGGCGATGCATCAACCATCAACGCGGAAAGCTCCCTGCTGGCGCGATGCCAAATCTGACCGCTGTTGCCCCCCAGCCGTCACACCCAGCCGTCACATCCTTGTCACGGGATCTTCATACAATGACACTCGGCAGTGAGATCCTTCGCACGGCGTACCCGCCTCCGCGTTCCCCCACGTTCCCCCGGCGCCCTTCACGAACCCTGAGCACCATGGCGACCATTCTGATCATCGACGACGAACCCGATATCCGTGAAGTCATCCGTTTTGCCCTCGAGGGCACCGGGTTTCGCGTCCTCGAGGCGGGACACGCCGACGAGGCACGCAAGCTGATGCAGTCCGAGGAGCCGGACCTCATCCTCCTGGACTGGATGCTGCCCGGCCGCTCCGGTCTGGAACTGGCCCAGCAGCTCAAACAAAATCCCAAGAGCCGGGCCATCCCCATCATCATGGTCAGCGCCCGCGGCGAGGAGGAGGACCGTATCCGCGGCCTGGAGACGGGGGCCGATGACTACATCGCCAAACCCTTCTCCCCCCGGGAGATGGTGGCCCGGGTCAACGCCGTGCTGCGCCGCTCCCGGCCCGAGGAGCCCACCGACCAGATCGAGATCGGTGGCCTGCGGATCGACAACGTCAGCCATCGCGTCACCGCCGCCGGTCAGCGGGTCGATGTCGCCCCCACCGAATTCCGCCTGCTCCATTTCCTCATGAGCCACGCCGAGCGGGCCTTCACCCGCTCCCAACTCCTGGATCAGGTCTGGGGCGAGCAGATCTACGTCGAGGAACGGACGGTGGATGTCCACGTCCGCCGCCTGCGCAAGGCCCTGGAGGAAACCGGCCACGACAATCTGCTGCAGACAGTGCGGGGCGTGGGCTATCGCTTCTCCGATAAACCCTGACCGCGTTGGCGCCCGGCCCTCCCTCCGGGCTACCCCGATCTCCAACCGGGATCTCCTACACAGAGATGTCCAACCGTAGAGATCTCCAACCGCTTGTTACTCCCGAAGGTGCTACCTACAATGGGCCCTTTTTTACCCCTGGCCCAACCCCATGCGCACCTCCCGCTTCCCCCTGCAGACCCTTAAGGAGACCCCCGCCGACGCGGAGGTAGCCAGTCACCGGCTGATGTTGCGGGCGGGCATGATCCGCAAGCTGGCGGCGGGCCTCTACACCTGGCTGCCCCTGGGGCTGCGGGTGCTGCGCAAGGTGGAGCATATCGTCCGCGAGGAGATGGACCGCTCCGGGGCCCTGGAGGTGCTGATGCCGGCGGTGCAGCCGGCTGAGCTGTGGCAGGAATCCGGGCGCTGGGAGCAATACGGCCCCGAGTTGCTGCGCCTCAAGGACCGTCACCAGCGGGAATTCTGCTTCGGTCCCACGCACGAGGAGATCATCACCGATCTGGCGCGGCGTGAACTGCGTAGCTACAAGCAGTTGCCGGTGAACTTTTACCAGATCCAGACCAAGTTCCGCGACGAGATCCGCCCCCGCTTTGGGGTGATGCGGGCGCGGGAATTCCTGATGAAGGATGCCTATTCCTTCCACCTGG
>CALMDH010000084.1:0-10809 GCA_937862735.1 uncultured Gammaproteobacteria bacterium
TTCGAAACCCAAGGGGCTGGGGGAATTACTTCATCCCGGACATGCCACCCATGCCGCCCATGCCAGACATACCGGACATGCCGCCCATACCACCCATGCCGGACATGCCGCTCATACCGCCCATGCCGCTCATGCCTGACATGCCGTTCATCGCCGTGGCGACACCGGAACCAGCGAAGGTCAGGGTGATGATGCTGGCAAGGACGGTCTTCTTGATCATGCTCATAACGTGGTTTCCTCAATTTGTGGTTGTGGAGGCGACGGAACTTATTGTTGGGTATTACCGCCGCGGAATTCTGTCAGCCGACACTAATTGTCGACGAATGAAGTTTATGAGTCTCCTCGCCCCCGTAAAATGTCAATTTGTCACAAGCAGCGAGTCACTTCACCGTGGCTAAGGCAACCGCCGGTCCATGGGCAGCGGCCAAACCGGCACACACCCGCGATGTGGTCCATGAGCCGTTGGAACGTCTCGCCCTCCACCGGATGCTAGAGCTTATGCTTCTTCAATAAGCGGTAGATACTGCGTTCACTCACATCCATGACCTCCGCCACTTTGCCGCGGTGCCCCATGAACTTGCCGAGGAGCAGGCGCACATACTCCAGCTCCAGTTCCTCCAGGGTGGGGTTGTGGTCGAACTTGAGGCTGAATTCGAGGTTGGAGCGGTTGGCGAAGGCCAGATGTTCGGAACGAATTAGGTTGTTGTCCCGGGAGAGGATGATGGCCCGTTCGATGACGTTCTTGAGTTCCCGCACATTCCCCGGCCAGTCGTAAGCCGTGAGCTTGCGGATGGCCTCGGCGGCAATGCTCTTGTTGATGCGCCGGCTGAAGTTGTGATTGCGGATGAAGTGGGCGGCCAGATAGGGGATGTCATCCCGGCGCTCCCGCAGTGGGGGGGTGTCGATGACGAAGGCGCTCAGCCGGTAATAGAGATCCGGGCGGAAATTACCGGTCTCGCTGAGCTGGCCCAGATCACGGTTGGTGGCGGCGACGACCCGGATATTGGCCTGGAGGTCGCGGGTGCCCCCTAGGCGGCGGAAGACCCCGGTCTCCAGAACTCGCAGCAATTTGGCCTGGATGCTGGGGCTGATCTCGCCGATCTCGTCGAGGAAGAGGGTGCCGCCCTCGGCGCCCTCGATGAGGCCGCGCTTCTGCTTGTCGGCGCCGGTAAAGGCCCCCCGCTCGTGGCCGAACAGTTCGGACTCGAAGAGCTTTTCCTGGAGGGTACAGCAATCCACGGCCACGAAATTGCGTTTGGCGCGGTTACTCTGTTCGTGAATGGCGCGCGCCACCAGTTCCTTGCCGGAGCCGCTCTCACCCTGGATCAGCACCGTGATGTCCGCGGGCGCCACCGCCTTGATCACCTCCTTGACCCGCTTCAGCGGGGTGCTGATGCCGATCATGAAACTGGCCACCGCCTCGCGGGCCTGAAGCTGATCTCGGCAAAACTGGTGGTCAATCCGCAACAGGGCATCCGCCAGGGCGCGTTGGACCACCAGGATCAGTTCATCCGGGCTGACGGGTTTGAGCAGATACTCGAAGGCCCCGGCCTTCATGGCCTGAACGGCATCACGCACCGACCCATAGGCGGTCAGGATGATGACGGGCTGATTCTTGGCCAGTTCCGGCAGACGCTCCAGGCTGTCGCCATCCGGCAGACGGACGTCGGTGATGATGAGGTGGGGCTCATGATCACGGAGGTGGTCGTCAGCGTCGCGCCAAGTGGCCACGCCCGTCACTTCATAATCCTGGGCCCGCAACTGGGTGACCAGCAGGCGATTGAGGACGGCGTCGTCTTCGATGACCAGGATGCGATTGGACATGATTCAGGTCTCCTGGGCGTCGGCGTCGGGAAAGCTCAGGCTGACCCGGGTGCCCTGAGCCAGCACGCTCGCGAGGGTGATGGTGCCATCGTATCGCTCGACGATCTCCTTGGTAATGGCCAGGCCCAGGCCGGTGCCCCGCACCCCGTCGGCGCGGCGGCTGAAGAAGGGCTCGAAAATCCGCCGCAAGTCGCTGGGGGGGATACCACAACCGGTATCCACCAGGTCCAGTCGCACCCGTCCGCCCTCTCGGGCGAGGGATAGGGTGAGGACCCCGCCCTGGGGCATGGCATGCAGGGCGTTCTGGCAGAGATTGAGGGTAGCCATGCGTAGGTCGCTGTCGGCGGCGAGAATCCGCACGTGGCCGGGGACAAAGTCCCGGACAATTTCCACCTGAGTGCTCTCGGCCTCCCAGCGCAGCAGGCTCAGGGTTTCGTCCGCCACCCGCTCCAGACACACCAGTTCCCGCTGACTGGGGGCCGGGATGCTCAACTTCAGCAGACGCTCGGTCACCTGATTGCATTTGTCCACCTCCTGATCGACCAGGACCAGGTAGTCGCAGGCCTGCGCCGGGTGCGGAGACTCACCGTCCAGCGCCTGGATCGCGGCATGCAGGGCCATGCGTACCGACGCCAGGGGATTATGGATCTCGTGGGCGACGCCAGCGGCCAAGCGTCCCAGTTCCGACAGTTTCTGCTCGTGGGAGAAGTGGATAGCCTGGGCGAGGTCACGGATGGATTCCACCACGTACTCCCGGGTCACGCCGCCGACCCGCACGCGCATCGTCGTGGCGTAGATTTCGGCATCGAGGGTGCCACCGTCCAGACGGGTCCGGCGATGGACGAAGCGCAAGGGCCCGGAACCCTTGCTCAGTTCAGAGAGGGGGCAGGTCACCAGGTGATCGGGGCACGGGGTATCCCGGCCATGGGTGGCGACATAACAGAGCTTGGGGATGGGCTGCCCCTCGCCCAGGCCGATCTGGCGCCGGAAGGCGGCATTGGCCAGGACGATCTGGTAGTCGGCATCAACCACTCGCACCCCGTCCGGGAAGGCATCCAGGAGTTCCTCCAGGAAGCGCTCCTTTTCCGCGATTTCCTCCAGCTTGCGTTGCAGGGCAGCGGCCATGTGGTTAAAACCCCGTCCCAACTCCGCCAGCTCATCCTGGCTGTCCACCGGGGCGCGGCTCTCCAGGTCACCCGCCGCCAGGCGCTGGCTCACCGCGGTCAGGCGCCCCAGGGGCTGGGTGACGAAGCGGCGCATGAACCACCAGCCGCCGGTCAGATTGATCAGGACGATGAGGGCGCCGGAACCGGTCAGGAGCAGGGTGGTGCGCCAGACCTGGTCTCGCAGGGGGCCAGCGTCGAAATCCACGTAGAGGATACCGTTGACCGGATGATCTCCCAGGGGGCCATGGCATTCCTGGCACGGCGCCTGGTTGGCGACCGGATTGATGGTTCGCAGCACCCAGCCCAGCTCGGGGATGTTCGTCAGTTCGGTCACAGGGTGTTCGGGAGCGAGGGCGGGAACGGGCAGAAATTCCCCCAGCCAGGCCGGATCGCTGGCGAAGCGCACCTCGCCGCCGCGGTTGATGATTCTGACGCCCAGAACCCCCGGGACCTGGCCCAGGCGGTTAACGATCTCCCGCAAGCCATCCAGATCCCGCTTGAGCATGGCGTTTTCCAGGGAGGTCCGCAGCAGCCGGGTCACCTGTGCCGCCGCCGCGGACCGTTCGGACTGGAGTTCCCGCTGGTAGAGGCCGACAAAGATCAGCAAGAAGATCAGGGAACTGACCAGGAGACCCACCGCGGTGCCGATGGCAAATTTTCGATTCAAGCTCCCTTGCTGCCACCACATACGTCACCCCGCGGGGCGGACCCCATCAGACCTGGCCGTGTGCCGGTTGGAGGCCAAGGGTGCTGGCCTCCCGGCTGCTGGAGCCATTCTGGCAAATTCCGCGCCAGGCGGCGACCGCTTCTTGGCTCCTCGGCGTCATCACTCTCATCGCGACCCCTGCTCGCCAAGGTTTGCATGGTTCCCGGGGAGGGCAGCCGCCCGGCTGGTGCGCCCAATCGCGTGGCACCTGAGTCCCCCGACCGTCGGATGCCAGGTGCGGGGTCCCTGGTGCCGGGTGCTGGCTCTCGACGGCGGGTGGTGGCTACCCCCCTCACCGGCAGCTCCTTCCATGATCCCCGCGGGTGACCCTGACCCGGGATTCTCCCCTCGCTCGGCCCGGGCTGACAGATTGTCAGCCTGACGCCGCCGCTTGTGGTGGGTCGCCAGCCGGTGTTAGCCTCCTCCGGTGGCGGGACCAGGACCCGAACCGCCGCCTAGCCCGTCAGGGGTGGCCTGGGGGGCTGTCGGCCACCCGATTATGTCCCGACGCCCATGGTCTGGGCATAAAACATGCTAGAGCTTAATCTAGGCCAGCCCTCGGGCCTGAACCTGCCTAACTTCAGTAACGGATTGGAGGAACCCGCCGGTACCCCCGAGCGTTCCTCCCGGGAGATGAGTGACGATGCGCCTGACAGCCCTTTCCGCCATGCTCATGGCTGGCGTTACCCTTGGACCCAGCGGGGTGGCCAACGCCTACCCAGTCGCCGGTCTTGCCCCTTATCAACGGCCCACCGGCGCCCCGGCCATCGCCCATGTAAGCCACGGTCCGCCCTGGTACGCCGCGGCCCTGACCGGGGTCATTCCGCCTTACCCGACCAGCCTGCGTTTTCTTGAGGATCAGGGCAACTGGTACACTCCCTTCAACCGCCCCGGCATGCTGCCGCCTTACGACCTGCGCGGCTGGCATCGCTAGAACTAACCTCCCCTCCCGGCCCCGGCGGCCCAGGCCAAGCCCAGGTGCGACCGGGACCTGGCCACCCGCCGGCTTTTCTCTGGAAAACCGCCATGGTCACCACCCCCTCCGCCCGCTTCAGCGGGGACCCCAGCGCCCTGTCAGCCCTGTGCCAGATCGCGCGGGAGGATCTCCTCCTCCTGGCCCTCCTCCAGGACCGGGAACTGGAGGCCGACACGCTCCGCAACCTGCGGCGCGAGGAGGGTGAACTCCTGGGCCTGCGGCTGGCAACCCCCGCCGCCCAAGAGGCCCTGGCGCTCCTGCGTCAGGGTCTCGCCGACATCCCCCTGGACCCGGATGCCCAGACCCTGGACATCCTGGCCGCCGAATTCGCCGACATCTACCTCAACCATCACCACCAGGCCTCGCCCTGCGAATCCGTCTGGCTGGACGAGGATGGGCTCATCATGCAGGAGCCCATGTTCCAGTTGCGCGGCTGGTACCAGCGCCACGGCCTGCAAGTGCGGAACTGGCGTCTGCGCACCGATGATCACCTGGTAACCCAGCTTCAATTCATCGGTTTCCTGTTGGAAGGCGAGGCCACCCCCGAGCGCCTGGAGGAGATTGGGCGTTTTCTGGACGAGCACCTGCTACGCTGGATCGGTGCCTTTGGTGAGCGGGTCGGGGCCCGCTGCCAGACCCGCTTCTATGCTGGCCTGACCGGTCTCACCGCCGCCTATCTGGAGGAATTGCGCGATCTGATCGCGCTGATTCTCGGCGTCCCGCGTCCCAGCCCCGAGGAGATCGCCGAGCGGATGCGTCCGCCGCGGGAAATTCTCGGGCTTACCGTGGCGGGTCCCGCCCTCCCCGCCTCAGCCAACGAGGGGCCCGGCTGGTAGTCCATGGGGGTGGAACGGCCGCCACCGATCCCCGCGACGGCGATGATCCCCGAGGTCATCGCTGCCCGCTGCGTTCATGCCATCACCCCCCAGGCCCGCTGCCAGGCCTGCGTCGCGGCCTGTCCTCAAGGCGCCTGGGTGATCGATGATGAGCGCCTCGGCATCGACGCCAACCGCTGCGACGGCTGCGAGCTCTGCGTGCCCGCCTGTCCCCAGGCCGCCATCGTCGCGCGCTTTGGCCCCGTGCCGCGCCGGACCCACCAGGGCCTGCTGGCCTTCGCCGCCTGCGAGCGGGCGGGGGTGCGGGAGGCGGACGCGCCCTTCATGCCCTGTCTCCATGCCCTGGGTAGCCGGGAACTGCTGCGGTTGGCGCGCGCGGGGGTCGACCGGCTGGTGACCGCCCGTGGGACCTGCGACCCGTGTCCCCGGGGCCAGGGTGAGCGGCTGGGCGAGCGCCTCCTCGCCGTCAATCAGCTCCTGACGGCGCGTCAACTGGCCTGCCTGGTGCATGAGGAGATGGCGCCCCCGGCCTGGGAGGACGCCTGGCGCGCGGCCCGGGACCCGGCCAACGATCAACGACTCAGCCGCCGCGGCTTCTTTCTGCAGGCCATGCGGGCACCGGTCCAGCACCTCCGGGAGCGGCTGATGGGGGACGAGGATCAGGGCCTGCCGCCGGGACGCCTGCTCCCCCCGGCGGCGCCTGGCGAGCCCCTGCCACTGGCCCCGCGACTCGATATCCTGCTTTGCACCGGCTGCGATGCCTGCGTCCGGCTCTGCCCCCAGGGTGCCCTGGGAATGGAAAGGGCGGAGGGGCTGCCTCAGGCCTATGTCATCGATGCCGCGGCCTGTAGTGGCTGCGGCATCTGTATCGATGTCTGCGCCACCGGGGCCATGAAGCTGCTGCGGTGGCAGCCGCCGCCCCAGGCGCGGCTGCCCCTGGTCACGCAGCGGTGCCGGGCCTGCGGCGTCAGCTTTCATTTGCCCCGCTGGTCCCAGCGCCCGTCCGAGCCAGGTCCCGAGGCTCTGACAACGCGGCGACGGGAATCCCTCTGTCCCATTTGCTTCCGCGCTAATCACCCCCGAAGGCTGTTTCAGGTGTTGCCCTGATCACCTACGGCGTCACCCTTCGTCCCAGGTCGGGTTCAGGCAGGCCCATCCCCACTGACAGATTGTCATCCACGCTACCATTTGAAATTTCTATAAGCGCATAAGGATGACCACCGGGCGCCTGTCAAATTGTCAGCCTCCGGTTCGGCTTGGAGCGGCGCGGCGCCCCCCTCCACGCGGAGAGCCCCGCACCAGCCCCGGATTTGTCTCTTATGGCAAGGTTCGTGCATTGTGCTCCAAGAGCAGTGACGATCCCCGTGCCCGGGTAGCCTGGCTTAGGCGCCATCCCCGCGGAATGGGGTCCAACCGGGTCAGCCTGGCCAGGCTTGCGGGATCTTCCTTCTCCTTTGCTATCGATCAATTTTCCAAGAAAAAACGTCTATATCAGCCCGGTTATCCTTGTTAGCCTTTGGCAAGCAAGGTGACGGGTGGTCGATAGCAGCCATGAGCGCCAGAAGCGCGGACAAGGGTCTATTGCTCATCTCCTCCTCCCTGAGTAGATGGACCCAAGCACCGCCCACGCTGAGCGATCAGCCATCCGAGGATCATTGACAGGAGCCGCGGTATGTACCGAGCCAAATCTCTACTTGTTCTCACCACCCTCCTCGGCGGGCTTCTGGCCAGCGCCGAGGGCTTGGCCACAGCACCGCCCAGCTACCAGCAGGCACGTTGGGATCCCATCCATTTCAAACCGGCCATTGACTCGGCCACCGACGAGCAATGCCTGGCCTGCCACAAAGAGGTCCTCGAACCCAGCATCAGCGGCCAGTCCCCCGCCGGGGTCAAGGCCGCCGAGACCCTGGCCTGGTATCAGACCCTCAGCACCTACGCTGGCGATCAGGAGACCTTCCACCGCCGGCACCTGGTGACCCCCCTGGCCCAGGAACTCATGGCCATGAAGTGCACTACCTGCCACCAGGGCAACGACCCCCGGGAGGAGACGGCCAATTCCTCGGCCACGGGCTCGCCGGACCTGATCCAGCGTAAGCACGTCAACCCGGATATTTGCCTGATGTGCCATGGCCAGTTCCCCTGGCAGAACATGGCCGGCCTGCCCGGTCCCTGGAGCGAGTTCGGCAACATCTTCCAGGACAACTGCAATACCGCCTGCCATGGGGCCGTCTTCCGCACCGTGCGCCACCAAGTCAATTATTTGAAGCCGGAGGCCATCGAAAAGGCCGGCAGCGAGAATGGCGACGTCTGCTATGGCTGCCATGGCGGCCGGAGCTGGTACCGCATCTCCTTCCCTTACCCACGCCACGCCTGGCCCAACATGCCCCCGGGAACCCCGGACTGGGCCAAAGACCGTCCGTCCACGTCCGAGGCGCGCTTCCTGGAAGGCGTCAAGGCACCGGCAGCGAAGCAATAGGCCGAGGAACATCACGATGACCGACAAGACCCCAACCCCAGACCTCGACCTGGATCTGGACCTCGCCTCGCGCCTCAATCTCAGCCGCCGCGGCTTCCTCAAGACCACCGCCGTGGGCGCCATGGCCGTGGGCGCCGGTGGCCTGCTCAAGACCGAGGAGGCCCAGGCCTTCGCCTACGAGCCCTACCCGCGCGACGATGAACTCCAGACGGTGGTCACAAGCTGCGCCCACAACTGTGGCTCCCGCCACGCCCTCGTCGCCCACAAGAAAGGCGACGTCATCGTCCGCCTGTCGACGGATGACGGCCGCTATCAGAAAGACGGCTTTTTCGGCAAGGACACCGAGGAGGAGCCCCAGTTGCGCGGCTGCCTGCGTGGCCGTTCCTATCGCCAGCGCCTCTATTCCGCCGAGCGCCTGCTCTACCCCATGATGCGGGTCGGCGAGCGCGGCGAAGGCAAGTTCAAGCGCGTCTCCTGGGACGAGGCCCTGAACTTCGTCGCCATGAAGATGCTGCAGATCAAGAACACCTACGGCCCCACCGCCCTCGTCGACCAGAGCTACGCCGGGGCCTCCTATGGCGTCCTGCACAAGTCCGACCAGATCGAGGGCCTGCTAGGCCGCTTCCTGGGCATGTTCGGCTGCCGCACCAGTTCCTGGTCCGTGCCCTCCTACCAGGGCACCACCACCAGCTCCCGCTGGACCTTCGGCACCATCGAGGACGGCAACGAGGACGACGCCTTTGCCCACTCCAAGCTGATCATCATGTGGGGCTGGAACCCGGCCTACACCTTCCACGGCGGCAATACCTTCTACTACATGCGCCTGGCCAAGCAGCGCGGCTGCAAGTTCGTCCTGGTCGATCCCCAGTACACCGACTCCGCCGCCGTCTATGACGCCTGGTGGATCCCCATCCGCCCCAATACCGATGCCGCCATGATGGCGGGCATGGCCCATTACATCTTCACCAACAACCTCCAGGATCAGGCCTTCATCGACAAGTTCTGTCAGGGCATGGACGCGGGCACCATGCCGGACTGGGCCAAGGACACCCCCAATGGCAAGGAGAACTTCAAGGACTACATCCTGGGCACCTACGACGGCACCCCCAAGACCCCGGAGTGGGCGGCGGCGATCTGTGGCGTGCCGGCGGCGGACATCGTCAAACTGGCGGAGATGTACGCCAAGACCAAGCCCGCCGCCCTCAAGGCCTCCTGGGCCCCGGGGCGCAACGCCTATGGCGAGCAGTACAACCGCATGGCGGCCGCCCTTCAGGCCATGACCGGCAACATCGGCGTGCTCGGCGGCTGCGCCGAGGGCGTGGGCAAGGCCTGGCATCCGGAGGCGGTGGCCTATCCCTATGATGAATGGGCCAACGTGTGGTTCGCCTCCATCAAGTCCGACCGCTGGGCGCACATCGTCCTCAACTACCCCAACGTCAAGCGCGAAGAGGTCGGTCTCTGGCCGCGCAACGACCAGCTCGACGGCGTCATCCCCAACATCAAGGGCATCTTCTGGCAGGGCTCCAACTGGTTCAACCAGTTGACCAACATCAACAAGGAGATCGAGGCGGTCAAGAAGCTGGAGCTGGTGGTGTGCATGGATTCCACCATCACCCCCTCCGGCCTCTATGCCGACGTCCTGCTGCCGGTGGCGACCCACTTCGAGCGCCACGACGTCGCCCTGCCCTGGTACAAGGGCCACTATTACATCCACCGGCCCAAGGTCATCGAGCCCATGGGCGAGTCCCGGACCGACTTCCAGATCTTCACCGAGCTGGCCTACCGCATCGGTGAGCTGGACCCCCAGGGCTATGGGATGTTCGGCAAGCTCTACAACCCCAAAGCCGACCGCGGTTATTTCCTCAACCCCGACGCCGTGGACGAGGCCTACCTGACGGACTGGTGGAACAACCGCGTCATGCACCACCATCACATCGACATGAGCTGGGAGGAGTTCAAGGGCTACGGCATCTACAAGTTCCTGCTCGACAAGCCCCATGTCGGCTTCCGCGCCCAGATCGAGGAGGGCAAGCCCTTCCAGACCCCCTCGGGCAAGATCGAGATCCTGGTCAACGAACTGGCCTGGGTCCAGGACTGGACCAAGACCAAGTACGGCGAGCACGTGCCCTCCATCCCCAAGTGGGTCGAGCCCTGGGAGTCCCTCAACAGCGCCAAGACCAAGGACTATCCCTTCCACCTGGTCTCGCCGCACCCCCGGTGGCGCACCCACTCCATCTTCAACAACTGCGCCTGGCTGCGGGAGACCTAC
Organism: uncultured Gammaproteobacteria bacterium; assembly: GCA_937862735.1. Taxonomy (GTDB): domain Bacteria; phylum Pseudomonadota; class Gammaproteobacteria; order Chromatiales; family Chromatiaceae; genus M0108. Next base: position 10,254 of record CALMDH010000084.1, read on the forward strand.
GATCAGGAGTGCACCCTCAACGCCAGTGACGCCAAGAAACTGGGCATCAAGACCGGCGACACCGTGGAGCTGTGGAACGAGCGCGGCAAGGTGGTGGTGCCGGCCTACGTTACCGAGCGCTGCATGCCCGGCGTGCTGGTCCTCCACGAAGGGGCCTGGCTGGACCTGGACGAGAACGGGGTGGACCGGTCCGGCAACCCGGATTTCCTCACCCTCGACGCCCCCAGCCCCGCCGGGGCCTTCGCCTACAACACGGTGCTGTGCAACGTCGCCAAGAGCGACCTGGAGCATCGTCCGGGATGGGACAAATTGGCCACCGCCCGCTCGCACGTCTTCCGGCGCGAGCACCGGCGCGAGCTCTAATCGCAGCGCGGAGTGACAGACCCCATGGCTAACGAAAAAGATACCGCCACCATCAAGACCGCCGTCGAGCGCAAGAAGCGGGAGGTCTATACCCCGGTCGTGCCCGAGATGCAGCTTGGCTTCATCCACAACAACGTCGACTGCATCGGCTGCCGCGCCTGCGAGATCGCCTGCAAGGACAAGAACGGCCTGC
>CALMDH010000085.1:0-11497 GCA_937862735.1 uncultured Gammaproteobacteria bacterium
AGGGGGACCGGACGCTGACTCAGCCTGCCTGGCAGCCAAGCCGGGCGCAAGGTCTGCGAGAAGGGACGATGCCTCGCCGGGTGTCTTTGGCTGGTGCCTGGGTAGGGATGCCTCTCTGTGGCGGTAGAGGAGGGGCGATACCGGGGTAGCATGGGGCGGCCGGCGGAAAATCCCTCAGAGCTGCTTCCCCAATCTGAGCGCCAGCGCCTGGCCATCTCTTGTCGCCTTGTTTTCGGCCCCCCCATGGAGCCGCCCCCTTCAGAGCCGCTTGATGAAGACCTTAGACTTGCGCTGGTAGTTGTAGAGGGCCTGTTTGGCCATGGGCAGGTCGGCCAGGGGCGCGGGCTCGAAGCCGCGCTCGCGGAACCAGTGGGCGGTCTGGGTGGTGAGGACGAAGAGGCGGGACAGGCCACGCTGGCGAGCCATGACCTCCATGCGCTCCAGGAGCAGGGCGCCGCGGCCACGGCTGCGATATTCGGGATGGACGGCGAAGCAGGCCAGTTCCGCCATGCCCTCGGCGGGGTAGGCATAGAGGGCGGCGGTGGCGATGGCCATGCCATCCCGCTCCATTAAATAAAAGCGGTCGATCTCGGTCTCCAGGCGCTCCCGGGAGCGGCGCACCAGGACCCCGGCCTCTTCCAGGGGCTGGAGCAGTTCCAGGATGCCGGCGACGTCGTCGATGCGCGCCGGGCGCAGTTCCTCGAAGGGGGCGTCGGTGATCAGGGTGCCGACCCCGTCCCGGGTGAAGAGCTCCCGCAGCAGGGCGCCGTCCAGGCGGCGACTGACGAGGTGGACCCGTTTGACGCCCTGAATGCAGGCATCGGCCCCGGCGCGCAGGGCCTGGGCCAGGTCAGGAGGGATGATGGGTTGGGGGCCCTTGACCAGGGCAGGAGAAGTGGAAGGCTCGTTTGAGGGTGTGGATTTAGCAACCTTGGCCAGGATAGCGGCTGGGGTTACGCTCAACTCTAACGCGGGTTGGACCTCTGGCCCGCCACCGGGCCATGCATCCGGCTGGTCAGGGGCACCTGTCCCCTGCTCCAGGATAGTGGCCACGTCCCGGCTGAGAATGTTGGAGACCAGTTGGCCCCGGTCATCGCTCAAGCCCGCCGTGTCCTCCAACAGGAAGATGAGCTTGTCGGCCTTGAGGGCGATGGCCGTCGAGCGGGCCACGTCGGTGGCGCTGAGGTTGAAGACCTCGCCGGTGGGGGAATAGCCGATGGGCGGCATCAGGGCGATGGCCCCGCTGTCCAGGCGCTGCCGCAGGGCCTCCCGGTCGATGCGCCGCACCACCCCGGTGTGCAGGTAGTCGACCCCCTCGATCACCCCCAGGGGCTTGGCGGTGACGAAGTTGCCGGAGGCGACGGGGATGCGCACCCCGGCCATGGGCGAGTTGGCCAGGCCCTGGGAGAAGAGGGCCTCGATCTCCACCCGCAGGCTGCCCGCGGCTTCCTTGACGCAGGCCAGGGCGGCGGCATCGGTCACGCGCAGACCCTTGACGTAGCGGAAGCCCGCCCCCTGACGGGCCAGGCTGGCCTGGATCTGGGGGCGGGCGCCATGCACCAGGACCAGGCGGATGCCCAGGCCGTGGAGCAGGGCCAGGTCGTGGATCAGATTGCGAAACGTCTTGTCCGCCACGGCCTCGCCACCGAAGAGGATGACGAAGGTGCGGCCGCGGTGGGCGTGGACATAGGGCGTGGCCTGGCGGAACCAGCGCACGAAGTCGTTGCTGTCGCTCATTCGATTCCCAGCTTGTTCAGGCGATAACGCAGGGACCTCAGGCTCATGCCGAGCTGTTTGGCGGCGGCGGTGCGATTCCAGTGGGTCTCCTCCAGGGTGCGCAGGATGACCTGGCGCTGAATCTCCCCAATGGACGCGGCGAGGGAAGCGGCGGCGTCCTCGGTCATCCCCGGGGATGAAGCGCCGGGCGCTGAGGGCAGCGAGGGTCGGGCGGACTCGGAAGGCACGGCGGGCGAGGAGGGTGCGGAGGGCAAGGAGGGCAGGTAGAGATCCGCCGCCTCCAGGGTCGCGCCCTCCGCCAGGGCCAGGGCGCGCTCCAGCACGTTCTCCAGCTCCCGGACGTTGCCCGGGAAGGGATAGCGGGCCAGGGCTTCCAGGGCCGAGGGGGCCAGGCGGGGCGTGGGCATGCCATTCTGGCGGGCGATGCGGGCGAGGAAATGGGTGGTCAACAGGGGGATGTCCCCCGTCCGCTCCCGCAGGGGGGGCAAGCGCAGTTCGATGACGTTGATGCGATAGAAGAGGTCCTGGCGGAAGCGGCCGCTGGCGACCTCGGCGCCCAGGTCGCGGTGGGTGGCGCTGATCAGCCGGACATCGATGGGGACCTCCCGCTGGCCGCCCACCGGCCGGGCCCGTTTCTCCTGCAGGACGCGCAGCAGCTTGACCTGGGCCGGCAGCGGCAACTCGGCGACCTCGTCGAGGAAGAGGGTGCCCCCGTCGGCGGCCTGAAAGAGCCCCGGGTTGTCGCGGATGGCGCCGGTGAAGGCGCCCTTCTTGTGGCCGAACAGCTCGCTCTCCACCAGGTCCGGCGGAATGGCGCCGCAGTTGACCGGCACGAAGGGACCGGCCGCCCGGGGACCCTGAAGGTGGATGAGGCGGGCCGCCAGCTCCTTGCCGGTCCCGCTCTCGCCGCTGACGTAGACCGGGGCCTGGTTGCGCGCCAGTTTGGCGATGAGGCGGCGCAGTTCGACCATGGCCGGGGAGTCGCCGAGGAGGGGAGGGAGGTTGTCCGCGGGGGGGCTGGATGCCACGGCGCCGGTCTCCGCGCCGCCGCTCGCCGCGTCACTCCCGGTGGCGGGGGGGCGCAGGCGCAGGGCGGCCGTCACCAGCCGGCGTAACACCTGGAGATCCAGGGGCTTGGCGACGAAATCGAAGGCCCCGGCCTTCATGGCGGCCACGGCCGTCTCCATGCTGCCATGGGCGGTGATCATGGCCACCGGTAGCTGGGGATAGTGGCTGGCGATCTCACGCACTAGGTCGATGCCATCGCCATCCGGCAGGCGCATGTCGGTCAGGCACAGATCGAAGGGCACGCTGCTCAGCAGGCGCCGGGCCCCGCTCAGATCCGCGGCGGCCAGGCAGTCGATCCCCATGCGAGACAGGGTGATGCGCAGGAGGTCGAGGATATCCTGCTCGTCATCGACGATGAGGGCGCGGGGCTTGGTCATGAAGGCAAGGTGGTGGCTAAGGATGGCCGCATAGTATGAGCCCGAAGGGCTGGGCCTGCCCATCCGGCAGCGCCATCAGCTTGCCGGGGGGAGAAGGAGGCGGAAGCCGTTGCCGCCGGCCGGGGTGGGGCGGTAGTCCAGGCTGATGCCGTTGATGGCGGCCAGCTCCAGGGCGATGTAGAGCCCCAGGCCGGTGCCGCTGACGCTGGTGGTATAGAAGGGGGCGAACATTTCCCGCGCCACCTCGGGATCGATGGGTTCGCCGTCGTCGCTGACCTCGATGAAGGCCCCCGGGGGTGATGTCCCCTGGACGGGGCCGGCGCTCAGGCCGATGCGGGGGGGCTTATCTTCCCTGCCGGCGTATTTGAGGGCGTTGTCGCACAGGTTGGCGATGATCTGATGCAGGTGCCCGGCATTGACCCGGACCGGGGGGATCTCCGGGGCCAGGTCGAGGGGGAAGCGCTCCGCCGGCAGCCGCCGGGTCTCGCTCAGCTCCGCGTGGAGTTCCTCCAGCCAGGTCGGCAGGTCCAGGGTCTGAAATTCGGGGGGTTGGCCCCGGGAGAGTTGCAGGACGCTTTCGACAATGCCATCGATCCGGCCCGTGTTGCGGGCGATGATGGCCAGCAGATGCTGGTCCTCCTCGCTCAGGTCCGGTGATTCGGCCAGGAGCTGGCTGGCATGTTTGACCGCGCTCAGGGGGTTGCGGATGTTGTGGGCGATGCTGGCCGTCAGCCGGCCCAGGGCCGCCAGCTTGATCTGCTGGGCCTCCTGGAGGAGCGCCCGCTGGTCGCGCAGAAAGAGCAGGGCCGCCCCCTGGCCATCCTGGCCCAGGCTCAGGTGACTGATGGCGAGGTCGCGGTTGCCGACCCGCAAGGTGGCGTCCGGGGGGAGGTCCCCGGCGTCCGGTAAGTCCCTGGCGGTGGGATGACCGCTCGTCGCCTGCCGCCCCAGCCAGGTGGCGAGTTCCGGGGCGATCCGCGCCAGGGGCTGCTGCTGACCGGGGCGGGTCCCCAGCAGGTCGTTGGCGGCGGCGTTGCTCAGCCGGATGCGTCGGTCCTCGTCGACCACCAGGACGCCGGTACCCATGCGTTGGATGATGAAGGCATTGAGTTTGTGCAGGTCGTCGATGTCGACCTGGCGACTGGCGGCGAGCCGTTCCGCCGCCTGGAGGCGGCGGTAGAGGACATGGGCGAGGATGGCGACCATGAAATAGGTGGCGCCGAGGAGCCCCGCCTGGGTGAAGCCATCCCGGGGCCCCAGGCCGGAGAGCTGGGCGTGGATCTGGACCGCCATGATCCCAGTGGTGGCGAAGGCGGCGAACAGCAAGGACAGGCGGCCTTCCATGAGCAGGGCGCCGGCGGCGACGGCGATGCCCATGGGCAGGCCGAAGCTGGAGTTGATCCCGCCGCCCTGGTGCATCAGCAGGCTGAAGACCAGCAGGTCGATGAAGACGCCGGTGTGGACCAGGGCCGCCTTGTCGGCGCGGCGGGTCTGGGTCAGGGCCAGGCCAAGCAGGACCAGGGCCAGGTAGGTGATGACCAGGCTGACGGTCGCCGGGGTCTGGTCGAAGCCCGCCACCAGGGATTCCAGGGGCGGGACGAAAAGCAGGAGGCAGAGACCAAGGGCCAGGGCGAGCCGGTAGAAGCCAAACCAGTGCAGGGCGCGCCAGCTCGGGTAGAGAGGGTGATTGCCCGGGGGGGGTGCCGGTTCCGGTCGGTTGCTGAGGGGGGTGGCGGTCATGTCTGCGTGCGGTTGCGCTCGCCTCTGGAGGAAGGGCGATGGTCAATGAGCGTGGGGTGGCGGTCATCACCGGTACCAGGTCGCGAACACTCCCGGCGGGTTGCGAGGCCGGCGGGTCGCGGGCGGTTGGTAATCGGCTGGTGATTGCCGGAGAATAAGCCCCCGTTCACTATGCCGACCCGTCCGGCGCGCCGCAAGTGGACCCGCCGCTGGCGAGGGGGATCTGGGCCCGCGGTTGTCCCCAGCCGTGCGCCGCCGACCCTGGTCAGCCAACCCCAACCCGCTACCAACCACCAAATCCCTATAATTAAGAGCAATTATCCATGAACTTACACGAATACCAGGCCAAGGGCCTGTTCGCGCGCTACGGCATCCCCGTGCCGCGGAGCCTGACCATCTCCTCCGTCGGCGAGGCGCGGACCCTGGCGGAGGAACTCGGCGGCGAGCAATGGGTGATCAAGGCCCAGGTCCATTCCGGCGCCCGTGGCAAGGCCGGTGGCGTGGTGGTGACGGATAGCCTCGACACCGTGGAGCGTGAGGCCGCCCGCCTGCTGGGTGGCCGGCTGGTGACCCGCCAGACCGGCGCCGCCGGGCTGCCCATCGGCCAGCTCCTGGTCGAACAACCGACCGCCAGCCACCGCGAGCTCTACCTGGGCGCCCTGGTGGATCGCGAGGCCAAGCGCGTGGTCATCATGGCCTCCGCCGATGGCGGCATGGACATCGAGGAGGTGGCGGCCAAGACCCCCGAGCGCATCCTGACCACCCATGTCCACCCGGCGGTAGGCCTCATGGGCTGGCAGAGCCGCAAGATCGGCTACGGCCTGGGTCTGGCCCCGGAACAGGTCAAGGCCCTGGACAAGGTGATGCGCGGCCTCTACCAGTTATTCATCGAGTGCGATGCCAGTCTGGTGGAGATCAATCCCCTGGTGGTGACCCCCGCCGGCGAGCTCGTCGCCCTCGACGCCAAGCTCAACCTGGATGACAACGCCCTCTACCGTCATCCGGAGCTGCTGGCCCTGCGCGACATCAGCCAGGAGGATGGCCGGGAGGCCCAGGCCAAGGAACACGACCTCAATTACATCAGCCTGGAGGGCAATGTCGGTTGCATGGTCAATGGGGCCGGCCTGGCCATGGCCACCATGGATCTGATCAAGCTCCACGGCGGCGAGCCCGCCAACTTCCTCGACGTCGGCGGCGGGGCGACCGCGGCCCGGGTGGCCGAGGCCTTCAAGCTCATCCTCTCCGACGATCAGGTCCGGGCGGTTCTGGTAAACATCTTCGGTGGCATTGTCCGCTGCGATCTGATCGCCGAGGGCATCATCCAGGCGGTGCGGGAGGTCCAGGTCGAGGTTCCCGTGGTGGTCCGCCTGGAGGGGACCAACGCCGAGCAGGGCCTGGCCATGCTGGCCGCCAGCGATCTGGCCATCACCACCGCCGCGAGCCTCAGCGAGGCCGCGGACAAAGTCGTCGCCGCCGCCGGCGCCAAGCACTGAGAGGGGGACCCAAAGATGAGCGTATTGGTCAACAAAGACACCCGGGTCATTTGTCAGGGCTTCACCGGCAAGCAGGGCACCTTTCACAGCGAACAGGCCATCGCCTACGGCACCAACCTGGTGGGGGGCGTGACCCCCGGCAAGGGCGGCACCAAGCACCTCGACCGCCCGGTCTTCGACACGGTCCACGATGCCGTCAGGGAGACCGGCGCCAATGCCACCATGATCTACGTCCCGGCCGCCTTCGCCGCCGACGCCATCCTCGAGGCGGCGGATGCCGGCATCGGGGTGATCGTCTGCATCACCGAGGGCATCCCGGTCCTGGACATGCTCAAGGTCAAGACCGCCCTCGCGGGCTCGCCCAGCGTCCTCATCGGCCCTAACTGCCCGGGCATCATCACCCCGGGCGAGTGCAAGATCGGCATCATGCCCGGCAACATCCACCGGCCAGGCAAGGTCGGCATCGTCTCCCGCTCCGGGACCCTGACCTACGAGGCGGTGTTCCAGACCACCAATGCCGGCCTGGGCCAGAGCACCTGCATCGGCATCGGTGGCGACCCCATTCAGGGCATGGACTTCATCGCCTGCCTGGAGCGCTTCCAGGCCGACGACCAGACGGAGGGGGTGATCCTGGTGGGCGAGATCGGCGGCAGCGCCGAGGAGGCCGCGGCCGAGTTCATCCAGGCGCGGGTCACCAAGCCGGTGGTCGCCTACATCGCCGGGGTGACCGCCCCCTCGGGCAAGCGCATGGGCCATGCCGGCGCCATCATCACCGGCGGCAAGGGCACCGCCGCCGGTAAGTTCGCCGCCCTTGAGGCCGCGGGGGTGGCCATCGTCCGCTCCCCGGCGGAGATGGGGCAGCGCATGGCGCAACTCCTGGGCTGAGGCGCCGCGCCAAACCCAACCGCGCTCCCGCCATCGCCCGCCCCACCAAGGGGCGGGTGGCGGGGGACAATCCTTATCTCGACAACCACATCAGCCACGGCACTTAAGGATCGGGTCGCTCCAGCCGTCTTTCCCTTTCTAGCCGTCAGGGCGTGTTCAACCTACATCCGCCGCATGACTCGCGCACAGACGCCCAGAACCCCTAGAAAACAAAATCATGAGTGAGTGAACTAAACTCTCTGAGCAGGCGAACGGCACTGTTTTTCTAACCGATTGATAAATCCTGGCGACTTTTCGCCGTTGCGCGACAGCCCCCTTTTCAGGTTTTTAGAAGAGTTTCCGGCATGATCCTCCGTATCCTCATTGCTCAGATCAATCTCCGGGTGGGTGACGTCGCCGCGAATCGGGACCGGATCCTCGCCGTGATGGCGGAGGCCCGGGACCAGCGGGGCGCCGACCTGGTCGTGTTCCCGGAGTTGACCCTGACCGGCTATCCCCCCGAGGACCTGCTGCTGCGCCCGGAACTGATCGAGCGCGTGGCGGCCGCCCTGGAGGAGATCCGCGCCGCCAGCCAGGGCATCGGCCTGGTGCTGGGCTACCCCAAGCGCGACCTGGGCAGCTTGTTCAACGTCGCCGGTTTCATTCATGACGGCCGATTGCTGGCGGAATACGCCAAGCAGCGGTTGCCCAACTACAGCGTCTTCGACGAGAAGCGCTACTTCCAGGCGGGTCATGCCCCCGCCGTGGTGGATTTCCAGGGGCTGCCCCTGGGCCTGCTCATCTGTGAGGACATCTGGGAGGAGGGGCCCACCACCCAGGCGGCGGCGGGCGGTGCGCGGCTGCTGATCAACCTCAACGCCTCCCCCTATCACACCGGCAAGGCCCCCGAGCGTGAGGAACTGCTGACGCGGCGGGCCCGGGAACACCAACTGCCCATCCTTTACGCCAATCTGGTCGGCGGCCAGGATGAGCTGGTCTTTGATGGCGGCTCCTTCGTGGTGGACGCCGCGGGCCAACTCACCCAGCGTGCGCCCTTCTTCAGCGAGGCCCTGATGCTGGTAGAGGTGGAAGCGGAGACCAAGGCGGACGAACAAGCGGCGGCAAAAGCTGGGGGCGGAGGGGTGGCCGGGCGGCTCGGTCTCCGGCCGCTTCCGGCCGCCATCGCCCCCCACCCCGCGGAGGAAGAGGCGGTCTACCAGGCCCTGGTCCTGGGCGTCCGGGACTATGCGCGCAAGAACGGCTTCCACGGCGCCGTGCTGGGTCTCTCCGGTGGCATCGACTCGGCCCTGACCCTGGCCATCGCCGTGGATGCCCTGGGGGCGGATCAGGTCGAGGCGGTGCTCATGCCCTCGCGCTACACGGCGACGATGAGCATCGATGATGCCCTGGCCCAGGCCCGCACCCTAGAGGTCGCCCATCGCGTCGTGCCCATCGAACCGGCCTTTCAGGCCTTCCTTGGCATGCTGGAGGGCGAGTTCGCCGGCTGCGCCCCGGATGTCACCGAGGAGAACATCCAGGCCCGCTGTCGCGGCATCATCCTCATGGCCATCAGCAACAAAAAGGGCAAGATACTGCTCACCACCGGTAATAAGAGCGAGGTGGCGGTGGGCTACGCCACTCTCTATGGCGACATGGCCGGCGGCTTCGCCCCGATCAAGGATGTCCCCAAGACCCTGGTATACCGGCTGGCGGCCTATCGCAATACCCTGGGACCGAAGGCTATCATTCCCCAGCGCGTCATCGACCGGCCCCCCTCGGCGGAGCTGCGGGAAAATCAGACGGATCAGGACAGCCTCCCCGATTACGCCGTGCTGGACCCAATCCTCAAGCGCTACGTGGAAGAGGACGAGAGCGTGGCCCGCATCGTCGCCGCGGGCTTCCCGGAGGAGCTGGTGCGGCGGGTGACCCGCCTGGTGGATCGTAATGAATACAAGCGCCGTCAGGCCCCGCCGGGGGTGCGCATCACCACCCGCGCCTTCGGCCGCGACCGGCGCTATCCCATCACCAGTGGTTTCTAGGGTCAGGTCCCCCGTGTCCGACCCCGCCACTGCCGCGACAGGCTGAATCCCTATGCTCGCTTCGCTCGATAAAGAACGCATCCTCATCGTCGATGACACCCCGGACAACATCGACCTGTTGGTCGGCGTGCTCCAGTCCGACTACGAGATCATGGCGGCGATCAATGGCGAGCGCGCGCTCAAGATCGCCCGGTCGGCGAACAAGCCGGATATGATCCTGCTGGACATCATGATGCCGGGCATGGATGGCTACGAGGTCTGTCGGCAACTCAAGGCCGATCCTGCTACCTCCGAGATCCCGGTCATCTTCATCACCGCCAAGACCGAGGTGGCGGATGAGACCCAGGGTTTCGCCCTGGGGGCGGTGGACTACATCACCAAGCCCATCAGCCCGCCCATCGTCCGCGCCCGGGTCCACACCCATCTCACCCTGCACGATCAGCGGCGCGCCATGGCCCGCGAGGTGCGGGATCGGACCCGCGAACTGCATGAAACCCGGCTGGAGATCATCCGCCACCTGGCCCGCGCCGCGGAGTTCCGGGACAAGGATACCGGGACCCACATCATCCGCATGAGCCACTACAGCCGTCTGCTGGGCCAGGCCTATGGTGGCAACGAGGAATGGGTGGATCGCCTGTTCAATGCCGCCCCCATGCACGACGTGGGCAAGATTGGCATCCCCGACCATATCCTCCTCAAGCCCGGCAAGCTGGACGAGGCGGAATGGGAGGTGATGAAGCGCCACACCACCTATGGCGGCGAGATCATCGGGGACAATCCTTCACCCTTGTTGCGGATGGCGCGTAACATCGCCCTGACCCATCATGAACGCTGGGATGGCACTGGCTATCCCGCGGGGTTGAAGGGGGAGGATATCCCGCTGGAGGGCCGCATCGTCGCCCTGGCGGATGTCTTCGATGCCCTGACCTCGGTGCGGCCCTACAAGCAGGCCTGGACGGTGGAGGCGGCGGTGGCTGAGATGCGCCAGGGGGCGGGCCAGCACTTCGATCCCCACCTGGTGACCCTGTTCGAGCGCATCCTGCCCGATTGTCTGATCATCCAGTCGCGCTATGGCGACTCCCTGGCTTGAAGAAGGAGAGAGAATGAAGCATCCGCTGACCCTGACCCCTGGCCTCAGGGTGCCGGCACTGATCCTGGTGGCGTTCTTGGGCTTCTCCCCGGGACATGGCCCGGCGGCCGCCGATTTCCCGGTGGAGGTCGCCACGCTGAACCGCTCCGCCCCCAGCAACCAAGCCTGGGAACAACTCGACGGCACGGGTCTCAACCTCCAGTCCGCCGCCGTCATGGTGGTGGATACGGCGGGCAACACCATCTACGCCAAGCGCGCCGATGAGCCCAAGTCTATCGCCTCGGTCACCAAGCTGATGACCGCCGTGGTGGTCCTGGATGCGGGGGTGGACCTGGACGCCCCCATCACCATTCGCCCCGAGGACAAGGACCTGCTGCGCAACAGCCGTTCCCGTCTTCAGATCAATCGGGCCACCCTGCCACGCCGGGAGCTGTTGTTGGTGGCCCTCATGTCCTCCGACAATCGGGCCGCCGCCGCCCTGGGGCGTACCACCTTCGCCGGCGGGACCCCCGAGTTCGTCCAGCGGATGAACGTCAAGGCCCAGGCCCTGGGCATGCGAGACACCCGTTTTGCCGATGCCAGCGGGCTGGACGCGGCGAACCGCTCCACGGCGCGGGATTTGACCAAACTCGTTGGGGCCGCCTCCGCCTATCCCCTGATCCGCGCCGCCACCACCCGCGCCGAGGCCCACCTCCAGCCCCATCCCGGCGGTGGCGCCTTGGGCTATCGCAACACCAATCCCCTGGTGTCGAGCGAGGCTTGGGACATCGAGCTGAGCAAGACGGGCTACATCACCGACGCGGGTCGCTGCCTGGTCATGCAGGCCATGATCAGCGGTCGCCGGCTGCGGATCGTGCTGTTGGATTCACCGGGCAAGCTGACCCCCATGGGGGATTCCAACCGGCTGCGCCAGTGGATCGAGCGCAGCCTGGCCAAGCAAGGAGCGGGATAGCGGGGGGTAACCGTCTAACCCCTATCTTGCTCCCTTCCCCCACCAGGGAGGAGGGAGCAAGAAATCATCGCCATGAACTACCTAACTGAAGTTTTGTAGTTTTGAGTAACTCTCGAGGCCCATCGCAACCCCGGTAA
>CALMDH010000086.1:0-18637 GCA_937862735.1 uncultured Gammaproteobacteria bacterium
CGGAGATTGCCGGGCTGCGCTTCCTAAACATGGCCGGTTGTGGACGTAAGTATGTATAAAGGTCAGAAGCATGGGACACCGAATTCGATGAACACTGGCGATTGGCATATCAGAAAAAATTTCTAGAATCAATATGTCCCATGACATCGCAACAGGATGTACCATTTTTCATCTATTTTCACGAATACGAAGCTGATTTACCGCTTGTTTTCAAGAAAAGGGCGGAAATAATCCAGTACTTTGTTACCCTGCACAACTTAACTCCGTGGGATCAAATGGATATTGGAGAATTGGAAAGTTGGAGCGCTGTTCTCGACAGCGATAATCATGCGTTCTATTTCATTTCCCCAAAATGAATAAAAAAACAGATTCCGTGCGCGGTTCACTTAATTCGTGCTACCAAAAAATAACCTAACCCCCGCCCTCATAGCGAGCGTGCCGCAGGCGTCGTATTAATTTGCTTACTCGTCAAGGGCGCGCTTCACTTGAAGTTGCGGGTTATATGGATTCAATTTATGCCAAGCGCAACAATTAAAATATTCCTGGTTCAGGGAGATCCAAAGCGGCTCCGAACGGCTGAATTGTCAAACTGGACCGGCAAAGCCGTTGCTGGCCCAAGAAGCGAATTCGATAGCGTACTTGCTCGAGAAGAGTCAGAAAAATCTGGAGTGTACTTTCTTACTGGTATTAATCCAGAAACAGGAAAGAGCGCTGTTTATATTGGTGAGGCCGAGTCCATCCGTGACAGGGTAAAAGGTCACCTTGATAAAGACTTCTGGAATCACATCTCGTTCTTTACCAGCAAAGACGAAAATCTAACAAAAGCACATATCCGGTACCTTGAAGGCCGTCTAATCGAGCAGGCGAAAAAGGCAGGCCGTGCCGAGGTAATAAACAGTCAAGGCAGTGGGTCAAAGTTGCCGGAGTCGGATCGAGAGGACATGGAAATCTTCCTTGAGAAGATCCACCAACTGTTGCCTGTGCTTGGCGTCGAGGTCTTGGTCCCAACAATTGCAACTGCATCCGGTCCAAGTGAAATTGAAATCCTATCCTGCAAAATTAAAGAGGTCAAAGCAATCGGCCATCTCACACCAAACGGTTTTGTAGTTCTTGCGGGTTCCCAAGCGGTCTTAACCGAGCGCCCGTCTGCTCAGAAATACCCGTGGCCAGTAAACATGCGGCAGCAATTAAAAGACCAGGGTGCCCTTAAAGAGAATACCGATCATCTCCTATTTACCAAAGACATCGAGTTTTCTAGCCCAAGTGCTGCGGCTGCTGTCATCCATGGAGGGCACGCAAATGGGCTAACCGCTTGGAAAAATAAAAATGGAAAGACTCTAAAAGAACTCGAATCCATATAACAACCGATTCAACCGGACGGCGTCGCTAACTCGTCACCGCTTAATGAAGCGGGCCGCTAGGCTGCCGAATTACGAATCTTTTCAAATCCCTAAGAAATTTTTCCACTATGGATATCCCACGGATATTTAACATCACTGAAAGCGCTCACCGCATCCATAACCCGATCACACCCGAAAAACTCGCCACGCTTGGCGCGGCGCTGCGTCTGGAATCGGGGGCCCGCGTGCTCGACCTCGGCAGCGGTTCGGGGGAGATGCTGTGCACCTGGGCACGCGATCACGGCATCATCGGCACCGGCATCGACATGAGCCCGTTGTTCACCGCGCAAGCGAAACGCCGTGCTGAAGAACTCGGTGTCGCCGATCAAGTCAAGTTCATCCATGGCGATGCCGCGGGCTATCTCTCTGACGAGCAGGTCGATGTGGCAGCCTGTGTCGGCGCCACCTGGATCGGCGGGGGTGTCTCCGGCACGATCGAGCTGCTGGCGCGGAGCCTCCGCACCGGGGGCATCATCCTCATCGGCGAGCCCTTCTGGCGGCAGTTACCGCCGACGGAAGCGGTTGCCAAGGGGTGTTTTGCCAACGCCATCGCCGACTTTCTCCTGCTGCCAGAACTTCTCGCGTCTTTTGGCCACCTTGGCTATGACGTCGTGGAAATGGTTCTGGCCGACCAGGACGGCTGGGACCGATACGAGGCGGCCAAATGGCTCACCATGCGCCGCTGGCTTGAAGCCAATCCCGATGACGAACTGGCGACAGACGTTCGAGCCCAACTGACCTCGGAACCCGTGCGCTACGCCGCTTACACGCGGGAATACCTGGGCTGGGGTTTGTTCGCGCTAATGCCGCGGTGATGCCTTGGCACACCAGAAGATCGTTAGCGGCTGTACCGTGCAAAAGCTGATGGACTCACTTCGCTCACCGCTGAATTTGGACGTTAGCTATCGTCGTCCCCAGACACTGCTGCCGAATCAGCGCCTGGAGGTCTTCAAGCCCAGCGCAGGCGGCAATGGCAACCGCATCGGCACAGACCTGGGGCTCTCCGTCAACCAGGCGAAAAATGGCCGGGAGGGGCGTCCCGTTCCCGGGAAAGCGTTCTAGAAACTGGTCGCGGTGGAGAAACTCGCTGGGCAAGTCCAGGGCGGCGACGAAGTCCTGCCAGGCGCCACGCTCCGCCAGCACGCCATGGGTGATGGCGCAAAGCTGGCAGGGGTAGGTGGCGGGGGAAAAGAGCTTGTGGCCGATGTCCGCCAACGTGTTGAAGAAGCCGCTGTCGGCGTTGTAGACGAAGAGCAGGGATGCCCCCCTATCCATGGCCAGGACCCTATCCATGGTCAGGACCGGATCCCGGAGCGGGCCAGCTTCAGGGCCAGGAGGAGCCAGGGGATGGCATGCAGCAGCAGATCGAATATATCCAGTGGGCGCGTCAGCCCGCCGGCGGCCAGCAGCTTGAGCTTCTCCCACAGATGCGGCTCGGGGACGAAGGGGGCGAGCCCCAGGGTCAGGGCGGCGATGATCAGATAGATCAGGGGCAGACGGTCAAACCAGGCGAGCATGGGGGGCGATCCTGCGATGAAGGGTGGTTGGCGCCAGCCGTTATACTGACGACCTTGACGGCATTCAATGCCGTGATTGACGGTTGCCGGGCCAGCCGCGGGCGTCAGTGGCCGGTTCACTCCGTCCACTGGCCGCCGAACCACCTCTGAGTGCCTCACCATGCTCGACACCCTGCCCCGCCTGCGTGCCACCGATTTCCCGCCGCTGCGCCGGCGTGCCCTAACCACCTTGCAGGTCAACCTCGGCTACCGCTGTAACCAGAGCTGCCTGCACTGCCACGTCAACGCCGGTCCCGGGCGGACCGAGCGAATGGCCGACGCGAACATCGACCTGATTCCCCGGGTGCTTAGCGCCCGCGGCCTCCCGACCCTCGACCTCACCGGCGGTGCCCCGGAGCTGCATCCGCGCTTTCGCGAACTGGTGCGGGAGGCCCGGCGCCTGGGGGCGCGGGTGCTCGACCGCTGCAACCTGACCATCCTCTCCGAACCCGGTCAGGAGGACCTGGCGGACTTTCTCGCCCACCAGGGGGTCCAGATCGTCGCCTCCCTGCCGTGCTATCTGGAGGACAACGTGGACCGGCAACGGGGCCAGGGGGTTCATGCCCGTAGCATCGCCGGCCTGCGGTGCCTCAATGCCCTCGGTTACGGCCAGCCGGGGAGCGGACTGGACCTGGACCTGGTCTACAACCCCGGCGACGCCAGCCTGCCCCCCGGCCAGGCGGACCTGGAGGCGACCTACCGGCGGGAATTGGGCGCGCGTTACGGCATCGTCTTCAGCCGTCTCCTCATCCTGACCAACATGCCCATCCAGCGCTTTGGCAGCACCCTGCTCAGCCGGGGGCAATTCGACGATTACCTGCGCCTGCTAAAGGACAGTTTTCGCCCTGCCAATCTGGACCAGGTGATGTGTCGCGACCTGATCAGCGTCGACTGGCAAGGCTGGCTCTATGACTGTGATTTCAATCAGCAGTTGGGGCTGGGGCTGGCGGGGGCTAGCGGAAATCGGTTAGGTGGCGGTGGGGCCGGCATAAGTGGCAGTGGGGGAAATGAAGCTGGCGAAGATGGAAATGGCGACAATGGAACTGGTGGAGCCAGCAACAGTGAAGCCTTCGGAAACATGGCCAGTGGAAATGGGGGCGGTGGAAATCGGGCAAATGGCGACAGCCGTAGGCCACACCTGCGCGACCTACTGGTGGCGGATTTCACCACGACGCCCATCGTCGTCGCCGATCACTGTTACGGTTGCACCGCCGGGCAGGGCAGCAGTTGCGGTGGTGCCCTGACCTAGGCCATGGCGCTGGGCGCTGGGACAGGGTCTGAAGCAAACCTGCGCGCCATGCGCCTGACCTTCATTCTGCCAGCCTTGGACGAGGCGGCGGGCCTGATGGCGACCCTGTCCCCCCTTCAGCCCCTGCGCGCCCAGGGTCATGAGGTCATTCTGGTCGATGGCGGTAGCCGTGATGGCACCCCCGACCTGGCGGCCCCCTGGGTCGACCGGGTCCTCACCGCCCCCCGGGGTCGGGCTAGGCAGATGAACGCCGGCGCCGCCGTGGCCCAAGGTGAGGCCCTGGTCTTTCTCCACGCCGATACCCGCCTGCCGGGGGACGCCGTCGCCCTCATCCAGGCGGCCCTGCGGCGGCGGCTCTGGGGACGCTTCGATGTCCTGATCGCGGGCCGGCCCTGGGTGCTGAAGTTCGTGGCGTTGCTGATGAACCTGCGCTCCCGCCTGACCGGCATCGCCACCGGGGACCAGGCGATCTTCGTCCGCCGCGAGGTCTTCATCGCCGTGGGTGGTTTCCCGGACCAGCCGCTGATGGAGGATATCGCGCTGTCGCAACGGCTCAAACGCCTGGGACCACCGGCCTGCCTGTGGCAACGGGTGCTGACCTCCGGCCGGCGCTGGGAAAGTCAGGGACCCTGGCGCGCCATCCTCCTGATGTGGCGCCTGCGCTTCGACTACTGGCGCGGGGTGCCGGCGGAGTCCCTGGCAGTTCGTTATCGCCTCCCCGCCCAGACGGAGGCTGTAACCAGGTTGGCTGCCAGGCAGGCGGAAGTGCAGGTGGAAGGTCGGGCAGCCAGGCCAGCAGATGGGCGCTTGCAGGGGACGGAGACGGCAGCCGGACCAGCAGCGGGACCAACAGCCAGGCCTGCAGCGGAACCAGCAGCCGGGCCGGTAGCAAGGCAGGTGGACGTGCAGATGGATGGGCAGGCAGCCAGCCCATCGGACGAGCGGCGCCCGCAGTGACCCAGACTCGCATCCTGATCTTCGCCAAGGCGCCGGTGCCCGGGCGGGTCAAGACCCGGCTGATCCCGGCCCTGGGGGCGGAAGGCGCGGCGCGGCTGGCCGGTCGGCTTCTGTGTCATGCCCTGGAGCAGGCATTGGAGGCCGACCTGGGTCCGGTGGAGTTGTGCGCCAGTCCCGCCCCGGAGTATCCGGACTGGCAGCCTTGGCTGCCGGCCCTCCGCCAGTTGAGGGCGCCGGGGCCCTTCCTGGCTTGGAGCGACCAGGGTGAGGGCGATTTGGGGGCGCGCATGGCCCGCCGCTCCCGAACCTACCTCGACGCGGGCGAGCCGGTCCTGCTGATGGGCACCGATTGTCCGGCCTTGACCCCTCACCGCCTGCGGGAGGCCGCCAGGGCGCTGCATGGGATCGAGGCGGCGCTCATCCCGGCGCGGGATGGCGGCTACGTCCTGTTGGGTCTGCGGGCCTTCCATCCCTCCCTCTTCAGCGCCATGCCCTGGGGCAGTTCCTTCGTGGCGGATCTCACACTGGCACGGCTGCGGGACCTGAACTGGCGGGTATGGGTGGGCGAGGCGCTGGCGGATATCGATGTCCCGGCCGATCTCACGGTCCTGCCAGGTGAGATGGCGGAGACGAGCTCTTTGGCCAGGTCGCTTGCAAGATCGCATTTGCGCCCGCCGCGGGGGATCGGGTAATTTCGCTCAACGTTACCCCTCGGCTATATCCGTGGGCTTTCCCCCTCCCCCCGACCCCCTCCCGCAAGGGGAGGGGGAGTCAGACCTGTTTCCCCTACCCCCGGAAGTACCCCATGCAACCCGTCCTCAAATCCACCAAGATGGCCAATGTCTGCTACGACATCCGCGGCCCGGTCATGGCCCGCGCCCGCCAGATGGAGGAGGAGGGCCACCACATCATCAAGCTCAACATCGGCAACCCCGGTGCCTCCGGCTTCGAGGCCCCGGAGGAGATCGTCCAGGACGTCATCCTCAACTTGCCCAACGCCTGCGGCTATGCCGACTCCAAGGGGGTCTTCGCCGCCCGCAAGGCGGTGATGCACTACACGCAGGAGAAGCGCATCCACGGCGTCCAGGTGAGCGACATTTACATCGGCAACGGCGTCTCGGAGCTGATCGTGATGGCCATGCAGGCCCTGTTGGATAATGGCGACGAAGTGCTGGTGCCGGCTCCGGATTACCCTTTATGGACCGCCGCCGTGTCCCTGGCCGGTGGCACCCCCTGCCACTATCTGTGCGACGAGGGGGCGGGCTGGCTGCCGGATCTCAATGACATCCGCGCCAAGATCACCCCGGCGACCCGCGCCATCGTCATCATCAACCCCAACAACCCCACCGGGGCCCTCTACCCGGACGACCTACTGCGGGAGATCGTCGAGATCGCCCGCCAGCACCAGCTCATCGTCTATGCCGACGAGATCTACGACAAGGTCCTCTACGACGGCGTCACTCATACCTCCATCGCCTCCCTGGCCGACGACGTCCTCTTCGTGACCTTCAATGGCCTGTCCAAGAACTATCGCGCCTGCGGTTATCGCGCCGGCTGGGCCATCGTCTCCGGCGAGAAGCGCCACGCCCGGGACTATATCGAGGGCCTGGACATCCTCGCCTCCATGCGCCTGTGCGCCAACGTCCCGGCCCAGCACGCCATCCAGACCGCCCTGGGCGGTTACCAGAGCATCGACGACCTGGTGGCCCCCGGCGGGCGCCTGTGCAAACAGCGCGACCATGCCTACGAGCTATTGACCGCCATCCCCGGCGTCACCTGCCACAAGCCGACGGCGGCCATGTACCTCTTCCCCCGCCTGGACCCGCGGCTTTATCCCATCCTCGACGATCAGCATTTCATCCTGGAACTGCTGCTGGAGGAGAAGGTCCTGGTGGTCCAGGGCAGCGGCTTCAACTGGCCTCATCCCGATCACCTGCGCCTGGTCTTCCTGCCCAACACCGACGACCTGGCGGAGGCCATCGGGCGCTTCGCCCGCTTCCTTGATGGCTATCGCAAGCGACATGGGACCTGATGACCGGGAGTCTTCTCGCTGGCAAGACGGGTGCCAGGGCGAGGAGACGTGGCTTAGGCTAAGCGTCCAGAAAACTTGTGACTGGCAGTAGCCAAACCCCATAGTCAGGATCATGGACAGAAAAAGACTCCTCGAACACAAGGTGCGCAACGGCCTGCAGCAACTCGGCCTGCTGGGGCTGCTGGCCTTGTTGCTCGGCTACCTGGCCTGGGTGGTGGGGGGCGAATCCTTCCTTTGGGGCACCCTGCTCGGCGTGGGTACCCTGTGGTTGATCAACCCGGTGGCCTCGCCACGCCTGCTGGTAAGGCTGTACGGCGCCATTCCCCTGACGCCCCGTGACACCCCGGGCCTCTATGGCATCGTCCAGGCCCTGGCGACGCGCGCCGGGCTGGAGCGCTTGCCGCGGCTCTACTATCTGCCCAGCCGTCTGATGAATGCCTTCGCCACCGGGCGGCGAGACGACGCGGCCATCGTCCTCTCCGATGGCCTGCTCAGGCGCCTGGAGCGGCGGGAGCTGATCGGCGTCCTGGCCCACGAACTGGCTCACGTCGCCAACGGCGACATCCAGGTGATGACCTTCGCCGATACCCTGAGCCGCATCACCAGCCTGCTGGCGTTGCTAGGTCAGATCCTGCTGCTCCTGAGCATCCCGGCCCTGCTGCTCGGTCTGGCCACCCCGCCCCTGCTTGCCCTGCTGGTGCTACTGGCGGCGCCGACCCTCAGCGCCCTGGTCCAGCTCGCCCTGTCGCGCAACCGGGAATACGAGGCGGACCTCAGCGCCGCCGAACTCTCCGGTGACCCGGTAGGTCTGGCCTTGGCCCTGGATAAACTGGAGCGCCAGCAGGGCAGTTTTTGGGAGCAGATGATGCTCCCCGGGCGCCATCTGCCGGACCCCTCTCTGCTGCGCACCCATCCCCCCACCCAGGAGCGTATCGCGCGGCTAATGGAACTGGTCCCGGATGAGTTACCCAGTCGTGCCCTGGCCTGGCCCCTGGACGATCCCCGCGAACTGCTGGCCCTCCTGGGCCGCGGCATAGAAGGGGCGCCGCGTTGGCATATCACCGGGCTCTGGCATTAGCAGGCAAGCCTCCTGCCATGTCGTGCCTCTTGGGGTTGCGGCAAGCTGCCTTATGAAAGTTAGTGTTAAACATCCCCGAAGCTTTTCATCGTCTGGTTGAGGCAAAATTAATACTTGCCCTCGTCGATCAGCCGCAGGGCAAAGCCTGTCTTATCAACATAGTAGTAATCCCCCTCGCGAATCTGGCGAAAGGTCTGGATGCCAATGGGCAAGGCTCGTCGCAAGATGGCGGTCAGTGGCGGGATTTGATCTTTGAAACAATCGCTTGAATGTTAGCACGAGCGGATGTGCCCGCCCTCCCTGGATCTGATGAGCCAGGCCGAATATCACCAATACCGGCTTTCGAACTGACGCAAGCGCCCTTCCAGGCGCCACTGTTCGGCGGCCTTGTCATTGGCATTCAGGTAGGTCTGACAAGCGGCGGATGGGGCCTCTCCTAACGCCTGTCCCTCGCAGGCCGCCACCGGGACTGGCTCGGGCTGAGGACCGAAGGTCCGCCACAGGCTGCCGCCTCGGGCGAAGGACTGCTCTAGGCTGGTTCTTACCAACCTTTTGACCTCATGCCAGGTCAGGCCGTAAACCTGGATCGCCCGAATGAATTCCTCGGTGTGACTGCTACGGGAGATCCCCTGGTCGTCGGTGCCCAGCATGACCGGGACCCCGGCGTCCAGATAGGTCAGGAAGGGATGATCCGCACCCGTCACCCCCAGGACCTGAGCGTTGCTGGTCAGGAGGATGGAAAGGCCCACCCCCTGGTCGGCCATGTCTGCCACCAGCCCCTGCCAATCGGGCTCACTCTTCAGCGAGACCCCATGGGCGAGGCGGTTGGCGCCGGCGATCCCGACGGCCTGACTAATATGAAAGCTCAGCTCGGAGGGCGCGACGAGGTTGCCGGTCAGTTCCCCGGCATGGAGGGAGATCTTCAGCCCCGGGTATTTCCCCCGGAGGAAGGCCAGCATCGCCATGTGCTGCCCATAATTGGCCAGGGCCTGCGGATGGTCCTCCGGTGACACCAGATCCACCCCCAGCACCGCGGTCCCCCGCGCCCCCATCTCAGCGCCAAAGATGAGCGAGGCGAACACCCACTGGTTGGAAGAGGTGCGGTTGGCCTGCTGGATGAAGCGGATGCTCACCGCGCAGGCGGGCGGGGCGGGCACTTGCTCACAGCCCAGGATCGCCCGCTGCCGGGTCAGAAGATCGGCGATTTCCGCCTGGCCGGCATCCAGCAAGCCGCGGATGCCAGCCACGTAGGTCTGGTAGTCCGTCTCCAGATCGCCCGACCAGGGGAGCTGTTCGATCAGTCGGCTCAAGCCGTCACCCTGGAGGGTGATCAGCAACTCCAGATAATCTGTCTGGTCCGCCGCCGCCCGAGTGGCCGCCTCGGCGAGCATCTCTGGTTTGTGGGTGGCGCTGATCAAGCCGAAGCGGGAAAAGGTGGCGAAGAAGTGATCGTGGCCGTAGCGGGGCGGTTCCAGGGGAAAGTTGCGCATGGACAGGCCGTCGATGGCCTGGTCATAGAGTACGGGATCGGTGATGACCTCGGCGACTGGCCGGGAGCCCTCCGCGCAGGGCGCCGCCAGGATCTGCCAGGTGGTGGTGTTGATGCAGGCGCCGTCATCGGCGGCCCAGCGCAGATAACTTTCGGCATAGGGCACCCCGACCAGATGGCTGTGGATGTCCCCACCCTTGGGCATCCCCTTGACGAACAGCGCCAGGAGGGCCGGATCGTTCCTGATCGCTTCCAAGTATTGCGCCACTCCCTGATGTGAGGTCCCTGAACCCCCGCATCCGGTCAGCAGCAAGGCCAGGATCAGGCTCTTTAGCAGGCGCTTGTGCATCGGCGAGCTAAAGCTAACTGTCATGAGAAGTCTCAGCGCACCCCTGATAATGAAAGATACTGCTGGTCAATTTCACCCGAAACCATCATGAGGAAGTTATTCAACACAATGAATATTATTAATTTTACGTGATTTTGTTCGCAAATTGAACGGCTAAAAGTCCAGCGTGGCCCTGAGACCGAAGACCCATCCCCTGACATCCTCCCCGGCGCGATAACGGTCGTTCATATACTGAATATCAGCGGACAGGGCCAGCCAATCCATGGCGACGAAGCGGTAATAAGCCTCGCCGATCCAAGTGCTGGCCAGGGAGGGCTCGTCAGGCGGGGCGGCCAATGCCTCACCCTCTGCGGGTGAAGTATCCCCCGCCGGGCCTTCCAGGTAGCCCAGGGCGAGCCCGAGATTGTCCTGAGCCCGCCCCCAAGCCGTGCCAAGGACGTTGAGCCCGCCCGTGTAGCGGGCGATGTAATCGCCCAAGAGCGCATCCCCTTGCCATACCAGGCGCAGGAAGACCCCCCAGTCGCTACCCAGTTCCTGATCCAGGGAGAGGACCGCGCCCTCAGCCCGGTCCAGTCCTGACCCGGGGCCGGCGGCAAAGTCTGGCGTGGTGGTGAAATACATCAAGCGATAATTGCCCTCGCCCCAGGCTGTCCCCAGCCGGTAAGCCAAGCCGGCCGCATAGTAACTGAACGGCTCCCCGGCCTCATTTTCTTCCCCATTCAGGCCGACGGCACTGAGGGCCCAGTCCTGATAACGCCACTCCATGGCCCCGCCGGGATCATAAGTCGGCAGATAGGAACTGTGCGAATTGGCGAAGGCGACGTTCATGAATTGGGTATTTTCATCGCTGGCGTAGGCGTTTTGATCCAGGAACGCGCCGGTGTCGAGGATGCCTCCGGTGAATCGCAGCCCATGATCGTCAGCGAACTGGAAATCGTGGCTATAGGTCGCCACCAGCAAATAGCTGCGGTTACTGCCGTTGATATCCTGAACGTCCTCCTCCAGGCTGGCTGCCCACGGGGCCAGGGCGAAGGGTGAATCGGCATTGAGGTCATTGCCCAGGGCGAAATCGAACAGCAGATAGACCTGATCCCGGTCGGTAAGATTCAGGGTCAGATCCGGCATCAGGGCGGCGGCGGCGCCGCATTTGTTCTCGTCCCCGGCCCCCGAGACCTGCTGACATTGCGTCGCCATAGCGAGGGTACCACCCAGGGCCAGTCGCTCAGTGACATCGTAGGCCAGCGCTTCTTGCCCAAGGAGGGTGGCGACCAGCAAGGTCAGCAATCTTGGGGCGGAAATAGGCCCTGGATGTTTTGGGCGCTCAGGGCATGGGCAGCAAGATCCAGCATTCACTTCGTCAGCTCCGAGATGAGGAGGACGCCCTGTCCCCTGAGGTCGAATGAGAATTGGCATGGGTGATGGCGCTCGCAATGGCCTCCTCAGGCCGGGTTCGGTGAGAAATCAGGCTCGGCCTTGATCATTAAACCGCCCAACACCTCGACGAACTAGTGGATATTTGCCCTTTAAGTCTCTGATCTGTCTTGTTTCCACCCCCTCGGTTGGCCCTTAGGGTGGGCGGAGTTATGACCAAGGCCATCGGGCTCAATGAGGCCAGTTTGCTGATGACATTCACCAGGACGCCCAGATAGTCGGCAAGATGGAAATCCAGGGCATTACGGCCGGCGGTATCGAGCACCACATATCTGCCCCGGTCCTAGAGGCTCTGCATGGCAAGCACCAGATCGAGGGGTAACTTGGTGTGATGGATGCCGAGGAAGATAAAGATGCGGAACCACTTCTCACTCCGTGGGGCTGACCGGGCCGGGATGGAGCCGGCGGCGGCGGCCATCGAGGCGGCGCGGCAGCGGTTCCGGCCCATCGTCATGACCTCCCTGGCCTTTATCCTGGGCTGTATCCCCCTGGCCCTGGCCAGCGGCGCCGGCGCCAGTAGCCAGCACGCCATCGGCATCGGCATCATCGGCGGCATACTCGCCTCGACCCTGGTGGCCTCCCTGTTCGTGCCGCTATTTTTCGTGCTGCTGGAAGAGGCCAGCCAGCGGGGAAGGGCGCTAGGGGATACCGGCGCTCGACCCACCCTGCCCGTAAATGTAGACATAGGTGGGCGGGACCTGGGTGCCAGGTAGCTTGATGGCATTGGTCTCAAAGAAGCCGCCGAGCATCACCGTTTTCCCGGCGGGAAAGTCACCGACCTTGACCTCGTTCGCCGTGACCAGGTATTTCCCTTCCCCGGGGGGCATCTGAAAGTAAACCCGGCAGGGTGTCGACAAACAAGTGCCGGTATCGCCCGGGGCGAGGGTGATCTCGCCCCAGCCGGTGGGGAAGCCACCCGTTGAAGCACAACTGGTCACCAGAGCCAACCCCGGTAGCCATGCCGCTAAGCCTAAGCGATGCAGGGAGGATATTGTCATGGATGTAGGAGCCTAGATGATTCGGGGGATGTGAAAGATTATCCGCCACCCACCTGCGCGGATGTATTTCTGAGCCAGCAAGTCAGGCGGGTCGTCTCCTGAAAGCCGACCCCTTGGTACAAGGCGCGTCCGGCGCTCGAGGCCATGAGATAGAAGAAGTCAGCCCCCCGCTCCTGATGATAGGCAAGCACGGCCTGCAGCAAGGCCCGCCCCGCGCCTTGGCGTTGATATTCAGGAGGCGTGGCCATGGACCAGATCCCGACGTAGCTGCCCATCCGCGTGGTTTGGACGAAACTCCAGATCGCGCCTTCACTGCGGGCGATGAAGTAATCCACGCCAGGCAAGGTCAAGGCTTGCGAATTCTAGACACGCGCGACAGCGGCGGTCGGTAAGCCGAAGGTTCGCGCGGCCAACGGGATGGCCTCGGTGAGCACGGTAGAGTTATGGATATGTTCGACACGGTAGGGTTGGTTGGCCAGGTCGGGCCGGGGGGCGCGACAGATCATGAGCGGCACCTCATCCGCCGGGACGAGACCCAGGAACGCTGCCTCCGCCTTCAGGTGCGGGGTGGTTGCCTCCGTACTCAGCACCATCAGCGGTAGCCCGCGGGCCGACGCCCGCTCGTGAAAGACCCGCAGGTGCCGCGCGGCATCGGACGGCGAACCGATGTAGGCGAAATTCATGTCCGCATGGGGTTCGCCAGTGAGGATCTGCCCAGAATCGAGCAACATGTGCGCCTCGTAACCGGGCGCGGTTCGGCAGACGAGATTGCAGCCATCCATCAGGGCGCGCCAGAGGGCCGCGGGGGATGGCAGCGAAAAGGGTGGATTGGTCATGGGTTACCCAGCGTCAGTCAATGTTCTCGACCCGCCCTCTCCCAAACAAAACTGAAAGGCTTTGAATAGCTTCCACCTTGGGATCGGAATACGTGCGATTATGGCCCAGCGGGCCTGGACCCGTCGATCAATGCGGCCTGAAAGGGCCTTACTACGAAACGAACCCACTTTCCCACCGCCTAAAAGGGCGAAATTTCCAAACAAAGCCATTTCATCAGGCATCTCCGTCCGGCTTTTCAGGTGGCTGGCCGCGTGTCAGCCACCCCCTCCGGGCCGTGCTAGACTCCGTTAAACACCACTCTGGTGGCCTCAGGCTCGACGGCATTCGCCACCACGTGAAGCCCCAACTGCTGATTTCTATCGCTGACGATCGCGCGATGGAGGTACCCGAGACCATTATGAAATTTCCCTATGGTCTGAGCGATTTCGGCAAGCTGATCCAAGAAGGCTATTGGTATCAGGACCGTACGGATCGCATTGCCCGATTGGAAGCGGCCGGGGATCAGTTGATCTTTCTGCGCCCTCGCCGCTTCGGCAAGAGCCTGCTGCTGTCGATGCTGGAGCATTACTACGATCTGAACCGGGCCGATCAATTCGAGGCCCTGTTCGGTGGCCTGGCCGTCGGGCGCCAGCCGACCTCGTTGCGTAATCGCTATTTTGTGATGCGGTGGGACTTCTCGCTGGTGCAGGCGCAGGGTGAGGTGGCCGATATCGAGGCGGCGCTGCATCAGCATCTCAACGACTGTATCAGTGACTTCGCCCAACGCTACCACGAGCTATTGCCGGGCATGATCGCGATCCATCCCGATAATGCCCTGTCCTCCTGGCGCGCGGTCTTGACGGCGGTCTCGCAGACCCCCCACAAGCTCTACCTGCTGATCGACGAATACGACAACTTCGCCAATGAAGTGCTGATGGCGAATCGCGATGGCAGCCGCGCGCGCTACGAGGCGCTGCTCTATGGCGAGGGGTTGTTAAAGATCGTCTTCAAGGCGGTCAAGGCCGCCGCCGGGGGGATGGGGCTCGATCGGGTGTTCATCACCGGCGTCTCGCCGATCGTGCTCAGCGACATGACCAGTGGCTACAACGTCGGGGAGAACATTTTTCTGCTCCCCCAATTCAACGATCTGTGTGGTTTCACCGAGACCGAGGTCGGAAAGGTCCTGGCGCAACTCGCCACTGAGGACGGTGACTGGTCGCCGACCGAGGCGCTGGCCACCATGCGCACTTTCTACAACGGCTATCGCTTCAGCGAAGACGCCAGCGAGAGCCTCTACAATCCGACGCTGAGCCTTTATTTTCTTAAGGCGTTAGCGCAGCAAGGCCATTATCCCCGGCGGATGCTTGACGAGAATCTGGCGATGGATCGTAACAAACTGCTATACATCGCTGGCCTGCCCCAGGGGGAGGACCTGCTGATCGAGGCCCTTAGCGGTGACGATCGGGTACTGATCCCGGAACTGGTGCAGCGCTTCGGCGTCGAGGACGTGCTGCGTGCGGTCAAGGATCAGCCCTTCATGGCCTCGCTGCTGTACTTTTTCGGCATCCTCACCCTCGCCGGCGAAGGCTCCTTGGCCAAGCTGGTGCTGCGCATCCCCAACCTGGTGGCCCGCGGGCTCTATGTCGAGCGCTTGCGCGCGGGCTGGCTGCCGGCCTCACCGCAGCGTGAGGCCGGGCAACGCGCTGCCGAGACCCTCTATCTGCGCGGTGATCCAACCCCCCTCGGCGACTTTATCGAGGCCGGCTATTTTCGCGTGCTCTCCAACCGCGATTACCGCTGGACCAACGAACTGCTGGTCAAGTTCGCCTTCCTCACCTTGCTGTTCGACGATCGGCTCTACATGGCGGTCTCCGAGCTGGAGACCGAACGCGGTTATGCTGATCTGGCCCTGATCGTGCGCCCGGATATGCGCCGGTTCCAGGCCTTGGACCTGTTGCTGGAGTTCAAGTATCTGGGCCTCAAGGAGCTTGGGTTGAGCGGCGACCAGGTGCGCACCCAGTCCCGCGAACACCTGGCTGGCCTGCCGGCGGTGGCGTCCAAGCTTGATGAAGCCGCCGTGCAGGCCGCGGCATATGGCGCGACCCTGCGCGCACGCC
Organism: uncultured Gammaproteobacteria bacterium; assembly: GCA_937862735.1. GTDB lineage: Bacteria > Pseudomonadota > Gammaproteobacteria > Chromatiales > Chromatiaceae > M0108. Next base: position 15,473 of record CALMDH010000086.1, read on the forward strand.
ATGGCCTGAGCGATCTGAGAGCCTTTGCGGTGGTGGCCCTGGGGGTGGAACGGTTGGTGTGGCGGGCGCTATGAGCACCGCTTGGGGAGCGACGTGCGCCGTCGCAACCCTCAGGGGCGGTTCAAGAAAACATTTCTCAAATCGAGCCTTTATGTCAGGTGTTGCGGCGCTGTCCCAACCTTTTTTGATCCTTAATGGCCAGGCTCCCAGGATCTATCATGGCCCGGGTACGGCTAAGTTGGCGGATGCCCGTCAGGCATCGCCAAGGCTGACCCTTAAGGAGGGTGCGATCAATGAAGATGATGCTGCGCAGCCTGGTGGCTATCCTGCTGGGATTAACGCTGCTCTGGCTCCTGGCTGAAGGGGCTAACCTGACCACAGTTCAGGGCTTTTTTCCCTGGCGAAACCTGCTGGTCCAGTATTCCGGTATCCTCGGCATGGGGGTTATGAGTGTTGCCATGGTCTTGGCCGTGCGCCCTGCCTGGCTGGAGCCGCGACTGCATGGCCTCGATAAGATGTACCGGCTGCATAAGTGGCTGGGGATCGCGGGATTGGTATTGTCCATTGCTCACTGGCTGTTCTCTCAAGGGCCTAAGTGGTTGGTCCAGGCCGGCCTGCTAGTAAAACTGGCGCGGGGGCCAAGGCCCACCCAAACCGTCGAGATCTTTCGTTTCTTTCAGGAGCAACGCGGCCTGGCCGAGCAGATTGGCGAGATTGCCTTCTACATCGCAGTGGTCCTGATCGCCATCGCCCTGATCAAGCGCTTCCCCTATCGCTACTTTTTCCAGACGCATCGCTGGCTGGCCGTGGTTTACCTGGCCCTGGTGGTCCACTCGGTGGTGCTGATCAGCTATCCCTATTGGACCCAGCCACTAGGCATGGTGATGGGGGTCCTGATGTCGGCCGGCACCCTGGCGGCCTTGATCAGCCTGTTCCGGCGCATCGGCATCAAGCGCAAAGCGGTGGGGGAGATCGCGGCGGTCCACTACTTGGAAGGCGTCCAGGTCAATGCCATCACGATCCAGCTCAAGGACCGCTGGCCGGGTCATGAGGCCGGCCAGTTTGCCTTCGTGACCTTTGACGAGCGCGAAGGTGCCCATCCCTTCACCATCTCCTCCGCTTCCGCGGGGGACGGCCGGCTTCAGTTCCTGATCAAGGCGCTGGGCGATTACACCCGGACCCTGGCCGCCACGCTTAAACCCGGGGATCCGGTGACGGTGGAAGGCCCTTACGGGCGCTTCCATTTCGAGGGCACCTCCCGGCGGCAGATCTGGATCGGGGCGGGCATCGGGGTGAGTCCCTTCGTGGCCCGTATGAAGACCTTGGCGGCGCAGCCGGACGGCCGGATCGTGGACTTTTTTCACTCGACAGGCGAGGTGGACGAAGAGGCGTTGCATCGCCTGGAGACTGACGCCCGGGCAGCCGGCGTACGCCTGCATGTCCTGATCTCGTCCCGGGACGGCCGGCTGACGGGAGAGCGACTCCGGACCCTGCTGCCTGACTGGCGGCAAGCGGAGGTGTGGTTCTGTGGCCCTTCGGCCTTCGGTGACGCCATCCGCCAGGACCTTACCAGCCAGGGCTTGCCGGTGGCATGGTTCCATCAGGAATTGTTTGAGATGAGGTGAATGCTTTATCCGCGAATGCTATCTGGCCTCTCTAGAGGGTGGCCGCTTGTCGGCTACCCCCTCGGGGCCGTGCTAGACTGGGATAGACACCATCCAAATAGCTTCAGGCTCGACGGTATTTGTGACCCCGCGAATGCCACGCTGCTGATTTTGAATGATAATGATCACTGGTGGTCGCAAGCCGGAGGTACCTGGGACCATCATGAAATTTCCCTATGGTCTGAGTGATTTCGGCAAGCTGATCCAAGAAGGCTATTGGTATCAGGACGGTACGGACGAGCTCCGCGGTTTCACCGAGCCGAGGTCGAAACGCTCCTGAAGCGCCAGGCCGCCGAAGGCTGGTGCTGCGCATCCCCAACCTGGTGGCCCGCGGGCTCTATGTCGAGCGCTTGCGCGCGGGCTGGCTGCCGGCCTCACCGCAGCGTGAGGCCGGGCATCGCGCTGCCGAGACTCTCTATCTGCGCGGTGATCCAACCCCCCTAGGCGACTCTGTTTCCTAAGGTCCCGATGCCTACCCTGGTCTTGCGTAAATTCCCGGTGACGCTCCTGGGCCCCAAGCCCCAAGCCCCAAGCCCCAAGCCCCAAGCCCCAAGCCCCAAGCTCTAAATCCCAAGCCCCAAGCTCTAAATCCCAAGCCCTAAATCCCCATATACCCAATGGCTTAAGCCACAACCGGGATAACCCCCATGCCTATGCCAGACCTTCTGCCAGCGCCAGCCTCCGTACCGTCCTGGGCCCACTTCGAGCACCGTGCCGACATGGGAGTGGCCGGCTATGGGTCGAGCCCGGCGGAGGCCTTCGAGCAGGCGGCCCTGGCGCTGACGGCCATCATCTGCGACCCCGCGACGGTGCGCCCGGCCCAGGCCATTCCCATCCAGTGCGAGGAAGCGGACCTGGAACTGCTGTTCGTGGACTGGCTCAATGCCCTCGTCTACGAGATGGCCGTCCGCCACCTGCTCTTCTCCCGCTTCCACGTCGAGATCGAAGGGGCCGTCCTCCGCGCTGTGGTCTGGGGCGAGCCCATCGACCCCGAACGTCACCAGCCCGCGGTGGAGATCAAAGGGGCTACCTACACCGCCCTCGCCGTGTACCAGGAAAATGACGGCCAATGGGTCGCCCGCTGCGTGGTGGATGTTTGATCTGGAGTCTAGACTGATGATGTTTATTACTTGGCGTGCTGACAGCCAGGCGGGCAAGGGAGGGTCGGGTGGCGTCTGGCGGGGGTGTCGCCAGCAAGGACGCTGGCGGCAAGCCTACAGGGAAGTATTTACGGCGTCCCCCGCCAGATGCTACCCGACCCGGGAAAACGCTGACTCACGGCGTCCCCCTCAGACGCCACCCAATCCGGAACTACCCTGAAGTCGAGGAATCCCCATGGACACCAAGACCCTGACCAAGCTCACCGACACCCAGTGGCGCATCGAACCAAAGGGCCCCATGCGCGTCCCCGGCATCCTCTTCGGCAACGAGGCCCTGATCCGCGATATGGACGACAAGGTGTACGAGCAGGTGGTCAACGTCGCCAGCCTGCCGGGCATCG
>CALMDH010000087.1:0-16442 GCA_937862735.1 uncultured Gammaproteobacteria bacterium
CCCGCCCGCCCCGCCCCCGCCCCCCCCCCCCGCCCCCCCCCCCCCCACGCGTGGGTGCCCGGGGGGCGTGGCGCTGGTCGAGGCCCTGCGCGCGCGGATACCGGGTCTGCCGGTGATCTTTATCAGCGCCTCCACGGCCACCGAGGATTTGCTCGCGGCCATCCGGGTGCGCTGCGTCGATTACCTGCCCAAGCCCCTGGCCTGGCCCTGCCTCAAGGAGGGGCTCAAGCGCCTGGTCGATGACCTGGGCGAGGGGGGCAAGGGGGTGGTGCGGCTGGGCAACGGGGCCTTTTATTGGCCCGAGGAGGGCACCCTGAACAGTGACGGCCGGACCTTGAGCCTGACCAAGCATGAGCGGCGGCTGATCGAGACCCTGATTGCGCGTCAGGGCCAATGGGTGCATACCGAGCGGCTGTTGCAGGTGGTTTACGACGATCCGGACCGCGCCAGCGAGTCGGGGCTAAAGAGCCTGATCATGCGCTTGCGGCGCAAGATTGGCCGGGAACTGATCGTCAATGGGTATGGTTCGGGCTACCGGCTACAGGTGGCGCAACGTGATTCCTGAAGGGGGGGACTTATGCTGAGCAATCATTTTTTGGGCGAGCGGGTCATGGGCTGGCGGGCCCCACGCGGGTGGCTGGCGTTGCTGTTGGTGGTGACCCTGCCGTGGGTGACGGGCTGCGCCGGGGGGCGTTCACCGGCCACCGGGGCCGGGGCCGGGGCCGGCAACAGCGGAGCACCTGCCGCTAGCCCCGCCCAGGGGGAGCCGGCGGCGGCGCCTGGCCGGCAGATGGTGCCGGCGGTGGTGGGTCCTCCCCCGCAGGAGGCGGGTCAGTTGGGGACCTATGTCATTGGCCCGCGGGATCTGTTGAGCATCCGCGTCTTCAAGGTCGATGAGTTATCGACCGAGGAACGGGTCAACGACGCCGGGGCGGTGGTGTTGCCCTTGGTGGGGCCGGTGGAGGTGGCGGGGCTGACGCCGGATCAGGCGGAACAGCGCATCGCCGAATTTCTGGCGAAGGATCACATGCACAATCCGCAGGTGGACCTGTTCGTCAAGGAATACGCCAACATGAACGTGACGGTGGGCGGGGCGGTGAAGAAACCCGGGGTCTTTCCCATCACCGGGGCCATGACGCTGATGCAGGCGGTGGCGCGGGCGGAGGGACCAACGGAGATCGCCGACCGGGGGGAGGTGATCATCTTCCGTGGCCAACCGGGCAAGGCGATCACGGCCTATGTCGTCGATCTGGACCAGGTGCAGAGTGGTCAGTTGATCGACCCGCTGCTGGTGAGCCATGACAAGGTGATGGTGCCCGAGTCGGGGGCCAGGATCTTCATCCGCGATGTGACCGGCTCGCTGCGTGGCCTGGTCTCCGCGCCCCTCTACTTTTAAGGTTGCGACCCCGTCATGAGTCACCCCGATCACCTGCCCGCAACCGCGGGCGAACCCCAGGCCAGGGCCCTGGCCGTGCCGGCTCAGGGCGGGGCGTTGGCCCTGGCCACCGCGGGCGGGCCGGCGCCCCGGCCGGCGGCGGCGGATGTCATCGATCTGCGCGCCCTCTGGCATGTGCTGGTGCGGCGCCGGGCGATCATCTTAGGCACCCTGATCGCCGCCCTGCTGGTGGCCCTGGTAGCCAGCCTGGTGCGCACGCCCATCTATCGCAGCACCCTGATGCTGCAGATCGAGACCGAGGGCGACCAGGTGGTGCAGATGGGCGAGGTGAGCCGCGAGGAGGTGACGGGTTACCGGGCCAATCAGGACTTCTACAAGACCCAGTACCAGATCCTGGAAAGTCGCGCCCTGGCGCGGCGGGTGATCGACCAGTTGGGCCTGGAGCTGGAGGAGGAGGACGCCAGCGGTGGCCTGGCGGCGATCAAGTCGGCCCTGAAGCAGGTGCGGGACTGGGCCGGCAGCCTGGGGAGCAAGGAGGCCACCCGCGCGGTGGGTCGGGACGATCTGGAACCGGAGGCGGTCGCGGCGGCCAAGGCGGAGGAGGCTTTTCTGAAGAATCTGACCGTGGAGCCCCTGCGCGACACGCGCCTGGTGCGCATCCATTATGAGAGCCCCAGCCCGACCCAGGCGGTGGAGGTGGTCAACGCCATCGCCAGCAACTACATCGCCCTGAACCTGGAGCGGCGCTATGACGCCTCCTCCTACGCCAAGCGCTTCCTCGCCGAGCAACTGGAGCAGGCGCGGGCGACCCTGGAGGACGCCGAGAAGCGCTTCGTCGGCTACGCCCGGGAGCGGGAGATCGTCAATACCGACAACCGGTTGCAGATCACCCTGGAGAAGCTGGCGGAAATGAACCGGCAGTTGGTCAAGACCCAGGGGGCGCGCATCGAGGCGGAGGCCCAGTACCAGGAACTGATGGCGACCGGGGCGGAGTCCATGCCCGGGGCGCTGGAAAGCAAGGTGATCCAGACCCTCAAGGAGCGGCGGGCGGAGCTGGAGCGGACCTACGAGGAGAACCGCAAGCTCTTCAAGCCCGGGTACCCCAAGATGCAGGAGCTGAGCCAGCAGATCGCGGAGTTGAACGGCCAGATCGAGCGGGAGACCAAGCTGATCGCCAAGGGCATCAAGTCCCAGTACCAGGCCAAGGCCGAGGAAGAGGCCAAGCTGAACAAGCAGATCAATGAGTTGAAGGATGAGGCCCTGGCCTTGCAGGACCGCAGCACCGATTACGAGACCCTCAAGCGCGAGGTGCAGACCAGCCGCGAGCTGTACGACGGCCTGCTGCAGCGCATGAAGGAGGTGGGGGTGGCGGCCGGTATCGGCGAGAACAACGTCTCCATCGCCGACCCGGCGACCCTGCCCATCGAGCCGTACAAGCCCAACCTCAAGCTCAACCTGGCGGTGGGCCTGGCCCTGGGGCTGTTCCTGGGGGTGGCGCTGGCCTTCCTGCTGGATGCCCTGGACGACAGCGTCAAGACGGTGGAGGAGGCGGAGGCCCTGGTGAAGGCGCCGATGCTGAGCCTGATCCCGGGGATCGACGTGCGGGCCGCGGCGGAGGCCGGGCTGGCGGATAATCAGTTGGGCCTGGTGGTGGCCAACGACCCCAAGAGCCCCTTCGCCGAGGCGGCGCGTTCCCTGCGCACCCAGTTGCTGTTCTCCACCGCCGAGGGGGCGCCGGGGATCCTGCACTTCACCAGTGCCGGCGCCGGGGAGGGCAAGACCACCACGGCGGTGGGCACGGCCATTACCTTCGCCCAGGCCGGGGCCACGGTGCTGCTGATTGACGGCGATCTGCGCAATCCCTCCCTGCAGCGGGTCTTTGGCGTTGCCAACGCCACGGGTCTGACCAATTACCTGGCCAGTGGCATGGAGCCCTTGCAAGTCAGCCAGGGGACTGCGGTGCCGCGGCTGTTCGTCATCACCAGCGGCCCCCTGCCGCCCAACCCGGTGGAGTTGCTGGCCAGCGCGCGCATGCTGGACTTGCTGACCCTGGCCAGCCAGCGCTTCGATTACGTCATCCTGGACGGCCCGCCGGTCATCGGCCTGGCGGATGCCCTGGTGCTGGCCAACCTGGCCAGGGCCACCGTCATGGTGGTGGACAGCGGCAAGACCCGGCGGCGTGAGCTGGAGGGGGCGGTCAAACGCCTCACCCAGGCCAACACCCGGCTGGTGGGCGCCGTGCTGACCAAGGTCGGCCGGGCTGGAAAGGGGTATGGCTATGGGTATGGATACGGCTATGGCTACGGTTACAGCTATGACTATATGTATGGTTACGGCAATCGCGGCGCCGACAAGGCCAGCCCTGAGGCAGAGACGGCTTAGGGTGGGGGGTGGATGTTGATGGAATACCTTATTACATACCCCTCTCCCTGGGTTACTTACCCCTCTCCCCGGCCCTCCCCCACAAGGGGGGAGGGGGTGCCTCACGCCAAGCGAGAGGGAGATTCATATACCAAACGGGAACGGGTGCTTCTGCGCAGCCTCTTACCTAACCCCCGATTCTCATTGGCGGTGGGGCCTGTACCCTGGGAGGGGGTGCCTCTGCGCAGTCTCTTATCTGACTCCCCCTCCCCTCGTGGGAGGGGGTTGGGGGGAGGGGGCAAGCCTTGATGATGCAATCAACCGGTTGGTTCTGGCGTGCCCCCCTGGTTGCCCTAGCCTTGGCGTTCGCCTGGTTCAGCCTGACCGCCGGCCTGGGGAATTACTACGCCGAGCGGCTACGCGGCGGCGAGGCGGGCGCGGTGGATGCCGCCCTGGCCTGGCAGCCGGGGCGCCCGGAGGCCTTGCGGGCGAAGGGTGAGGCGCTGTTGGCGGATGATCCCGCGGCCGCGGAGGTTCTGCTGACGCGGGCCTTTCGCGCCAACGGTGGCGATCCTTGGGCGCTGCTGGCCCTGGCCCGGCATTGGGCGGACACCGGTCAGGGCAAGGGCATGAACCGGGCGGACGCCGGTCAGACCAAGGATGTGGAGCGGGCGGATGCCAGCCAGGCCGGGGACGTGGAGCGGCCGGACACCGGTCAGGGCGAGGGCTTGGAGCGGGCGGATGCCTTGGTCAGCCTGGTCGCGCAACTGGCCCCGGCGGATCTGCGCTTGCAGATGCAGTTGGCCGGCTGGTGGGCATCCCGCGGTCGCCTGGACCGGGTCTTGCCGCATTGGACTTTGGTGCTGGCGGGGGACCCTGGCCAACAGCGGGAACTGTTCCCGGTGCTGCTGCAAATGGCGGAGGTGGCGGAGACGCGGGACTTTTTCCGCGCGGTCACCGCGGACCCTCCACCCTGGTGGACACCCTTTTTTGGTTACGTGGCGGCCAAGGGTCTGGAGCTGGATACCCTGCGCTTTCTCTATCTGCTGCGCCGCCAGGCTGCGGATCAACCCCTGTCCGCCGAAGAGCGCCGGCTCTACGTCGGCCGCTTGCAGCGGGAGGGCCTGATCGCCGAGGCCTTTCTGGTGTGGATCGATGGTCTCGAACCCGCCGAGCGCGAGCGGTTGGGCCTGGTGTTCGACGGCGGCTTCGACCTGCCCCTGGAGCGGCGCAATTTTGGCTGGCAGGTGGCGGAAAGCGACCACTTCTCGGCCAAGCCGATGGGAACCGCCGGGGTCACCGGGCCGACGGCCCTGCGGCTGCGCTTCAAGGGGTACGAGGGACATTTCGCCCGCGTGTCGCAACCCCTGTTCCTGGATGCCGGCTATTACCGGCTGAGCGGGCGGGTGCGGCTGGATAGCCTGACCTCCAAGGGCGGGCTGCGTTGGCAACTGCGCTGCCTGTTGCCGGAGGCGGAGGCCAAGGTGCTGGCGGATGGCCCGCGCTTTATGGGCAGCGCCGACTGGGCGCCCTTCGAGCTGCGCTTCGAGGTGCCGGCGGGCTGCGATTATCAACAGTTGACCCTGGTCTCCGCCGGCAGCCGGGCCTTCGAGAAGAAGCTTGATGGCACCCTCTGGTTCGACGATCTGAAGATGCTGCGGGTCAAGGATCTCGATGCCACCGCCCGAGCCGACGCCACGGCGCGGGAAAAGACGGATGAAGAGGCAGCCCCGGTCGGGGCGGAAAAGGAGGTCGGCCAGGAGGATGTTGAGGCTATCGAAACCCAGCAGGATCAGGAAGGTGGCGTGCCGACCGCTGCCAGACAAGACCGGCTGGGTGGTGTCGCGACCGCTGCCGCGCAAGATCCGGCGGTAGGCAAGGTGACCGAGTCGGTGGCGGTTCCCGTGCCCGAGGCCATGCGGGAGACTATGAATTGACCAGGGGCGGCGGCAACCCTCCTCCGCTCATCGAGCTGGCCCTGGCCTATTACCGCCAACCGTTGCGGTATCCGCGGCTGGGCAGGGCGGACGAGCCCTTGCCCGCGGGTTTTGCCCCGTTGCTGCCGGCCTTCGGCCAGGCCCTGGCTGCCTCCCGGATCGAGGCCACGGCGGCCACGCTGGGGGCAAGCCCTGAGGAGTTGGTTGCCGCGGCGCGCTTTTTCGCGCGTCACGCCTTGCTGGCGCCGGGGGCCAGCCCCTGGCGGGTGCTGGGGCTCGAAGGGGCTGTCAGCCCGGCCGAGGCGCGGCAGCATTATCAGGTGCTGATCCGGCTCTTCCACCCGGACCGCCGGGGCCCGGATACGCTGGGTCTGGAGGCGGAGGCGGATACCGCCGATGCCATGCGCATCAATGCGGCCCATGAACAGGTGCGGCACTGGCTGGGGGACCATCCCGAGGGTGCCGATCCGTTGTTGGCCCCCACCGATCGGGACCCGGAAGCCTTGCGGCACTTTTTTCAGCCGCAGGAGTGGGCGGGGGGATCCATGGCCGATGGCCTGGGCCTGGGCAAGGGAGAGGGTCAAGTTAGGGGCAAAGGTCATGGCAAAGGTCAGGGAAACTATCCAGTTCCGGAATCTCAGGGCGCGCTTCGGCGGAGCGTGAGCCCACCGCTGTGGCTCGGCGGCCTGGCCCTGCTGGTGCTGGCCGTGGGGGGTGTGCTGTGGGTCCTGCGCGAGCCACCCGCCCTGCTCAAGGTGGCCACCGAGGGCGACAAGCCAGGCCAGGCCGTGTCCAGCGAGGTCTCGCCCCGGCGCCATGCCCTCACTCCCCAGGCGCCCCAGCCGGCCTATCTGACTCAGCCGCTTGTAGGAACCCCGTCACCGCCTGTGGCGGCGATCTCTCCATCAAGCCAGGCCCAGCGGGCCGCAACGGCTGAGTCGGAAGCGAAGGCCAGGACAGAGGCAGAGGCGCAGACCAAGGCAGAGGCGCAGACCAAGGCTGAGGCTAAGCGCATGGCGGAGGAGCACCGCCTGGCCGAAGCCCGCCGCTTGGCCGAAGAGCAAGCCCGGCGTGAGGAAATGGCCCGGCAAGAGATGGCCCGCCAGGAGGCGGAGCGCCTGGAAGCCGCGCGGCAAGTGGCGGAAAGGCAGGAGGCGAAGAGGCTGGAGGCTGAGCGTCGAGAAACGGAGCGTCAAGAAGCATCCCGCCTGGCGGCCGCGCGCGAGGAGGCAGAGCAACTCGCCGCGCGACGCGAGGCTGAGGTGCGTCGGATGGCTGAACGCGAGGCGGAGGCCCAGGCTCGCCTGGTCGCGGAGCGTGAGGCCTTGGAGCGGCAGTTTGCCGCCGAGCGCCTGGAGCATCAGCAAGAACTGGAAGCCCAGCGCTTGGCCCAGGAACGCAAGCTGGCGGAGGAGCGCCAGGCTTTGCTGGCCGAAGCGGAGGCTAAGGTGGCAGCCGAGGCCAAGGCCAAACAACAGGCCAAGGAGGCCGAACGCCAGGCGCAACAGGCCAAGGCGGAAGCCGAGGCCAAGGCCAAGCAACTGGCTCGGGAGGCCGAGCGTCAGGCCCAGCAGGCCAAGGCGGAAGCCGAAGCCCGGGAGAAGGCCCTCAAACAGGCCCAGGAGGCTGAACGGCAGGCCCTGGCGGCCAAGGCGGCTGCCGAGGCCAAGGCCCAAAAGCTGGCCGAGGAGGCTAGCCGTCAGGCTCGGGAGGCCAAGACCAAGCAGCCGGCCCCGCCATCGGGAGAGAAATCAGCGCCGCCACCCCCGGATCCGACCAAGGTGGTCCACCGCTTGACCTCCGCCTACGCGGCGGGGGCGCTCGACGCCTTGGTCGGGCTTTTTACCCCGGATGCCAAGACCACGGATGGTCAGGGGCGGAAGTTTATCCGGGCCGATTACCAGAACCTCTTCGCCACCACCAGCCGCCGTGAAATCAATATCTCCGGATTGCGCTGGAAGGAGGGGAAGGAAGGGCGCGCGGTGGGCACGGGGGCCTTGACCGTGAGGGCGGTGACGCACGGAAGTAAGGTTTGGCATCAGGCCAAGGGCAGGATTAGCCTGGAACTGGTGCCGTGGGAGGGTGACTGGCGCATCGCCAGGATGGAGTATCAACTGCAATGAGTACTAACCCAGGAGAACGAAGATGAAACTACCTGTATTGAGCTGGTCCGTGGCGGCGGCGTTGGGCCTGCCGCTGATTGCCCAGGCCGCCGTCCCGGCGGCGGTGGTGGCGAAGATCGAGGGCAATGCCGTGGCGACCCAGGGGGAGCGGTATGTGACCGTTCACGACGGCATGCGGCTGGTCGAGGGTGACCGGCTGATGGTGCTGGAGGGCGGTCAGGCGGTCGTCACCTTCAGTGACGGTTGCCGGCTCGATCTGCCGGAGATGGCCATTCTCTCCGTCCAGGCCAGCAGTACCTGCGCCCTCAATGATGGCGGTAACTACCAGGTTGATGCCGATTCCGGCGTGGCGGCCGGCAAGTCCCCCAAACCCCAGTTGGCGGCGATTCAACCCAACACCCCGTCAAGCAACGTCACTGTCGCCCAAACGGGTACTACCGGTGGCACTTCAACCAGTGCCACAACGGGGGGGACCGTGGCCACCACGGGGGGTACCGGCGGTTCTGGCTTGACCACGGTTCTGACGGGGACCACCATGGTGGGTACTACCGCCGTGCCTACCGTCGCCCTGGCTGGTGGACTACTTGCGGTCACGGGTGGCGTGGTCGCCGCCACCAATTCTACTAATAACAACAATCCCCCAAACCCGGTCAGTCCCTAAGCGCGGGGAATTTACCCTGTCCAAGGGGGTTCACCCCTTCCCCTCTCCCGGCGGGTGAGGGGGAGTAAAGCGACAAATAAACCCACCAAGCTCTGGCTTGGTGGGTTTTTTTATGGCTGTTCAGCCACGCCGGAGCGCATTAATGCGGTGCGGGGGGTAGACCGTGCGCGCACTTCCAGCGGTCGAAATAGGCCTGCAAAATGCCGTCATGATCACCGCCACGGCAGTGGCTGAGTTCGTGCTCCGAGGCCTCGCCCCAAATCGTGTAGATGTCACAGGTTTTCTGGTCCAGGTCGATCACGGCGCATTGGAAGGCGAAGCCGCCCATCAGCTTGCAGGGCAAGGGGATGGAGGGGTAGCACTTCTCCTGGACCTCGACGAACCCGACGTTTTTATGGACTCGGATGGTTAAATCCTGTGGCCAGCCTTCAACTTTTGTGGTGATGGGCAGGCAGGAGAACAACATCGCGGCGAGCGTGAGGGCGGCCAGTGCGATCATGAGCCCGCTTGGCGCCTTGGGTAAGGATGCTTTGGGGGGCATGTATCTGGTCCTCCGGGGGATGCTAGCTAGCTTTCATGAGATCTAATGACAACCAAATCAAAATGAAGGGCTTTTGTGGCTTTCAGCTAAAATCGGACGTTTCAAGTCAGGAGTCTGGACGGGGAGTAAGGGGCCGGGCAGGGCGTCACCCGCGGCCCAGCAGCCGGGATAGCCAGCTTTGCCGTTGGCCGGTGCTTTGGGCACGTTCCCAGGCGGGTCCGCCGAGTCCCGCGGGCGGGATGACGGTGGTGGGATCCTGATCGGCGATGATCGCCTGGGGGCGGTCCGCCACCAGGCGTTGGGCTTCCTCAGGTCCGACCCACCGCGCCGCGGCCTCGCGGCCTTCGGCCAGCAGGGGCGGACGGCGCCGGGTGTGGTGGGCATCCGTCGCCAGCAGGTGTACCAGGCCATCATCGAGGAAGCGCTCGGCCCAGTATTGGGGCCCAGCGCCAAAGCGCCCGGTGAGGGCGCCGGCGGTGACCTGGATCCAGGCCCCTTGTCCGGCGGCGTCGGCGAACCAGGGGTAGTGGGCCTCATCCAACCAGGTCAGCCGTTCCGGGTGGGTGATGACGGGCACGTAGCCGGCCGCCAGCACGTTGAAGATCAGGTCCTGAAAACGGGGTGGGACCGTGTGATGGGGGGGCTCGAAGAGAAAGTAGCGCGAGCCGTGGAGCGTGGGAAAGCGTCCGGAATTCAGGCCATCCAGGAGTTCCGGTACCAGTTGAATATCGGCGCCGGTGGTAACTTCCAGGGGAATGCCGGCCTCCTGGAGTCGCAGGCGAAAGGCGGCGACGGCGGCCAGTATCTGGTCGGCCTCGTTATTGTAGAGGCCGGGATAGATATGCGGGGTACAGGCGGTCAGGGTAATGCCGTCGGCGGCGGCGATGCGCGCCATTTCCAGCGCGGTGGCGAGATCCGGCGGACCGTCGTCGATGCCTGGCAGCAGGTGGCAGTGCAGATCGATCATGGGCGTGGCCTGGTGGGGGAGGGCTGGGGAGAGGGGATTTGAACGGTTCCACCTAGTCTATCTGATTTCATTTACGTTTTCCGCCCATTGCTGACTTTCACCCATTGCTGGTTTGTCACCCCTTGCCGACTAGCCCGTCCGCGGAAACCTTGAGGGGGGCTTTCGGTCCGCGAAGGTTATCCCGTCGCTTCCGCGTGGCGTCGACCGCCAGATCGGGCTATCCTGACCAGGCGGTAAATCAATGGAGTTCATCAGCATGCAACCAAGCCCTCACGTAGCGACCGTGTCCTGGGAGACCCCGCCTGGACCGACCTACGGGGACATTCTTTACCAGCATTGGTCCGGGGTGGCCAAGATCACCATCAACCGGCCCGAGGTGCGCAATGCCTTTCGGCCGGAGACGGTGCGGGAACTGATCGATGCCTTCCACCGCGCCCGGCTGGACCCCGCGGTCGGGGTCATCATCCTCACTGGGGCCGGGGACCTGGCCTTTTGCTCCGGGGGGGACCAGCGCATCCGTGGCGATCAGGGCTACCGGGATGCCGCCGGCGGGGCCGAGCATCTCAACGTCCTGGAGCTGCAACGGGACATCCGCACCCTGCCCAAGCCGGTCATCGCCATGGTGGCGGGCTATGCCATTGGCGGTGGGCATGTCCTGCACCTGATCTGCGACCTGAGCATCGCCGCCGACAATGCCCGTTTCGGCCAGACCGGGCCGCGGGTGGGCAGCTTTGACGGCGGCTTCGGCGCCGGTCTGCTGGCGCGCACCGTGGGCCTGAAGAAGGCCAAGGAGATCTGGTTTCTCTGCCGCCAGTACGACGCCCAGGAGGCCCTGGCCATGGGCCTGGTCAACGCGGTGGTGCCCCTGGCGGACCTGGAGGCGGTGACCCTGGACTGGTGCCGCCAGATGCTCCAGCTCTCCCCCACCGCCCTGCGCCTGCTCAAGTCGGCCTTCAATGCCGAGACCGACGGCCTGGCGGGCATTCAGGAACTGGCGGGCAACGCCACCGGCCTCTTCTACACCACGGCGGAGGCCCAGGAGGGGCGGGATGCCTTCCTGGAAAAACGCGCCCCGGACTTCCGTCGCTTCCCCCAGCGGAGCTGAGATGGCTGACGGAGCTAACTCTCCCAAGGCGACGCGCCCCAGCTCTGAAAATGTAAGACTTATTCGTGACATTCACGCGAAAAAGGTCGATGGAGCGGAGATGGGCGATGAATCTGAACAGGGGCTCGAAGAGGCGCGGGTTATGGTTGCTGATCGGGCCGGGATAGCCGATGGAGCACAGATGACCGACCCGGGACGCGACTTGAGCCACAGCCCGGGCCTCGTCCTGTCGCGTTGGGTGGCCGCCGCTCGCCCCCGCACCCTGCCGCTGACGTTGACGCCCGTGGTAGCGGGCCTGGCCCTGGCGCTGGCCACCACTGGCGGGCTGCACCTGGCGACCGCCCTCGCCACCCTGCTGGCGGCGGTGGCCATCCAGGTCGGGACCAATCTGCACAACGACGTCAACGACTTCGAGCGCGGTAACGACACCGCGGACCGTCTCGGCCCGCCCCGGGCATCCGCCCAGGGCTGGTTCACCCCGGCCCAGGTCCGGCGGGCGGCGCACCTGGCCTTCCTCGCCGCCTTGGTCCTCGGCGCCCTGCTGTGCCTGCGCGGCGGCTGGCCCATCCTGCTGCTGGGGCTGGCGTCCCTGGCGGCGGGTTATGCCTACACTGGCGGCCCGCGGCCCATCGCCTACGGGCCCTTCGGTGAGGTCTATGTCCTGCTGTTCTTCGGCGTGGCGGCGGTGGCGGGGACCCACTATCTCCAGACCTTGAGCTTCTCGCCCGGCGCCCTCGCCCTGGGGGCCATCCTCGGCCTGCCGGCGGCGGCGGTGCTGCTGATCAACAACTACCGTGACCTGGAAACGGACCGCCAGGGCGGCCGCCGCACCCTTTGCCACTACCTGGGCCGGGCGCGTGCCCGGCTGCTCTACGCCTTCCTCATGCTGGCCCCCCCGTTCCTGCTGATGCTGCTGCTGATGCTGACGCAGCTCAACCCGCCCGCTCGGGTCTGGCCCCTGCTGGCCGCCCTGCCCGTGGGCCTCTGGCTGGTCGTCAGGCTCCAACGTGGCGCCCAGGGTGTCGCCCTCAACCCCGTGCTCGGGACCACCGCCCTCTACCAGACGCTTCTGACGCTCCTGCTGATCCTGGGGCTGGTCTGGCCGCGTGCTTTCTGACGCTCCTGCTGCCTGGGGCTGGCCTGGCCGCGTGCTTTCTGACGCTCCTGCTGATCCTGGGGCTAGCCTGGCCGCGTGCTTTCTGACGCTCTTGCTGATCCTGGGGCTGGCCTGGCCACGTGCTAGAAGCGGGCATGGACAGCACAAGCCGCTGATTCTCTTACTCCCTCCCCCCTGGCGGGGGAGGGTTGGGGAGAGGGGGGCTAAAGGGTTACACTCCCGCCACTTTCGCTATTTGACTGCCCGCCAGATCATGCCCCCACCCCCTTGGACGACGGGCCTCCCAGTACCTAACCCCGACGTCCGCCTGGAGGCGATCGGCATCCGCCCCTATGCCCTGCCCTTGCGCCAACCCTGGACCAGCGCCCACGGTACCCGGACCGAACGACGCGGCTGGCTCGTTCAAGTGCAGGCGGCGGGCGTGCGCGGCCATGGCGACTGCGCCCCCCTCCCCGAGGCTGGAACCGAGGCTGAAGCGGTCGCCGAGGGCGCGCTGCGTCTCTGGCAGGCTCGGCTCCCGGGCCAAAGCCTGGCCGCCTTGCTCGATCCGGGCCGACAAAGCCCTTACGGTGAAGCGCTCGGCGTAAGCCTTAAGACCCCCTCTCCCCATCCCTCCCCCTCCAGGGGGGAGGGAGTAAGAGAACCAGCGGATACCCTGTCAGAAGTACTGTCCGAGGCCAAGGTCGGTGCCCAACACGTCACCCTTGCCGGCACGCCGCCAGGGATTGGCCCCACCCCCGCGGCGGACTTCGCCCTGGAGTGTGCCCTGACCGATCTGGCCGCCCGCCTGGCTGGGGTGCCGTTGCGGCGGTGGCTGGCCCCGGAGGCGAACGACCGGGTGCCGGTCAACGCCACCCTCGGCACCCTGCGCGATCAGACCCCGGCCCGCGTCGCGGCGGCTTGCCAGGCCGGTTACCGGGTGCTCAAGCTCAAGGTCGGGCTGGACGCGCCTGAGACCGAAATCGCCCATCTGCGGAAACTGGCGTCTCATCTGCCTCCCGGGGTCAGTTTGCGCCTCGACGCCAATGGTGCCTGGGACTATGACCAGGCAGCACGCCTGATCGACCAGCTCAATGACCTCCCCATCGAATCCCTGGAAGAGCCGCTGAAATTTCTGGAAGTGCCGCTGAAATCCACGGAAGGGCCGCCGAACCCCCTGAAAGAGCGGATGAAATCCCTGGAAGTGCCACCGAAGGTACCCGACTGGGAGGCCCTGCGGCGTCTTCAGGCCCAGGCCCGCTTTGCCCTGGCCCTGGATGAGTCGCTGCACCTCCCTCCCCCGCCAATGGCGATCAGGGACGCGGTGGCCCCGCTCTTGGTCGACAGCTTCCTGTCCGCCGGCGCCCCGCCCGTGCGCCGTCTCGTGCTCAAACCCGCGGCGGTCGGTGGGCTGCGGCGGACCCTGTTCCTGGCCCGGGAGGCCACCCGCCTTGGCCTGGAGGTCGTCCTCACCAGCCTGATCGAGAGCGCCGCCGGCCTCTGGCCCAGCCTGCAACTCGCCGCGGCCCTCTCCTCCCCCATCCCGCAAGGGCTGGCCACCTCCCACTGGCTGGCCCAGGACCTGGGACGGGTTCCCGACCCGGAGCGCGGGCATATCTGGCTAGGGCGGGACAGTGGCAGCGGATTTATCCCCCTGAGATCCGCTGAGTCTGACGCCTCAGATTAACCCCGGAGTCTTTTGGTTTTCGCTGAGGTCCGGCCAGATCAGCACAGATCAAATTTAGGCGGATCGGTTCGGTGCAAAAGCAAGAATTGATCTCGGCCGTGACTTCATCCAGAAAAACGAAAATCACCCCACGAAGGGAACACACCCAATGACCCCACCCGCATTCACTCACACCTTCCCCGTCCGTCTCCACGACATCGACGCCGCGGGTATCCTCTTTTATGGTCACCTGTTTCGCCATGCCCATGATGCCTATGAGGCCTTCATGGCGACGATCGGCTTTCCCCTGCACCGCCTGATCCAGGACGGTGATTGTCTGCTGCCCCTGGTCCATGCCGAGGCCGATTACCGTCACCCCCTGCGGCACGGCGAGGTCATCCAGGTGGAACTCAGCGTCCGGGAAATCGGCGGCAGTGCCTTTACCCTCGACTACCGCTTCACGGACGAGACGGGGCGGGAGAAGGCCAGGGCCAGCACCGTCCATGTCCATCTGGGCCCCGCGGGCGCCTCGGGCGCCTCGGCCCCCCTGCCGGAGGTGCTGGTTCAGGCCCTGCGACCTTGGATGCCACCAACAGCGCCTGCGGGCAGATTGGGGGCATGAACCCGTTCGGACCCCCTTTCCCCCTGCCCTCCCCCACCAGGGGGGAGGGAGTAAGAGGACCGGCGGCTTGTGCTACCGATACCAGCACGGGCGGCAGGGAGGCAGGGAGGCATGGCGACAGGAAGACAGTGCGACAGGGAGATAGGGAGATAGGGAGATAGGGAGATAGGGAGACAGGAAAACAGGGTGACAGGAACCCTTACGGGGCATCAAGCAGGGGGGATCGACTCAGACCATGGCGGCGCGGGCCGCCGCCATGGCCCCCGCCATGTCCCGTTCGGCGACGCGCAGGATGTCGACCTCGATCCGCCCCTCGCTGACCAGGCGTCTCATGAACGCGAGGATCTCATCCGGGGCAAGGCCGGCGCGGTAGGGGCGATCCTGGGCCATGGCCTGGAAGATGTCGGCCACCCGCAGGATGCGGGCCTCCAGGGGCAGGTCCTGACCGTTGAGGTGGAAGGGATAGCCGGAGGCGTCGTGCTCCTCATGGTGGCAGGAGGCCCACTGGGTGATTTCCTCGAAGCCCTTGATCCGCCTTAGGATCTGGAAGGTTTCGTAACTGTGGGCGTTCATGAGCTTGCGCTCGCGGTCATCCAGACGGCCCGGTTTGTCGAGCACCTCGTCCGGGACCCGCAACTTGCCGAGGTCGTGGAGCAGGCCGGCGATCTCCAGTTTGTCGCACTGTGTCGGGCTCACCCCCAGACCCTCGGCGAAGAACCGGGCCAGGCGGGACACGCCGGTGGAGTGTTCGGCGGTGAAGGTGCTCTTGGCATCAACGATCTGGGAGAACATGGCGGCCAGTTGCTTGAGTTCGGCGATCGTGGCCGGATAGGGCGCGGCCTGGCTCAGCATCTCCTGCATCACGGCCTGGATGCCCCGGGGTTCGAGTTCCAGCCAGAAGGCCTCGGTGAGCGAAGCGGCGAGGAAGGCCTCCACCAGTTGGGGCTGGAAATAGCGGCCGGCGCGGGCGGCGATCTTGTCGCGGATGCCCGCTGTGTGCATGAGAAGGTCGCCGCTGCCGTAATGGGGCGCGGCCAGGGTGTCGACCCGGTCCACCAGATAGATAAGGTTGGCTTGTTCCGCCACGGCCGTAGGCAGGTCGGGCATGGCCGCCAGCTCTTCCCAATGGGTGTGGTGGTAACGCACGGGCACCGCCAGTCGGGCCAGGGGCGCGAAGTCGCGCAACAGGCGGTAGCCGATCTCGCAATGCTGCTGGGAGCCCTCCCAGTCGAATTCCAGGAGCAGGTGGTTGTGGGTGGCCGTCGAGGAGACGCCGATGTCATGCAGCATGCCCAGGTCGAACAGGAAGGTCTGCTCCGCGGGCGGCACGGCCAATTCCAGCCCGCAGGCGCGGGCCATGATCCCGACCCGTTTGCCATGGCCCACGTCGTCGATGCCGACCAGGTCCAGGGCGTCGGACAGGGCGTAGACGACCTGGCGCAGATCGACGGCGATCTTGCCATCGGGGTGAGTGGCGGAGGGGTCCGCGGACAGGGGCATCGTCGTCTCCTGGCATGAGCGAAGGTGAGGAGGTGCAGTGTAACGGAAAGTTTTCCCGCCACGGATGTCCTCCGCATCCCCCCCTATATGCAAAAGCGAATGCCTCCGCGAGGTTGATAGAAGGGTGAAAAGAAGAATTGCCGGCCAATGGCGCTTCCCGGGCGGCCGCTAACCGGATGGCAGCACCGTCTCGCCACCGAGGACCAGGCCTTGATCAGCGCGGCCCAACCGCGCCGATTCGGCGTTGAACGCGAGGATAGCTTGCCTGGCTGGCGGCGTCTGCCCATCGCCAGTCACCTCGTGGGCTTGTCGCCCTCAAGTTTGACCTCAAGCTCGACCTTGCCGGAAGAAGCGCTCAGCGCTAGGATTTTGCTAGCAAACATCTGTTCGATAAACAATTGGCTAAATTCGGCCCATGGTCAAACTGCTCGACTACGCAGAGCCGGAGCAGTGGGCGGCGCTGGAGG
>CALMDH010000088.1:0-6978 GCA_937862735.1 uncultured Gammaproteobacteria bacterium
TCGCCCAGGCTCAATCTCGCCTCTTCGCGTTCCCCTCATGATCCCCATCAAGACCGCGCCCGGGCGGAGATTTGGAAAAGCGGGCGCGAGACCTGCGCACTGAACAAGAGCCACCCCCAGGCGGACGAACGCTTCCCACCGACGGAATACCAGCCGAACGTGTCGGTATGGCGAGCATGGCGCCAAAGACACCGGGCTGAACGCCGCTTCGGCGAAACGCTCCCCATCATCGCCCGTCCCTCGCCCCGGCAACGCAGGTCAATCCGGGCTCGGCACAATCAATTCCTCCCGCTCTTCCTGGTCCGGCTGACACGCGAGCTGACGAACCAGGCCCGCGGGGCCGTGTCGGGGGGGCGCCGTCGCAGATCCTGGGCGGCAGCCACCGGCCCCTCCCGCCAGGGTGCCCAGTCCACTGGCCCCAGGAGCGAGGTCATGCGGTCATGGGTCGGCGCCCCTGGGCGTTGGCCGCGGTGGTCAGGATGCAGGCGGTGCGCAACAGACTGCCACTCCGGCGCGTGCCAGACCACCGGGATCGCCGTCGCCGGGCGGGGGTTATCGCAGGGGGGCGAGGTTGACGCCGGCCGCCCAGTCGAAGCCCCGCGTCAGGCTCTACGGTGTCCGGGCCATGGCGAAGCGTCCCGAATGGCCTTATTGCCCTGCTCGCCGTGCCGCTTGACCACAGATCCGGAGCCCTCTGCCTGGAAGCGGGTGCCGTCACCGGCTTTGCCCTTCGTGCCCTGCCGCGCGGACCAGCCGGTTGCCTCGGCTCAGGTCGCGTCCGGGGCCTCCGCGCCAAACGCCTCGACCGCCTGGGGCCCCGGGGGTTCTTCGAGGTCGTGCAAGGCATGCTGTTCCCCGGCAAAGAGGTCCCGGCTCAGGGTGCGCAGGGCCTCCAGGCGCTCCGCCGTGGCGGCGCAGGCCGGGTGTGGGGCCCCCGCGCCGCGACAGGCGATGACCGCATCCTCCAGGCGCAGCATATGCAGCCCCGGCAGGGGCCGCAGCCGCACCGTCCCCAGGTCCGCCGCCAGGTCGGGCCAGGTCAGCCCCAGGATGGAGGGCCGGTGGTCGCCGAGGAGGCTCAGCAACAAGCCGGGTAATTGGTACAGAGGTAGATCCCCGGTGTTGACCACGCCGCGCTCGCCGTCGATCACCACCAGGGGGGTGGCGACCAGGGTGCGGAACATGGCGTCACTGAAGTCCGACCGCGCCGCGGCCAGCAGCCCGGAATCAGTGTAGCCGCGATAATTGGGTCCCAAGTAGGGCAGGTGATCGCCGAACAGGACCACCACCGCCCGCGGGTCCCGGGCGCGCAGTGCGGCGAGGAAGGCCATCAGCTCCCGCGACTTGTAGTAGAGGCTGTTGGCGTAGGCGGCGATCAGCCCCGGGTCGGCGGCGACTGCGATCCGCTCCGGCCGCAACAGGTTGCGGGGATAGGGCAGATGGCCGAAGTAGGTCAGGACGTAGTTGAAGACCGGGTCCGGGTCTTGCAGGTACGGGTCCAGTTTGTCCAGCACCTGGCGGTAGAGCGAGGCGTCGCTGAGTAAGCCGTCGCTCAGATCGTCCAGGTCGAAGTCCTTCTCTGACCAGTAGATATTGAAACCGACGCGCCGGTAGGCATTGACCCGGTTCCAGAAGGCGGCGACGTTGGGGTGGGAGGCGATGGCCCGGTAGCCCGCTGCCGCCAGATGCCGGGGCAGGCAGGGCGCCTCCCGGCGCAGGCCGCCCTCGAAGAAGACGTGGTCGCGCTCCACGGGAAAACCACACAGGGCCTCGAACTCGGCGTTGGCGGTATAGCCGCCAAAGACGGGGGAGAGAGCGTGGGAATAGCCGGCGTCCGCCCACAGCGCGCGAAAGGCCGGGTCCAGGGGGTCCTCGGCAATGCCCGCCGCCGTCAGTTCCAGGGGGTCCCAAAAGGATTCCAGGACGATGAGGTGCAGGTTGCGCCGGGGCGGCGTGGCCCCCTCGA
Source organism: uncultured Gammaproteobacteria bacterium (assembly GCA_937862735.1). Taxonomy (GTDB): domain Bacteria; phylum Pseudomonadota; class Gammaproteobacteria; order Chromatiales; family Chromatiaceae; genus M0108. The sequence goes on from CALMDH010000088.1 coordinate 1,967, forward strand.
CCGCGATCAGCCCGCTGCGGGGCTGGCTGCCCAGGTTGCGCAGGGCCTGGGCCACGGCAGCGGGATCAGGGGTGGGCTCCCGCCGGGCGCGGCTGCGCACCCCCTCCTGTACGAGGTGCAGGGGCAGCCCCCGGGCCTCGAAGTTGCCGCGCTGATTCCAGCCCCAGTCGCCGAAGCGGGCGTCGAGGGCGCGGCTGGCCGTTTCGGGGAAGAGCAACAGCCCGACCGCCAGCGTGGCCAGCAGCCCCAGACTGGCCCAGGCCCGGGGCCGGCGCCAGGCGAACATCCAGCCCAGCAAGGTCAGGGGCAGGGCAAGGGTCACCAGCGCCGCCAGCCATTGCCAGCCGGAAAGCCAGCGAAACAGGTGGCGCGCCGCCAGGAAATCGTCCGGCATCACCGGGGCGCCGAGGATGGCCACCTTGGCGGCATTGACCAGGGTGAAGGCGGCGGTCAGGGCCAGCCAGGCGAGCAGGAAGCGGCCCAGCCCCCGGGCCATGGCCAGGAGCAGGGTGCCCAGCAGCAGGTGGGCCAGCAGGTCCGTCCCCAGGGCCGCGGCGCCGGGACGCACGCCGAAGACCGCCGCGCTGAGGGACTGGAGTAGCCCATAGCCGAGGGTCATGCCGGCCCAGGCGATCAGCAGGGGGAAGCGGTGATGTAGGGGCGCCCCCCTCGGGACCAGGCCCGTTCGGCCCGCTACCGCCATGGGCAAGCGCGTCCGGAGGCGTGGCGAGGGAAGCTGACCGACAGACGTGGGACCCTTTCCTGGCAGCAGCAGACGCTCCAGGTCCACGGTTGATCTAGGACGCCGCCCGGGCGGCCAGGAGATCCGCCAGCAGCCGCAGGAGCTCCCGATCCGCCGGCGTGCATTGCCGCATCGCGTCGAGGAAGGCGATCTCATCCTGGTCCGGGGTGGGACGAGCGGCCTCGGGGCCGCGTCCCGCGAGCAGCCAGCGGAGTTCGCAGCCCAGACAGTCGGCGAGCAGGGGCGCTTGCCACATAGCGAGGTCGCCGCCACCCGGGCGGCCCCAGGCCCTGATCGTTGCCTCGGGAATAGCCAGGGTGGCGGCAATGTCGGCCGGAACCTTCCCCGTTTGCGCGAGCCGCCAGTTAACCCGCTCCCAAAAGTTACTGCCCGGTCCGCAGGGGCTGGCGTTCTCTAGCCGGGGGGTCAACATAGCCGCGCCCCTCTTTCTGCGCGTGATACGAGGATGGCCATAGGTTGCTATGGGGCGGATGGGCGTTGTTCTTGCGGCATACGGGAACGGTTAGTCCGCCATCAGGTAACGAATCGCGTCGCGCAAGACCACCAGCAGCACGATGAGCGCCATCAGGGCCAGGCAGATGGCGGCCACGCTGCCGGGGTCCGGTCTCGGGCGGCGCGCCAGCTGTTTGGAGTCAGGCGTTGGCGGTTGCGCGCGGGGTGAAGCGGCTCCGGGCGGAGCGTGAGTACGGTGAATACCGTCGCACCCCGAGGAGGACGGAGACATGGTTCCGCGACCCAAGGGCGTTTTCACAACCAGGGACCGGCCGGACGATGGACGGTTGAAGGGATCGGTTTGCACATCATGAAGAGCGACAGCAGGATGACGCACCACGCCGTATTGCGCAGCGGTTCTCCGGCACGGATCGCTTTATGCGGCATGGATGGCTGGCGATCATGGAGGGTATGATGGTCTTCCTCGGTAGGTATTGCTTAATGTGGCTGGTGGATTGGCTATGCGTTCCTATGATGAGATCCAGCGGGTACTCGTGGAAAATATTCGGCGTCGACGGCGGCAATTGGGCATCACGCAAGTGGTCCTCGCCCGGCGCATGGGGCTCTCCTCCGAAACGTCATTAACCAGCCTCGAACTCGGCAGGCACAGCCCCTCATTACGGACGATGTGCCGGATCGCGGCAGCGCTTGAGACCGATCTCTGTTCGCTGCTCATTCCCGCGACAGAGGGCTTGTCAGCTCCCTCCTCCTCTACCCGCCCCTCGCCCCCCCGCGCCCCAAGCGCTGCCGGTACCGCCGACACCGCAGGCGAGGGATAGCACGGCGCCGCGGGAGATGATGAGCGACACAGCCACCACGGCTAACCGGCGCTCACCACTTCCCGGGCGGAAATCAGGCCCCCGTGGAGGGGTTCGGGGTCACCCTGATCAGATCGCGTGCGATCCCCACGATATCGTAGCCCCTGCTTTTGACCCGCGCCCGCACTTCCCGGATCAGCGCTTGTCGGTCGCTATTCATGCGATTCTGATGGCCGGCATGTGCTTTCACGGGGGTGGCTTTCTGAACGGTCATTCTCTTTTTACCTCGTTACGATCAGTTAGGGTGATGTCCTATGCGCCCCTTTTGCACGGAGCGCCAACAGCTCACGATCTGGTTCGAGCTGAATTCTGTTGCCACGGTGGTAGGGAGACGGTATGTGGTTCATGCGGATGCTGACGATCAAGAGCGCCGCCGCAATTGAACAGGGGTGCTTGCCCGCGCCACCCTCGACGGGATGACTCCCGTCTTACCGGGCCTTATTGGCGTGGATTAGTGGGGCGCCATGCTCATCAGCACGAGCAATACCAACCCCGCGATGAGCGCGGAGACAACCCAGGCCATGATTTCCGGGGAAACGGAAGCCCTGCCGGCCGCCGCCTCTTTTTGTTCACCAGTAGTTTTTTTGACGGGCATGACGTGTAATTCTGCTGTGAGTTGTGACAGACAGGATAGACCGCGTTTTTTAATTGACTGCAAATCAGCGATGATCTTATCCAGTTGACGGATACCGTTCAGGTCTCTCTGTTCGTTGGAATTGGTTTTTTCCCAGAACGCAGACCTGGCCGCCGTCAGTTCACTTTCAAAGGCGTTTGCGGCCGAATAGAGCCGTGCACTGGCCGAGAGGAGTTGCGCCTGATGTTGTCCATCTATGCGGCGGCCGGTGTTATCGCTCATTGCGCCTTCCCATCGATCTTGGCGCGCAGTTTGTCAGCGCTGAGATAACCCGCGACATGCTCCCCAGACGGCAGAATTATGGCCGGCGTACCGCGTATTTCCATAAGTCGCCCCAAGGCCATATGGCGATCGATCGGATTGTCACAGGCAGCGGTCGTGACCGACTTACCCGAGATTGCCGCCGTCCAGGCTTCGCGGGGGTTTTCGTTACACCAGATATTTTGCATTTTCTGGTAGGTGTCGCTGTTCTTGCCGTCTCGGGGGAAAAACAGGTAGCGGATGTTTATGCCGTGAGCGTGATAATCTGCCATCTCTTTGTGGAATTGCCGACAGTAGGCGCAATCCACATCAGAGAAGACCGTGACGGTTACGGCATCCGGTCGCGCGGTTTTGAAGGTCAGCGTGTCTGCTTCCTGTACGCTGACGAGGGAGGCTATTCTTGCCTCCCTTTTCAGATTGTCCGTGATGTTTACATGGGTTTGCAGGTCGAACACATTGCCCTCTATCAGGTATCTACCATCGTTCGTAACATAGAGAACCTGAGGCCCGATCATGACGCTGTAGAGTCCCTGTATCGGCGCCGGCTTGAGGTCGTATGTCAGATCACCCGGGAGGACCCGGGTGAGTTCCTGGCGGATCCTGGCTTCGCTATCGGCCTCCAGCACTGTGGAAAACGAGGCAAGCGTGAGCATGAGCGCTTGCATCAATTTACTGTTGGACTTCATCTCTGCGTGCTTCCTCTCGGCTCACACCCCTGTATCGACTATAGGGGGGACGCTGCAACGTTCAGTACGACCGTCTATTTGCGCCGTTATTTTGGGAGGTGATTGCGCTTACTCGCCCGGTTGGCCCGAGTCGTTCGGCCTGTCGGAAGCTGTACTTTACCCTGCCAACAAGGTCGGGTGGCTGACCGGTTGTGACAATTCTGACCAATTCTGACAAGCGGTCGCTCCTGTCGGAATGCCATCCCAGCCATCCACTATCAGCGCGCACGACAGACTGGAAGGACGGGCGCTGTTTTTCTGGCGCATGCCGGGTTCTTTCTGCGCGGAGGGTCTTTGCGTATCTGGGACTCACGAAGGGGTGCGCGAGCCCTGCACGTCCGCCATTTCCTGGCGCTTGCTGCGGGCGATACCCGAGGATGATGAGCGCTCAACGCCCGGAGCTGAGGTAGGGGAAACCGCATGCACGGGCCCCCGGCCCGTATAGGGGAAACCAGCTTTCTACTTTCCCCGTGATCGGGGGGCGTTCACCCCCCCGCGGACCCCGGGCAGTCAGCGCCGGCTGGGGGGTGGCGAGGTCCCTGGAGGCTGATGCCCTCCGCTGCCCGCCCCGCCCCCAGCGGCGTCAGAACGGGCCGGACGGCGCCGGCGGGGCATCGGCCTGGGGTGACGTACCGGGAGGCGCCCGCGGGCGCGCTGAGCGGCGCTGGGCGGCCCCCAGGGGCGGGTGCGGCGGGGTGTCCACCCCGGACGCCGGGCGCGGTCCGCGGGCGGCCGGCGGGGCGTCCCGGCCGGCCCCGGCGCCCGGGGCCGGCATAGGGGGAAACAACGCGCCAACTGGCGGTTGCCGGCGGGGTCGGCAACCCGCTCGGCGTTATAGGGGAAACCAGGTTTCTAGTTTCCCCTTAACTAGATAGGGGGGAAACGATTTCCCAACTGCCATCACGGCTGGATCCGCACGGGCCCCCGGCCCGTATAGGGGAAACCAGCTTTCTACTTTCCCCGTGATCGGGGGGCGTTCACCCCCCCGCGGACCCCGGGCAGTCAGCGCCGGCTGGGGGGTGGCGAGGTCCCTGGAGGCTGATGCCCTCCGCTGCCCGCCCCGCCCCCAGCGGCGTCAGAACGGGCCGGACGGCGCCGGCGGGGCATCGGCCTGGGGTGACGTACCGGGAGGCGCCCGCGGGCGCGCTGAGCGGCGCTGGGCGGCCCCCAGGGGCGGGTGCGGCGGGGTGTCCACCCCGGACGCCGGGCGCGGTCCGCGGGCGGCCGGCGGGGCGTCCCGGCCGGCCCCGGCGCCCGGGGCCGGCATAGGGGGAAACAACGCGCCAACTGGCGGTTGCCGGCGGGGTCGGCAACCCGCT
>CALMDH010000089.1:0-42232 GCA_937862735.1 uncultured Gammaproteobacteria bacterium
TTACCGGGGTTGCGATGGGCCTCGAGAGTTACTCAAAACTACAAAACTTCAGTTATTCATACCACCCCCCCAGAACAACGCGCAACGCACCCAATCGGCTTGATGTAAAAAGGGGGTGCGTGCGCGCCTTGAGGGGTACCTCGATGGTGAACCTCCCAATCTAGCTCAGCCATCAAATAGGTGGCTCAGCCGTCAAATCTGATGCGAAAGCCCCTGATCAGTCGCTCGCCACCGGCAGCCCGGCGCGGCGCCACTCCGGCAGCCCGTCCTCCAGGCGGCGCGCGGTGAAGCCCGCCTGGCGCAACCTGGCCACCGCCTCGAAGGACAGCACGCACCAGGGGCCCCGGCAATAGGCCACCACCTCGCGATCCGGAGGCAGGTCCCGGAGCCGTTCCTGTAAGCGCTCCAAGGGGACATTCAGGGCCCCGGCCACGTGGCCCTGGGCGTACTCCTCGGGGGGACGCACGTCCAGGACCGTCACCAGGCCGGAGCGCACCCGGTCCAGCAGGTCCTGGGCCGGCACCGGCTCCAGGGCGTCGCGCCCCCGCAGATAGGTCCCGACCAGGTCCTCGACCGCGTCGAGGTGGCTCGCAGCGATGCCGCGCAGTATGCCCATCACGTCCAGCACGCGCTCTTCCCCCAGGGTGTAGCGGATATGCTTGCCATCGCGCCGCGCCTGCACCAGTCCCGCCGCCTTGAGTTGCTGCAAGTGCTTGGAAGTATTGGCGATGGACAGCCCGGCGACCTGGGCCAGGTCCTCCACGCTGCGTTCCCCCTGGGCGAGGTAATCCAGCAATTCCAGGCGCGAGCCATGGCCCAAGGCCCGGGCGACGACCGCCAGTTGGGCGAACAGGGCCTGTTTGGGGTCGAGGCTAGGTGGCATGACTGACTCCCGCGGATGGCTCGACAACCATCAACAACCGCATTGAACATCGTCCAGGTCACCAGTATAGGGGGCCGGGTCCACGCCATCACCCACAGCGCTCTGATGAAGCTACCGCTTGGTGGGACAGATCGAGGATTGGTCGCCGCACTCAATCCGTCCGCTGAATTGAAATGGGTACCTAATTTCAGATAGGTATCTGAATTCACAAATGACTTACAGCCTACAACAAACCACCCATCAATCAACTTAGTGGTTGAATAATACACCCTCATCTGCCAGACTCAGGCCCAGGCAACCACCAACCGGACCACCGGAGGCAGACCAGCGTGGAGACCTTCGTCCAGACCCATGAGGCGGCCATCCGCCTGACCGCCTTCTTCAGCATCTTCACCGCCATGGCCCTGTGGGAATGGCGCGCCCCGCGGCGGGCCCTGACCGTCTCCAAGACCCTGCGCTGGGCCAGCAACCTGGGCCTGGTCGTCCTGAACACGGTCCTGCTGCGCCTGCTCTTCCCCGTCGCGGCGGTGGGACTGGCGGCGACGGCGGCGACCCAGGGCTGGGGCCTGCTCAATCACTTTCCCCTCTCCCCCTGGCTGGCGATCCCCCTGGCCGTGATGGCCCTCGACCTGGCCATCTGGGCGCAGCACGTCTTCTTCCACGCCGTGCCGGCCCTGTGGCGGCTGCACCGCGTCCACCACGCCGACCTGGACTATGACCTCACCACCGGGGCGCGCTTCCACCCCATCGAAATCCTGCTGTCCATGCTCATCAAGTTCGCCGTCATCCTGGCCCTGGGGCCGCCGGTGGTGGCGGTGATCCTGTTCGAGGTCATCCTCAACGGCATGGCCATGTTCAACCATGGCAACGTCGGCTTGCCCGCCTGGATGGACCGGCGGTTGCGCTGGGTCTTCGTCACCCCCGACATGCATCGGGTGCACCATTCGATCGCAGAGGACGAGACCAACTCCAACTTTGGCTTCAATCTCTCCTGGTGGGACCGCCTCTTCGGCACCTACCGTGACCAGCCCCGTGCCGGTCACCTGGACATGACCATCGGCATCGACGACCACCGCGACCCGCGCGAGGTCGCTGCCCTGCCGGGGATGCTGGCCCTGCCCTTCCGCGGCGCGATCACCGGCTATGCCATCAACCGCCGGCGCTGGGAGGTAGAGAGCCAGACGTTCATCGCCCCTGATCGGACTCACGGCCGAGCGGCCGTAAAGCCCCGTCAGGCCAAACAAGGCCGACCGGGGCCAGCAGGTGGACGGGGTGGTCCTGGCGGTTCAAGCGGTTCCGTTGGCTCAATTGGACCCGATGGCTCGCCGAGCCAAGGTGAACCACGCGGACCTGGCGGAGCGGGCGAATCGGGCGGACCGGCTGGACGAAGCGTACCAACCGGGAGGCAAACGTGAAGTCAGCCCCGCGCCTGTTGCTGGGCCTGGCCCTAATCGCCGGCATCGCCCTCGCCCTGATCAACCGCGAGCACCTGGACGCCAACGCCCTGACGGCCTGGGTCGAAGCCGCCGGCCCGGTGGGACCCCTGCTCTTCATCGGCCTCTATGCCATCGCCACCGTCCTGTTCCTCCCCGGTTCCCTGCTCACCCTGGCCGGCGGCGCCCTGTTCGGGCCCCTGTGGGGGACCCTGTGGAACCTCACCGGTGCCACCCTGGGGGCGGTGCTCGCCTTTCTGGTCGCCCGCTATCTGGCCGGTGACTGGGTCCAGGCCCGCGCTGGGGGGCTACTCAAGCGCCTGATGCGGGGCGTGGAGGCGGAGGGCTGGCGCTTCGTCGCCTTCACCCGCCTGGTGCCGGTCTTCCCCTTCAACCTGCTCAACTATGCCCTGGGGCTGACGCGCATTCCCTTCCTCCCCTATCTGCTCGCCACCGCGATCGGCATGCTGCCGGGGGCCATCGCCTACACCTGGCTGGGCTATGCCGGCCGCGAGGCGGCGGGCGGGGGCGAGGGCCTGATCCAGAAGGGCCTCATCGCCCTCGCCCTGCTAGCCGCCCTGGCTTTCCTACCTCGACTGGTGGCCCGTCTGCGCCAGGCCCCTTTGGTTGACGGCGGCAGGAGCGAAAACGCGCATGACCGCGGGTGAACCTCTCCCTTCATCCCAATCCGCGCAACCTCGCTCCCAGGCTCCACCAGCACGACAACTCAACTTCAGCGGAGTCGCCCTCATGTCCACCCTCTTCATCCTCAACGATCCCCCCTACGGCACCGAGCGCAGCTTCAACGCCCTGCGCCTGGCCAAGGCCCTGGCCAGTAAGGACGAGCCGGTCTGCGTCTTCCTCATGGCCGACGCGGTCGCCTGCGCCAAGGCCGGCCAGAAGGTACCGCAGGGCTATTACAACCTGGAGCTGATGGTGAAAGGGGTGGCCCGGAAGGGTAAGGTACTGCTCTGCGGCACCTGCATGGATGCCCGCGGGATCATGGAGGGGGAACTGATCGTGGGGACCCAGCGCAGCACCCTGGATGAACTGGCCACGGAAACCCTCGCCGCGGAACGTGTACTGGTCTTTTAAATCCTCGCGACCACCGGGCTATGGCGGAGCCAATACCCTGACATCCAAAGTGACGGGCCAGCGAAGAATCACACTGTGAACCATGCCATGCCCCTTGCCCACGACAAGACAGGCCAGCGCGTTCAGGAGGAGGAAATCAGCCAGTCCCTCTGGCCCTCCCCGGACTATAACCGCCAGATAGAACAACTCCGGGCGGCGATCGGGGAGACCATCTTCCTGGCCGAACTGAGTGACAGCCCCGTCCAGCTCGGTATCCGCCTGACCGCGACGCCTTACGTGCTCCTGGGACTGATCGACTTTCCCCGCCCCGATCCGACCCGGGGGCTGGCCCCGCACCTGCTCTTGCTGGACGATGGGCGCGGGGTGAACCTGGGACGGATCGCCCGGGTCAGTCGCCGCCCCTTCGCGCCCCAGCCAGCGGAACTGCTCTATCAGGACCGGGCCGCCGAGCGGAATCTGCTCTTCGCCGAGCGGCGTCTGTCGCGGGAATTCCTTGGCGTGCGCAGCCGCGTGGCGCTGGGTGAATGTCTCGGCTACTCCCTGCCAGAATGACCCCCGCGCCTGTCGGCCAGGTAAGTGGCCACGTCATCCAGGCTGCGTAACCTAGGGTAGTCGAGTTCAGGGATGTCGACCCCCAGACGGCGATGGAGGGCAGTGAACCAGTTGAGAAAGTCCATGGAGTCCAGGTCGAAGACCTCCCGTAGGTCGGCATCCGGGGGGATGGTCTCGTCGGCCAGGTCGGGGGCGACATTGGTCAACTCCTCCTGGGCGGCGGCCAGGATCGCGTCTTTGGTCATGGCAGTGCTCATCGTCATGCTTCTCCTACATCTTGAGTCACAGTCGCTCCGGTTCTTGCAGGCGCAGCCCTACCTGAGCCAGGAATAGAGCGCCGCGATGGCCATCACTGTGACGATGGTCTGCCGCCAGGGTGGCGGTGACGACCTGGCGGGGGACAACCTGGCCCTCCAGAACCCAGGGCAGCAACCGCGGCGTGCCAAAGCCGACGATGGCGACCTGGGGCGGGTAGATGATGCCGTAGAGGCGGTCCACCCCCCGCTCCCCCAGGCTGGAGACGGTGATGGTCGGGTCCGCCAACTCCGAGGCGCGCAGACTGCCGCCGCGCACCCGCGCTACCAGATCGCGCAGCCGGGCCATGAGGCTGTCGAGATCCAGTTGGTCCGTATCGTGGATGGCCGGTGCCACCAGCCCGCCGCCGCGAATAGCCGTGGCGCTGCCGACGTGGATGGCGGCGGAGGGCTCGAAACGCCCTTCGCGGTCAAAGCCGTTGAGCTCGGGAAAGCCCTTGAGGGTCAGGGCCACGGCCTTGATGAAGAGCACGCCCATGAGCAGGCGCCGTTCCGGCGGCAGTTCGGCATTGCGCCGGGCCAGCCAGTCGCTGGCTGGGGTCAGATCGATGTCCTGGCTCAGATAGTAATGCGGGATCTCCCGTTTGGAGTGAGCCATGGCCGCGGCGATGGCCTGGCGCATGGCGGCCAGGTCTAGGCCAGGATGCGCGGGGTGGCGACCGGCCGATGCCGATGCCGGGGGCGGCCCCGGAGGAGCAGCAGGTGGAGAGCCACTCGCCAAGGCTTCAACTGCCGACTGCACATCAGCCAGCAGGATGGCCCCGCCGGAACCGCTACCAGCAAGCCCGTCCAGGTTCAGACCCCGTTGCTGGGCCAGGCGGCGAGCGGCGGGGGAGACAGGGAGGCGGATTGGTCCCTGGGCTGCCCCGCCACCCCCCTGGACCAGGGGTCCAGGAATCATGACGCCTTCGGTCGTCTGAGCGTATGCCTGGGCCGCGACGCTGGCGGCCACAGGGACTGACTTAGAAGGCGCCTGCCTGACCGATGGCCCCTGGGGCGGTCCCTCTTGGCCCATGCCCCTGGCGCCCACAGCCAGAGCCAGCGGCTGGCCCTCGGCCTCAGGTGCTGCTGCGGGGACGACCGAAGATTCCAATTCGGCCATGGGGGTCCCCACGGGCACCGTCTGGCCAACCTCGATGAGCTGGCGGCCCATGACGCCATCATGATAGACCTCCACCTCGATGGCCCCCTTCTGGGTCTCCACCACGGCGATGACGTCGCCCTTGGCGAAGGTCTGGCCCGGTTGCAGGACCCATTCGATGAGGGTGCCGGCCTCCATGTCGGCACCCAAGGAGGGCATGCGGTAGAGGGTAGTCATGGGCAAGGAGTGAAGGAGGTAGTGAAAGGTGAGTGGTGAGCGGTGGGGATGCCTAAGCTGGACCTACTCGAAGCAGTTATGAGGTACCCGAGAAATTCCCGCCCAATCGGGCCTGGTTGCTCAACGCCCAAGGATCGCTCGGGCCGCGGCGACGATGGTCGGCACTTGCGGCAGGGCGGCATCCTCCAGGTGCTTGGGATAGGGGATGGGGACCTCGGCCGTGCACAGCCGGTCAACCGGGGCGTCCAGTTCCCAGAAGGCCTGCTCCATGATGCGGGCACTGATCTCTCCGGCCAGGCTGCCGGTGCGCCAGCCCTCGTCGATGATCAGGGCGCGGTGGGTCTTGGCCACCGAGGCCATGAGCGTCGCATCGTCCAGGGGGCGCAGGGAGCGCAGGTCGACGACTTCGCTGTCGATGCCCTCCCCCGCCAAAGCCTCTGCGGCGTCCAGGGTTTTGAACAGGGAACCGCCGTAGGTCATGAGGCTTATGTCAGTGCCCGCCCGCCGCACGGCTGCGCCGGTAAGTGGCACCGGGCCGGCGTCGGCAGCAAGCTGACCGCTCCGGTTGTAGAGCATGACGTGCTCGAAGATGACCACCGGGTCCGGGTCCTCCAGGGCCGACCAGAGCATGCCCCGGGCATCCTCCAGGGTGGCGGGGGCGACCACCTTGATGCCGGGGATGGCGGCGTACCAGTTCTCCAGGCTGTGGGAATGCTGGGCGGCAAGCTGCTTGCCCGCCCCCGTGGCCATGCGGATGACCAGGGGCACGCTGAGCTGGCCCCCGGACATGTGGCGCAGGGTGGCGGCGTTGTTGACGATCTGATCCAGGGCCAGGAGGCTGAAGTTGACGGTCATGATCTCGACGATGGGCCGCATCCCGCCCAGGGCGGCGCCGATCCCGGCCCCGGTGAAGCCCGACTCCGACAGGGGGGCGTCGCGAATGCGCTCGGGACCGAATTCATCGTAGAGCCCCTTGGTCACCGCGTAGCAGCCGCCATAGCGGCCTACGTCCTCGCCCATCAGGAAGACCCGCGGATCGCGCTTCAGGGCGTCGCGGATGGCCTCGCGCACCGCCTCGCGGTAGGTGGTTTCGATCAGGGCACTGCTCATGTCAGCGGCTCCGAATGGACAGCGTCAATCAAGATTCGGCTCTCCCGAATCCTCCCTTGTCAGGCTGCGGGTCGAGGTGCCTGGAGTATGAACATCCTTCAGCAGATCCTCGATCGGCTCCCAGGTGCCGGCCTCGGCGAAGGCCACCGCCGCGGCCAGTTCCGCCTCGATGTCGGCCTCGATCCGGGCCCGGCCCGCGGCGTCCAGCAGGCCGGCCTCCTCAAGCCAGTGGCCGAAGCGCAGCAGGGGCCCCTTTTGCTTCCAGGCCTCGACCTCCGCCTTGTCGCGGTAAAGCTGGGCGTCGAACATGGAATGGGCGCGAAAGCGGTAGGTCTGGCATTCGAGAAAGCGCGGACCCTCCCCCGCCCGGATGGCCGCCACGGCGCGGCGGGCGGCGACCTCCACCGCCAGGACGTCCATGCCGTCCACGACCTCGGCCTCAATCCGATGGCTTTGGGCCTTGCGATAGATATGGGTCTCGGCCTGAGAGCGCTCCAGGGCGGTGCCCATGGCGTAGAGGTTGTTCTCGCAGACGAAGAGCACCGGAAGCCGCCAGAGGGCGGCCAGGTTGAGGCTCTCATGGAACTCGCCCTCAGCGGCAGCGCCCTCGCCGAAGAAGCAGGCGGTGACCCGATCGCGCCCTTGCAGCTTGTCGGCCAGGCCCAGGCCCACCGCCAGGGGCAGCAGGCCGGCGACGATGGCGCTGCCGCCATAAAAGCCTCTGGCTACGTCGAAGAGGTGCATGGAGCCACCCCGCCCGCGGCTGCAACCCTCCTGCTTGCCATACATCTCCGCCATCAGGTGGGTCATGGGTAGGCCGCGGGCCAGGGCGTGGCCATGCTCGCGGTAGGTAGTCACCACCGCGTCCTCTGCGGTCAGGCACTGCATGACCCCGACGGCGATAGCCTCCTCGCCGATGTAGAGGTGCAGGAAGCCGCGGATCTTCTCCTCGGTGTAGAGTTCGGCGCAGCGCTCCTCGAAACGGCGGATGCGCAACATCTCCCGCAGCAGGTGCTGGGCATGGTCGCGGTTGAGGTGCAGCTTGCTATCACTCCGATCGTTCATCGCTCGTCGCTCTCCAGGGTCGAGAGGTCACCCTCGGGCAGGCCCAACTCCCGGGCGCGCAGCAGGCGGCGCATGATCTTGCCGCTACGGGTCTTGGGCAGGTTGGCGCGAAAATCGATCTCGCGCGGGGCCACGGCGGGGCCCAGGCGCTTGCGGGCGTGGGCCAGCAGGGCCTTGCGCAGGGCCTCGTCCGCCGTGAAGCCGGGCTTGAGGGCCACCAGAGCCTTGACCACCTCGCCGGCGGTAGGCTCGGGGATGCCGATGGCGGCGGCCTCGGCCACCGCCGGGTGCTCCATGAGCACGCTCTCCACCTCGAAGGGACCGATGAGGTGACCGGCGGACTTGATGACGTCATCGGCACGCCCGACGAACCAGTAGTAGCCGTCCGCGTCGCGCTGAGCCAGATCCCCGGTCAGATACCAGCCATCGGCGAAGCACTGGGCATAGCGCTCGGGTTCGTTGAGGTAGCCGCGAAACATGGAGGGCCAGCCGGGCCGTAGGGCCAGTTCGCCCAAGGTATTGGGGGTCTTGATGACCTCGATGAAAGGCTCTGGCGTAGCAAAGCCATGTGTGGCTGGTTCACCTTGCAAGCGACCGGGAACCCCGGATCGTTTCTCTGCCAAGGTAGTGTCGGAAGGGGGGGCGAGGGATGCGGAGTTAGTATCAGCAAGGGCACTCGCAGTAGGCGCGGAGAGGGGCCGCAACCGCCGGACGATAGCCGCTTCCACGCCAGGCAGGGGTTTGCCCATAGAACCGGGCTTGATGGCCAGGCGGCGATAGTTAGCGATCATGATGCCGCCAGTCTCGGTCTGCCACCAGTTGTCGTGGATGGGTAGGCCCAGCACTTCTTGGCCCCAGATGACCCCCTCGGGGTTGAGGGGCTCGCCGACGCTGGCGAGGAAGCGCAGCCGCGACAGGTCGTAGTCGCGCAGGATGCCGGGGTCCCGCGCGTCGGCGACCTTCATCAGCATGCGGATGGCCGTCGGCGCCGTGTACCAGACCGTGACCCGCTGGTCCTGAAGGATGCCGAACCAGCGCGCCGGGTCCAGGTCGGCCTCGTCGACGATCAGGGTCGCGCCGATGGCCAGGGGGGCGATGATGCCGTAGCTGGTGCCGGTGACCCAGCCAGGGTCGGCGGTGCACCAGAAGACGTCCTCTGGGTGCAGGTCCAGGGCGTAGCGGCCGGTGAGGACATGGACCAGGACGGCGCCGTGGACGTGAATGGCGCCCTTGGGCTTGCCAGTGGTTCCGCTGGTGAAGTGCAGCAGGGCCATGTCCTCGGGCCGGGTGGCGGCCAGGCCGCCGCTGTCGGGGCAGTCCGCTAGGGCGGCGGCCAGGGACAGGGTGCCTTCCGGGAGATCGTTGCCGCCCCGGTCGGTCAGCAGGACGTGGTGCAGGCCCGGCAGCTCTCGTCGCCAGGGGGCGACCTTGCGCTCGTAGTAGGCGGCGGTGGTCACCAGCACCCGGGCATCGCCGAGGGTCATGCGTGCCCGCACCGGCTCGGGCCCGAAGGCGGAGAAGAGGGGGGAGAAGACCCGCCCGGCCTTGAGGGTGCCCAGGGCGGCGACGTAAAGCTCCGGCACCCGGCCCAGCAGGCTGAAGACCCGCTCCCCCGGGGCGACGCCGAGCCGCACCATAAGATGGGCGAAGCGGCTGGTCAGGCCCGCCAGTTTGCCATAAGTCAGGTCACGGCAGCCCAGAACGTGGGTTTGGCTATCCCTGTGGCTGTCCTGTTCCCTGTCCCGCTGGCAGTCTCGTTGGCTATCCATCTGGCTGTCTCTCTGGCTATCCCGCCCCAGCCAGCGAATGGCGACTTTATCCGCCAGCCCCTCATCCAGATGGCGGTCCACCGCCTCAAAGGCGATGTTGAGGCCCCCGTCCGGAAGGCCACGCAACAGGGAGCGTGCCGTCGCCCAGGAAAAGCCCTCTCGGACCGCCGCGTAGTCGTCCAGGTTCGCCTCCGGCCAACCGGGCCGGTCCGTCTTCCGGATGATCTCCCAGGCCATGCCCTCGTCCCTCCGTTGGGTTGGAACCGCTCATGGAATAAGGAAACACCACCGAGTACCCCCTCGCCAGGTACTCCCACCATTTCAGCCTAGGCCAGCCGAGCGGGTATGTCCAAAAAAATCGAGACCATGCTGAACATCCCGCATGACCTTGCCGGAGTCCCTGGCCAGATTCTCGGGTCTGATGTAAGGGATTGATTCCCAGGCCAGTCATCCACGGCAGTACTGGCCAGGCCGGGCCGGAACGTGATGGGGCGGGGCGGGGCGGGGCGGGGCGGGGCGGGGCGGGGCGGGGGAACAGTACCCTCTTTCATCCTCAGTGGCATGGCCGTCTTCATCGGCATGGCGAGACACCCAAAGGTGAAAATGAAGGTGGCTACCCAGCCCGCCGGGGCCGGCCATAGAGTGCCCGCAGCTCATCCTTGGCGGCCTCCAGGCGCTGGCGCTGTTGGGGATCGAGCCGCGCCCCGACCCGGTTGAGGTAGAAATTCAGCATGGACATGGCGGAGCGGAAAGGCTCGGCCCGGCGGCGCTCGCTGCGTTCGGCGGAGTCGCGCAGCGAACGGGCGATGGCCGCCGGATCGGACCAGGTGAAGACGCCGGGTTCCAGGTCCAGGGCATTACTGGTCCGGGTGACCTCCTGGGACCAGCGTTGCCGGTTATCAGTCATCGCCGGCCTCCTGGCTTTGGGCATGGCCTACCGGCTTCGAGCATAACTTCCCAGATCCAAGCATGGCGTCCCGTCCTCGGGCGTAAACTCCTCGTCTTGGGCTGTCCTCGCTCCCAGCCCAAGCCAGTCTGACACAGCCCAGCCCAATCATGCCCAGCCCAATCATGCCCAGCCCAGACCAAGCGAGGCTTGACCAGACCGTAGCGGCGATGGTGGTAATGGGACGTTGCGGGAAATAATTTTTAATCATTGCTTACTTTTCGCCCCGGGACCTGTTATTGTCGCAACCAAGAGGATGAGGTGAGCGTCCGACCAGCCCCAGGCTCCTGCCGGTTTGGTTCGTTCTCCCGGGTTCACCCCGTGCTTCGCGGTCCCGTCCTCTCTTGCCGGCTCGCCGGTAATCCGCTGTCGAAGGAATTTTCGTGCTTGGTGTTTCTCGATAGTGTTTCTTTTTTCCAATGCACGATTTTTCCAGTGAGACAGAGATGAATATCTACGTTGGCAATCTTCCCTATTCCGCCACCGATTCCGACCTGCGTGACACCTTCGCCCAGTTTGGCGAGGTCAGCAGCGTTCAACTGATCAGCGACAAGTTCACTGGTCAGTCCAAGGGCTTCGGCTTCGTCGAAATGGCCAATAACTCCCAGGCTGACGCCGCGATCAAGGGCCTTAACGGTACCGCCCTCAAGGGCCGCAACATCACCGTCAACCAGGCCAAGCCCCGCGCGGAGCGCCCGGCCTTTGGTGGCGGCGGTCGCCGTTACTGATCCGCTTCGCCTAACCGAGGGTCAGCGGTAACCAGTTGGCGCGCCGCTTGCCATCAGGTGTAGCAAAAAATCCTGCTTCGGCAGGATTTTTTGTTTCCCGATCACCAGCGCATGAAAACGCTCTTTTGCCTGATCCGCCATGGCGAGACCGACTGGAATGTCGCGCGACGCATCCAGGGCCAACTCGATGTCGACCTCAATGCCACCGGCGAGGCCCAGGCGCGGGCCTTGCGACCCGGCCTAGCCGGCCTGGATTTCGCCGCCGCCTACAGCTCGGACCTGCGCCGGGCCTGGCGCACAGCAGAATTGGCGACCGCGGGCCTGGACCTCCCCCCGATCCAACCCCTTTCCGCCCTGCGCGAACGCCACTTTGGCGTCTTCCAGGGCCTGACCTCCGCCGAGGCCCTGGCCCGGCACCCCGGTGTCCATCATCACCATCGTGGCCGGAGCCTGGACTATGACTACGAGACCGGCGAGACCCTGCGCGCCTTCGCCGCCCGCGTCCAGGCGGGCCTGGGCGGGCTGGCGGTGCGTCATCCGGGGGCCAGGCTCCTGGTCTTCACCCACGGTGGCATCCTGGATACGGTCTACCGCGCCGCCACCGGCCGTGATCTGAGCGGCCCCCGGGACTTTCCGGTCCCCAACGCCGCGTTCAACTGGGTGGAATATCAGGGGGATCGCTGGACCCTGGGTGCCTGGGCCCGACCAGCCCCGGATTAGCCAGCAACTGACGCTGCTGGACGTCCTGCCCCGCCCCACCCGCGTAGAGGCACCAGCAGCCCGCGCCACGCTCCTTGGCGGCGTACATCGCCGCGTCGGCATTGGCCATGAGCTCCGCGGCAGAGGCACCATCCCCGGGATAGAAGGCGATGCCGATGCTGGCCCCCACCGCCACGCTGGCGCCGGTGGGCAGCGGAGAAGGCTCCGACAGGCGCCGGATCAAATCCGCCGCCAACTGGGTGGCCGACGCCTCTTCCGTGCAGGGCTCCATGAGCACCGTGAACTCATCCCCGCTGCGCCGGCATGCCAGATCGGAGGCGCGAATCCGCGCCCGGATGCGCGCCGCCACCTCCCGCAACAGGAGGTCCCCAGCCTCATGGCCGGCCGTGTCATTGACCAGCTTGAAGCGATCAAGGTCAATGAACAGCAGGGCGAAGCCATCCTCACGCCGCTGGCAGCGATGCAGGGCATCGACCAGCTTGTCATCGAAAAGGGACCGGTTCATCAGCCCGGTGAGGGGATCGTAGTAGGCCAACTGGCGCAGTTGACGTCGCGCCTCCTCCTGGGCGCTCAGCGCCTGACGCAGGGCGCCGCTGAGGACGGCGATCTCATCGCCACCGCTATCCAGGGGGATCTGCTCCGGACCGCCGGTGGGATGGGCGAGAATGGCGCTCGCCAGGGCCTCCAGGCGGCCACTGACGCGGCGGGCGGCCAGACCAGCCAGCCACCAGACCACCACCGCCAGCACCAGGGAGACCAGCGACATGTAACCCGCGCGCGCCAGCAGGAGTGGCAGCCAGGGGTTGCGGGTTGAATAGACCGCCAGTTCCAGGTCGTAGAGGCCGGGAAGCTCCGGATGGGCGACCCGATAGGCGGCCGGGACATGGACCCCCGTCGCCCCCTCCGCATCCCGCCACAGGGTCCAGGTCCGGTCCGCCACCCGCAGATCGACGCCGCGTCCGACCAGATCGGCCACCGATTGGCGGCCGAGGAGCCCGGCCAGGTCAAAAGAGCCCAGCAACACGCCGATGACGTCATCGGTGTAGACGTAAAAGATCGGCACTCCCAACAGCAGCACCGGCCGGTCACCCTTGGCCATCCGCGTCATGGCCAGCCCCGAGGCCAGCACCTCCCGCACCAGGTCTGCGGACTCTCCCTCGCCCGACGCGAGGAGAGACGCCTTGCCGGCGACGAAGCGCCCCCGGTAATCGAGCAGGGCAAGGCGGCCGTGATCCATCGCCTCGTTGCGATCCTCCAGGAAGGGCTTGATGTAGAGATCCCGGCCCTGGGAGTCGCTCAAGGCGGTCCACACCAGGGAACTCTCCGCCAACTGGCGCAGATCATCGATCCGGGGATACAGGGAGCTATCGAGATAGGAGCCCAGCAGGCGAGCCGCGGTGTCATTGGCGGCCATGGCCGAGCGCGGCAGGTCGCGCAGGGCCAGGGTCAGGCTGGTGACGCCGATGGCCACCGCCACCACCATGGCCAGGGTAAAGGCCGCCACCTGGACCCGCCGGTGCAGGCGCATCCGGGTCCTCACGACCGGCACGGCCTCGGAGGGGGGCATTGGCAAACGCGGGCTACTCGGCCGGGGCCGGAACGGAAGCGGGAGCCTGGGCTGGGGCTGAAGCGGTCACTGAAGCCAATCCCGAGTCGGAAATCGGCAGGATCCGATCATCGGCGGTAATGCGGGCCATGAAGACCTCCGCCGGGGACAGGGCATCGTGTCGCTCGGGGGTGAAGGGATGGTCGTAGTGCCTGACCAGTCCGTCGTGGGGCCCCAGGTTTTCCAGGGCGGTGCGCACGGCGGCGCGGTCGGTGCTCCCCGCCCAATCGATGGCCTGGGCCAACAGGTGCATCAGGTCGTAGGCGTGGGCGACCCCCACCGGGCTCTTGACCGCCTCGGCGCCGGTGATGCCATACCGCTCCCGCAGGGCGGCCAGGACGCGGCGGGCGGCGGGGTCGTCACGACCGACGAAGCTGTAGGTCTGGACCACGGCGAAGTCCAGCTCGTTCAGGCCAGCGCCGGCGAGTTCGGCGAACTTGCCGCCGGTCACGCCCCAGTGACTAACGATGGGCAGCCGCTCCGCGGGGGGCAGGGCCGCCACCTCCCGCGCCAGGGTCGAGCCCTCAGCCTCGTTCGCCACCAGCACGATGGCCTGGGCGCCGGCCGCGCGCAGGTCCTGGTAATCATCGCTGAAGGACTTGTCGCCCCAGTTGTACCACTGCTCGCCGACGAGGGTCTGGCCATTGTCCGCCGCCGCCCGGCTGATGGCGGCCTGGTTGCTCCGGCCCCAGGCGGTATTGGGCAGGAAGACGCCGAGCTTACGCGCCCGATACCGTTCCAGGGCATGGCGCAACATCACCGGCGCCGCCCAGGAGTCCTTGAGGGACAGGCGAAAGCTGTAACTGGGACGAAAATCGTGCTCGGTGATACCGTCGGCGGAACCCCAGGGGTCCATGAGGAGGATGCCCAGCTCATGGGCCGTGGGCAGGACCTCCATGTAGATGGGGCTGAACTTGCCGCCGAAGACCGCCACCAGATCGGGGATCGCCGCCAGTTCGCGCAGGTTGTCCAGGCCCCGGGCCGGCAGGGAGCGGTTGTCACGAACCACCAGCTCCAGGGGCCGACCACCCAGCACCCCGCCGGCCTGGTTGATCTCGGCGATGGCGATCTCCAAGCCTTGCCGCACCGCCTGGGCGGAGGTGCTGGTGCGATGGCCAAACTCGGCGTCCAGGCCAATCAGCACTGGCGGCTGACCCGGGGAAGGATCGGCCAACGCCGCGAATCCCGCCGCCATGACCAGACATACAGCAATGCTAATCTGGTGGGAAAGAGACGTAAACAGCTTGAGGAGGCGCTTCATCGGGTATCGTCCAAGGCAGTTTCATTAATTGGATCAATTTGTTCCATCCAAGTCCGGTCTAGACAATCCTATTCGAGGAAAGTGCAATCCCTTGGGCATACACCAGAGCAACAACGACCAGGGCGCACCTGGCAAGCGCCGGTCAACCGTCAAATATTCTCTATTACAGCACCAACCGCCGCCAAGTACCCACAACGCACGAGGGGGCCCCACGACGCCCTCAGGGCAGAAGTGCCAGAAGCCACTTCCTCGCCCCGCCCTCACGCCATCTTGCGCAATTCGTACTCCAGGATGCCCTCGGCGCCGGCCAGGCGCAGGCGCGGCACCAGGTCACGGACCAGCCGGGCGTCCACCACCGTCTCCACGGCCAGCCATTCGCGATCGTAAAGGTGGCTGACGGTGGGGGCATGGAGGCTGGGCAGCAGGGCGACGATACCGTCCAGGTCCCGGTCGCGGACGTTGAGCTTGAGGGCCACCTTGTGCCGCGCGGCCAGGGCGGCCTTTAGCATGAGGGCGATCTGATCGATCTTGGCCCGCTTCCCCGGGTCCTGGCGCGCCTGGGGGTTGGCGATAAGGCGGGTCTCGGTGACCAGCAGGTCCTCAACGATGCGCAGGCCATGGGCGCGGATGGTGCTGCCGGTCTCGGTGATCTCCACCACGGCATCCACCAGGCCCTCCACCACCTTGGCCTCGGTGGCGCCCCAGGAGAACTCGACACTGGCCTGGATGCCGCGCTCCGCCAGATAGCGCTGGGTGAAGCCCACCAGCTCGGTGGCGATCTTCTTGCCCTGGAGATCGGCGATGCTGGTCACCGGCGAGTCCTTGGGCACCACCAGCACCCAGCGGCTGGGCTGCTCCGAGCTTTTGGAATAGGTCAGGGTGCAGATCTCCTCGACCTGCTCCTGGGTCTCGGTCTCCAGGATCCAGTCCAGGCCGGTCAGGCCCAAGTCCAGGGTGCCGTTGGCGACATAGGGCGCCATCTCCTGGGCGCGCACCAGGACGCAGGACAGCTCGGGGTCGTCCACCTCCGGGTAATAGTTGCGATAGTTGGGACTGATCTTCCAGCCCGCCTGCTCAAAGAGGGCCAGGGTGGATTGTTCGAGGCTGCCCTTGGGCAGGCCGAGGCGGAGCTGGGTCATGATGAGGGGGTTCGCGGTTGGTGAGCGGGAATGGACAAAAGGTCGCGCCATTCTACCGCCCCCTTCGTCCTGATTGGAGCAATGGCCCACGCATGAACCCTCACCCCCCCGCGCTCCCTGGTTTCAGGATAGCCTTTGAGTCATCCCCACCTATAACCGGGGAGCTAACCTTCACGCCCAGGGAACCGCGTCAAACCGCCCTCGCCTATAATCCGATCACCCACCGGCAAGCGCGCCCTGACCAGATGCCGCTTTAACTGGCTACCCTGAGCCTAACTTTTGCTCCCCTAAAGGAGGCGCCATGAACATCGAACATCTGTTGCGGCGCATTCGCCTGGGCGAGGATTCGACCCTGGAGCTGAAACAAGTCAGGGTCAGCGACCAGGGCAAGCGGATCGAGCCGCACGCGGATGGTTTGTCCGACGAACTGGCGGCCCTGGGTAATGCCCGGGGTGGCCTCCTGATTCTGGGCGTCGATGACCGGACGCGCACGATCACCGGCATCCCGCCCGAGCATCTTGATCAGGTGGAAGCCTGGCTGACCGCCATCTGCACGGACCGGATCAAGCCCGCGCTCGACGTGATCACCCATCATGTCGAAGTGCCAGATAGCGCCAGTCAGCCGCGCGCCATCATCGTCGCGGAAGTGCCGCAAAGCCTGTGGGTACATCAAAGCGCCAACGGCTATTTTCGCCGCGTGGGCCACGCCAAGCGCGAACTCACCCCCGATGCCCTGGCCCGTCTGTTTCAGCAGCGCGGCCAGGCACGCTTCATCCGCTTCGAGGAGCAGGAGGTCCCCGGCGCGACGCTGGCCGACTACGATCCGCTGCTGGTCGGCCGCTTCACCCGCCAGGGTCAGGATGACCCGCCAATCCAACTGGGACGTCTACATCTGCTGAAGGCAACGGACGAGGGCCATGCGCCGACGGTGGCCGGGGTGCTACTGCTGACCCTCATGCCCCACCGCTGGCTGCGCAACGCGGAAATCCTCGCCGTGGCCCATGACGGCCTGGTCAACGACCCCAACGATCAGGTGGACGCCCAGGTGATCCAGGGGCCCCTCGATCGGCAGATTTTCGATGCCATCCACTTCGTGCAGCGCAACATGCGCACCCCGGCGCGCAAACGCCTGGGGCGGATAGACTATCCCCAATACGATCTGGCAGCGGTATTCGAGGCGCTCGTCAACGCCGTCGCCCATCGCGACTACTCGCTCCCGGCGCAGCGCATCCGCCTGTTCATGTTCCGCGACCGGCTGGAGATCAATACCCCCGGTGCCTTGCCCAACTCCATGACCCTCGAATCCATGATGCAGATCTCGGCGCCGCGCAACGAGGTCATCGCCAGCCTCTTCGCCCGCTACTACCCGGTGGAGGAGCCTTTGTTCGGCAAAACCCAGTTGATGGACAAGCGGGGTGCCGGGGTGCAGATGATCCTGACGCGCAGCGAGGCGCTGTCCGGCCAGAGCCCCGTCTACGAAAACCTGGATGACATGGAGCTGAAACTGACGATCTTCGCGGCACCCCCGCCTTCGGCCAGCACGGGGGAAGCCACCCCGGGCTGAAGCAGCATCTGGGCGCAATGCCACCACTCCCGACGGCACCCTTGCGACACCATCACTGCCAGCGCCATCATTTTTATTGTTGGGGTTGGCCAGATTGCAGCAGTTGAAAAACCTGCTCCGTGAGCTGATCGTGAAGCGTACGCAGGGCCTGCAAGGCGTCCTCAGCGGTGGTCTCGTCCGTGCCTGGCGCCCGCTCCAGCAGCCGTTCCGCCTGTTCATGGGCCTGGACGTGGAGACGTTCGATCGCCTGGAACATCGCCTGGGACGACGCCTGGCCGCCGTTCCGGTGCCGCCCTTCGCTATCCAGCCAGCGGGCGAAACGGCATGGAGTCTCCCTAATCTCCGGCAACCCGCCCCCCTCCCGCTGGAGCCGCTCCAGACACGCCAGCCAGGCCCGATGGTGGACGAGCGCGGCCAGCGCCGGGATATCCGCGGGCGCGACGGGGGGCAGTTCGCGCCAGGCCAAGGGGGCCTGCCAGCGCTCCACCCAGGCCCGTAGCTCATCCGCCGGCATCGGGCGGGCGATGGCATAGCCCTGCGCCAGCTCGCAGCCGAGGGCGAGGAGCATCTTGCCGTGCTCGACGGTCTCGACCCCCTCGGCCACCACCCGCCGCTGAAAGGCGGTGGCCAGCCCCAGCACCCCCTCGATGATCGCCAGGTCCTCCGGATCGTCCAGGCAGCCGCGCACGAAACTGGCATCGATCTTGATCTCGGCGGCCGGCAGATTGCGCAGATAGGTCAGGGAAGCGTAGCCAGTGCCGAAGTCGTCGAGGGCAAGGTCGACGCCCAGTTGGGCGCAGTCGAGGATCAGCTCCCGGACCAGACCCAGATCCTCCAGGGCGCTGGTTTCCAGCACTTCGAGGGACAGTTGCCCGTGGGCGAGGCCGGGATGAAGCGCCAGTTCGCCGCGCAACCAGGGGACGAAGTCCCGTCGTTGCAGATGGTGCGCGTGAATGTTGACGCTGAGGTTGAGCCTGCGGCCCGCTGCAGACCAGGCATCGATCTCGTCGAGGGCATGGGCGACGGCCAGCTTGCCGATCTCGATCATCAGCCGGTGATCGGCGCCGGTGAGCAAGAATTCACCGGGCGGGAGCAGCCCCCGCTCAGGATGGGCCCAGCGCAGCAGGGCCTCGGCGCCGATGACCTCGCCGCGGCGCATGTTGACCTTTGGCTGATAGTGGAACAGCAGCTCACCCCGCTCCAGCGCCCGCTGGAGCAGGTCGCGACTACGATGGCGGTCCCGCTGATCGATCTCCGCGTCGACATCAAACAGCACGTACTGGTTGCGACCGGCGAGCTTGGCCTGATACATCGCCTGATCGGCCTGCCGCAGCAGCAGGTCGGCATCGACTTCGACCGGCTGCGGATAGAAGGTGATGCCGATACTGGCCGCGAGCTGGACGACACCCTCCGCGACCTCGATCGGACGGCTCACGGCCTGGAGCAGGCGGTTGGCCTGGAGCAGGACGTCCTGCTCCGTGCCCAGGTCGCCCAGGACGGCGACGAACTCGTCCCCGCCCAGGCGGGCCAGGGTATCGACCTCGCGCAGGCAGGCGCGCAAGCGCAAGGCGATCTCGCGCAGCAGGCGGTCGCCCTCGGCATGGCCATGGCGATCGTTAACCGCCTTGAAGCCGTCCAGATCCAGATAGAGCACCGCGAGCTTGGTCCCGTTGCGGCGCACCCGCGCCATGGCCTGCTGGAGGCGATCGGCGAGCAAGACCCGATTGGGCAGCGCCGTCAGGGCATCGAAATGGGCGGCGTGCTCGAGCTGACGCTGGTAGTTGAGCTGCTCGGTGATGTCCGAGTAAAGGGCCACGAAGCGGGCGGTGGCCTCCCCGCCCAGCTGGACCCCGCTGATCGTCACGAGCTGCGCCCGCACCTCGCCGTCCTTGCGCCGATTCCAGATCTCGCCCCGCCAGTAGCCCTTGAGCCGGAGCGAACGCTAGAACTCGGCATAGAAGCCCGCGACCTGCCGCCCGGATTTGAGCAGGCGGGGATTCTGGCCGACCAGTTCGCCGCGCTCGTACCCGGTCAGGGCGGTGAAGGCCTCGTTGGCATCGACGATGACGCCGTCGGAATCCGTCACCAGGATGCCCTCGCGGGCATGGGTGAACACCGACGCGGCCAACTCCAACTCCCGCTGGCCCCGCCGGCGCTGCGCCAGCCGCCAGATGGTGTTGGCGAGGAGCTGGACGGTCTCGACATCGGTCTCGGTGTAATCCGCTTCCTTGTTGCCGACGCCGGCGAGCATGACGACCCGGTCGTCCTCGATCACCGGCACGCTGATGAAGCGTTCAAGCACGGCATGTCCCGCGGGCAGGCCGTGTTTGGCGGCATGGCCGGGATAGTCGTTGACCACCACCGGGGCGCGCCAACGCAAGGCATCGGCCCAGATCCCGGCCTGACGCACCGGATAATGGCGGTCAGCCACGGCCGTGCAGTAGCCATCCAGGGTGCGCCGCGACCAGTTCACCAGCTCGATGGTATCTTGATCCTTATTGACGAAGTGAATGAAGGCGATCCGGCTTGCGGTGAGGTCCTCGGTGAATTCCTGGGCGCGCTGGATGAAGTTGAGTTCGTCGCGCTCCTCGGCGAGATGGGGGAGCCTGAGCAAGGCCTCGTCCCGCCGCATCCGCAGGGCGAGGAAGCGCTGATGCGCCTGGAGATCCCGACCGCGTTGCTCCAGCAGCCGGTTGCGCAGGAACAACAACAGGCTCAAGGCCAGGATCGCCACCACCGCGAGGGCGGCGGCGATCAGCTGGAGCCAATAGTCGCGCCACAAATCGGCCAGGCTGTAGCGCGAAGGCTGGTCGAAGGGCGGCAGGCGGAGGGCACGCATCGCCTGCTCGATCGGCAGATAATCCGTCGGGGGGTCGAAACCGGCGATCTGGGCCTGCAGGGCGACCGGGCCCTCGGGATCAAGGGTGAGCAGGGCTGCGGTGACTTCCCGGACCGTGCGCGGATCGGTGGTCGGCAGCGCGATCACGGGCCACTCCGGATAGAGCCGCGTCGAGCTGATGAAGGGGTAATCGGCCAGGGCCTGGCGGTTGATGACCTTGATCCGATTCAGGTCGAGCCGACCGTCCGCAGCCTGCTCTTCCAGTACCTCGGTACGAATGAAGCCGACATCGACGGTGCCGTTGAGGACCTGTTGCACCACGGCATCATGGCTGCCCGCGTTCAGGAGTTCGTCCTGGCCTGGCGGCGGCAGACCGGCCTGAACGATCTCGTGGAGCTGCGCCATGTAGCCGCCGGTATGGTGGGGCCCCGGGAAGGCGATGCGCTGACCCGCCAGATCGGCCAGCCCGGCGAGGTCATCCCGTCCGGCGCGGGTGAAGATCACCCCGCCAAGGCTGCGTGTCGGGGAGCCGTCGAAGGCCCGTTTCACCATTGTGGCGATGGCGCCGGTGAGATGGCTGTGGGTACGCAACTGGAGGTAGTGCCGCGGATTGGTCAGCACCAGGTCGACCTGATGCCTCCGCACCGCCTGATCGAGTTCGTCCTGGGACATCGCTTTCAGCTCGACCCGCGTCCCCGGCAACCGCTCGCCCAGATGGCTGGCCAGGGGGGCGAAGCGCTGCATCATGATCTCCGGGGGGCGGTAGGCATAGATCCCGAAGGTCAGGACCTTCTCAGCCTCCGCCGCGGCTGCTGGCACCACCGTCAGCCCGAGGGTGAGGCCAAGGGTGATCTTTAACGTGAGCCCGAGCGCTAGCTCGGGTGGGGAGTTGAGAGCAAAGGTGCGGAGGAATAAGAGGCGAAGCAGCCGCCAGCGTCCGGTGATCATGGGGCGGTCATCCGCAACGACTGCACAAAACGCTCATCGGTGAGGCTACCCAGGTCGGCTGGGGCGGCGAGCAGGCCCTCGGCCAACAAGAGGCCATTCAGGTCCATGGCGACCGGATACAAGGGCCCTTGCGCGCGCAGCAGGTCGCGATTACCCGTCAGGTCGGGTAGTGTGATGCCGGCCAAGGCGTCGCGCACCTCGGCGAAGGTGGCCTGATGCCGGTGGGCGATACGGTACAGGGCATCGTCGCGGTTGTGCTCCAGGTGGGCCAGGGCGCGAAAATGCGCCTCGACCAGACCCGGAAGCGCCGGGTGATCGAGGCGCTCCCGGCGCACGGCGAGCACGTCGAAAATCGCGTTGGGCATTTGCCGGCTGTCGAAGAGGCGGCGGGCGCCCGCGCGCTCCAGCCGGGTGGCGACCGGGCCATAGGTCACCACCGCGTCGATTCGGCCCTCCTGCCAGGCCGCGAACTGCTCTTCCGGAGGGATGAGTTGGCGCTCGACATCTGCCAGGGTCAGGTCGACGGTCGCCAGCGCCCGGGAGAGCACCAGCGGCCCCAGGGCGGAGGACTCGAACCCAACCCGGCGCCCCCGCAAGTTGGCAATCGACGGGACCTCGGCGCGCGCCAGGAGCATGTCCGCCCCGGCGGAGACGTCGAAGACCAGGACCGCGCTCAAGGGGGTGCCCCTGGCGCGCGCCAGCAGCAGCTCCTCCAGGGTCAAGCCAGCGGCATCGAGGGTGCCCTCCGCCAGCGCCTGGGCCGAAGCGCTGAACGACGCGGTGGCGTGCAATTCGACCCCCTCCGGCAGCCAGCCCAATTGCGCGGCGAGCGGCAGGGTCTCGTAACCGATCCAGGGATTGATGCCGACCCGTAGTGGGGCCGGCCGCGAGCATCCCGACAGGAGTAGACTCAGGTTCAGGCCCAGCACCAGGGCAATGCGAAGGCGATAGCAAGCAAAACGGACCGGCACCAAACCCCCTCCGAATAAGCGTGGCGAGCGCTCGGCTGAGCCCTGCCGGGCGCGGACATGACTCGGCAACGGGGCGGGATACCGCCCGGTCACGACTCGCGCTGATCAGCCTAGCACGAAAGCGCGCCAGGGTCAGAGGGGGGTTGACATCAATCCCCAGGACCAGCCAGCACCTCCGCGCAGACCTGTTCGATGGCCTCGAAAACGGTTTCCGGCACGCTCAGGTGAAACTGTTTGCGGCGGTTATTGGAGACCATGCCTTGGTTTTGCAGGGCGCTGATCACCAGGGTGGTCAAGTCGCTGCCGCGGACATCGAAGCGGTCGTCGATGGCCTTGTAGATCCGGTCATAGCGCGCCAGAAACTCGGTTTCCTCGCGGAGATCCTTCTCCAGCGCCTGCCGCGCCATGCTCAGCCCGAATTCGACACAGGGAGTGGCGTCCCAGTAGCGGTACAGGCTGTCATCATCCTGGAAGCGGAAGTCATAGTCTTCATCCCCAAGCCAGCGCACCGACCAGCGCTGACGCATCGGGCGTGAATAATGCTGTAAGGCCTCAAGATAAGCCCCTTCGTTACGCTTCATGGCCACCGAGACCGGGAGCAACAGGCCAGGTTCCAGGTGCCCGGACTGAGCAAGGACATAATGGAACAGGAAGCGCGAGAGCCGACCGTTGCCGTCCATGAAGGGATGAATGAAGACAAAACCGAAGGAGGCGATGGCGGCGGCGACCAACGGGTCGATCTCTCGGGCTGCACCGTTGGCGAAGGCCAGGAGTTCTGCCATCAGTCCCGGCACCCACTGAGGGGGTGGCGGGAGATAGGTGATTCCGGCCGCGCCCCGCAGAGGGCCGCGCAGCCAGTTTTGCTGGTGACGGAAGGCGGCCGCCTTGTCGAAGGGATTGGTGATGGCGGCATTCTGTAATTCCACCAGGTAGCTTTCGTCCAATGGGCGTCGCTGATGCGCCTGCCGCAACAAAGAGACGAAAGCCTCGGCTTTGTCGGCGCCGGGTGTCTCGCGCTCGATGGCGAAGGAACTCTCCGTCTCGTGCAGATAGGCCCAGGACAGGGCGCGATCGGTAGCGGCCGGGCCCAGTTCCGCGAGGAATGCCTGTGCCCGCGCCAGGATGTCATAGCTCAGCAGATCCTCGATCGATGGCGTACGGGCTACGGTGGCGCAGTATTGCAGCGAGCCAAGCCCGTTGAAACTGACCCGCCAGCGGGGATCGCGCCGCACGGGCCCGGTGAGGTAACGACGGGGATCGAACAACTTGACCGTGGGGCCGGTAATGGCGGGCAGGTCGTCCAGTGTCCGCCGATTGAATGCCTCCCACAGAAAGCCGGCCATGCGGATATAGCTGCCCGAGGGGGTGCGGCGGACGGCATCACGGATGACCGCATCCGGGATGTGGCGCAGGGCCTGGGCGAGGATCTGTAGTTGAATGCCCTCGTGTTTGAGGGCAAAGAGCACATGCTCCAGCGGATCGTCGCCGGTGGGCGCCACATGGGCGGGTACGAGGATGGCATCCACCGTAGCGGTCACCCGCATCACCGATGCCACCCTGGCCGGTCGCTCCGGGGCAAAGGCGGAGAGAGGGAGTTGCTGAAGCAGGTGGGCGTAGCCGACCGATGGCAATTTTTTCTGTCCTGAGCGGGCTTTTTGTTAATTTTTGAGGCGTCCGCTCATTTTTTCTTAAGCAGGGGGCCCGATCAATCCTTTTTCTTCCCACTGAGCCGCGATCCGGCTAATCGGCCAGCATCTCCTGAGGAACCAGTACTACACCCATTTGCATCCATTTTTAACGGATACCACGGTGTTTTCGGCTTGGTTGCGGAGGGTCGGGGGGCATCTGGGGGGCGTGCATAGCAGGGATGCCATGCCCGAGCCTCCAGGGACGGATGCACGGCGTCCCCCGCCGGATGCCACCCGACCCGGGAAAACCGAACATTGATTGCAATGGGTAATACACCCATTGACGAACCGCCTCCAACCCGGGCGGGGGCGGCGTGGGGACCGCCGAGCTTGCGCGGGCATAAAGAGGCCGGCCAAGCTGATCGTCAGGCGAATCAGAACACCGTCCGGGCGTCGAACACCGGGCCATCGACGCAGACGCGCTTCATGGCCGGCCCCTCGGGCGTCCTGACCTCGACCACACAGCCGGCGCAGCCGCCGACGCCACAGGCCATGAACTCCTCCAGGGAGACCTGGCAGGGCAGGTCGAAGTCACGGGCCAGGGCGGCCACGGCCGCCAGCATGGGGTGGGGACCACAGGCGAAGACCTCGACCTCCGCCAGGGCCTCGGCGTCCAGGCCCTGGAGCCAGACCCGGGCCAGGTCGGTGACGTAGCCCTGGAAGCAACCGGGATAGCCCTGGAGACTGGCGAGACGGCTGGGAATCCCCCAGTCGTCCAGCAAGGGCATGGCGGCAATGACCCCCGGCGGCAGGCCCGGAACCAGGAACTGACTGGGCTGGGCCGGGAAGGGAAAGGGCACCTCGGAACCGAGGATGACGAAGGGCTTGCACCCGGGCGTCCCGCGCAGGCTATCGGCGAGGAAGACCATGGGGGGCATGCCCACCCCGCCGCCGATGAGCAGGGGCCGTGGCCGGTCGGCATGGACCTGGAAGGGATTGCCGATGGGGCCGATGGAACTGATCCGGTCGCCGGGCTTGCGCCGGGCCAGGAGCCGCGTCCCCTCCCCCACCGCCTTGTAGAGGATCTCGATCCAGCTCTCCCGCGGATTGACCCGCATCAGGGAGAGGGGCCGCCGCAAGGGCAGGGCGGGGTCGCAAGTGAGATGGACGAACTGGCCGGGGCGGGCGCGCTGGGCGCACTCCGGAGACCAGAGGCGCATCAGGTACTGGTCGCCGGCGAAGGCCTCGTGGCTCAGGACCTCGGTCTCCTCGACGAAGAGGGTATCGCGATGGGATGCAGCGCTCATGAGGGGGCTCGGGCTGGGTCGCATTCAAGATGAAGGAAGATCACGGGGTCTGGCTACCGGGAGGGACACCGCACGACGTGGGTCAACCGGGGTACCCGCGATGAGACGCAGATCAGCCGGGGTACCCGACAAGAGGGGCTGGGGCGGCGACGGCGGACGGCCTGCTGACCGCGCGGTGTCGCGGCGGCCTACCCCTCAAAGTCGCCGTTCATGGACGATCTGGCCACCCAGCAGGGTCCAGGTCACCCGCCCCTTGAACCGCTCGCCCCAGAAGGGGGTGTTGCGCCCCTGGCTTAGCCAGGTCTTGGGACCCACCCGCCACTTGGCTTCGGGATCGAAGACGCACACATCCGCCGCCCGCCCCGGGGCCAGGTTACCCAGGGGCAGACCCAGGATGGCGGCGGGGCCGCAGGTGAGCCGGGCGATGGCGGTGGGCAGGTCCAGAACGCCCGCGGCGACCAAGCGCAACAAGAGGGGCAGCAGGGTCTCCAGGGCCGCCATGCCCGGGGCGGTGCTGGGGAAGGGCGCCAGCTTGGCATCCGGCTCGTGGGGCTGATGGTCGGAGCAGACGGCCGTCACCAAACCCGTGCGGACCGCCTCCCGCAGGGCGTCGCGATCAGCAGCGGTGCGCAGGGGCGGATTCAGGTGACACTGGCTGTTGAAACCCTCCAGGTCGTCCTCGGTGAGGATGAGCTGATGGGCGCTGACGTCGGCGCTGACGGCGATGCCCCGGGCCTGGGCCGCGGCCAGTTTCTCCAGGGAGCGGGCACAGGACAGGGCGCGGAAATGGACCCGGGCGCCGGTCTGCTTGGCCACCTCCAGGTCACGGGCCAGGGCCACCGTCTCGGCTGCCTCAGGGATGCCCGGCAGCCCCAGGTGGGCGCTGACCCGCCCCTCGTGGGCGCAGCCGTTGTCGCGCAGGAAGGGGTTCTCCGGGCGCATGATGACGGTCAGGCCGAAGGTGGCGGCGTACTCCATGGCCCGCCGCAGCACCAGGGTGTTGATGATGGGACTCTCGGCCTGGCACATGACGGCGCAACCGGCCTGGCGCAGGGTGGCCATCTCGCTGAGCTGCTCGCCCGCCAGGCCTTGGGTGAGGGCGCCGGCGGGCACTACCCGCGCCTTGCCCGCCAGCGCCGCGGTGCGGGTGATGAGCTGGGCCACCGCCGGGGTGTCGATGATGGGCATGGTATCCGGCGGGCAGCAGAGGCTGGTGATCCCGGCCGCCGCCGCCGCGGCCGTCTCGCTGGCGATGGTGCCCTTATGCTCCTGACCTGGTTCCCGCAGCCGGGCGCAGAGGTCAATGAGACCCGGGCACACCACCTGGCCGGTGGCGTCCAGGACCCGCTCCGGCTCGAAGCCCGGCGGCGCCTCGCCCACCGCCAGGACCTTGCCATCGGCAAGGTGCAGATCGAGGAGGTCGTCGATACCGTTGGCGGGGTCGATGAGCCGCCCGTGGCGGATGCTGACGCGACTAGCCACCAGGCCGGGGGCGATAGCCGGAGGGATGCCCGAGGTATTGCCAAGGGCGATGGCGGGGGCCAGCTCGGGCGGGGATTCTGGAGGGATGCCGGGGGCAGTGGTGGCGGAAGCGATAATGCTAGCCTTACTAGCGGCGGTACTGGTGGCCTTACCGGCGGCGGTACCGGTACTGGGGGTAGCGCTGGGGGCGGTGCTGGGGGTGGCTTCAGTCATGGCTGTCGGCCTGCGCGAGTCGGTTCTGGGTACCAATGCACAGGGCCATGACCGCCATGCGCACGGCGATGCCGTTGCTGACCTGCTCCAGGATCACCGAACGGGGGCCGTCAGCGACCTGGGAGTCCATCTCCACCCCGCGGTTGATGGGCCCGGGGTGCATGACGATGGCGTCCGGCTTGGCGGTGGCCAGGCGCTCCTCGGTGAGGCCGAAGAGCTGGAAGTACTCGTGCTCGCTGGGCAGCATGGCGCCGCG
Source organism: uncultured Gammaproteobacteria bacterium (assembly GCA_937862735.1). Taxonomy (GTDB): domain Bacteria; phylum Pseudomonadota; class Gammaproteobacteria; order Chromatiales; family Chromatiaceae; genus M0108. The sequence goes on from CALMDH010000089.1 coordinate 27,148, forward strand.
CATGCGCTCGCGCTGCAGGCGCAGCATGATGACCACGTCGGCGTCGCGCACCCCCGCGCGCAGATCATGGAAGACCCGCGCCCCCAGGGATTCGGGCTCGGCCGGCAGCAGGGTGCGCGGGGCGATGATGCGCACCTCGCCGGCGCCCAGGGTCCTGAGGGCCGCGAGCTGGGAGCGGGCCACCCGCGAGTGCAGGATGTCGCCGACGATGGCCACGGTGAGCGGGCCGAAATCCCCCTTGTGCCGGCGGATGGTGAACATGTCCAGCATGCCCTGAGTCGGGTGGGAGTGGCGTCCGTCCCCGGCGTTGATGACGCTCACCCCGGGGGCCACGTGCTGGGCGATGAAGTGGGCCGCCCCGCTCTCGGCATGGCGCACCACAAACATATCGACGTGCATCGCCTCCAGGTTGCGCAGGGTGTCGAGCAGGGTCTCACCCTTGGAGGTGGAGGAGGCGGCGATATTGAGGGTCAGCACGTCCGCCGACAGCCGCTTGGCCGCCAGCTCGAAGGTGGTGCGGGTGCGGGTGCTGGTCTCGAAGAAGAGGTTGGCGACCGTCTTGCCCCGGCACAAGGGGACCTTCTTCACCGCCTGGCGGGCGACGCCCAGGAAGCCCTCGGTCTTGTCGAGGATCTTGATCAGGAGCTCCCGGCTCAACCCCTCCAGAGTAAGGAAGTGCTTGAGGTGGCCGTGATCGTCGAGCTGGATATTCGGGGGAGGCATGATGGGTGGCGACGGGATACTGCTGAGAGGTGTCGGGCAATTAGCTTAGGCGATATCCTGGAAGAAATTTTGGGGCGATTTCCCGGGCGCTTTCCTGGAAGATCTCCAGGTCGCGTTCCGCTCGCGGTCGCCCGGGCGGCAACCTCGCCCGCTCGCCGGGATCAGGTCCTGGCGACCGGACGGCTAAACGGAGTGCTCAAGGGGTCAGAGAACGGCGCCCCAGGACCAAGGCCAGGGGCTCGGGACCGGTCAGCTTGACTTGCAGACGGCCATCCCGATCCAACTCCTGCTTGAGGTCCAGGCCGGTGACATCCGCGGCGATGGGCAGTTCCCGCCAGCCGCGACGGACCAGCACCGCCAGCAGCACCGAGGCCGGACGCCCGTAGTCGAAAAGGCTGTTGAGGGCGGCGCGGATGGTGCGGCCGGTCTGGAGGACGTCATCCACCAGGATGATATGGCGATCGTCCACCTCCACCGGCAGATGGGAAGGGCGCACCTGGGGGTGCAGGCCGATCCGGCTGAAATCATCGCGGTAGAAGGAGATGTCCAGCACGCCCAGGGGCTCGTCCAGCATCAGGATGCGGTGCAGGCGCTCCGCCACCCAGACGCCGCCGGTGTGGATGCCGACCATGAGGGGATCGAGGATGCCGCGCTGAGTCAGCTTGTCCTGCAGGGCGGCGCCCATGCGGGCGATGACGGCCTCCAGGTTCGCGGCATCGGCATAGACTTCAGTGTCGCTCACTTAACCAGGTCTCCAGCAAGAGTTTGGCCGCCATGGCATCGACCACCTCGCGGGAGGTCGCCTTGCGCCCCAGAATCTGGCGCGCCGCCAGGGTTGTCAGGCGCTCGTCCACCAGGTGCACCGGCAGGCCAAAACGCCCCTGGATCTGGCGGGCGAAGCGCCGCGCCAGGGGGGCGATGGCGGTCTCGGTGTCGTCCATGTTGAAGGGCAGGCCGACCACGGCGGCCTCCGGCTGCCATTCCCGGATCAGGGCCTCGATACGCGGCCAGTCGGGGCGGTCGTCGTGACTGCGCAGGGTGGTCAGGGGGGCGGCGGTGGCGGTGATGGTCTGACCGATGGCCACGCCGATCTTGCGCGGCCCAAAGTCGAAACCGATCAGGGTACCGCTGGCCATTCAGGCGTGGCCGACCTCGGCGCTCATCAGATTGAGATCCACCCCCAGCAGGGAGGCCGCCGCCTGCCAGCGCCGCCCGGCGGGCAGCCGGAAAATGATGTCGTTATCCGCCGGCCCGCTCAGCCAGGCGTTGGTACCCATCTCCTGCTCCAACTGGCCACCGCCCCAGCCGGCGTAACCCAGGGCGACGAGTCGCCAGGCCGGCCCCTTGCCGGCGGCGATGGCCTCCAGGATGTCCCGGGAGGTGGTGACGCAGATATTGGGGGCGACGCTGAGGGTCGAGTCGTAGGTCTCGCCCTCGGAATGAAGCACAAAGCCACGGTCGGTCTGCACCGGACCACCCAGATAGACCGGGGTGTCGATGACGCTCGGGTCCGTGACCTCGATATCCAGTTGCTCCAGGATCTCGCCGAGGCGAATCTCCAGAGGACGGTTGATGACGATCCCCATGGCGCCCTGGTCCGTGTGCTCGCACATGTAGGTCACGGTGCGCGAGAAATTGGGGTCCCGCAGCCCGGGCATGGCGATGAGGAAATGATTGGCGAGGGTGGAGGCGTATGGCATGGGCATAGTATCCGGCCCTGACTCGCCAGAGGCAAGCCGGGCCAGCCCATACCAACACCAGGGAAAATCAATCCTCATCCGAGCGCTGGCGCTGCTGTTTGCGCTGGCCCAGGAGCCGCTTGGCCGCCAGCCGCCGTTCACGCGAGGCGCGCGTTGGCCGGGTGGCGATCCGCGGCTTGGGCCGATGGATGGCCTGCCGGATCAGGCCTGCCAGTCGCTCACGGGCATCCTCACGATTGCGCTCTCGGGTACGAAAACGCTTCGCCTCGATGGTGATGACGCCGTCCCGATCCGCCCGCCGCCCGGCCAGCCGCAGCAAGCGCTGACGCACATCCTCCGCCAGCGCCGCCGAGCGCGCGGCATCGAAGCGCAGTTGCACGGCGGTGGCAACCTTGTTCACGTTCTGCCCGCCCGGCCCCGGCGCGCGGATGAACTGCTCTTCGAGATCGGACTCCGGCAGCCAGAGGTCTGGGGTAACTTGCAGCATGGCCTACTCTAACAGCCGGGCTGACCAGGCGGCCAACGACGGAAGCTTTATGCTGCGACATTTATGCCGCGACGGGCCGCTTCCCTCCTCTGGGTGAGCGACGAGCACATTGCCATCGGCCAGCCATGAGCGCTCCGACCCGCCGGTGCCAATTGGACGGGTTCCTAGGGCAATGAGACAATCGCCCCAACCTGATATCTGCCTGCCGGAACCGGATCGGGCACCGGTTACACCCAGAGCGCGGCCACCGGCCCACACGCAATCCTCCGCTGATCGAGGCTCGCCATGCCGCAACAGTTCTGCAAAGGCAAAGAGTTCGTCTACAACCATCACCCGGCGGTGCCATATCGCCCGCTGGTCCCGCATGCGGGACGCTCCATCGGCACGCCGAGCCTCGACGGCAGTCTGATCATCCACGGCGACAATCTGCATGCCCTGAAGGCGCTGCTGCCGCTGTACGCCGGCAAGGTGGACTGCATCTTCATCGACCCGCCCTACAACACCGGCAACGAGGGCTGGTGCTACAACGACAACGTCAACAGCCCGATGATGCAGGAATGGCTGTCTAGCAACCCCGTTGGCGTCGAGGACGGGCTGGAGCGCTGACGGATGAGGACCACGACAACGCCGGCATACAGCCATATCGGGCCGGAAGACAACGGACTTCCCGAGCCCGAGCTGCTGCGCCAGATGGTGGAGATCATCGTGCGTGAGGCCGATCCTGAGGCAATCATCCTGTTTGGCTCCCGCGCCCGTGGCGATGCGCGCCCAGATTCCGATATCGACCTGCTGGTTATCGAGCGCGAGCCGTTCGGCCCCGGTCGTAGCCGGATCAAGGAGGCGGCGCGGCTGTATCGGGCACTCGGCGCTCTGCCGGCATCGAAGGATCTGCTGCTCTATAGCCGGGACGAAATCGAGGGCTGGCGAGACGAGCGCAATCATGTGGCGGCACGCGCCTGCCGCGAAGGACGGCTGTTGTATGGCGATGCTTGAGCACGCGGCCTCCATGCTCCAGATGGCCCGCCGGGACCATGACGCACTAACGGCCATGGTTGATCTGCCGCAGGTGGCGGACTCGATATACGGCTTCCATGCACAACAAGCAGTAGAGAAAGCGCTCAAGGCCTGGCTCGCTTTGCGCGGCATGCGGTATCCGCTGACGCACGACCTTCCGCGGCTGCTCTCGTTCCTGCGGCAGAGCGGCGCCGAGGTTGACGCCTTTCAAGAGCTCGACCGCTTTACGCCCTATGCGGTTCAGGCCCGTTACGAAGCCGGTGATCCCGACGAGGAAGAGGCGCTGGATCGTCTTGCCATCGTCGCCGAGGTGGAAGCACTACTGACGCAAGTCGCCCGCCTGCTCGACTCGACCGAGGGTGGATCTCGCGATGCCCCTTCGTGACCTCGACTACCAAGCGCGCGTGCTGACTCGGCTCGATGACTACCTGACCGAGCTGGCGGCGCAGAAGGCCAAGGCGAACAAGACCGCGGTCGCCGTAGGCGACCAGGTAGCGGGGCGAGCGCTTGAGCGGTCCAGGGTTTCGCCCGCAAGCTTGGCATGGACTAGAACCTGGTCTATTCCGATTTCGTCACCATCATCCGGGATCTGCTGGGCCAGGCGGTGGTTCGCAAGGAAGGCGACGTTAGCCTTGACGGCGGTTTCAAGGTCATCGGCCCGGTGTCCGCGCGGCCAGCGCCGATGGCATACTCCCGCTCCAGGGTGCCCTCGCCGTTGGCGACCCGGTGCAGGAAGGCCATCCGCACCAGGTGGGGAGCGATCTCGTGATAGGGGGCGCTGGCGAGCAAGGGCTGACCGTGGCGGCGCCAGAAGGCGAGGAAGGCGTCCAGCAAGCGCGGGCGGGATCAGGAAGGCTTCCGTCGCTGCTGACCGGCCTTCTCCAACTCCTCCAGATACTCCTTCCACAGCCCCTCCTGATTCTGGCCCAGGCGGTAGAGGTAATCCCAGGAGTAGATACCGGTGTTGTGCTCGTCGTCGAAGTGCAGGCAAACGGCATAGTTGCCGACGGGTTCGATGCGGTCGATGTTCACCTCCTCCTTGCCGACCTGGAGCACCCGCTGGCCCGGGCCATGACCCTGAACCTCGGCGGAGGGCGAGTAAACGCGCAGGAATTCGCAGGGCAGGTTGAAGTGAGAACCGTCGTCGAAGGTCAGTTCGAGGACCTTGGACTGGCGGTGGAAATTGATCTCGGTGGGGGTGGGCATGGGGTTACCTCGGGGGGCATGAGGGGTTCTTCATGAGGGGGTAGGGACGCTACCCGATCCGCGAGGCCGCCAATGGCTGGGCGATATCACTCACTGTCCCGAGCCCATTCGCCTCACAGGATGTAACGCGACAGGTCCTCGTTGGCGGCCAGTTCCGACAGATTGCGGTCGACATAGGCCGCGTCAATGGTGACCGTCACCCGATCCATCTCCGCGGCGTTGAAGGAGACGTCCTCCAGCAGCCGCTCCAGCACCGTGTGCAGGCGGCGGGCGCCGATGTTCTCGGTGCGTTCGTTGACCTGCCAGGCGACCTCGGCGATGCGGCGGATGCCGTCAGCCGTGAATTCCAGATTGACCCCCTCGGTGGCCAGCAGGGCCTTGTACTGCTCCGTCAGCGAATCGTCGGGCTCGGTGAGGATGCGCATGAAGTCCTCAGTACTCAGGGCCTTGAGTTCGACGCGGATGGGCAGACGGCCCTGGAGTTCGGGGATCAGGTCCGAGGGCTTGGCCAGATGGAAGGCCCCGGAAGCGATGAACAGGATGTGGTCGGTGCGCACCACCCCATGCTTGGTGGAGATGGCGCAGCCCTCGACCAGGGGCAGCAGATCGCGCTGGACGCCCTCCCGGGAGACATCGGCGCCGCTGCTGTGGTCGGAGCGCCGGCAGACCTTGTCGATCTCGTCGAGGAAGACGATGCCCTGCTGTTCCACCCCCTCCAAGGCGCGCAGCTTCAACTCCTCCTCGTTGACGCGCTTGGCCGCCTCCTCGTCGCGCAGCAGCTTCATGGCGTCCGCCACCTTGAGCTTGCGCCGCTTGGTGCGATCGCGGCCCAGATTCTGGAACAGGCTTTGGAGCTGGCTGGTCATGTCCTCCATGCCCGGCGGGGCCATGATCTCGACGCCAATGGGCGAGGCACTGACCTGGATCTCCACCTCGCGCTCGTCCAGTTCCCCCCGGCGCAGCTTGTCGCGGAACTTCTCCCGCGTGGCGCTGGAGGCCCCGGCACCCCGGCTGTCCTCCTCGAAGTTGGACGGTGGCGGCAGCAGGGCGTCGAGCACCCGCTCCTCGGCGGCGGCCTGGGCCTGATCGCGCAGCCCCTCCATGGCCCGCTGGCGCGCCATCTTGACCGCCGTGTCGGCCAGGTCGCGGACGATGGACTCCACGTCCCGCCCCACGTAGCCCACCTCGGTGAACTTGGTCGCCTCGACCTTGATGAAGGGGGCGTCGGCCAGCTTGGCCAGACGGCGGGCGATCTCGGTCTTGCCGACGCCGGTGGGGCCGATCATGAGGATGTTCTTGGGCGTGATCTCCGAGCGCATGGGCTCCGGGATCTGGGCGCGGCGCCAGCGGTTGCGCAGGGCCACGGCCACGGCGCGCTTGGCCTCCTCCTGACCGACGATGTGCTTGTCGAGCTCGGCGACGATACGTTGCGGGGTGATGTCCGACATGGGGGAAGGCTTCCTGGTGAAGGATCGGGGGTGGGTCAGGCCGGGCCCAGTTCCTCGATGGTCAGGTTATGGTTGGTATAGACGCAGATATCCGCGGCGATATGCAGGGACCTTTCGACGATCTCCCGCGCCGACAGTTCGGTGGCCTCCAGCAGGGCCCGCGCCGCCGCCTGGGCGAAGGAGCCGCCGGAGCCGATGGCCATCAGCCCCTGCTCCGGCTCGAGCACGTCGCCCGTCCCGGTGATGATCAGTGAGGCGGTCTGGTCCGCGACCAACAGCATGGCCTCCAGCCGGCGCAGCATGCGGTCCATGCGCCAGTCCTTGGCCAGTTCGACGGCGGAGCGGGTCAGGTGGCCCTGGTGCTTCTCCAGCTTGCCCTCGAAACGTTCGAAGAGGGTGAAGGCATCCGCCGTCGCCCCGGCGAAGCCCGCCAGCACCCGCTCCTTATAGAGGCGGCGCACCTTGCGGGCGTTGCCCTTCATCACCGTCTGCCCCAGGCTGACCTGACCGTCGCCACCGATGACCACCTGGCCGCCCCGGCGCACCGAGAGAATGGTGGTGCCGTGCAGTATCTCCATTGGCTTCTCCCCCGCGAATCGAATGGCCGGCATTCTACTGTAAAATGCCGGCATGGCCCGTATCGCCCTGCTCGAAGACGAAACCCTGCTGCGCAAGGAGCTGGCCGCGTTCCTGAGCAAACGTGGCCATGAGGTGGTCCAGGCCTGCACCCTGGCCGAATTCTGGCCCCTGATGCCCCTGGCGGACATCGCCATCCTCGACCTCATGCTGCCGGATGGCAGCGGCGAGGAGGCCGCGCAACGCCTGCGCCAGGAGCATCCCCGGGTGGGCATCCTCATGCTCACGGCGCGGGGGGCGATCCAGGACCGGTTGCAGGGCCTGGCCGCCGGGGCCGATCACTATCTGGTCAAGCCCTTCCGGCTCGTCGAACTGGCGGCCATCATCGACGCCCTGCTGCGCCGCCTGGGGGTCGGCTGGCGTCTCGACCGCCAACGGCGGCTGCTCATTGCGCCAGACGGTTTCAGCCTGCCCCTTTCCGTGCCGGAGATGACCCTGTTCGATCTCCTTGGCGCCCACCCTGGGGAGGTCATCACCCAGCGCACCCTGGTCGAGGCCCTGGGCTTCGACTGGCTGGACTATGACCGGCGGCGACTGGATAAGCTGGTCAGCCGCCTTCGGCATCGCTGGCAGGAGGAATCCGGTGAGGAGCTCCCCCTCAAGACCGAATACCGGCACGGCTATAGCTTCGGCGCCCTCATCCAGCGGCTCTGACCAAGGCGCGGTGGGCAGACCATCTGACCATCCCCGACGCGTCCGCAACCTCACCCCGGCAGCCAGATCCGGAACCGGCAGCCCTGGCCGGGTTCACTGGTGACCGTCAGGGTCCCACCCTGGGTCTGGATCATGCGCCGGGCGAGATAGAGCCCCAGGCCTTTCCCGGGCTTGCCGCCGGCCGTAGGGCCGCGCACCAGGGGCTCGAACAGGTCCGCCAGCGCCTCCGGGGCCAGACCGGGCCCTTCGTCGCTGACCTCCAGCCAGATCCCATCGCTGGCCCGGCGGCCGGCGCGCTGGCCCCGCAGCACCACCCGGGTCCCGGGCGGGGTGTATTTCACCGCGTTGTCCGCCAGGTTGCGCAGGGCCAGGCGGGTCAGTTCCGGATCGCAGGGGAAGGCCTGGGGCAGCCCCTCCGCTTCCACCCGTAACGGGTGGCCCTCGGCCAGGGTCCGCGCCGCCTGGGCGGCATCCTCCAGCAGCAACCGCGGGTCACAGGGGATCCGCTCCGCCCCCTGGCGCAGGAGGGTGAAGCGCCCCTCGTCGAGATAGCCGTCCAGCAGGTGCGCCATGCGGGCGCTGACCTGCTGGATCTGATGGTAGCGGGCGCGGGTCTCCTCATCGGCCTGCTCACCGTCGAGCTCCAGGTTCTGGGCGATGGTGTCGATGACCGCCAGGGGCGTGCGCAGCTCATGGGAGACCGTGGCCAGAAATTCACGCAACTCGGCCTGGACCCGCCGTTCCTGTTCCAGGGCGGCCTGGACCTGCGCCATGGCCTGGCGCAATTCCCGGGTGCGCTCGTTCACCTCATGTTCCAGGGTCGCGGCATGGGCGGCCCGCAACTCCGCCGTCCGGCGTTCCGCCGCCAGCTTTTCGTCCCGCAGCAGATTGAAGCGACTGCCCAGCGCCAGGGCCAGCAGGATGATTTCCAGGGTGCTGCCGATATTCAGGCTGTTCGCGGTCCAGAGATTGCGGGGAATCAGGCCAGGGAGGTAGCCCAGTCCGTTGACCAACACCCCCAGGACCAGGAAGGACCAGGCCAGGACGAACCAGCGCGCGGGGTGGAAGCCCTGAAGGACGGCCAGGACGCCCCCGACCAGGTACGCCAGGACCAGAACCCAACTGGTGAACAGATAGCCGGCATAGAGCGACGGCAAATGCGGGGTCCAGCCGGAATAGCTGGCCACCTTGACCAGGACCGGCAGGGTCATGACCGCCGTCAGCCCCAGGATGAGCCAATGCAGCCAGGGGGCGCGACGGCGGGTCTCCAGGAAATGGACGACAAAGAGGGTGGCGCCCAGACTGGCCAACCAGGACAGCAGCAGGTGGAACTGGTTGTTCCACCAGGACTGGTCCAGCCACAGGTACTGATAGCCATAGCCGAGCAGGCCCAGATTCCAGGTCAGCATCAGGGCCAGGTAGAGGGCGTAAAAAAAGAAGTTACGGTGACGGGTGGAAAGGAACAGCAGCAGGTGATAGAGCAGCAAGGCCAGGAGGGCGCCACAGTAGGCACCCCCCAGGATATTGCCCCACTGACTGGCGGTCTGAAAGGCCCGGACCTCCCAGAGACGCAGCCCGATCGGTCGGAACAGGCCGTCACTCAGGGCCAGCCGGATCAGGATCCGGTGGGTCTCGCCCGCCGGCAGGTACAAGGGGAAGGCAAAGTCACGGGTCTCCAGGGGACGGGTGGCGAAGGGACGCTGATCCCCGGTCTGCCAACTGCCCACCACCTCAGCGCCATGGAGCTGGTATAGGTCCACCCAATCCAGCAAGGGCCAGTCCACCTGAAGCACCCGGCGCTGGTCTTGCCCGGTCTGATTCGTGAGGCTGAATCTCACCCACCAGGCGGAGGTGCTGAACCCGACCTGGATAGCCGAGTGGGGATTTGCTTGCCAGCGGCTGTCCGGCAGGGCCAGGACGGCATCCAGGTCCAGACTCAGGCCAGGGTCCTCCAACAAGTCGAACCGGTTGACGGGTCCGATGCCTTGCCGGGTGTCGCCGATGAGGATGCCGGGCGCGGCGGGGTCCCGGGGGTAAACCCCTGCCCCTTCCCCGGTCGCCAGGGAAACTTGACTCAAGGACACTGGACTCAGGGACAGCAGACTCAGGCACAGCAGGCCCAGGACCAGCACCGCGCTGAATCCCGGCCCGCGCATGCGGGGCCATGGCCATCTCAAGCAATCAGGAACCCTGTCGCGCCAAGCGTTCATGTCAGAACTTGTCAGAACACCGGATCAGGCTTTTTGGCATGATGCACTCATTCGCTGAAAGTCCCTGATGGGACTCAGGCGCGGTATCTCAGGCTGGATGGCGGTCCCCCTCCGCCCTCCCGTTTTTCGGTCCCTGACCAACTCCTCCTTGTCTCTCTCATCTTGAGACTTCATGGCCCGGCTCCCCGCCGGGCTTTTTTTTGCCCGCCGACCGACCAGCGATCATCAGGGGAGGCGGGACGGAAAGGTCAGAACATGTCAGAACGCCGGGGAGGGCATTTTGGCATGATGTCTCCATTGGACAGTCCGGAAATGTTGTATCCCAGGCCGTTTGAGGAGTATCCGTCGTGACTGACACCCAAACCAGAAACCGCGCCATGTATTCCGCCCTCATGGCCTCGAACCTGCTCATGTGGATGCCGGCCGTAAGCTGGTGGTGGTCCATGATGTCCCTTCCCAACGGTTGGGGACCCATCAAGCCCCGGAGCTAATCCACTGCTCCTACTCCCTCCCCCCGGCGGGGGAGAGGGGGACTGGACGGTTACCCAGGGCCCAGGTCGCCCACCCCGCCGCGGATGACGCGCGGGAGGAATGCGCTTATCTTTGGGGGCACCATTCACCTTGGCGCCGAGAATTACACCATGTCCCAAGATCCCTCGCATCCCGCCCTGGCCCGCGCCCAAGCAGCCTTTTCCCCCGCCAGAGGGGGCCTGACGCCGGTCCTGGGCTTCGCCCTGGCGACCGCCCTCGCCCTGGTCGGCGGTTGCGCCTCTTCCCCCAACGACCCCTCGGGGAGCATCAGCATCACTGTCAAGCCCGGCGATACGGGCACCTGCGCCACCTCACCGTGCCAGGTCAGCTTGCAGATGCCGCCGGGCAGCGGCAGCTACGAGGTGACCGGCAACCAGGTCAAGATCGGCACCTATCCCGCCGGTCAGACCGTCAACCTGGGCAACTATTGGGGCACCCAGCGGTTCGATGTCGTCGGCGCCAACGTCCCCGCCACCTACGTTTATATTCCCCGCCAACTTTAACGGGAGTGGCCACCCTGGCCATTCTGGCCGCTTAGCGGCTGGCTCCCCGGTCTGGCCATCTCGGCCCGCTCATGCTGCTTTTTGTCTTGTCCAGGATCAGGGCCAGCACTCGGGGGTTGTCGGCTGAAGCCGTTGGCCAAGGCCCTGATCCCGGGTTAGCCAGCGGCTTCAGGAACGGCAATGATGCAGCGCGATGGCGCTTCTCAATGCCCGCGCCGCCTCCCGCGGGTCCGCCGCGGCCATCAGGGCGCTCACCACGGCGATGCCATCGGCCCCCGCCGCCATGACTTCCGCGGCGTTGGCCGTGGAGAGGCCACCGATGGCGACCAGGGGCAGCGCGGTCACGGCGCGGATCAGCCTCAGTCCGGCCAGCCCCGTGGCCGCCGGGGTATCCTGCTTGGTCGGGGTGACGAAGATCGGGCTCACGCCCAGATAATCCGCGCCCGCCGCCTCCGCCTGGCGCGCCTCTTCCGGGGTGCTCACCGAGACCCCGAGCAACCGCTCCGGCCCGAGCAAGCGGCGGGCGAGGTCGCAGGGCAGATCCTCCTGGCCCAGATGCACCCCGGCCGCCTCGCAGGCCAGGGCCAGGTCAAGGCGATCATTGACGATCAGGGGAATGCCCTGGGGATCCAGCAGGGTCTTCAACGCCTGGGCCAGGGCCAGAAACTCGCGGGTACCCGCCCCCTTTTCACGGATCTGGACCACCGTGACGCCGCCTTGCACGGCGGCACCGACGACCTCGACCAGCCCCCGGCCCAAGGCCAGGCAGCGGTCGGTCACCAGGTAGAGGGAATAATCGACGGGCCGCGACATCTCAGCGCCGGTCACGCTAGAGCCCATTGGTCAGGCCAGGCATAAGTACCCCTGCGAAAAGTTGGGTTCATTCAGCCGTCAACCGCGCCCGGGCCATCACCTCCTCCGGCGTGACGGCATCGAGGGCGTCGATGAGGCGGGTGCGGAAGGTGCCCGGCCGGGGAGCGCCCTCCGCCGCCAGCTCGCCAGCGATGCCGTAGACGATCAGGGTGGCGAGGGTCGCCCGCAGGGCGTCGGGTTCCACCGCGGCAAAGGCGCCGACCAGGGCGGAGCAGACGCAACCGGTCCCCGTCACCCGCGCCATGAGGGGGTGGCCGTTGCCCACCCGCAACCGGCGTTCGCCATCGGTGACGAAGTCCTCCGCCCCCGTGACCGCCACCACCGCCCCCGCGTGGCGAGCGATCGCGATGGCGGTATCCCGGGCCTCGTCCACGCCGCGGGTCGCGTCCACCCCCTTGGTCGCGCCGCCCGCCGCCGCCAGGGACAGAATCTCCGAGGCGTTGGCGCGCACGATGGTCGGCTTGACCTCGTCGAGGAGCCGCAGGGCGGTATCCGTGCGCAACCGGGTGGCCCCGGCCCCAACCGGGTCCAGGATGACGGGCAGACGCCGGGCGCCGGCCGCGTGGCCAGCGGCGAACATGGCCTCGATCCAGGGCGGCGACAGGGTGCCGATGTTGAGCACCAGCGCCCCCGCCAGGGCGACCATCTCCCGCACCTCGTCGGCGGCGTGGGCCATGACGGGGGAAGCGCCAATGGCCAGCAAGGCATTGGCGGAGAAATCCATCACGACGTAATTGGTGATGTTGTGGACCAGCGGCCGCCGTTGCCGCAGTTCCACCAGCGCCGCCGCGGCGCTCTCCACATAAGTCTGGGTCATGCCACTCCCTCCAGGCGGTTAACGACCCTGAACCGGGCCGGCGGCAAGTATACCCATCAGCCCCCGTTCAGGAGTGTTGTTCCGTGCCGTGCCGCAAGGCCTCATCGCCCCAAGCGCGCCAGCCGCGGGGGTGGGCAAGCCGGCCTGCTCGCGGGCCAACGCGATGCTATCGGAAATAGGGACCTTTAACAGGCAGGGGATCGGCGAAGGGACAATTCATCTCCTGTGTGGGAAGCAATGACCGGTGGCCAGCGCGGATCACTTTTCATTCACTCCGCCAGCCGGACCCGGTTTCGCCCCGCGGCCTTGGCGGCGTAGAGGGCATCATCCGCACGTTTGAGCCAGGTATCCAGGGGCTCCTCGGGCTGCCATTGCGCCAGACCAAAGGAGGCCGTCACCTGGCCCGCCACCGGGAAGGGTGGCTCAGCCACCAGGGCCCGGAGTTTGTCCGCCACCCGCCGGGCCTCCACCGCCCCGCAATGGGGCAGCAGCAACACGAATTCCTCTCCCCCCCAGCGCGCCAGGACATCAACCGCGCGCAGATGAGCGCGGACGCGCCGGGTCAGTTCGATCAGCACCTCATCGCCGACCAGGTGACCATGGGTGTCGTTGATCGCCTTGAAATGGTCGATATCAAAGATCAGCAGCGACAAGGGTTGCCGGTAACGCTCGGCGCGCCCCATTTCCGCGACCAGGGTCTCTTCGAGGTAAGTGCGGTTCCAGGCCCCGGTGAGGCGATCCGTGGTCGCGAGGCGCTGGAGTTCCGCATTGGCGGCCTGGAGGGCCTGACGGGCCTCATCGGCCGCCTGCTTGGCCAATACCTGCTCGGTGACATCGATCAGCACCCCCTCCCAGACCGTCGAGCCATCCGGCAGCGCCCGGGGCCGGGATTCGGCGGTGATCCAGCGGACCTGGTCATGGACAATGATCCGCGTCTGGCCAAAGAAGGGTTCCTTGCGGGCAAAGGTCTCGGCATTGCGTTGCACCCAGGCGGCATAATCGTCCGGATGCACACAGGCAAAGGCCTTCAACGGATCGCTGGCCGCCGCCTTGCGATCAAGGCCGGTCAACTCGATGAAGCGCCGGCTCATGAAGGAGAACTTGGCCATGGTGCCCCCCGGGGGGAGCACCATGGTGTAGGTGCCGACCGGGATGTTTTCGGTCAGTTCGTAAGCGGTCCGCTCCAGTTGCGCCCTTGGAGTGCGTACCTCCTCCTCGGCGCTCAAGCGCGTCGCGGTCTCGCGCTGGAGCATGACCGCCCGCTGGCGTTCCGTGAAAGCGAAGGCGGCGATGAGCAGTTTGCTGATGAGCAGAAACATCAGCAGATTGAGGGGTACATACACCACCGCCAGGCCGAGATCGAAGTGGCTCAGGGGGGTCTCGACCTGGGCCAAGCCGCTCTCCAGCAACCAGCCGAGGGGAAAGCGGGTGAGCCCGATCAGGAACTGGGCGCTCAGGGCCAGACCAAGACCCGCGAGGGGCAGGGCCGTCTGGCTCTTGCGCAGCAACGCCCATTCAATCAGCGCCCAAAGGGACAAGATCAGTTGGGTCAGGACCAATAAGAACTGCTGCGATTCGTACAGATGATTGAAATCGAGCACTTCAAAGGTGTAATTGATCAGGAAGACCAGCACCGAGAGCAGCCACAGGGTCTGCAGCGGTAGCGCCGTCGGTGAGGCATGGGTGTCGCCGAAGCGCAAGCGAGACGTGAGCTTCATGCTGACTCTCTCAGGAGTGAGGCTTTCCCGGGGTCTCGCCAATCACCCGCGAGGGGATCGTCCAGATCGGCATCGAAGGCCCCTTGCAGGATCGCCTGCTCCCGCGCCGAGAATGGGTGCCACTTCTTCAGCGAGATGGCGTACCCATTCAGCCCGAAATACGGTAGCCCGGTGGCGTCCGCCAGACCGGCGAAGAAGGATTCCTCCTTGGCGTGCGGCAACAACCCGGTGTTGACGGGTTGGCCAATGACGTGCAAGGGGATTTGCGCGAACATCAACCAGGACACCGCGAGCAGGATCGCAATGCGCAGAAATACCATTAACCTTTTCATATCCTTCCTGAAACCCCTGGCCCTCGATTCCGAGCTCCGCCACACCAAGAATTCCGTAAGATTCAGCACCTATCCGATTTGGATCTCCCAGCCGATAACTAAGATCGAACCTGGCGAACCAGGGGCCGGGATAAGTCTCAAGGCGCACCCTAAGGAAATATAGTCCATGAGGTACTCTGCCGCAACGGTGTCCGGTTCAATTAGCCAAGCAATGCTTTAAATGCCCTCTCTGA
>CALMDH010000090.1:0-29052 GCA_937862735.1 uncultured Gammaproteobacteria bacterium
ATGCGCCAGTTTTATGTCGGCAGATTCGCGCCGGTTTCACGCCGGCGCCGACACCCCGCACCAGTTTTTGATGGGGGCTTGGTAAACCGCCCTGCCTGACACTGGTTCAGGAAAGCTCACGCTTCAGCGGCCGCTGCCAGTCCCGGAAAAGCCGCCAAGGGGTAACTGGCCATGGCGTCAAGGTGATGAGGCCGGGATGGCTCGGGAAGTGCTCCGCTGACGTGACTGCCTGACCCCACCCCGACTCTCCGGAGAGGCAGACGAGTACAACGGGCACCTCTCCCTCGCTCAGGAGGGTTCAGGGGGGGGTGCAACTCCTAGCGGGGGGGTAGTGTGTCGGCCAGGTCCCCCTAACACGACTACCACAATGCCCGTAGGACCAGCAGATACACGGCCGCGCCGGTCCCTATCCACAGGCCCAGCCGTGCTAGCCGCTCCCAGGCGGAGACATGCAACCAGACCGCTAGTTCCCCCGTTCCGAGGCCGAGCAGCATTGCCAGGGTGGCGCCGGCAAACAAAGCCGCATGCAGGCGCCGGCCCCAGGCTGCCCCTGGGCGATAGATCCCCTTTTTCACCAGGCCCCGGAGCAAGAGGACGGCGTTACCCCAGGCGGCCAGACTTGTGGCCAAGGCCAGGCCCCACTGACCTAGAGGGCCCATGAGCACCAGGCTGAGCCCCAGGTTGATGGCCAAGGTCAGCCACCCCATTCGCAAGGGGGAAGACGTGTCCCCCAGGGCAAAATAGGCCGGGGCCAGCACCTTGCTGGCCATAAAGGCCATGAGGCCTAGTGCATAGCCCTTGAGACTGGCCCCTGCCATATGTACATCTTGGACTGCGAATTCGCTCGACAGGAAGAGGGTCGCGACCAAGGGCTCCGCCAGCACCACCAGGCCCAGGGTCGCTGGCAGCCCCAGGAGGAGGACCCAACCCAGGCCCCAGTCGAGGGTCCGGCTGAAACTCCCAAGGTCAGGACCACTGACCCCTGCCGCCTTCGGGATCGCAACCCCATGGCCCTGGCGGGTCAGCTGCGGCAGGATGACGATGCCCAAAGCCGCCCCCAGAATGCCCAAGGGGAACTCCACCAGACGTTCGGCGTAATAGAGCCAGGAGATGCTGCCCGAGGCCAAGAAGGATGCCAGGAAGCTGTCCAGCAAAAGATTGATCTGGGTCACTGATCCACCGATCAGCACTGGTCCCAGACGCCCAAGTACCTGACGAGTGCCGGGATGGGGCCACGCCAGGTGGGGCCGGGGCAGGAGAGCCAGGCGGGCCAGGAAGGGTAACTGAAAGGCGAGCTGGGCCAGACCGCCGAGCAGGACCCCCCAGCCCAGAGCGAGGATCGGCCGCTCTAGCCGCGGCGCCAGCCAGAGGGCGCAACCGATGATGGCCAGATTGAGCAAGACCGGGGTGAAAGCAGGGACCCCAAATCGCTCATGGAGGTTCAGCGCCGCCCCGGCCAGGGCTGCCAGGACAATGAAGGCCACATAGGGCAGGGTTAGGCGCAAGAGATCCCCCGCCAAGGCCTGCTGCTCTGGCTGGGCCGCGAAGCCGGGGGCAAGGAGAAGGATCAACAGGGGGGCGGCCAGGACGCCGATCACGGTCAAAAAGATCACCCCAGCACCCAGGGCTCCGCTCAGGCTGGCGAGCAGGCTCCGCAACTCCTGGCGGCCACCGGCCACCTCGGCCTGGTGTAGCACGGGGACGAGGGCCCCGGCGAGAGCCCCCTCGCTAAAGAGGCGCCGGAATAGATTGGGGATCTTGAAGGCGACGAAGAAGGCATCGGTGCCCGCATTCGCGCCGAAGAGGCGCGCCACCAGCAGGTCCCGGGCAAAACCCAGGAGGCGCGACAGCAGGGTATTGCCTCCAACCTTGGTTAGCGAAATGGCGAGTCCGGCCATGTGGCGACACTACTCTTAATTCTGAAGTTTCGTAGTTTCCATCATGCCACGAGTCGCAGCACAGCGGCGATCAGTGGATTTGCGGGTGGTTTGCCCGTGGGAGGGCAATCGATACCAAAACCCTCCCCGTCGAGCGCCATGGCGAGCGCCCGGCGCACATCGGCGAAGGCGAATTCGGTGGTGCGCTGTGCGGCGTATCGGCGCTTGGGTGCCTGTGGGAGATGGGCGGCATAGAGCCAAGTGATGGTCGTGGCGGCCATGCAGAAGTGCAGGTGATTGCTGACCGCATTAGGGCAGCGGGTTTGCGACGCGGCACTGCCGATCTCCTGCTTGATCTCGCGGAACCCGGCTTCGATTTTCCAGCGGGCGGCATAATATTCCACGATCTGTTCGACGCTGAGGTCGAGCGCGGTCGTCATCAGCGCCACCGATTGCGTCTGGCGATAGACCCAAACCACGCGCACCGGGCAGCGCAGGGTCTTGAGCATCACCACCTGGTCGGCGGCGAGCACCGCGCGCACGGCACCGTAGACCGGCACGGCATACGTCTGCGCCTGGGCGCGCCGGCTGGCGGCCAACGTGGCGGCCGAGCCCAGGTGCTCGCCATACTTGCGCGGCCGCCCAGCCTGGCCCGGGCACGGCGTTGGCCGGGCGAACAGGGCGGCATTCACCCGCAGGCGCGAGAGCAGCTGCACGCGCCCGCCCAAAGCCAGGCGCAGCGGCTTGAACAAGCCGTTGTTACCGAACCAGCTGTCGGTCACCACCACCACCGGCACGCCGGCGAAGCAGGCCGCCACGCGGCGGATCATGTTGACCGCTTGGGCGAACTTGTCGGCGAACGTCACCGGCTTTCCCCGCAGCCGCCAGCCGCCCTGCTCCAGGGTCTGGCGCCGCAGATAAAACTCGAAGGCCAACGGCAGACAGCACCAGCGCCCATGGATCGGGCGCAACAGCCCCAGCGTCACCAGGGTCTGCGCCCACGGCCAGCGCGTCTGATTGGGCTTGGCCGCGTGATCGAAGGTCGTCTGACAGGCGAAGATGTGCTGGCCGGTCTTCGGATTGAGCGAATCGTCGAGCGCCAGCAGCAAGCGCCCCGCCACCAACGGCTCCGGAATAGCCCGCCAGAGCGTCTGCCACAGCCCCGCCCACGGCAGCTTCGGCGAGGCCATGAACGTATAGTAGCGCCACTCGGCAATGCGCACGCCGAACAGCGTCTCGATGGCCCGCAACAGATTGGACGTGCGCGAGACCGTCACCGGGACCAGGATCGACTGCAAGGTCAACAGCAGCCAACGCCACCGCTCCTGCCCGGCACGGGTGGGCGGAAACAGCCCTTGAAAGGCCGCGGCCAAGGTGCGTAGGATAGTCATCGAATAGGTGCTCTTTTCGTTGGTTAATCATCGGCTTATTCAACCTTGATTATACCGCGCATCGAGCGCCCATTCAACTTAACCATCTGATTTTTGATAAAAAAACCGCCTTGCGCCGGGGTGACGAGCAGGGCGAATTAGTAATCTGCGGAATGCTAATATGCTGGCATATTCGTGGTAGCTAATATACTCGCCTATACCTTACCGGGGTGGCGTTGGACCTCGTTGGTCACTCAAAACTCCAAAACTTCAGTCTTAATTGTTAGGTGCCGAAATGGCGTCTGCCCCTCAGCAAACGCGCCATGGCCCGCAAGGGAGCGGTGAGGCGCCAGGATGATGATCGGTAAATCGCGTCTAGTTCGTCACTGAGTCTCTGACTGCGCACATCTTCGCAGGGATTGCGCCGCTGATGATCCCTATCCAGGGCGGCGGCAAGGTCCAGCTTTTCCAAGCTAGGTTCAGTCTTCCCCTCCAGAATTCCATGGGGCTGACGCAATTGAGCTAGCAAGGCTAGCGGTATGGCGTTAAGGTGCTGAAAGCGTTCGTCCAGAGAGCCAGTTTTGAGTTCCCCACCGGTCACGAGATGGTAGGCCTCGGCAAATTGAACGCACGGGGGCAGGGTGTAAGTGCGAAACCGGTTGAGGGCGGCGATGTGCTGATCGTAGGCCTGCTTGGCCAACTGACTTGCGAAGCAGCGGATAGCTGCCTGCTTGCGGTCATTGAGATCAGTGATATCGAGTAGTCGGTTGGCCGGGAGCGGCGCGCCGACTTCGTACATGAGCAGCGACACTTGGCGCGTGCATCGACGGATAGCCTCCGCTACACAGAGCGACAGCGTACTGTGGTCAGGGTGGATTTCCCACCATGAGGGAGCATACACCAAGTTGGCGGGGCAATGTTCGATTGCGTTGCGGATACGCTCAATCAGGGCCTCTTCATAAACGAGGCCGCGGTCCGGGAGATCCCAGAAAACAGGCTCGCCATAACCAAGGATCTGGGCTGCGGCTTGGGTCTCAATTCGGCGAGTTTGCTGGTAGCCAGGGCGTAATTCCGGGGTGCCGAAGGCACCATCCGTCACAACGATCACCTTAACCGTATCCCCCGCTTCAAGGTGGCGCATAATGGCTCCGCCACATCCCAGCGTCTCATCATCTGGATGTGGCGCAAAAACCAAAATGGGGCCACTGCCCAGACTACGGACGGCAACATAAGGAACCAACTGATGTTCCGGCGGCTGACTCATGGAATTAAATCCATACCTTACATTTCTGGCAAATCGGAATCCCCTCCAACTTGTTCTCCATATGCAACTCACGGAGGAAGTTCAATTTGTCCCCATGCCATATCTCATGTAAATCTTCATCCGCCACATTCCCGACGATCAATTCATCCTCGCTATCATGACAACAGGCCGATACTTTCCCGTCCGCATGAACGGACAGGTTTCGCCACAGCATGCGGCAGGGACTTCTTGGTCCGACCGGATCCCCATCCTCATCGTCCACGGACCGATCCTCAACTTTTTCCGCCCAATCCTGGAAGGGCTGAATATGCAACAGATCGCCCGCGGACAGTAGCGGTGTCCATCGGTCCATAAAATCCTGTATTTCCGCCTCCGTTTCCTGCATGCGGATGATCCGTAGACAGATCCGGGGTAGCATATTGCTTCCGCGCAACTCGATCAGCCGAATGACGTTGGCCTCGACTTTCTCCAGCACCCCCCCTACTCGGACTTTTGCATAAGTGTCCGGATTGGTGCCGTCGATGGAAACGATGATGGCATCAACTGCCAATAGAAGTAATTTTCTCGCGTTCGCCTCATTCAACACGGTTCCATTGGTCAACATCACGATAGGCGCAATCCCGTTTTCTTTTGCGTGTCCGACCAGATCCGCCCAGTGAGCATGCAGCATCACCTCCCCAAATCCTCCCGGTCCGAAGATAAACCCTTTTTCATCCTTGATCTGTCCGATAATTGTACGGAACAAATCTTCTTTCATGAGCTGCTTTGGCCGGCTGGTCGTGGGAACGGGGCACATCACGCAATTGAGATTACACCAAGCAGCCAACTCAACCGCGACCTCTAGCGGGAATGATATATCGCGCCAATCCGCGGGTAACTTTGAATGTAAAATGCCCTCCCGTGCCAAATAGCCCCTATAACCATTATGGTCACCAAATAACAAGCCAATTGGGTTGTGGCAGATCGCCAGACTCCCCTCAGCGGTTTTTACATAATATGTACTCATGTTCGTTCATTCAACAGGGTGGATTGAACCAGCATCTTAATCTTGGCAGATGGTGAGACTTGGCTCCCTCACAATGAATCAACAAATAACAATGCGTCAAGTAGTTTATTTTCAATAGCGGGATCGGTTTTCCCCTTCCACTCGACTTCTCTTCCAACACAAATATAGGGAGAAACGAGCAAATTATTCCGGCGACTTCGCCCAAGGATGCGCAGTTTACTATCAATCGGGATAAATACCGTTCTACCCTGCCGCTGCGGAATAGGACCACAAGAGTAATGATCCTGACTGTAAAGCACATAATAAAGCTCATCCGCCCTCGTTGTCACATTCCATTCCAGGAAGGGGCTTGGATTCCCATGCCGTAACACTATATCGAAGTCTTGATCTGACCTGAGGTGCTTCAGGGATTCAGCTAAAACATCGTTGACCCTTGCCTGGAAGTCATGGACACTCAACGATTCCACCCGATCTCCATCTTCCATGAATACTTGTAACCCCTCCATTGGTATACCATTAGAATTGATAATATCAGCGATCATCACCCCCGCGCAGGGTAGAAATGTACTGATAACGGGCGGAGTGTACCCAAATTGAGTCCACAACATTCTTGCTCTCCACAGAGCGTTCGCGCTTGCCGCGAGATAGCTCGGCTCATTGAAAAAAACCTTTTTAATTAACAGCAAGTCCTCGCGCGGCCTCATCCGTAAAAAAAAGGCATGAACGCGGTCGTTTTGCGCAAAGGATGGGGACATCCGATTCCACTCCAGGGCATACGCATGCCAGGCAGTCGCTAATAATAATGGCGCAAACGCCAAACCGGATAATCTGATCCAGAGCTTTCCGCTCCGAACCCAATCCTCCCACGCCAATGCGGTTAATACGCAGGTAGCAACCCAAACCGCGATATGAAAACGCTCAGCAGCAAGCGAGGGTAAGGGGAGAATCGGAGCGATCATAACAGCCATTCCCGCGATAAGGGCGGGGAGAATCCGCTTATTGCGGATTGAATATGCCAGAACCATCGCCAGCCAGATAATCCATGCCATCATTCCGAGATTTCCGGGGGTCAGCAGAATTTCCGGCAACAGCTTGATCGTATCCCACAACCGAGACTCGAGATCGGAGCCCTGGATAAGTTGCTGCCCACTGACCCAATAGCCTAACACCGCCTTCCGCCACAAGGCATACAGCAACCCGACAACCAAAAAAGGCATTATCGCCATCAATCGCTTCGAAAAACTTCCGACGGCGAAAAATAACAGCAATCCGGGCAGGGGGACGTACAATTCTTTACAACTAGCCGCCAAAGCATAGCAGCAGATGGATACAAGCAGCCATTTCCCGGCCCCGGCATCAGAATCACAATAGCGGATAAATCCAAAAACGCTGATCAGAGAAAAAAACAGGCCCAATGCATAATGTCCATTCATCAACATTTGGGCGAGATGAATCGTGGGTTTTCCCAACAGGAACAGCAGGGTGCCAACGGCGGCCGCCCACATGCTCAAGCGCATTCGCAATAGAATATAAATGAGAACCGCGCAGCAGAATATTACCGTTAGTTGTAATAAATAAAAACCGATTGGCGAGAAACCAAAAAGCCCCAAACCAACATCATAAAACAACACATTCCATGGCGTAATATTCATTCCCGATTGCGCCGCGGTGATATCCGGCAGCAGGAAGTACTCCCAGGGCGAATACTTGATCGCAAAGGTCAGATGGGCTCCATCGTCGAATCGCCAATACCCCTCCAGCGCCATCCCGTGAAGAAAGCCCATTGTCACGAGCAAAATCAGGACAACCACCAGATACTCGTGACTCTGGTCTCGCGTGGCCTGACCCATTATGTGCTTCCCATCAGTCTCTCATTCCGATCAACTCGCCTAGCAACCTCTCCCTGGTCCATCCCTCCTTGCGGCAGCGCGGCAGCAACCGGAGCCACTGCGTGAGCAGCGGATTGTCCGAGGCCAAGGCGCCCTCACGTTCCAGGATTTCCGCTTGCGGGTCCTGGTCGCTGAGATATTCAGACAGTATGCCAGCATACTCTTGCCACAATACATTACTATCCGGATTCAGGCCGGTAACCAGCAACAGTCCGGTACCCCGAGCATCCAGGGTCATCCACCTAAGATCGGGCCGCCACCGCCGCAGGATGGGCAGCAATTTCCACACATCTCCGGTCCAGGAGCCGGTGTATGGCAAGCGCGTGGCTTGAGCTGGATGGCATGGGTAAATATCGTCAATGACGATCAGGGTGGCCGGATGCGCCAGGCGCTCTACATTTCTAAAATCGCGCAAGGCAAATTCGAAGAGATGCATACCATCGATGAACACCAAATCGGGCGGAGGCCTCATCAGGCTCGCGGCCTCGCCACGGAAGAAGGCATCACTGCTTTGCGCGATGATCCTGGCCGTATCCGGTAGCGGCACCGTCAGGCTCAAGTTGGGCCTGGCGTCGACGCCGATTGCCCTTCCTCGGGCCAACGCCAGACTTTGCCCTTGATCCACGCCGATTTCCAAATAGAGATCGGGCTCCAATCGGTGATGCAATAGCCGGAGGACGGTATGTTTATGTTGATCTCCCCGCGTCCGGTTCTCTTCCTCGCTACCACCAAAGCAGTCCTGCAGGCCGGCATAGGCAGCCCCCAGGCGATGATATACTTCTTCTGGCGTCTGCTCGCCCAGCAGGCTCGCGATGGTGATCCAGAGACGAACGGCCTCCCTCAGATCGCCAAGTCGCATGAAGGTTTCCGCGTGTTTCGTCAAGGAATCGATACTTTCCCCCTGGGGAGGCGGGAACGTAGAGCCAATCATCGTGGAGTCGCCACCTGATTTGAAGCGGCCAGCCGTTAATTTGGCCGGCGGGGGGAGCCGAGCCGACAAAGAAGGCGTCTCAGACCAACGCCAATGTTTCTCCTCCTGCCGCAGGACTTTCTTGCGATCAGCACGCAGTCGTTCCACACCGGGTCCCACTCCGGATGACGAGCTTCATCCCATTGCGCGAAAACATCCAGTACCTCCAGGTTGGCGTACTTGGCCATGGCACGAAAGCCATCCGGATAGAAGCGCCAGCAGTCCACCGGATAACGGTGCTCAGGACCGGCGGATGGCGCGACCAGACAGCATAAGCCCCCTGGTTTCAGCACCCGGTGGATCTCCAGGAAGGTCAGCCAGAAAAACTCGATGTGTTCCAGAGCCTGTCCCGAGACCACCACATCCAAGGAATTCCCGCTCAGTTCCCTCCAGCAATAGGGGTCGCGCAAAACCATATCGACGTTCGCCCCTGGCGCTAGATCCACGCCGATATAGCGCCAGTTAGGGGCATCGAAAAGGGTACGGTAACTGCCGACCAGATCCACATCCATGCTACCGATGTCGGCGATACTGAGCGGCTTGTCTCGATCATGGGCCAGATATTCGTCCACGAATTTACGGACGTTTTTGTAGGAACTCCAGTGCATTCAACTGCTCATCTTCATTGATAAAGTAGATCCGCTTAGCAACGCTACAAGAGACAAGGCAGCCATTATCCCTGGCACCCTACCCGCCATTAGCCTGGATATCTTGGATCCCGTGGTCGTCAGGTTTAAAGAAAATCCGTGTCCCCCATCACGAGCCACCAACGGCCACGCAATTGGTCCACGCTGTAGGGTTGGGGTATCCAGGCATTAGTCGGAATTCTCACCTCCGACACGGGCGGATCCATATCGCTCGTGTGAAAGCGCTCAAGATGCTGACTAGGAATCCATCCATAGAGGCTGTCATGTCCCCAGAGTGCGGCCAACCGGCGCGCCTGTTTAAGAAGAAGAGGCAGTTGCCGCAAAGGGGCGACCCAGTCAACCAGGGCGAGCTTCCGGCCCATCTGGCGCAGAATCAGCAATCCCAGGGGGCTTGCCGTCAGCCGCCGGCGCATCAGGACTAGTCGATAGCGGTGTTCGGGATGTTCGAGATAGCGATAACGCAGGTAAGGCAGGTCGCGTACCCCAACCACCGAGGTCACCAGTTCCCGCGCCATCGCCTGCCAGAGGTTGTTCAAGGCCTGCTGGTGTGCCTGTTGCTCAGGCTGGAAATCGATCAGTCTCGTCCCGAGCAGCGGCGGTCCATTTCGTGCCGGCCAACTGACCTCGGACACTTTTCCCACCTCGGCATAGAGTCCGGTAAGTTCTCCCAGGGCCATCGCGCGCTGACTAGGAAAGCCAAAGGCCAGAGGTACCCTCGCAAGGCCCTGATATAACTCCAGAAAAGTGGCGGTCACTTGAAACATGGCGCCGGCCTTGCCTAGCACCCCGCGTTCCTTTGGTGCCACCATCGCATCGCAAACCTGAAGCGCGGTCACCGGGAGACCAAAGGCCATCACCTGTCGGAGCATGCCGCCGTAATGGGCGATGAGGTCCGGGCCGCGCCAGGCACACACGGCTACCCCCCGGCCTTCCCCATATTTCCACCGCCACAGGTCAATAGAGATAGGGTGCTGGAAAGCAACTGCGAACAAGGCCGCAAAGGCCCCAACATCTGTATCCGCCAGGCCAGACATGCGCCAACGGGAGCGGTGGTTTGTCCGTCGAAACGTCATATCCAGGCTTAGACCAGCCTGTTGCCGGTCTGCCGTGTCGCCCTCGGCGACAACCATCCCGGGACCGGCAAGTCGTTCAAATCCGCAGCGCCCGGTCAATGCGCCGATCTGGGAAGCGATATCCGCCCAGCCTTGGAGTTCCCGCCAAGGGGTTGGGCCTTTCAGGCGCAAGGTCAAAGGCGCGCCCGCAGGCAACACACGCGCAGCGAAAGAAATCCCGTCCAATAACTCTCCACCCACTGGACCTATCTCAGACCCAGACATAAGCTCAAGCCCAGGCAAGTGAAGATCGATATTCTCGAACAGACCCTGCGGCGATATCAGACTAATATCCAAGGCTCATGTTTCTGGCGTTTAACGACTCAAAACCGCACCCAACCCGGGAGTCTCCTCCGGTTGCCGGCTCTTATGGTACAGGATGCCATCCTGCATCACCCATCGCATATCCCAGGTGGTGTCGTAGGTGGTACTCATCTGAGGTAGAATGATCCTGACTTTGGTTTTGACGACGCCCTCGCCGTTTTCAATGAAAACTTCTTCGACGGTGAAGTCCCACAGTCTACCGCCAGGGCGGATTTGATTGAAGCGCAAGGGCGTTAGACTCCCGTCCTTCGATCCCAGTTCCATCCGATAGGCACTGGCGATGTCATTGATGCGGATCGATTCGAGGTAGCTTTTGGCCCTTACGCGGAGCGCATCCAACTCCTTCTCCGTCATGGGGGTCAAGGTTCCGCCAGGTTTCTTGGCGTCACTCGCCGATCCATCCACTGCTTCGACCCCCGTCGCCGTGACGGTGGTCTGAGATGCAGTGACGATATCCGTCTTCCGCTCACTCTCCGTATCGGAGGCATTAGTACATGTGAGGAAAAAGCCCACCAGCACGGCCATGCTCACGGGCGGCATTTTGGCGGAAAATTTAGTCAGATGATTCATAGCTGGGATACCTGAGAGCTGCAACCGCGCTCTGGGATGTTTAAGTGAACAGATTTGCGGACGCGACTCCACAACAACTACACTAAGCGACCCACCCGTTCCGGACTTGAACGAGAAACCCTAAGGGAATATGCCATTGGCGAAGTAGGGCTTGAGTTCCTCCATCTCAATGGAAATCGAAATACCGGAGGCCAGCTTTTTCACATAAGCGGCCCTGGCCTGGGCTTGGGCCTCTTCCCGCATAAGCTTGGCAACCGCCTCCCGCGCTTGTTCGAACGGGGTCAACACGGCCTCTCGCCGATCAGTCAGCATCAGGATGTCGTACCCCGAAGAGCTCTCCAATACCTCGGAGAACTGGCCCACTTCCAACCCGGCGATGGCTTGGGCCAACCACTGGTGACCACGAGGGCTTACAAAGCCAATATCGCCCTTGCGATCGCTGATATCCGTCCGATCAGAGACCTCTACAGCGACTTGTCCAAAGTCTTCCCCGGCCTTTAGACGTTCGATCGCCCGTTCCGCCCGGGATCTGGCTGCCTCACGCTCTTCCGGGCTCGCGTCCTTTTTAACCCCAATCAGAATCTGGGAAAGCCTGACCGCCGAGGGTATCCCAAAATCCTCCTTATGGGTCTCGTAAAATTCCTTCAGCTTGTCCTCCGGTGGTACGGGTGGCAGCGGAAAATGTCGCTCCGCCAGCTTGGCCATCCCGCGGGGCAACTCTTCCTGCTTGAAATCCGGTTTTATGAGACCTTGCTGGACCATCGCCGCGATCAATAGCCGATTTTCAATCGCGGTGCGCAGCAACCCGGCCTTACCCTCGGCTGTTTTGGCTTGCCGTACCTTGCTAGAGTTAGTAGTTAGGAATCGAAGGAACTCTTCGACGGTGATCTCGGCATCGCCCACCCTGGCCATCACCACCTTTGGCATCGGCGGGTTATCAGCGCCCTGGGATTGAGCCATCTCCTCCGTCTTTGCTTCACTTGGGCTGGCAACCGATGCCACGTTTGTCTGGGCTGGGGACTGGTCCGCCCCTGGCCTGCCTCCAAGTTCCTCCGTCACCGCCAAGGGGCTGGCAAGCATCCCCACGGCAAGAGATAGACGCACTGCATTGAGATGTCGATGAACGCGCATGATGGTCAGGTGCTCAAAATCATTGATGTCGTATGAACTTTATGTGGGCCAACCGGATGAGATCAGCGTATATCCTGGTGTGACTGGCCTGGCGGGAATCCTTCCGACTGGAGTACCTCGAAACCCGTCCACAGGGGGCCATAGATCACCCTTCCCCCCAGTCCAGCCCCCAGACTATTCGCAATTACTCCATCCAGCCAGCCATCACCATCCAGATCCCTGATTAATATTTGGGGGATACCGGTCTTCTTGGGCAGATGCACCAGTCTTATCTCCGGGGCTTCGATCTCAGGTGCATCGTGACCATTCCGGCGCGGGGGGATGCGGACGAGGGCTAGGTGCCGATAGCCCGCGGCTAGGACATAGCCCTGTCCATCTTGGTCGACGCCGAAATCGGCGCTGCGAATACCGGGTTGGCCTCCCGCTGGAAGGGGTATCTTGATGCAATCCGGACGCCAATCCCCCCTACCTTCGTTCAGAAACAGGTTGAGGGCGGTGGTCCCTTCCGGGTCCTGCCCAACCTGGTCAGGGACCAGGATATCGATGTCGCCATCCTGATCGAGATCAGCGGCGATCACCCCATGGGACTTTCCACCCTTTGGCAGAATCCACAGGAACTCGATCTTCGGTACTTGATCCGGCCCCGGATAGCGAATGAATTGCACCGCATTGAGCCCGGAATTGAAGAACAGGACCTCCTCGATCCCATCGCCGTCGATATCCGCCGTAGTGAACGACTCTATGCGTTCGAAGTTTGGATTAAACCTCAATTCCACCGCCCTGGCGTCCTCCATCCTCTGGGTGTCGAATCCCTTGACGAGGATGACGATGGAGTCAGCATAGGAACCATAGGCAAGACCCTGCCCCCATCCGGGCCAGGTGAACCAAGTCCCTGCACGGGGAGCTGCCGCGGGGATTTCGCTCATGACCCTGAAGTCCCCCGAGGACTGCGGCGCCAAGATTTTGAACTGGGCATCACCTTCGGCTAGCGCAAGATACTGCGGCGAGGGACCCGGTTCCGGGATGCGCAGCAGATAGCCCGGATGGAAGCCGACTTGGGGAAGCGGAGGTCCCGCCTGCCAGTGCCTGCCCTCCTGCTGCAAAAACAGCCGGGCCAGGTTGCCGCCGTGGGATGTCAGCAACAGGTCGAGTTTCTGGTCCTGATTGACATCGTCGATCAATAGATAATCTACCGCCTTAGGCATGGGGAGATAGGCCATGGTCGGAAAATTTGGCACCCCGTCCTCCTGGCCCGGCCCCCGTGCGTCAAGGGGAGCGGCGTCCACGGCTGAAAGGCGACCCAAGGCCAGCAACCAGGCCATGAGTATCGGCCTCCGCACCTTCCGCAAGCGCATGCTAGTCATTGCTTCAATTATATTTTACCTATAGATAACGAGACGAGTGGACCAATCCCAGCCGTCTTGCCGGCGGCGGGCATCGACGCCAACTTCGATGGAGGACCTTGACTCAGCAGCTGCAGCGCCTGGCATGATTTAACCGTTACTCTCCTCGCCTTCGCCCACCAATGGAAGGGAGTAAGGCCCCAGAGGCTTATGCCCCTGCATCCTCTAGAGGACGATGAGGCTTCAACTTTATTCAATTATAAACGCTCATGGACGGGTGGTCATCACCCTGCCATGAAACATT
The DNA here is from genome assembly GCA_937862735.1 of uncultured Gammaproteobacteria bacterium. GTDB lineage: Bacteria > Pseudomonadota > Gammaproteobacteria > Chromatiales > Chromatiaceae > M0108. The sequence goes on from CALMDH010000090.1 coordinate 13,808, forward strand.
TTTCAGGTCACAAACCTACACCTAAAAAAAAAGGCGATACGCTTTGCGCGTATCGCCTTAGACGGAGGGGTCAGCCGGAATTCCAGCTGGCCACTGACTGATTTTATTTCTTGGGATACCAGCCGCGATACCTACCCAAAGCCATTTCCTCCGTGAAATCGTTGTCGGTGCCGGCACCGATTGTCCGATTCATGATGGCGAACATGACACCAGAAGTCTCCGGGCTTTGCGAACCACGGTCCAGCCACTCGCCGAAGCGATAGGAAATGAAGCCATTGGCATTGGTTTCATCGGTCCAGCAAGTCTCGGTCTTGGTCGTGATAGCCGGCAACAGACCAGATTCAAATCCACATTGGGTAGTCCAATAATCATTGGTCGGATCCCAGCAGATGATCGACAGTTCATCGTCGATCCAGACTTTATCAGAGCACGCTCTTTCTTCGGAATCGTAGACTTCCACATCGATCCAACCGCTAGCGTTGGGGTTCGCATTCGCGCCGCCGTCGCCAAGGTTTGTCTCACGCCACATGATATGGTAGGTGACGGCATTCGGCGTAGACAAGGGCAAATCAAAGACGGTGACGCCCTGGAAGACCCCATCGGCATAGTTCAGCAGATTGCCACTGGCGAAGGGAGAGACATCCGGATAACCGCCACCAGGATAGACGACGTTGTCCTCGTAGACGGGGTAGTCCGTGGTATCAGGACCGTCATTCATCGGCAAGACGGGGATCTGGACTTGCAAGGTTCCGACGGGGCCATTCACCAGCCAAGCATCACCAAACATGGCGAATTGAGCGCCCTGATCAGGATTTTGATAGCTGTTCTCGTTGACGAAGACCATATACATGGGCAGGCCTTCAAGGTCACCACCCATTAGGTCGCGGAAATTGATCTGATACACGTCGTCCGGGGTAACCGGAAAGTCGTCGTTGGCTACTTCAACGCTCCTCTCGTCGTAGAGGAACCAATGGACCTTATTGACATAGCGAGTGTTTCCACCGACGACAACCGGCTTAAAGACATCCTTATTAAAGTCGTCAACACCCTTCAGGGGTACGAAGGTCGGGGTGCTATGCTTTGCCGTCCAGGTGTTGGCAACGCCTTCCCAGCCGATCGAAGCCGGAACCTCGATTTCAATCAGAGTGTTAAGGTCGACATCAGCGACCCCACCACGGTCATCGTCCCAAATGACGAGAGGTACGAGAAGGGCTTCGCCAGCGATACCAGTCACGATGGCATGAGCCGGGAGGCTCATGCCACCCATGGCCGCTGTAATAGCGGAGGCAATGGCGAGTTTGCGGAAACGCGTTTTCATGCGATATCTCCTGTTGTTGCGCATAGTGAAAAAAGTAGTTGATAACTACGGACCAGGCCCGCCTCACAATTCACCCAGGATAGGTTTGCAATCCGAAGCCATGGTTTGCCTGTGAAAAATTCATTTCCGGGCCCAATGGAATGGGCTACGGGTTTAGTATGCCTCATCTCGCCGGGATGTCAACAGGGATGGCGAATTTTTTTGCAAAAAAACCACCTCTTGTTGCATAAATACGCCAGCCTCCGCGCTCAAATCCGGTGGTGCATCCCCTGGTTGCCACGCAGATGCCACCAATTTACAACAACCGCCCCGACTTTACCAACCAAGGACCTGCTTGCCGCGTTCAGCCTGGCAACCCTTTACGGGTCCGAAGCCGAGCCCCTCGCCCATCTACGATCGGGCCGACAGCAACCCGGACTGGCGTCCGGGACTGAGTCGGGACTGACTCAGCGGACTTGATACGATTTCGGGTTCGGGCCGCACGGAGGCCTTGTCTAACGTTGCCGCCACCGCCAGCACCTGATGACCCGGCCATCCCCTGCCCGCAAGCGAATCAGATAGTGGCCTGCCCTCAGGCGTGCCCAGACCGTTCCGGGAAAGGGGATGACCAGACGGCCGCCCGCCGCGGCGGGCACCAGTTCCTCCTCCCGCGGGGGCGAGGAAGACCAGGGCAGCAAGCCCTCGGGCCCAAGCCGCGCTTGCGCGAAGGGGACGAAATCCTCCCCCACCGCCACTTCCAGGGTCCCTCCGGCTGCGGCTTGGTGAATAACGAGACAGGGCGGCTCTCGCATCAGACCCAGGTCCTCCCAGGGAGTCCCGGGCAAGGGCGGCGATGAGCTTGGGGTGGAGAGGGACGGGGGGCCATCCGGTATGGAATGCTTGAGACGGAAAAGGTGACCGGCCTCCGCCATCATCCGGGACTTGACCGCTTGGGGCTCAGGGCTCTGATCCCAGTAATGGATGACCTCGGCTCCCGGCACGCATAGCGGCTGCCAGCCCTGCGACAGGACATCCATGCAGAGGTCCGTGTCTTCAAAGTACATGAAAAAGCGCTCATCGAAGACCCGGCCACGGGTCAGAAGCCAATCGCGAGCCAGGAGCAGGCAGGCACCGGAGAGAAAAGGCAGCCGGAAGGGGGCCCGCTGCGCCCAGTAGTGGTCGTGATAAACCGCCCAGGCATGCGAACGTAACCTTCCTGCCAGGGAATCCGGTGCCTCGGCGCCCACCGCCAGCCACGGAAATGCCCCGGTTGCGGGCGGCAGCCGGAACAGACCCTCGTCATCCCAGTAGAAACGCGGCCCGACGAGGGGGCATCCATAGGATCGGGCAGCCTGGAGCAGCCGCTCCACGCTAGCCGCATCGGCTATCGCATCCGGGTTGATGAGCAGAACATAGCTGGAGGTCAAAGCGGCGAAGGCGCGATTGACGGCCGCGCCGAACCCCAGGTTACGTCCCGCGCTCATGACGCGTACCGATCCGGACGCGAAGGAGAGGGGATTGGCGCTGCCATTGTCAAATACGATCACCTGACTAACACTGGGATAGCTCACAAGTCGCGTGACGAGTGGCTGCACCAGTGCCTCGGTGTAGTAATTGACGATGATAACGCCGATGGTCATGGGTCCCCTAACACCCCCTAGGCGGCGGCGAGGTTGGCCGTCCTGGCCGGCTGATCCATTTTTCCGAGGTTGTCTATGACGTTGCAATCGCAGAAGCGAGGGGAGTTACAGCGGAAAGCGCCATCCCGGATCCGGATGCGGCGCTCCTTGAGGTTGCCGCAGTCGAAAAGGTCTGGAACGCCGGGCAGGTTTGGACAGCCTTGGACGCGACCGTCATTCCACAGACGAAAATAGCGCCGGCCAGCGGGACAGAGGACTTCAGGCCTGTCGCGGAAGGCGGCGGCAAAGTCCTCCTGATGGACCTGGTCGACAACGGGCCCAAATCGCTGGCACAGCGCCCGCAGGCGTGACTCCGCGGCAGCCGGGAAGGGGATGTCGATATCGCGCACCAGGAGCAGCGGTTTGCCCGTGCGGGCATAGATCTCGCGGGCATAAAAGGCCAGGGCCTCTTCCCATTCGTCCATGAGCGGGGGGGAGAGGATGTAGTCAGGGTGGGTCTGCTGGTAACGGCGGTCGAGGAAGATCCGGGCGTGCTGGGACCAGCGTTCAAGCTGGCCCTTACGCTTAATCTGGTGGTAATGCATGGTGAGGTTGATGTGGCGTATCTTGCGCAGGCTCACTTCAGGCAGATCCGGGAAATCCTGCAGAATCGACCCGTTGGTATCCAGGGCCACTTCCACGTCTTGTTCGAGCAAACGACTCAGGAACCGGTCTGAGCGGCGATAACTAGCGAAGAAATCGCCAATTCCCGAGAAGGCAAAGAAGGCCTTGACCTGGAAAAAGTCCAGCAGAAATTTGAGGTCATCATAGTCCAGGGATGGCTGGTGCTTGGCGATGGGATGAATGATGCAGTATTGGCAGTCAAAGGTGCAATGGCCGGAGGAGGAAGCGAAGAAGAAAACTTCGCATGAGGTGTCGAGCTTCATGGGGTGTCGCAAAGCGAAGGGCAGTGCCCGGACTCGCTATATCTCGCAACTGGCGCCCTCACCAGCAAAATCAGTGGGAGGGGGACCAAGGGATCCTGAGTGTCGAGGTCAGCGGGACCGGTGGGTTTCATATGACAACAATTCTAATATACCCTTTAAGGATGGGGCCGGAAACCCTTTGTTGCCCTGGACTGCGGAACGCCGTGATTCAGGTGTTGCTGGGGTATTCGGTGTTTTGTTGATTTATACACAGGTTGGGACCCGCATGGCAAAAGGTACGCCTTTTCACCTTACCCCTCCCGCAATTGGCGGACAAACCAGCCAGTCGATCGAGCGGGAGGTCATTGGACTGTGGCGGGCCGGGCGCTTGGTGGAAGCCGAGCAACAGGCACGGAGGCTACTGGCCCTGAATAAGAATGCCCCTGGCACGCTCTTTTTGTTGGCTAATCTGGCACGGGATCAGGGTCGGCGGGCCGAGGCCGAGGCTTGGTATCGACGCTGCCTCAAGCTTGCGCCCAAGTACCTGGGCGCTCAAGTCAACCTAGGCGGACTGCTGATGAGTACGGGTCGTCAGCGGGAGGCCCTAGCCTGTTTCCAAGCGTCGCTCCGATTGGCGCCCCAGGATGCCAACGTGCACTACAATCTGGCCCAGTGTCTTCGGGCCTTGGGACATTATCCCGAAGCGATCGACAGTTACCGGCGCGCCCTCGAACTCAAAGAGGACTTCATCCTCGCCGCCAGCGATCTTGGTAGCCTGCTGGCACAAGTTGGCCAGTCGGCAGAGGGGGAGGCCCTGTGCCAGGATCTTGCCCGGCGTAATCCGACGGCACCTGAGCCCTGGCTGTGCCTCGGGGCCATTCTGCGCGACCAAGGCCGGATAGTGGAGGCCCGTCCGTGTTTTGAGGAGGTGCTGCGCTTGGTCCCGGGTCATCGGCAAGCCCTTTTGCATCTGGCGGCTTTAGCCGTCGAGCTACACGACCTCCAGCAAGCAGAGGCCCTGCTGCAGTTAGCAGCCAAGGCCGGAGCCGCTAAACCGAATATCCAGCGACTTCTGGCGGAGGTGCGGGCGCGCCAAGGCGATCTCCGGACCGCAACGGAATTGATGACCCAGGTATTAGCCTTGGGCAACGCCTTGCACGGGGACTATCTGAAGCTTGCGGGCTGGTATGCGGCCGCCAACCAGCGCGCCAAGGCTGTACAGGTACTCGAGGAGGCCATGCCCCTTCACGGTGACCGCTCGCCCTTGATCATCATTAATCTCCTATATAACCAGATCTGCCTGAGTGATTGGACCGATTACCGCCGACGCCTGGCTCGGGTAGTTGCCCTCCTCAAGGTCCCGGACCCGCCGCCACTGGAACCTTTCATTGCTTTGCAAATACCCGAGCTTGACCCTGAGACCATCGGGCGCATCACACGCCGCCATGCCCAGCGGCTTGTCCAATGGGCAGGACAGATGCCGCAAACAGTCTTGCAACCACACCCCGAGGATAGCCGTCCACGAATCGGCTACTTGTCAGCCGATTTCCATGAGCACGCCACGGCCTTTCTTGCCGCCGGCGTCTTCGAGCATCACAACTGCGAGCGTTTTGCGGTGTACGCCTATTCCTACGGTCCAAACGATCAAAGCCCTACTCGCCGACGACTGGAAACCAGTTTCGAGCAATTCAGGGAGGTTGGACACCTTGATCCCGTGGGGGTTGCCCGACTCATCGGACAAGATGGCATCGATATCCTTGTCGATTTAAAAGGTTACACGCGTCTCGCCCGACCGGAAATCCTAGCTCTGCGGCCCGCCCCTATCCAGGTCAATTGGCTTGGATATCCAGGCACAATGGGGGTGGATTTTATGGATTATCTGATTGCGGACCCCTGGATCATCCCGCCCGAAGAGGCTGGCGCCTATCAGGAGGCCCTGGCTTATATGCCGCATGCCTATGCCCCCCTGGATACCGAGAGGCAGGTGGACGCCACTCTCAGCCGCGCTCAGGCGGGGTTGCCGGATCGGGGTTTCGTGTTCTGTTGTTTCAACAACCCGCGCAAAATTCTCCCCGACTTTTTCAACCTCTGGTGCGAGTTGCTGCGGGAGGTACCGGATAGTGTACTCTGGCTGTTCGCGCGTCAGAAGGAGGTGATCGGAAATCTGCGGCGTGAAGCGGAGCGACGGGGGATAGACCCGGAGCGACTCATCTTTGCCCCACGGGTCACCCAAGCCGAACACCTGGCCCGTCTCCCCCTGGCGGATCTGATTCTGGATACGCTACCTTATAACGCGCATACTACCACATCGGATGCCTTGTTCATGGGGGTGCCCGTGCTGACCTGTATTGGCAAGACCTTTGCCGGCCGGGTGGCCGCCAGCCTGCTCCATGCCGCCGGCCTGCCAGACATGGTGAGCCCCTGCCTGGATGTCTACCGGAGTCGCGCCCTATACCTGGCCCAGCATCCTGAAAAATTGGCCGATCTGCGGCAGCGACTTCATTTGGCCCGCAATCGTGAGCCCTACTTCGACGTGGCGGGATTTACCCGACACCTGGAGGCGTTGTTCTGGCGGATGTGGCAACGTCGTCAGGCGGGTCTGGCGCCGGCAACCATTGACGCCCAGAATCATAACTCGCCCTGATACTTCTCATCCTCCGCCTGCTGGCGCCGGGCCAGTTCGGCCTGGCGGCGCAGGTCCCAGACCTCCTGGCGCTGGGCGACGCGTCTGTCCCAGGCCCCGGGTTGCTCGGGGATGGTGAATTCGGCGAACAGCACCTGGCGCAGAAAGCGGTAACCGAATTTCAGCAAGGCCAGGTCATCGGCCTGGACCTCAGCGTAGAAGTTCGCCGGCAGGTCGTAGGTGTCCTTGAATTTGTCGCTGAGGACGAAGCGGCGGAAGGTGTCCAGGTCATAGGACGCCATGAAGAAGACGTTAAGACTGGTCTGGGGCGGACGACCCACGGTCGGCCCGGCGGAGCGCTTCTTGAGGATGAGCTGGTACCACTCGCGGTTGTGCTCGTCATGAAGGTCGCAGCCTTGCTCCTGTCGGTAGTCACCGATGCTGATCAGTCGCTCCTCCAGGTGCCCCTTGCAGTGCTCCTCGCGAACCAGGGAATACTCCTGATGGGTATCCGCCTCACCGGCGATCCGCCGGTTGAGCAGGGCAACGGGGTAGTAACGGCAGACGGTGGGCCGGTCCGGATAGACGCTACAGCCCTTGTCGCCGTCGAGCAGCAGGCAGGCCCCCGCGTCGCTGGTCTTGAGTTTGACACCCGGGGTGCCGTCGGCGTCCATCTGGAAGGGGACCGTGTGTCGGGCCAGGAATTCGGTGGAGGTCAGGCCCAGGTGGTTTTTCAGGCGCAGGATGTCGTAGGGCGCCAGGGTCACGTCGGCCCGTTTGCAGCAGGCGTTGAAACAGGAGATGCCGGGATAGCAGCGAAAGCTGATCTCGGTCTTCTCGCTCAGCACCTCGGGCAGCACCGGGCTCTGGAAGGGGATTTCGGGTCTTTCGTCACTCATGGGCGTACTCTCAAAAAGAACCGGGCGCCACGAGGCGCCCGGTCAGTTTGCCAGCCGCAAGCCGGCTAGCGAGGGGTGCTGACGCTGAACGTCAGCACCTGGCCGTTACCGCGTGGCGGCTCAGTGGGCCGCGGCCTTGAACAGCTTGGACTTGTCGACCAGATCGACATGGGCGCGCTTGAAGCAGGTCCAGGCCTTGGACTCCTTGTCGTAGATGGAGTTGACGAAGCAGTGCCAGTTCTCCTCGTCGACGAAGTTCTTGTCCATCCGATAGTAGAAGCCGGGGTAGCGGCTCTCCTCGCGGAACTGGATGTGCTTCATGTGGGCCTCGGCGGTGAGGATGCGGTGATAGTTCTCCCAGGCCCGCAGCAGCTCGTGGAGGTCCTTGGCGCGCATCTTCATGGCGTCTTCCTTCAGCATCTCCAGCTTCTCTTCCGCCACCTGCAGCATGTGCGCGTTGGTGGTGTAGTAGGTGGCGACACCGGCGACATACTCGTCCATGATCTTCTGCAGGCGGAACTGCAGCATCTTGGGCGTGATGTAGTGCGGATTGACGTCGATGGCGGTGGTGTAGTCCTTGTGCTGCAGGTAGTTACGCACCGGCTGGTAGATCTCCTCGACCAGGACGGCGGGGTCGGTGTCGAGCTCGACCTGCATGTCCTTGTTGTCCAGGCAGTACTTGACCATCGCCTTGGCGGCCATGCGACCCTCAGCATGGGAGCCGGAGGAGAACTTGTGGCCGGAGGCGCCCACGCCGTCGCCGGCGGTGAACAGGCCCTTGACGGTGGTCATGCCGCGATAGCCCCAGTTCCAGCCCTGCGGCAGGTGACCCGGGATCTTGTCCTTGTCGGCATGCAGCTCCTCGGTGGGGGCGCCGACGTCCTCGGGACCGGAGGCCCAGATACCGCAGCAACCGGAGTGGGAACCCAGGAGATAGGGCTCGGTGGGCATGAGCTCGGAGTTCTTCTTCTCCGGCTCGACGTTCTCACCCACCCAGATACCGCACTGGCCGACGCACATGTCAAGGAAGTCTTCCCAGGCCTCGGCCTCGAGGTGCTTGACCTCGCGGGGGGACAGGGTCTCACGCAGCTTGGCGAGGGCGGTCACGGTGTCCATGTAGATGGGACCGCGGCCTTCCTTCATCTCCTTGAGCATCAGGTGGTTGCGCAGGCAGGAGGCGGGCACGGCGGCCTGGCCGTAGGGCGGATAGTCGTTCAGCAGTTCCTTGTTCTTCTGCATGTAGACTTCGCCGTAGGCGTTGGTGGCCTGGGCCTTGAAGAGCAGGAACCAGGCGCCGACCGGACCGTAACCGTCCTTGAAGCGGGCGGGCACGAAGCGGTTTTCCATCATGGTCAGCTCGGCGCCGGCCTCGGCGGCCATGGCGTAGGTGGAGCCGGCGTTCCACACCGGGTACCAGGCGCGGCCCGTGCCCTCACCGACGGAGCGGGGACGGAAGATGTTGACGCAGCCACCGGCGGCCAACAGGATGGCCTTGGCCTTGTAGACGAACAGCTTGTGATCGCGGACGGAGAAGCCGACGGCACCGGCGATACGGTTCTTGTCGTTCTTGTCATTGACCAGCTTGACGATGAAGACGCGCTCCTGGATGCGGTCGGAGCCCAGGACCTTCTTGGCGGCCTCGGCGACGATCCACTTGTAGGACTCGCCGTTGATCATGATCTGCCACTTGCCGGAGCGGACGGGCTTGCCGCCATCCTTCAGGGCGGGCATGCCCTTGGAGCCGTCATGGCGCTCGCCATTCTCGTCGGTCTTCCAGATCGGCAGGCCCCACTCCTCGAACAGGTGCACGGAGTCGTCGACGTGGCGGCCCAGGTCATAGGCCAGGTCATCGCGGGTGATGCCCATCAGGTCGTTGGAGACCATGCGGGCATAGTCGGCGGGGTCCTGCTCGGAGCCGATGTAGGTGTTGATGGCGGACAGGCCTTGGGCCACGGCGCCGGAGCGGTCCATGGCGGCCTTGTCGACCAGCTTGATCTTGAGGTCCACGCCCGTCTCTTTCTTGGCGGCCTCGGCCCATTGCATGATTTCGTAGCCCGCGCCACAGCAGGCCATGCCACCGCCGATCAGCAGGATGTCAACTTCTTCCTGGACGATTTCCGGATTGCCAAATTCACCAGCCATTTGAATACCTCTCTCGAAATCTTACTTGCGGATCAGTTCGGCGGGATTGCCAGGACGATAGCCCTTGGTCACGCCGCCATCAGCGCTGCCGGTGAAGAAACCGGTCGCGGCGATGTTGCCCAGGGCAGCGGTGGGCTTGCCGCCGTAAGGATCGATGGAGCCTTCCGGGGTGGTGCGGATGGGGAACTTGAAGCGCTTCAGGGTGCCATTGCGGAACTTGATGGTCCACATGATAGAGTCGGAGCCGCGCAGGGGCTGGACCGAGCCGCCCAGGGGCACGATGTCGGCGTAGTGACGAGCCTCGATGGCCTGCTGCGGGCAGATCTTGACGCAGGAGTAGCACTCCCAGCACTGCTCGGGTTCCTGGTTGTAAGACTTCATGGCATGGCCGGTCTCGGACCCGTCACGATCGAGCTTCATCAGGTCGTGGGGGCAGATGTACATGCAAGCGGTCTTGTCCTGGCCCTTGCAGCCATCGCACTTATCAGTACGCACAAATGTTGGCATGGTGTTCTTTCTCCTAGCGTTATACTGCAGCGAAGATCGCCGTTGGCGGCGAAGACGGACGACCCGCCCACTGGTTTTGGTTTGAGCGGCATCGATCACGTTCTGCTTGAATCCTCCTCGACTCAGCGCCACATCGGAAATCCTGAATCTTGGCGACAGACTGAAGGTGGATATCAGCTGTCCTTCCGACCCGGTGTGACCCTTGGGCGGCAAAGCTTAGGGAGGGTCAAGGACAGGTGTCAAACCAGTTTTACCCCAGCAGCCATAAGTTGAGCTTATCAGCGTTTTACTTATGACCCGATGGGCCGCGGCCATTTGCCTACCCCGCGGCTGGGCGGGCGGAACAGTCGCCAAGGCCCGGCAGGCAATAACCCGTAGGTGTTTTCCGGCATAAACCGTCAACGAGGCGAGCATGACTACTGAAAGGGTTCCCAGTGCCCGCCTGCTGATCGCTACCGGCTGCGCCCATTGCGCAACGGCCATCGAGGGCTTAACCCGCTTGGTCAAAACTGGATTGATCGACCGCCTGGAAATTATCAATCTCCTTGTCGCGACGGGTAAAGCGCCCAAAATGGATAGGCGGGTTCTCCCTCAGATCGAGATTGGCCCCTTTCGCTTTGAGGGGGCCCTTTCCCCGGGTGAACTGGCGGAATGGGCCAAGGCGGCGGCCAGCGGCGGCGGCTGGCCAGCCTACCTCGGCTATCTGCTCGACCAGCGCCGTTTCAACGAGGCCAAGGCCCTGATCGAGACCCATCCCGAGCGCCTGGCCGGACTCCTGGGCCTGCTGGCGGAACCCGACACCCCGCTGGCGACACGCATCGGTATCGGCGCCCTGATGGAAGACCTGGCCGGCCAGGCCCTCGCCCGCGCCGCCATCCCGACCCTGGAGACCCTCACCCTCTCCGCTCAGCCCCAGACCCGGGCCGACGCCTGCCACTACCTGGGCCTCACCGGTGACCCTGGCGTCATTACTAGCGTACGCCGCCTGCTGGATGACGACGATGACGAGGTCAGCGAGATCGCCGCCGAGACCCTGGCCCTGCTAGGGGATAACCGGCCTGGCGACCATCGTGAGTGAGGGCTGACATGCGTACCCCGCGCATCTACCTCGACGCCGAACTACCCCCGGGAGGGGTGATCCCCCTTCCCGCCCCGGCCGTCCAGCATCTGGTGCAGGTCCTGCGCCTGCGCCCCGGGGATCATCTGCTCTTATTCAACGGTGATGGCCGGGACTACCCCGCGGAAGTCCTCGGCGCCAATCGCCACCGGGTCGAGGCCCGGCTGGGAGAACCAGGTCCTCCGGAGTCGCCACCGCCCCTTCAGGTCCACCTGGGTATTGGTATCTCCAGGGGCGAGCGCATGGATTACACCCTGCAAAAGGCGGTGGAGTTAGGCGTCGCTGAGGTCACGCCCCTTTTTGCCGGGCGCGCCGTGGTGCGCCTGGAGGGCGACCGCCTCGCCAAGCGCCTGGATCATTGGCGCGGGGTGATGATCGCCGCCTGCGAACAGTGCGGTCGGCGGCGCCTGGCGCGACTCAACCCCGCCCAGCCCCTGGAGTCCTGGCTGGACCTTGGCCATCCCACCCCCCTGCTCCTCGACCCCCGCGCCGACCGTTCACTGGCCGGCTTAGCCCCTCCTGGCCCCGCCCTGACGCTACTGATCGGTCCCGAAGGCGGGTTGGCCCCCGCCGAGCGGGAACGGGCTTATGCCAGCGGTTTCACCGGCGTGCGCCTCGGCCCCCGCATCCTGCGCACCGAGACGGCACCCCTGGCCGCCCTCGCCATTGCTCAGGCCCTGTGGGGGGACCTGGGGGTCTAAGTAGACGGGCCTGTCATCTTCTGTTGTAAACCCCCAGAGACAACAGTACCCAAATGCCTTCGGCCTGCGCCTAAACCACCGGCTCCCATCCAGAGCCTGCCCTCCTAGCTGCCCACGCGGCTTACAAGCCTTTTCCCCCATGCGTTAAGATGCGCCCATGAACCGAGAACTGGGCATGGTCATGGACCCCATCGAGTCCATCAAGATCGCGAAAGACAGCAGTTTCGCCATGCTGTTGGCCGCCCAGCGCCGGGGCTGGCGCCTCCTCTACCTGACCCTGGATGACCTCGCCCTGCGTGGTGCCCGTGCCTGGGGACGGATGCGTGAACTGCGGGTCCGGGACGATCCGGCAGACTGGTATCGCTTCCTGGGTGAAGAGGAGCGGCCGCTGGACGAGTTGGACCTTATCCTCATGCGCAAGGACCCGCCCGTCGACACTGAATTTCTCTATGCCACGCACATCCTCGACCGGGCCCGATTCAGCCCCTCCGGCCCCGGCGCCCTGGTGGTCAACGCCCCCCAGGCCCTGCGCGACGCCAACGAAAAACTGTTCGCCCTGGAGTTCCCCGACTGCTGCCCGCCGAGCCGGGTGACCCGCTCCCAGGCCGAACTGCGCGCCTTCCTCGCCGAGCAGGGCGATCTCATCCTCAAGCCGCTGGGGGGCATGGGCGGTCATTCCATCTTCCGCGTCCGCCCCGGCGACCCGAACCTGGGGGTCATTCTGGAGACGCTGACCGCCAACGGCAGCCGTTACTGCCTGGCCCAGCGTTTCATTCCCGAGATCGCCGCCGGGGACAAGCGCATCCTCATGATCCATGGCGAGCCCGTGCCCTATGCCCTGGCCCGCATCCCCCAGGCCGGCGAGACCCGGGGCAACCTGGCGGCCGGCGGCCGCGGCGAGGGTCGCCCCCTAAGCACGCGTGACCACGAAATCGCCGCCCGGGTCGGGCCGGAACTGCGCCGGCGGGGCATCTGGTTCGCCGGTCTGGACGTCATTGGTGACTATCTCACCGAGATTAATGTCACCAGCCCGACCTGCATCCGCGAGCTGGACGCCCAATTTGGTCTGGACATCGCCGGCGATCTGCTCGATCGTCTCGCCGTGCATCTCGATGAGCGCTGAACCCGTACGGCCCCGCGGCCGCTACCCAATTCTGGGTATCTTGGCGCTCATCCTCCTGACCCTGACCGGATGCCGCGACGAGAGCCCGGTCCACAACGCCCATTTCGAGGCTTTCGGCGCCCCCGTTGATCTGAGCATCGTCGGCATCCGGCGGGAGGAGGCTGAGGGGATTGCGCGGCGGGTCGAGCAGGACCTGCAATTCATGGCCGACGCCTGGGGGGACCCAAACCAGGGCTGTCTGGGTCGGGTCAACCAGTTGCTGCCGACCGGTAGGGCCTTCGCCGCCCCGCCGGCCCTGCTGCCCCTGATCCGCGCGAGCCAGGAACTGGCCGAGCGGAGCGAACACCTCTTCAATCCCGCCGCGGGCAAGCTGGCCGAGCTCTGGGGTTTTCAGAACGCGCCGGCCGGGCGCCGCCAGCCGCCGGACAAGGCCAATATCGAGGCCCTGGTGAAGGCCAAGCCGCTCATGAGCGACCTTGAGGTCGATGACATCCTCCTGCGGACCGGAAATCCCACCCTCAAGCTGGATTTTGCCGCCATCCAGAGCGGGTATGCCATCGATCGGGTGATCGAACACCTGCGAGAGTTTGGCATTCACAACGCCATCCTCAACATCGGCGGGGACCTGCGCGCCATCGGCACCCGCAGCGGTCAGCCCTGGCCGGTCGCCATCCGCAATCCCAGCGGCGGCGGGGTCCTGGGCATCATCCAGGTCTCCGGCAACGAGAGTGTCTTCACCGTCGGTGATTACGAGCGCAATTTCACCTACAAAGGCAAAAGTTATCACCACCTCATCGACCCCCGCTCGGGCTGGCCGGCCAGCGGGGCCCGCCTGGTCACCGTCCTCCATGACGACGCCACCACCGCCGACGCCGCCGCCCATGCCCTGATGATCGCCGGTCCCGAGCACTGGTACGCAACCGCCCGAGCCCTCGGGGTGCGCTCCGTCCTTCTGGTCGACGGCCAGGGTCGGATCCACCTGGATCCTGCCATGGCCAGACGGGTGGAACTGCTGGACCGCAACGCCGCGGTCATCGAGGCCCCGCCCCTGACCCCGGATGGCGCGAGTCCGTCGGGACCATGACCCATCGCCTGCCCGTCGCGGTGGGTCTCCTCCTACCGCACCCTGGGATTACCCCACACCCGGACCCCTACCCGCCCTCGCTCACCTCCGTCACCAGGGCCTGGCCATTTTCCCTCGGCAATCCCTTCTGGCCTGCCCTGCTGCTGGCCCTGGTCTCGCATGCCTTGCTGATTTATGGCCTGGGCTTCAAGGCCCCTCGTCCTCTGCCAACTTCGCCGCCAGCGCTGGATGTCCTGGTCCTGCGCCAGGCGGATGGGGAGCCGGTGGTGCCCCAGCGTCCCGATGCCTTGGCTGATCGCGCGCGGGAGGCCCAGGGAGTGCAGGATGGCAATGATGCTGCCTCCCCAGCCAAAGAACCGCCTGTGGGGCAAGCTCGGAACCTGACCGGCGCCGCTTCCGCTGATCTCGTTCCGATGCCTTCGGCCCCTTCGGACGCCATATCCGACAGCGCTTCCGCCCTGTCAGCACTGGAAACTTCCACCCCACCTTCAACAGATACCGGGGCTTCGTCAGCACTGGAAACATCCACCGCGCCCGCACGGGCAATCACCGAGGAGACCACGGCAAACTTGGCGCGAAATACGCTCCTTGCCGCCGATCACTTCCCGGCCGATGGCTTTCAAGCCGATCATCTTCCACCCGAGCCCCTTCAACCGGAGACCATTTCAGCCGACACGACCACCGCCCCTTCATCGGACAAAGCCCCGACCCCCACGGTCGACCCGCTGGCGACCCTGCCCCCCCCCGCGGTCCCCGCCTCCCCCCCGTCGGCCGCGGCGATCCTGGCCAGCCGCGGCCAGGAGATCGCCAGACTCAACGCCAAACTGGTGGAGGACACCGCCGCCTTCGCCAACCGCCCCCGGCGCAAGGCCATCAGCGCCAGTACCAAGGAGTACAAATACGCCAGTTATCTGGAAACCTGGCGGCGCAAGGTCGAGGCCATCGGCAACCTCAACTACCCCGAGGAGGCCCGCCGACGCAAGCTCTACGGCAACCTCATCCTCCAGGTCGGGGTGCGCGCCGATGGTAGCCTGGAGGAGGTCCGGGTGTTGCGCTCCTCCGGATCCACCATCCTCGATGAGGCCGCCGTGCGGATCGTCCACCTCGCCGCGCCCTTCGCCCCCTTCCCGCCAGACATCCGCCGGGAGACGGACTTCCTCGATATCACCCGGACCTGGCAATTCCTGAGCAACAATCGCTTTGGCGG
>CALMDH010000091.1:0-4166 GCA_937862735.1 uncultured Gammaproteobacteria bacterium
GGTTGTCCATGCTTTTTTCCTCCTTATGTCTGTTTGCGCGGCATCCTGATGCCAGTTTCGCGGGTCCGAGCCGGGGGCGACGCCAATACGGCCAGGCTCACGGATTCCAGGGCCACGTGCACGGCCTGGTTGATCAGGCGCCAATGGGCGCGAGTGGTACAGCCGGCCTCTAAGCTGCAATTGCCAGCGCCCAGGGCGCATTCGGTCAAGGCCACCGGGCCCTCGATGGCGGTAATGACATCCACCATCTTGATTTCCTTGGGGTTTTTCGCCAGACCATAGCCACCCGCCACGCCGCGCGTGCTGTAGACCAGGCCAGCGTGGGACAGCCGCTTGAGCAGCTTGGCTACAGTCGGCACCGGCAGTTTGGTCTCCACGGAAAACTGCTGGGCGCTGACCTGGCGGCCAGGCGAACGGGCCATGTGGGCCATCAGGCGAATGGCGTAATCGGTGAGCTTGGCAATCCGCAACATGATTTCCTCCGTATTCGCAAAATAGGACAATAACAATCCTGTTTGGTTCAAGCATGAAGCCTCGGAGAGGATTCATGTTTGCTCTCCATGGCAATAGATGAAGTCAGCTATCGAGCAGCGATCGCCACGGATCAACAGGGCGGGTGGCGAGCCTCCTGCTCTTGTTTGATAGTGCCTGATTATTTACCTAGCTCCGCTCACCTAAGCGCCAACGGGCCTATAAACCCCTGATTCTGTTCCCAGCAGACCCGCACGCCCGCGTGACCGCCGGATGACAAATCTGTTATCCCAGGAAATGACGGGTTTCGAGGGCACACCAGCAGGCATCCCCTTCAAAAGAGGTTGGCATAGGCGGCAATGAACTCAGCGCGGGTCAGGTTGGCGCACACGGCCTCCTGGATCTCCGCCGGCGTGGGCCAACGGTCGCGCTGATAGATGGCCCGGCCCTAGTGCGGTGGGCAAGCAGCGGTGATCGCGGCCCGGTCACCCGGTGATGTAGTGCTCCAACTGCTCGATGATGAACTTCTGCTCGTCAATCACCGATTTGACCAGATCGCCGATGGAGACTATGCCGAGCACTTCACCCCCCTTGATGACCGGCAGATGGCGCACGCGATGCGCGGTCATGAGGGCCATGGCCTCTTCCACCAGGTGATCCGGGGTGACACACAGGATTGGGTGGACCATGACCTCCCGCACCGGAGTGTCGCGGGAGGCACGGCCCTTGAGGATCACACTGCGGGCGTATTCACGCTCCGAAAAGAGGCCCACCGGGCCACTCGCGTCAGTCACCAGCAGGGCGCCGACATTCTTGTCGGCCATGAGGGCGAGCGCGTCATAGATTGTTGCCGCGGAGCCGATACACCAGACTTGGCGGCCCTTCTCGTTCAGAATCTGATGGATGTTTTTCATCGTTCCTCGCCGATCTCAAGTGGACTCTCGGACAGGGCATCAAGGCCAGCTCGTCAGTCGCTTTCGAGCCGGAAACCGATCTTCAGGGTGACCTGGAAGTGGGCGACCTTGCCATCCACGATATGACCGCTGGTTTTGACCACCTCGAACCAGTCGAGGTGTCGGATGGTCTGGGCGGCGGTGGTGATGGCGTTGTGAATGGCGTCATCGGTGCCCGTACTGGAGGTGCCGACCACCTCCAGCAGCTTATATACTCGATCAGACATGAAGTTCTCCCACGTGTTGGTATTTTGAAACCGCTCAGTTTCGGTCGTTTTGCTCTGGACGACGGCCTCACTGTGCCTACTGATGATCTTAGTACATCGATCGAGTGCTCGCCGTCGTCGAGATCGGTAGCGATGGGATATGCCGCGTGATCGCGTTCATCCCGTGCCACCCGATCAGCACCAGGGTGATTAGGCGGGCGCCGACGAACCGGGACCAACGGACGAAGGACATGCAATTCCATCGATTTAAAATGAATCGGGTCCGAGCATGCGCCGGGGAACGACCCAGGTGTCAAAATCAGCCGCACGGATGCCTCCCACCGCCAAGGCGGCCTCCCGCAGGCTCAGACCGCTGGCGTGCGCGTGCTGCGCAATCCGTGCCGCCCGGTCATAGCCAATATGCGGTGCCAACGCCGTGACGAGCATCAGCGACTGGTTCAGCAGGTCCAGTGCGCGCTCGGTGTCGACCTCAATGCCGTCCACGCAATGCTCGGCAAAGCTCGACATCGCGTCCCCGAGCAGGTGCAGGCTGTCGAGCACGTCGTAGGCGATCAGCGGCTGGTAGACGTTGAGCTCAAGGTGCCCCTGACTGGCAGCGATGCCGATCGTGACGTCGTGGCCCATCACCTGTGCACAGACCATCGTCAGCGCCTCGACCTGGGTCGGATTGACCTTGCCCGGCATGATCGAACTGCCTGGCTCATTGGCCGGCAGGCGCAGCTCACCGAGTCCGGCCCGCGGGCCGCTGCCCATCAGGCGGATGTCGTTGGCGATCTTGGTCAGCGCCACGGCCAGCGTCCTGAGCGCGCCATGCAAGCCGACCAGGGGCTCGTGACCGGCGAGCGCGGCGAAGCGGTTGTCAGCGACGCGGAAGGGTTCGCCCAGTCGTTCGGCCAGCCGCGCCGCGACCCGGGCGCCGAACTCCGGATGGGTATTGAGCCCAGTGCCGACCGCCGTGCCGCCGATGGCAAGGGCATGGACCGCCGGCAGCGTGGCGCGCAGCGCCTCTTCGGCGAGGGCGAGCTGCGCCGCGTAGCCGCTGAACTCCTGGCCGAACGTGAGCGGCGTGGCATCCTGCAGGTGCGTGCGGCCGATCTTGAGGATGCCGGCGAACGCCGCCGCCTTGGCCTGCAGTGCCGTGCGCAGCCGTGTGAGTGAGACCAGAAGACACTTCGTCTGCAGCACCGCGGCCAGGTGCATGGCCGTCGGGAAGACATCGTTGGACGATTGCCCGAGGTTGACGTCGTCGTTCGGGTGCACGCAACGCGCCGCTCCGAGCCCCCCGCCGAGGGCGAGCGATGCGAGGTTGGCGATCACCTCGTTCACGTTCATGTTGCTCTGGGTGCCGGAACCGGTTTGCCAAACGGACAGCGGAAACTGGGCGTCGAACTCGCCGGCAGCAACGCGCGCCGCGGCAGCCGCCACGGCGTCGGCCTTAGCGGGGTCGAGCAGGCCGAGCGCGCGATTGACCTCTGCCGCGGCGTGTTTGATCTCGGCCAGCGCATGCACAATCTCGATCGGCATGCGCTGTCCTCCAATCGCGAAGAAATGGCGGCTGCGCTCGGTCTGCGCCCCCCACAAGGCGTCACCAGGGATCTGGATCGGCCCGAAACTGTCGGATTCGATACGGCTCAAGGACATGAAGACTACCTCCTGACTCAGCCGTTCTTCTGGATATTCTCACGAGCTGATAAGCTGATTCTTCCAGCGCCTGACGTTCCGGGCCGGCGCTTTCACCACTGAACAGGACTCGCTGGAGGCCCCGTGGCTGACTACCACTTGCTGACGACCTGGCGCATTGAAGCACCGTTGGCGGCGGTATTCTCGGCCATCCAAGACTCCCTGCGCTGGCCGGACTGGTGGCCGGGCTTGCAGCAGGTGGAACAGGTGTCCGCCGGGGATGCCCGTGGCCTCAACAATGTCCGGCGTTATGTCTGGAAAGGGACCTTGCCTTATCGGGTCGTGTTCGAGGTTTGCACCACCCGCATCGAACACCTGGTGGCCATCGAGGGCACCGCCAAGGGCGACCTGGAAGGGATAGGCCGCTGGCATTTTGCGCGCCAAGGCAGGATTAGTATGGTTCATTTGGACTGGCATGTCCGCAGCACCCGGTGGTGGATGAACCTGATCGCCCCGGTCCTCCGCCCGCTGTTTATTCGTAACCATGGATACATCATGGCTCAGGGCGGTGAGGGGCTGGCTCGCCTGCTCAGGTCGCCACTGGTAAGCCAGGAGAGTGTCGACTTGCTGGCAGAAAACATCCCGCCACGGGCCGCCCTTTAGAGACTCATGGCCAGGCCCCACCCCCGTCGCCACGCGCAGTGGCCCTCCTCGGCGCGCCGGCTCCAGCACCAGATCGCGGCCCTGCAAGCCCGGCTGGCCGCCGCAGCCGCCTCCCCCGGTCCCGGCCTGGAGACCGCTATCCCGCCACGCGAGGACGTCGAGGCGCAACTCCGGCACAGCGAGGAACAGGCCCGCCGTCAGTTGGCCGAAATCCAGGCCTACTACGACACCG
>CALMDH010000092.1:0-1924 GCA_937862735.1 uncultured Gammaproteobacteria bacterium
CCACCGCCCGCAGTCGCGCCGCCCCGAAGGCGACGTAGACGGCGCAGTGCCCGCCTAGGTGTTCCAACATCTTGGCCCCGGTCGCCCAGCCCTCCACGACGTAGCGGGGGAGGTCCGGGTCCAGGTCGTTGCCCAGGGTCAGCCAGCCTTGCGACTTGGGTCCAAAGCTCTGACGGAGAAACTTCCCTGCCGGGTCCTGGTGTTCGCTCAGACACTCCACCGCCACGAGGACCCCGTCCGGGTGGCGGACGGGGACCACAATGCAGTCGGCCTCCTGGCCGATCAGGCGCCCGGAGGCCCGGCCTCGCCCCGCGCCGGCTGCCCAGGTGATGCGCTTGGCCTGGGCATAGGGGTGCCCTGCCACCAAGTCATCTTCGCGGCTGACCTTGGCCCACAGGGCGCGGGCGTAGTCGCTGGTCGTGCCGGTCGCGAAGGCCGGTCTGGCGGCCTCTGGTGGGCGCTGGGGGGCCTTGCGCGGCGGCAGGCTTGATGCCAGTCCAAGGTATTCCCTCACGGCCTGGAAAGCCTGCTGGCGGTCCCATCCGTGGACGTGCATCAGCAAATCAAATCCGTCACCGGTCAGGGTGTCCCCACCTCCACCGCAGACAAATCCGCCCTTATCGTCGCGGTCATCAAATCGGAATCGGTCTTTCCCGCCACAGCCTGGGCATGGGCCATGTCGATTCGTGAGGTATTCAGCCGGAATGCCCATCGCGGGCAGGATGCTGTTCCAATGGCCGCGGGCGCCCGCGAGTGTGTCAGTCTTAACCATGACGCCGGCCCTCCTCAAAATAATCCGGCCAGACGTTGATGCAATAATCCTGTACGCCATGGCGGATACGCTCGATCAGTTGCCGGTCTTCGCGCTCGCGTTGTTGCTGCAATCCAAATTCGCTCATGTCGTAAACCCCTTCCAAGGCTTCACGAATGAGATGTTGCAGGGCCTCGGGGTGCATGGCGTCCAATTCCACTGGCTTCATGTCGCTATACTCCCGCTCCCATGCCGGATAATTCGGGTCCGCCTGTTTCGCGGCGTCCAGCGATTCAGGCAAGCCCATAGCGGCAACCTGGCCCGGGGTAAGGGCTACTCGGCGCACTTCAACATCCAAGCCATGATGTTCCAGCAGCTTGGCTTGCAAGGCTCGCGGGATGGCTACGCCAGACGGATCAAGGTCACCGAAGTGCAATAGCAGGGGCCTTTTGCCCAGCATCATGGCCTTGTCCAGACGCTCAGCTATTTCGTTTTGCATGGATGCTGACGGATGCCCGCGGGTGACGTTTAACCGGGTGCAATACGGCCAAACGGCAGACTCGGCAATACTGGCCAGGGCGTCCTTTTCTACCAGGACCTCGATATAAACCGCCTGATTTTGGATATAGCATCTCCCGTAATACTCGGGATTGAAGATGCTGCGCAATTCGCCCATCAGCCAATCCATGACATTGGGCTCACCGCGCTTGGCGGTTGTTTTTCGGGTCCGGTCTGCTACCGCGTGCCACGGAATCAGGCTTTCGCGGCGCAGCTCGGTCAGCACAGCCGAAACGCGGCGATACTCGCTCAGGCGATTGGACAGCTTCCCTTGTCCTACGCACTGGTAATAAGCCTGGCGAACAGTCAGGGGCCACCAGCAACGCATCTCGCCAAAGATGGCGATCAGGTCGACGGCAAGGGTGCGGTTACTGCCACGGAATAGTCGGCGGACGGTGTCGTCTACCTTGTCTGCACTAGTGCCCACAAGAGGGTGATCGCGACCTAGGGCAGGCCCGTAAGCCGGCTTTGCTGAAGAGGTGCTGGCGGGGCTTAAAGTACCCTGAATTTCTGTAATCTTTGTACCGTTCGCCGAAACTCCTGCGGCATTGATTCTTGCTTCGTAACTACTCGCCCGGATCGCAGGCTTTTCGCTAATGGCGGGCAACCGGTAGA
>CALMDH010000093.1:0-11768 GCA_937862735.1 uncultured Gammaproteobacteria bacterium
TGATTACCGCGCTAAGATCCTGTTTGGGGCGTGAGTTATGCGCGCTCGCCCTGCCTCCGGGAGAGGCCAACACTTGGCTTTGAGTGCCTCGGCCTCCGGGTAATTTCCGGGGCAGGTAGGCCAGACATCCCTGGTATTGTAGAAACGCACGATGCCTTCCAGCGATTTGAAGTAACCGTTGTGGCCATACGCCTTGACAAACTTATTAGTGGGCTTGAGGGCGACATTACGCAGGGTCGGGACCTTCTGCTTGCCCATTTCCGCCAACCAGGTTTCTTCGGCTTGGCCGATAATGTTCAGGAACCCTCCCAACCCGGGATCAGCCCAATTTGGGTTCTCCATGGTCGCCGGGTTCTCGGGATTTTTGGGGATTCCCAGATTGTCATAGGTGAAGTCAGTGAACAAAGGCTCGGCATGACATGCAATGCACTGGCCCTTGCCCCGGAAGAGCAGCAGGCCCTGCATTTCCTGGCCCGTTAACCTGGCCTCTCCTTTTAAGAAGTAATCATACTTGGACGTGAAGGCGCTAACCTCGGCCGAGCGCTCATAGGCGGCGATAGCGCGTCCGATGCAGTTGTAGAGTTCCACCATGTCGCTACCCGGACATTCGCTTGCGAAGAGTTCCTTGTAGGCCGATACCTGGACCTTGGTGATCAGGGTTGCCACATCGGCAACGGCCTGCTCCTTGGGATTCAGGAAGGGTCCCAGGGCCTGTTCAGCCAGTGGATCACCCAATGTCCAACCGGTGGCCCGCCCGTCCCAGAACATGCCTCCCGTCCAGAGACCATCGTGTAGATACAAGACCGGGCTGTCGCCGGCATAGGCGGCGCTTGGCGGCTTGCGGTTGCCGAAGGCGCCGGGTATCGACCCCTCGTACACAGCACCGTGGGCATTGATCAACGTATCGGGTCCAGTCCAGCCGACATTAGGCGCATGACAGGCGGCGCAGGACTGATTGGTCCGCACAGAGAGGTTCTCGTCGAAGAAGAGTTCCTTTCCCAACTGTTCCTGCTGTGTCAATGCCATTGCCCCGCTCAAGACACTCACACCACAGAGTCCGACCACCAAAGCGGATAATGTTTTACGTCTCATCTTCTTTCTCCAGAGACTAATCAATGGTGGATACAACGGGCAGCGCCTTGCGGCGCTACCCTGCATTTTCCCCGTCGGGTCGGTCCCTGACCCGGGTCATCCGTTAATTGCCAGTGCTGTAGGCACACTCATGCCCCACCCTACAAGTCCGACTCCTGATCCCTTATCGCGATGGATTCAGCTTAGAAAGTCTTGCCTTACTCGCCTATCAGGACATTCCCCCGAAATCCTCCGCTAAATTACCTAGTCCATTGGGGAATTTCACGAATAGCAGATCCCGCCCCAGGCGCCTAAGCTACATTTCCAGCCCCCCGAGGGGCCAGATCTGACGCGATTGAAGAGGCGTCACTGATTGGACTTCCCTATAAAAAACAGAATAACGGAGGTGTGGTTATGAACAGACTTGGCGAACAACTACCCGAGCAGCGGCTGGATATCCGGGCCATGGAGCGGCGCTGGCACAAACGTTACAAGGTGAATGTCGCCGCGAGCATCGCTTTCAATGGTTGTCCCCTCCCCCAACCCTGCCGCATTCGCAACTACAGCATGGGTGGGCTGTTCGTCGTAACCCAGGCGCCCTTGCGCCGCCATCAATTCGTGACGATTTGGATTCCCCAGTTGGATGGTGGCATGAAGCTCGTCCGCGGAATGGTCATCCACCTGACCAACGGCGGGGCCGGTATTGAGGCCGAAGAGCGCTTCTGGGCGCGGGGTTGTGATTTCCGGTGCGAGGCCAAGCGGCCAAAGCCCTCCTGAGCCTTTGGCCCCGTCAGCCCCTGAACCATGAGATCGGAGGGTGCAAAATTCGCCCTAGCGCTAATAGCGCGGGCGAGATGGTGGGATTAAAATTAAATTAATTAAGACGATTGTTTCAAAACGCGACGGCCAGCCCCGCGACTGTGGGTGAGCGCGCGAAAAATTTGTCGGTGAGTGGGCCCGCAGGCCATACGGCTAGGAAGCGGCCGCAAGCCGCTGCATGGAAATCAATAACTTCATGGAATAAACCAAAGGGGCTTTACCGTGCCTACCAGCAACCCAGCATCCCGTCCGCCGTTGCCAAACGCACCCGGGACCTCGACCCAGACCGACAACGACCTTAACGGTACGCCAGCGGCCCCCCTGCCGCCCGCCACCGGCCCCTCTTCCTCCGCGGCGGCCGGTCCGCTGCTGTTACTCCTTGCCCCCTCCCCAGACGTGTCCACTGACCTCGCTGCGGTCCTGGACGGCCTGTGTGACATCCATCCGCTCTCCACCCGCGCTCAGGCGGTGGACCTCATCGCCCACCAGCCCGTTGATCTGGTCCTCATCTCCCCGGGGTTGGCGCCAGAGGAGGGTTTCGCCACCTGTCTCGCCCTGCGGCAAGTGCGCGAGGACCTGGACCTGCCGATTGTGTTCCTCTACACGACCGGCCGGCCGGAGATGGAAATGCTGGCCTTCCAGGCAGGATGCAGTGACTTCATCCCCTGGCCGGGGCCGCCCGAGGTCATCCGCGCCCGCCTCCGCCAGCATCTGCAACGCCAGGCCCACAGCCGCGCCCGTCAGCACACGGAGGCACAACTGCGCCTCAGTGAAGCACGGCACCGCCTGATCGCCAAGAACGCGAATGACGTCATCTGGACCATGGGGCTCGATGGGCGCTTCACCTTCGTCAGTCCTTCCGTGGCCAAACTAAGGGGCTACTCCGTGGCGGAGGTCATGGCCCAACCCTGGGCCGACATCTTTCCCCCGGACTCCCTGGCCGTGGTGCAAGCCGAATTCCAGGACTTTCTCGGCCGGCTTCAGCGCGGCGAGCCGCTGGAACCACTCCATCTGGAGTTGACCCAGACCCATCGGGACGGCCACGCCATCTGGACCGATATCGTGGCGTCCCCCTTGATAGACACGGACGGCCAGTTCAAGGAAATCCTCGGCGTCACGCGCGATATCAATGACCGCAAGCGGGCCGAGCTCGCCCTGCGCGACACCACGCAACGCCTGGAGGCCATGCTCAACGCCCTGCCCGACCTGATGTTCCGGGTGGATCGCGACCACCGGATTGTCGAAGCTCATCCCCAAGACCCAGGGATTTTTTTCCTCCCACCCCCGCTGTTCCTGGGCAAAAAGGTGACCGAGGTGCTGCCCGCGCCGGCCGCCGCGGTCTTTCAGGCTGCCTTGGCCGAGGCCGCCGTCCAGGGTCACCACCGGGGCGCCCTCTATTCCTTACCCTTTCCCCCGGGGAGCGTTTCCTGGTTTGAGCTGTCCATCGCCGCGCTGGGGCCCGCCGACGCCACGGACCGCGAATTCATCGTCCTCGCCCGCGACATCACCAGGCGCAAGCAGGCCGAAGCAGCCCTTCAGCACCTCAATGGCACCCTGGAACTTAAAGTAGCGGAACGAACCGCCGCCTTGACCGCCGAGATCGCTGAGCATCAACGCACCGAAGCGCAGTTGCGCGCCAGCGAACAACGCTATCGGGATCTCAATGAGGATCTGGAGCGCGAGGTCGCCGCCCGCACCGCCGAGGCCCAGACCGCCAACGCTGCCAAAAGCGAATTTCTGGCCCAGATGAGCCATGAGATCCGCACCCCCCTCAACGGGGTGCTCGGCCTGACCCAGTTGCTGGCGCACGAGCCCCTGGACGACCGCCAGCAGGGCATGGTGAGCCGCATCGAACAGGCCGGTGAGACCCTGCTCTTCATCCTCAACGACATCCTCGACCTGTCCAAGATCGAAGCCGGCCAACTGGTCATCGCCCCCCAGCCCTGCGACCTGACGGCCCTGCTGGACAAGGTGTACGGTTTCTTTGCCCCCTCGGCGGCGAAGAAGGGGGTGCGCTTGCACCTGGAGATTCCGGTTGATCTGGCGGGGGCGCCCGTCGAGGTCGATGGCCTGCGCCTGGAGCAGATCCTGATCAACCTGATCAGCAATGCCCTCAAGTTCACCCCCCAGGGCCAGGTGGAGGTGCGGATGTGCCTTGAGGTATTGCCCCAGCAGGCGGCATGGGTGCGCTGCGAGGTCCGGGATAGCGGTATCGGCATCGCCGCCACTGACCTGGCGCACTTGTTCGAACCTTTTTACCAAGCGGGGCATCCTCACCAGCGCCGCTATGGCGGTACCGGGCTGGGCCTGTCCATCTGCAAACGCCTGGTGGAACTGATGGGGGGACGGATCGGCGCCGAGAGCGCGCCTGGCCAGGGCAGCACCTTCTGGTTCGAACTGCCGGTCCGGCGCTGCGCCGCCCCGCCACCGGCCACTGCCGCCGACCCGCCGCCCCCGGTGTCCGGCTTGGCGGGCCGCCAGGTGCTGGTGGTGGACGACAGCGAGATCAACCGGGAGGTGGTCAAACAAGCCCTGGAACTGGAGGGGGTCGTGGTCACCCTGGCTGAGGAGGGCCGCCAGGCGCTCACTCTGTTGCGCCAGCAGCCCGACGCCTATGACGCCGTCCTGATGGACGTGCAGATGCCAGACCTGGATGGCCTGACCGCGACGCGCTTGATTCGGAATGAACTCGGTCTGACTGAGCTGCCGATCATCGCCCTGACCGCGGGGGTCTTGCCGCATCAACGACAAGAGGCCCTGGACGCGGGGATGAACGATGTGCTGCCCAAGCCGATCAGGTTTCCGGAGATGACCGCTCTGCTGGTCAAATGGACCTGAGGGGGCACCAGCCGATTGAACTTGCACCAAACTGCTGCCACTCACACGCACCTGGACGTGGTCCTGGCGGATGGACTGGTGCTAATGTCAGGCAATGGCCACTATTTACTTTCGCAAAGTAGCTTAATCCAGATCTGTCGTATCACTCATGATTTTATTTTGG
The DNA here is from genome assembly GCA_937862735.1 of uncultured Gammaproteobacteria bacterium. GTDB lineage: Bacteria > Pseudomonadota > Gammaproteobacteria > Chromatiales > Chromatiaceae > M0108. The sequence goes on from CALMDH010000093.1 coordinate 4,892, forward strand.
GTCATTGATCCTTGCATAAATCAAGCCTCGACTAGCAACTAATCTAACCGGAACTATCAGAATGTCAATCCGCATTAATACGGGCATTTTAATTAACTCCTGAAGCGTAATCCGATCCATCAAGCATGGCATGATAGAAGGCTAAAAGATCAATAAATTCAATTATATATTACAAACAAGAAGATGAGATGAAATCGAAATGATAGATTGAGACTTATACTTAGACGCTAAGGAGTAATGCCAATACCCTGAGTATTTTTACGTGGTTGCAGTAAATCTCAGGATGTTCTATGTTTTGAGTTAACCCAGGGAAAGCTGTGTTATACCGGGGTTACGCACCACATTTTAACAGGCGAGCAACCTTGCAGAGGTGAATAATGAAATGTCCAAAATTTCCAAATCGCTTGCCAACGCATTGGCGCTTGTACTGGCATCATCATCCGTTACCGCAGGCGTCATAGGTGGGGGTGTGGGCCTTCCAGGAATTCCAACAATTAGATCTTTGGAAATGCAAGCCCTCGCCAAGCCAGAGTCCCTGCAAAATAATACCTTTGCATCCAATGGCAATGGAACAGCCGACCCCAGGATCTATGGGAAAACCTACGCGGAATGGACCGCGGAGTGGTGGAAATGGGCGCTTTCATTTCCCATTGATTCAAATCCCATAACGGATAAAACGGGGGAATTTTGCGATAAAGGACAATCAGGACCGGTTTGGTTCCTGGCGGGGACTCTAGGAGAATCGTTAGAGCGAACCTGTAAGATCCCCGCGGGTAAAGCGATCTTCTACCCTTTGATCAATATTGTCTGGATCGATTGTCCAGAATCCACTGACGAGGATTTAACTGACGATGAGGTTGGCTGGATATTGGCTAACTTCCAACCGCCGGGAGATTCTGCGTGTCAATTAACATCGACGCTTGATACCTTTCTGGCGCCAAATTTCGGGGATGAATTCGATATGCCGCTCTCAGCTTTGCGAAAACCCGCCATTCGCACGCAATCCCCAGTATTTAGTGCCTACCTACCAGAAAATAGCCTCATGAGCGAAGCCTGTCCTCAACCGGATTACCTAGTTCCTATGCCTTCAGGGAACACAGGGCGAGCGGTTTCGGAAGGGCATTGGGTAATGCTACCGCCTTTAGAGAATGGCGAACATCTATTGAAACTTCATGGAGCTGGCTGCGGTCCCGATGGAGAAATCCTCTTTGAGAACGCAGTTACATACCATTTAACCATTAAGCCATAAGTTAAAAATTAATCACACAGGGTTCAATTCATAACCATTAAAGCCCTTCAGAATAATTCTTTTCCACAGGTCGAAAGTAAATTAAAACCCGCCGTAAGTGACGGCGGGTTTTTTTATTACAAGATGATGCCGACCCACCAGGGATCGGCACATATAACAAGCGCGGTATCCCTTATCGCTATTGTTTTTTGCCTACGTCGCTTCGTGCACGCGGATTAACGATGCAGCTCTGGATCTCATCCCGCGGGCAAGATCCCTCCCAAGGCAAGCCGGCCAGGAATACCTCAGCCGCATGTGCCACGCATGAAACGTATTGGCCGTGATTCCGATATTCGCCCTCCTCTGGGCACACGGCGTCAACATATTCACCGCCTTCCTCACACACCCGCTCCTCATCGGTGCTCACCATCAGGTTTAGCGCGGGCCAGGTTAAGCAATCGCTGCCGCCGCCGCTACTGAGCGTCGCCGATGTGGCGCCGTTAGTAAGTTGCGCTGAAACATCCCAGATATCATCGTCCCAGAAACATTGAGGGGCGGCAACAGGCGAGTTAGGGCAGGTCCCCGCCGCAAAGGCTACCGTGCTTCCGTCTAGGGTGTCATCCAGATTGATCTCGTCATCAGCGGGGCCATCAAAGCGAAGGTTCTCTGGGGCAATTTGACCATTGCCAATCACCTCAAACAGAGTCCCTGAGACTGGACCGCTTGCATTGGTCTTAAAACTCATTTCTTGGCTAAAGTGATCTCCTTGTGTCACTGCCAACGTGCCACCTTCATTGGTGTGATAGAGAACGTCTTCCATCAGAGCGCCATTGGCATCGGACCACAGAACTTGCAGGGTAACACCCTCGACAAAGGGGGAACCACTGCCACCGCCGACCGGAAAGCCGCTCACACGATAAGCTCCATTTCCCGGGCTCACGACAGAATGGGTGACATCAGCCTTGTAGGCTATTGATTCGGGCTGGGGGAAGCATGGACTCTCTGACGCGGTTCCAATTTTGGAACCCGCGACGCCGATTCCCTCGAAATAAATATTCTGCCCAATGGACGAATTCTGGTCGTCCACGAGCACCGTCCAAAAAAGCGTCGCCTTGAGCACTTTTGCGGTTACCGGAATAGCCGATATGGTTACCGTGCCACTGGTATCCGCGAGGGCACTGATCGGTGTTCCGGCTTGTGCCTTACCGCCACAAAAGAAAGTGCGGTTCTGAAGTGACATATTATTGACCGATAGACTTTTTGTGCTTACGTCATCCAATGAGATGGTGCCTACAGCACCGAATTCCTGAGCTGGCGCAAGTCCCCCAATCATTACAAAAGGCGCGCAGTACACCAATGCAGATCGTAGGTATTTCATGCGATTTCTCCTCAATGCGTTATGAATAAATCCGTGCCGACATCTATGAATACAGCCATGCCGACGCCTCATAAGGATAGAAGGACATCCATTGTTATCTCAATTGGAACATCTACGGAACCCATTTCCGAAAAACTACTTACGAGACCTGCCGATATTACTTAACCATGTAAAAATAATGACTTATTCAGTAGAGAAACCTAGGTAACCATATCACGAAGGAATAGGTAAATATACCTATACAATTACCCGTCAGGTTACGCAATAGATAGCGTACTTTTATCCAATGACACTGCCTGCATTCTGATCAATGATGTTATCAGGGCTAAGTATCGTCGACGTTGCCAATGCATGATCCTGAAAACCCATCAGCGACTTCATTTGAAATCATACATCCCAGGTTATATCAGTTGCTCATAGACACGGACAGAATGGCTAAAAAACCATCCTGTCACGGAAGGATACAGAGGTGAACACCATGAACATCATTCGCACGACGAACGCCTCTGGCACATGGGTCGTTCTTGCGGCTCAGCCGGCGATGGCGCTCCCGGGCGCTGAATCCGAGGCAGATAGCGCTTGTAGCACTATCTGACAGCCGCCATGAAACGACACCCGCACAAATGGTCACTCGGCATCTTGGGGGCGGTGCTCCTTTGTTGCGTAACCGCTCTGAGTCTGCTGCTGGGGTGGTCGGCAGACACACCTTCCAGTCAAGACCTCGCCGCGGCATCGCCTGCCACGGTGGCTTCTGGAGCAGGCCCTACAGTCCGGTCAGGCCTAGCGCACAACGGGGCATCGGGGCAGCCGGATACCCTGTCCCCCTGGCAGAAACAAGGCGACCTCGTCAGCGCGGGTGCGCACGCGGCAGGCAGTAGTGCCAGTAAAGCCGCAGGCACTTCGAGCGCCGCATCGGCCAAATCGGGCAAGCAGCCCGCGGACAAGGCGGAGGACACCGCGCAAAATCAGAATCGCCGAGATCCCTACGAGGATTCCAATCAGGACCAGGAGGAACCGGCCGAGGACGAGCCCCCTGTCGTCTATGAAAGCGTCTCCGGCCGCGTCCTCGACGAGCACCGCGAGGGTCTCCCCGGCATCGCCGTGAGCATACGATCGCAGCGCATCTTCGGCGGTGACGGCGCGACGGCCCCCCTTGGCCCGGTTGCCATCCAAGTCGTCAGTGACGACTACGGCTATTTCATGGCGGAGGACCTGCCCGATGGCGAATACGCCCTCGAGACCAGGGCCGGCGAGCCCTACATCGAGGCCCGCAAGGTCGTCCGGGCCGGCGTGGGCACGGTGGACCTGATCCTGAAGAACGGCGAGCCAACCAGCATCACCGGCTACGTCCTGGACGAGGAGAACGACCTACCGCTGCGGGGGGCGCGGGTGACCACCACAGGTCAGTCCGCGGTCACCGGCCCGGATGGCCGTTTCGAACTCGCCTATGCCGCGCATACCTCCACCTCGCCCCTGCTGCGGTTCGACGCCGAGGATTACCGCACCCGCTACGTTAGCGCCAATGCAGGCGATCCGGGTGAACCCCTGACCGTCTATCTCACACCCGAGGCATTGCCCGTCTACATCCAGGGCCAGTTGCTGACCACGGGTGGCAAGCCGGTGGTCGATGAGGTGGTCCGGCTGCAATCCCCGACCCTAGGCAAACAGTATGTCGCCCGCAGCGACGCCGGTGGCTGGTTCGCGTTCGCGGCGGTGGAGAGCGGCCTCGACTACCAGCTCTCCGTCACTCCGACCGGACCCTACCGCGAATACCTGGACGACCAGTTCAGAGTGAGCCCGGACCTCGAGGGCCGGCTGGTTAACATCACGCTGGAGCCAGTGCCCTACGCCGAAGTCGACGGCTACGTCTTCGACGCCGATGGCCGTGCGATGAGTTATTACCGCTTCGAGCTCGTCAGCGACGATGTCTCGGGTTGGCGCCGCCAGGTGCAAACCAACGCCAACGGCTACTTCGCTCTAGACCAGGTGCCGGCCGGTCAGGTGCTGTTCCGCAGCAACACCGGATCGGAATTCCTGGCCAGCGGGCTCACGCTAGTGACGGGGGCCGTCGAGACCGTCCAGATCAACCTGGACTGGGGCGGCTACGAACTCTACGGCCAGGTGCTGGACGCCGCCGGCGCACCCGCCGCCGGCTCGCGCCTCCAGTTGGTCTGGTCCGCCAGTCAGGGCCAGCTCCAGACCCAGTCCAGCCGCAATGCCGTCGCCGACGCTCAGGGCTACTTCCTGTTCGACCGTCTCGGTGCCGGGCCGCACACCCTGGAGATCTCCAAGGCCGGGTCGCCTGACCAGCAGATCGTGCATCAGACGGGCTCCGACCACCCTGAGCTGGTGGTCTGGATGATGTGAGGGAGGCATAAGGGCTCAGCTAAGGGGCTCAAGTGCCAGGATTTCAAGCAAACCAACACAGCGAGGGACGAGAAGAACGACATGGACGCCCGAGGCATGAGGATGCCAGGACAGTAGCTGAAAAGCTCAAGGATGGAAGATCGCAGCAGGATGAATGTGAGAGGGACCGGCCACCCCTCTTTAAGCAGGATCTATCAGGGACGGGACGGGCCGATTGGGCCGACCTCATCGCCGGCGCCGGACCGGTAAGGGTCTTCCGTGGGAATGCCGCGGATGACCGGCATCGGGAACGAGAGACGTTTTGTCACACACTCTATAAGAGAAAAGGTAAAGGCAATGAAACGAACATTCATAACGCAACCGCATGCACGGGGTGCGCCAAATGTTGCCATTTTCTCAGCGACAGTGGTGCTCTTTGTCGTGCTTGCAGGTTCCAACGCTGCGCTTGCTGCCCCACAGGATCCTGTATTTATCAGGCTCGGTGAGCCTACAAGCGTTCGGGGGATCACCCCAGAAGAATGGTCCGGTAATCCCGATTGTGCGGACATCGGCTTCGGGAGTGCATCGGGAGAAATTACAGGCAGTGGCACTTATGGTCCTTTCACCGTTATATACGATGGTGATACGAAGATGGTGGATTGGAGCTCCACTATCGGCGTTGATGCCGTTATTATCAAGGGTGGTGATCTCACAAATATATACCTCTACAACGAATACAAATTCGATCAAGGTCTGGCTGCCCCAATAAATGCCAGTGGTCAACCCGCTGGCTTAAGCCACCTCTACTTTTGCTACGACAATGAACTCAGGGCTGAGAAGACTGCCGAGGCGACGTGGTACAAGAAGATCGAATGGAACATCACGAAGACCGCTGCCCCGTTAGCGGCATCCGCCAATGCCGGCGAGGGGGCAATTTTCGGTTACGAGGTCGCGGTGACCAAGGAAGAGACCCCCGGCCCGTACTTTGTCGAAGGCGAGATCACTATCACCAACGAGAGCGCTATCACCGCTGGTTTCACGGTGACCGACTCCGTCGGAGGTGTTGCTGCGACGGTGAGCTGTCCACAGAATAGCCTTGTTCCGGGCGAAAGCGTTGTTTGCACCTACAGCGCCGAGCTTGATGCGGCAACAAATGGTACCAATACGGTGACCATCACCAGCACCACTCCTGGCGTCGGTGGAGCTTGGGCAAGCGCTCCCTACAGCTTCGGTTCCCCGATTCTGACCGAGGATTCGGAGCCTGAATCGATCACCGTTAGCGACACGAACGGGATGTCCGCGACGACGGCCGCGAGTTACCTCTGGACCTACGACGTGAATCGTGTCTGCTCCACCGAATCGGGGGACTACACGAATGGCATATATACCCAGAGCTTCCCGAATACCGCCACAATCGTTGAAACAACTGAGGACGCCAATGCCGAGGTAACGCTCAACTGCTATGCACCCTTGGTTAGCAAGGATGCCGTGCCGTCCTTTATGCGTACCTACGATTGGACAATCGCCAAGTCCGTTGACATCGACAAGTATGACTTAAACGCTGGCGAAACTGGCACTTCGACCTACACGGTCACCCTCACGAAGAGTGCGGAAGACAGCGGCTTTGCGGTGGCTGGCACCATCACGGTGCAAAACCCGAACCCAGTTGGAGCGATGACGGTCGCCCTTAGTGACAACATTGATGGTATACCGGCATCCCTCGACTGCGGTGGCAGCTTGAACGTGCCTGCTGCCGGGTCGGCAACCTGCGGCTACAGCGCCAGTCTGCCGGATGCGTCCACGCGCACAAATACAGCTACTGCGACCATCAACAATTTCGTGGCTAGTGGTATAGCCTTGGTTGACTTCACGTATCTATTCAGCTCACCTGGCCTGCCTCAATCCAGGCGCGGCATGGGTGGCTG
>CALMDH010000094.1:0-2454 GCA_937862735.1 uncultured Gammaproteobacteria bacterium
CTTACCGGGGTTGCGATGGGCCTCGAGAGTTACTCAAAACTACAAAACTTCAGTTGCATAATTGCCAGTAGCGTTTAAGCCCTAGGTGGGCGAGGGGCAAAAACGGCTGTTTTTGCCCCTCTCAGTAGTTGCTTGATCCTCTTCTACGCTGGCGGCATGGTGTTATCCGGTTTTTCAGCCATAGGGAGACGCCGCCGGATGGCGTCTCCCCCTTCGTCGAAAGTGATGAGGGCTAATGGAGCAGGCGCAAGAGCTGCTCGGCGGCGATCACCAGGATGCCGAACATCAAATGGGTGTACACCTTGGGAGCGCCGCGCACGCGCACATGGCGTCCGCCGTGGTTGTCCTTCAACAGACTGTTGACCCGCTCCGCCTGGCTGCGCACCTGGTAGCGTTCGGCTTCATGCGGGGCAAATGCGATCTTCTCCCCCCGTCGGGCGTTGTGGTCGATCAACGGCACGTGTCCTTCCTGGCGGGACACCGCACGGATGACCCCACTGCAATAGGCCGCGTCGGCCAGATCGTAGAGGTAGGTGACCCGCTCACCGGTCAGGCGCATCAGCGGGATCGCCGCTTGGCTATCGTGCACGGAGGCCGAGGTCAGGATCGCCGTGACCGGGATGTCACCGTCCGCGGTGTCAATATGTAACTTGTAGCCGGTCCAGGTCTCCTTGAAACCCTTGCTGTTTTTCTTGCTGCCCACGTCGCAGGCGGTGGGCAGCTGCGCCAGGCTCGCCGCCGTGCTTTGGTCCACTTGCCGCTCAATGACGGTCAGCTCCTTGGGCCGTTCCTCGCCTTTGCGCGGGCGCCCACGCTTTTTGGGCGGCGCCGGTACCGGCGCGGCGGCGGCCGCCGCATCCACCGTGACCGCCGCGAACAGTCCCGCGGGTGCGGCCGCCGCCGCTGCCTGGGGGGCGGGCTTCTCCCGCGCCTCGATCGCGGTGGAATCCCGGGCGATGTGCCCGATGAGTTGATCGCCCAACTGGGCGCGGATCAGCGCCTCGTGAACCCGCGCGGGCAGTTCCAAGGCGGTGAATTCCGCAAACACGCGCGAGAAGCGCGAGGCATCGAGGATGGCGTGACGAGGATGGCGTGACACCGCTCGAAGCCGCAGATCCGCCGCAGCGCCTGATCCGCCTGAAGGCGGTCGATCAGCGCCTCGGTGGTCGGCAGATCGAGCACCGCCTTGGCGACGAAGGCCCGCGCCAGGGCCACCCGATCCTTGGGCGGACGGCCGACGCACCCACGGCGGGACGGGATGAAGCGCTCGATCTCCGTGAACTCCAGCACGCGGATCACCTTCTCCAACGCCGGGCTCAACGCCAGGTGATCCTCCTCCCGCAAAAAGGGGAACAGGTCATGCTGCAGGTAGTTCCAGAATTGCGACAGGCGGGTCTTGCAGGTAGTATTCATCTTGGGTATCGGAATGAATCGCTGCTATATAGATCGTATTTCAGTTTTCGGCTGAGTTTAATGCTGCAAACTACTGAGAAATTCCTGTAAGATTTGCCGATGCTTGACTATCACCTTACCGAACAGGAACTCGCCGAGCTACGCCAGGCCCACCGCCAGACGCGTAACGTCCGTGAGGCTTACCGCCTCAACGCGGTGATCCTGCTGGGGCGGGGACGCACCGTCGCCGACGTTGCCGATGCGCTGCTGATCGATTCGGATACGGTGCGGGACTATTTCAAGCGGTTCAAGCGCGGCGGTCTCGACGAACTGCTGCGCATGAACTTCGTCGGCAGCGAGGCGCTGTTGGATCGGGAGCAACTCGCCGAACTGGATGCCCATATACGGACGACGGTCTATTCGACAGCAGCCACGGTGACGCGCTGGGTTGCTGAGACCTTCGGGGTCCATTTCACAGTCAGCGGGATGACCGCCATGCTACACCGACTGGGGTATTCCTATAAGAAACCGAAGCTGGTTCCTGGCAAAGCGGATGCCGTGCGTCAGGAAACCCATGTCGAAGCCTACCGCAAGCTCAAGGAAAACAAGGAAGAGGGCGATGTGATCTTATTCATGGATGCCACCCACCCGTTGCACAATCCGGTGTTGAGTGGCGGGTGGATCAAGCGCGGCACGACGATGCACCTCAAGAGCAACACGGGGCGTCAACGGCTGAACATCAACGGCGCCATCAACATTGAAACGATAGCAGCAGATTCGCTTCGATGAGACCATCAATGCGGTCTCCACCGTCGCCCTGTTGGAGCAGATCGCCGCCGCGTATCCTGCCGCAAAGAAGATCACGCTCATCCTCGACAATGCGCGATATTATACCCGTCCTATTTGAAAAATCGGCTTACTTTATCTCGGTAACTCATCGTAAAGTTAGTTAAACTATCCCTCATGCAAGATTACCGACTTACCCCCCAGGAACTCGGCGAACTCCATGCGGCCCACCAGCGTGTCCGCGATGTGCGTGAGGCTTATCGCCTCAATGCGGTA
>CALMDH010000095.1:0-1996 GCA_937862735.1 uncultured Gammaproteobacteria bacterium
CGGCGGCGAACAGGGCATAGGCGCTGTTCATGGCCCGGCTGGCCTGGACCACGGTACGCGGAAACTGGCGGTCGAGATCCGGATTGAGGGTGGCGGCGTTGGTTTGGGCCTGCTGGGTCATGGTGGCAGCCTGGAGTGCGCGCAGGGCCGGGTACTGGGCGAACAGGCGGCTATCGACCTCGATGCCGGGACCGCAGGAGCGTAGCTGCAACATCAGCCCATCGTAGATCAGGTCCGTGACGTGCTCCACCGTCGGTGATCCGAGGTCGGCGCGTAGCTGGCGCAGGTCCCTGGCCACGGTCTGCCGTGCCGCCGCGGTCCCGATCAGTTGCACCCGCTCTGCCGGTGGCAAGGCGAACAGGCGCAGCAGAAAACCGCACTCGAAGGCAATCTGGTAAGCGGCCGAGGCGGGATCGTCACGGTAGCGAACGATATGGCTGGGCTGCTGGCGGGTCGCGGGTTTGACCGTGGCGAGGGTGGTGAGGGTGGTGTCCCGCACCAGGATCACGGGATAGCCGCTGACCTGCTCAACCCGGGCGAGGATCTCGGCGGTGGCTTGTTGGGCAAGGTGGGTCGACATGCGGGTTCCAGATCAGGGCGGCGGCTGGTGGTGAAGTCCTCCGCGCGGAAGGGCGAAGCTGGCGCCAGGGGGTCAGGGTGCGCGCGGTGGGGGAACAGGGCGCGGTGGTCGCCAGGCACACCCGACCCCTGGCCCCATGATAACAAGATCGTAGGACGCCCGAGGGCAGTAACGAGGGGGTTTGTCACCCGGACCGGGAGAGGATGAGGTCGTGGCCTTAGGGCATGAAGGGCAACGCCAGCGGCATCACCAGCTCCCAGGTGTTGGGGTCCGGATCAGAGGCCAGCTTCCAGCATTGCCAGAAGAGGGCCTCGGCCTGTTTGGCGAGGTCCTCGTCTACGATGCACGCTGACAGCTCGCAGTTGCTGGAGATACTCGACCAGGCCAGGTTGTGGCTGACGAAGATTACGGTCTGGTAGTCGATGAGGATCAGCTAATAGGAAGCCAAGGGCGTAAACATATGGATCGCATACAGCAGCTCAACTACGAAATAGACTTCCGCATTGCCTTCTTGGAGTCCAAGGGGGATGTCGCCGACCCCCCTTATAGCGATTCAGCCGCTAATTTGGTGTTCCCAAAGCCGGTCTCCGCTGCCAGGCATCAGATGATGGCCTGTAGGCCCTTGTCTGCAATGACGTTAAGCAGTTTGAGTGCGGGGCCGGCTGGGCGAGTCTCGCCTTGCTCCCACTTGCGTACCGTCGAGGCGGTGGTGTGCAGGTGGAGCGCAAACACCGGCTGGCTGAACTTCAAGGTTTCCCGCAGGCGCTTGATGTCAGCGGCGCCGAACTCCCGCACCGGTGGCGGGCAGATGGTATCGAACTTACGCATCGTCATCTTGCCGATCGCTCCCGCGTCGTGAAGCGCGGCAAGGTCGCCACGCAGCGATTCAATGATCTTGCTCACAATGCACCTCCAGTAACACGCCCGACTGCAATGCCTTCGACAAAGCGTCGGCGGACAGTTCCAAGAACACCTTGCCGGCAAATTGCAGCGCCTTCTTTTCGTCCTGCGTGATGTTCGCTTTGTCGCTCTTGGGGAACCCATGCAGGAACACGTAGCGGTTGCCGAGCCTGGCCGACAGCAGCGTGCGGTAGCCGCCGCGCTTGCCGCCGCCCGGGCGGGCAACCCGCTTCTTGTAGAGGAGGCCGCCCAAGTCCGCGTCAATCAGACCGTTTTCCATCTCCTGAACCGCTATGCACAAGGCGGTATCAGACAGCTTTTCACCCTCCTGCCACCGCGCAAAGTCCTTCCGTTTGAGGATGCTTGTCATCTCAACCTTCAAATCGTACCCGATACGGGTATATATTACCAGGCCCCGATCCGTTCGCCGACTTCGATCATGTCGTAGCCTTAACCGTCTCGATGTGCCGTGCGCCAGTGACCCAGCAGCGGGATGACAAGACGTTACCTCCCGTT
>CALMDH010000096.1:0-34144 GCA_937862735.1 uncultured Gammaproteobacteria bacterium
GGGCGCTTACGCCCTCCGCTCCGGCCCCGGCGTGAGGTATTGCCGCAGCACCGCCCGAAGTTGGTCCAGGCTGATGGGCTTGCTGAGGTGGGCGTTCATGCCGGCCGCCCGGGTGTTGTCGATATCCTCCGGGAAGGCATTGGCCGTCAGGGCGATCATGGGGACCTCGGGATCGCGGGCACGAATGCGGCGGCTGGCCTCCAGGCCATCCATGACCGGCATCTGGATGTCCATCAGGATCAGATCAAAGGACCGGTGCTGGCACTGGTCCACGGCCTGCTGGCCGTTCTCGGCCACTTCGATGACCAGCCCGCTCCCCGCCAGCAAGCCGAGGACGATCTCGCGATTGATGGCGTTGTCCTCGACCAGCAGGAGGTGGCGCCCCTCCAGCTCCGTAAGCGGTGTCGTGCCGCCCCCGTCCTCGGGCGCGACTGAACCGGCTTTGTCCGCGATCAGGCCGGCGTCGGGCGTGACGTAACTCGGGGCCGCGATCTCAAAACTGAAGCAACTCCCTTGGCCCGGCGCGCTGGTCACCTCGATCGCCCCCCCCATCAACTCGACCAGGCGCTGGCTGATGGGCAACCCGAGACCGGTCCCGCCGAACTGGCGGGTGGTACTGCTATCGGCCTGGGCAAAGGGTTGAAACAGCCGTTGGCGCAGCTCGGCGTTCATGCCGATCCCGGTGTCGTGGACCGCGAAGCGCAACCGCCCCGCCGCCGGTTGCTGGACGCTGAGGCTGACCGTCCCGGCGGCGGTGAACTTGACGGCGTTGCCCAGCAGATTGGTCAGGACCTGCGTGAGCCGCAGGCTGTCGCCCACAAAGCAACTACCCAGGTCGGGCGCAACGTCGACGCTGAGGGTGAGGTGCTTGTCTTGGGCCATGATCTCAACCAGGTGGATGACCTGGTCGATAACCTGACTGAGATCGAATGCCGTCTGTTCAAGGTGTAACTGATTGGCCTCGATCTTGGAAAAGTCGAGGATGTCGTTGAGGATGCCCAGCAGGGCGGTGGCGGAGGTGACGATCTTCTGGACGTAGTTGCGCTGTTGCCCGTCCAGGTCGGTGCGCAGCGCCAACTGGGCCATGCCGATGATCCCGCTCATGGGGGTGCGGATCTCGTGGCTCATGTTGGCCAGGAATTGGCTCTTGGCCTGCGCCATGTGCTCCGCGCGCTGCGTGGCGGCGATGAGGGCTTCCTCCGCGCGCTTACGCTCCGTGAGATCAAACAATTGGACGTGGAAGAGACCGCGCTGGGCATCCGCCGCACGGGAGCAGCCGCCCGTCAGGAGGATCGGCACCACCTGACCATCGCCGCGGATGAAACGCTTTTCGATGGAATAACTGTCGATCTCTCCCCGGAGCATCCGCTCGAACAGGGCGACATCGGCGGCCAGATCCTCCGGATGGGTCAGTTCCGCCCAGCTCTTCTGGAAGAGAACTTCGCGCGGATAGCCCAACATCTCGCAGGTACGATCGTTCACCTCGATCCAGCCCTTGTCGCGGGAGGTGATGGCGGTGCCAACGATGGGCAGGTTGAAGAAGTTGCGAAACAGGGTCTCGCGCTCGTGAAGCAAGGCCTCCTGGGCTTTCAGGGTGGTGAAAAAGCGCCGGATCAGCAGATAGAGCAGGGCGGAGGTGATGACGATGAACAGCCAGCCTTTGGCGATGCTGACCTTCACCCAGAGAGAGTGATCCTGAATGGCCTGAGCCAAGAAGTGGTCGCTCACGAAGATGTAGAAGACCGAGAACAGGACGTAAAGCGAGACGACCGTTGTCAGATAGCGGTGTCCGAAGGGACCGTTGGCGGTTGACGGACCGCCGGTAGGGTGCTGCTTAATCATCCTCTGCCCCTTGATACCCACCGCTCCAGGTCCGTAGCCGCCAGGGGCGGTGAGTACAGATAACCCTGGGCCTCGTCGCAGCCCATCAAGCGGAGCTGACGGGCCAGCGTCGCGTCCTCCACCCCTTCGGCGATGGTGCGCAGCTTCAGGCCCCCGGCCATGTCCAGGATCGCCTGAACGATGGCACGGTCCGGCTCATGTTCGACCATGCCGACGATGAAGGAGCGGTCGATCTTGAGCTTGTCGACCTGGAAGCGCTTGAGGTAGGCCAGGCTGGAATAGCCGGTGCCAAAGTCGTCGATGGCCAACTGGATGCCCGCGGCCTTCCAGGTCGCGACCGTGGCCAGGACGGCCTCCGCGTCCTGCAGCAGGATGGATTCGGTCAGCTCCAACGCTAGCCCCGCGGGGTCGAGGCCGCTAGCCTCCAGGGCCTCCAGCACCTCGTCTCCTATCCCGCCACGGCGAAACTGGACGGCGGACAGGTTCACCGCCATCACCAGGTCCGGCCACCCGGCAGCCCGCCAGGCGGCGGCCTGGCGGCAGGCCTCCTCCAGCACCCAGCGCCCGATGGGGACGATCAGCCCGCTCTTCTCGGCCACGTCGATAAAGTCGCACGGCATAACCAGTCCGACGTCGGGCCGTTGCCAGCGCAGCAGAGCCTCGACCCCCACCACCCCGCCGGTGTCCAGGGCAACCTGCGGCTGGTACTGCAGCACGAACTCCTGGCGCTCCAGGGCCAAGCGCAGGGCGTCCCGGGTCTGGATGAACCGCGCCAGTTCCCGGTTCATGCCCGGTTCGAAAAAGCGGTAGGTCTGGCGCCCGGCACGCTTGGCCATATAAAGGGCGGTATCGGCATTCCGCATCAGCGTCTCGCCGTCGGTGCCATCCCGCGGGTAGAGGGCGACGCCCAGGGACAGACCGACAGAGACCTGGTGACCGTCGAGGTCAAAGGGTTCGGCCATGAGGGTGAGCAGGCGGTCGCAGAGGCTGGCCAGTTCCGCCTGGCTGTGGTCCTGGCCCACTTCCGACAGCACCAGCATGAATTCGTCGGCGGCCAGGCGGCAAAAGCTGTCTTCCGCCCGCACCTGCTGGGCCAGGCGCCGGCTCACGCTTTGTAGCAAGCGATCACCCATGAGGTGACCATGGCGATCGTTGATGTGCTTGAACTGATCCAGGTCGAGGCATATGACCGCCAGTTGGTGCGGGTGGCGCCGGGCCTGGGCGACCATGTTCGCCAGGCGATCCACCCCCTGCACTCGGTTGGGCAGGCCAGTGAGCGCATCATGGTAGGCCAGGTACTCGGCCCGCTCCTGGGCGCGCTTCCGCTCGGTGACATCCCGCACCACGCTGAGCATGGCCGGGCGGCCGTCATAGAGGATCTGGCGCGCCCGGACCTCGACGGTCAGGGGTTGGCCCTGGGCGTCCTGGTGATGGGCCTCGAAGACGGCTTGGCCGTCGCGCTTCACCGCCGCCTGGCGGGCCGGGACATGAACCGCATCCTCGGGGGTATTGAGGGCGCTGATGTGCAGGCGGAGGAATTCCTCCCGCGAGTAGCCGTAGCGCTGACAGGCATGCTCGTTGACCGCGAGGAAGTTCCCTTCCAGGTCCATAATGAAGATGGCATCGATGACGCTGTCGAAAATGCTGCGATAGCGCGCCTCGCTCTCACGCAGGGCATCCTGGGCGGCGCGGATCTCGGCGGTGCGCGCCGCGACCTGCCGTTCCAGGTCGGCGCTGAGGTCCCGGTAGCGTTGTTCGCTGGCGCGCAGTTCCCGCTCGGCCTGCTTGAGGGCGGTGACCTCCTCCACCATGCCCGCGAGACCGACGATCGCCCCGGACGGGTTGCGCTGGGGGTAAAAATGCGCCCGCCAGGCCCGCTGGCCCCCGGCGGGGTTGGCGACATCGCCGCTGATCTCGACATTGAGTACCGGCGTGCCCGTCTGGAGGACCTGGCGATACAGAGGATCGAGCTGATCGGCCAAACCCGGGACCATCTCCCGGACGGTCCGCCCCAGGTGGGCGGCGGCGAGTTGGCCATTAAGCCCCGCCAGGTAGGCGTTGATCCGCTGGTAACGCAGTTCGGTGTCAACGACGAACAGCCCGACCGGGGCGTTGTCGTAGCAGGCCTGCATGTCCGCCAACTGCCGCCGGGACTGTTCCTCGCTGGACGCCAGGCGCCGCTCCAGTTCCTGACGCTCGGCGCGATCTCTTTCCAGTTCAGCGGTGCGGGCCTTGAGCTGTTCCTCCAGCGCGGCCACGCGCGCCAAGGGCGCTGCGCCGGGCCAAGCATCCTCCCGCAACGGGTTGCCATCATTCACCTGCGCTTTCCTCCCCCCTAACGACAGTTGGCCGGTAACTAAGAACTTCCGCCACTGATCGCCTGACCTGAAAAATAAAGACATCCCAAGTGGTTAACCTTTTGGTACCTTAACCGGTACGCTATCCTAGCGGGTAAAGAATATCACCCATAGAGGTAAAATTCCGTTAACAAATCAGCCCATCCCGCCGCATCGGCCCCTCCTAATCCGACCCGGGTGGCTGGAACAAGATCTACCGCTGGCTCAACATCAAGCTCAGCACCCGCGCTCCCTGTGGTGTGTATCGCGCGAGCAACGCCTGGGCCAACTGCAAGGTGGACCTCCAGGTCCGGGTCTTCTACCCCAGCTTCCTCGCTATGGATATCCACCACCGGCCAAGGCTTGGCCTGGTCCGGGTCCTCGATGTCCTGTCCCAAACCTCCTCCAGTAGCCATGCTGGGCGATGACATCAGCCCCCGGAGATGGGCTACATTTATGGATATAGAAGGGACCATGACACGCCAGGGAGGGGTTCCATCCGGACTTAATCTTTGCAAAGGAAGACCCTGATGCCCAGATCACAGCCACCGACGACCGGCGCCCATCAGCAACCCCCTTCACCGCCGCCGCGCCAGTTGCCGGACGTCGCGACGCCGCAGATTACGACGAGCGACCCGCCTCTCCTGGAACCTGACCTGGAAGGTGCCCGCTACCCGGACGAGGCGCGGGCGCGAGCGCGGCGCCCAGCGCAGGAACCCGATCCCGGTGGCGATCGGGACCGCGATCAGGAGCGCGACCGCCAGATACGCAGCCTCTTCGAGAACGTCCCCATCGGCATGTTTAAGTCCACCCCGGCGGGTAAGTTCGTCTACGTCAACCCGGCCCTGGCCGCCATGCTCGGCTTCGACTCCCCCGCCGAGGCCATCGCCACGGTCAACCGCTCCTCCATCGCCGAGGCCGTATACGCCGACCCCAGCCGGCGGCCGGGGCAGGTCCAGGAACTCGAACGGGGCATCGGCACCTGGAAAACCTTCGAGAATCGCTACCGGCGTCGGGACGGCAGTCTGTGGACCGGCATCCTTACCTTCAGCGAACAACCGGACCCCACCACCGGCGAGCCCTTCCTCTACGGCTTCGTCGAAGACGTCACCGCGCGGCAGCAACAGGAGGAGGCCCTATTGCAGGCGCGGGAGGCGGCCGCTCGTCAGGCCGGCGAGCAACGCTTGGGGGCCCTCATCGAGCAAGGCCTGGCCGGCGTGGGCGAGACCGACCTCCAAGGCCGCCTGACGCGGTTCAACGACCGCTTCTGCCAGATCATCGGTTACGACCCGGATGCCCTGCGGGGCAAAACGATCCAGGATATTACCTGCCCCGAGGACTGGGCCTTCGAACAGGCCCATCTGGAACGGCTCCAGCGCGGCGAAACGGACGTTATCTATGAGAAGCGCTATCGGCGCCAAGACGGCGGTATCGTCCACGTCCAGCTCGCCGGCGCCCTGCTGCGCGACGCCCAGGGGGAGCCGACCGGCTTTCTGGCCCTGGTTACCGACATCACCGCCCTCAAGGAGGCGGAACGCAAACTGCTTGACAGCGAGCAGCGCTATCGCGCCCTCACCACCGATCTGGAGGGCCAGGTGGCGGCGCGCACGGCCGAACTGGGCGCCAGCTCCCATTACGCCCGCAGCCTGCTCGAGGCCAGCCTGGACCCCCTGGTGACCATCAGTGCGGAGGGCAAGATCATGGATGTCAACCGCGCCACCGAGGAAGCCACCGGCATCCCCCGCGAGCAACTCATCGGCACCGACTTCTCCGATTACTTCACCGACCCCGCCCAGGCCCGCGCCGGCTATCAGCGGGTCTTCTTCCAGGGGCGGGTCAAGGACTACCCCCTGGCCCTGCGCCACGCCTCGGGCCGGGTGCTGGACGTGCTCTACAACGCCAGCGTCTATGAGGACGACACGGGGCGGGTGGCCGGCATCTTCGCCGCCGCCCGCGACGTCACCGCGCTCAAGCACTCCCAGCAGGAACTGGAGCGGACCAACCAGGAGGTCCTCCTGCTGGGCCAGATGACTGGTCTCCTGCAGAGCTGCTCGGTCATCGACGAGGCCCACCCTATCATCCTCGCCACCCTGGAACGGCTGTTCGCCGGGTCCTCGGGGCGCTGCTACCTGCTCAATGCCGGGGGCAACCTCCTGGAGGAGGTCGACGCGTGGGGCGCTCCCCCGGCCAATACCGGCGCCACCATCGACCCCGCCAACTGCTGGGCCCTGCGCCGTGGCCACCCGCACGCCCGCGGCTTTGGGGACAGTATCAACCCCCCGTGCCATTACCTCGGCACGGGCGAGCGGCCTTACATCTGCATCCCCCTTCAGGCCCAGGGGACGGTACTGGGCATCATCCACCTCCTCGTGGATGGCGGCGACAGCCAGCCCGAGCGACGGGAACGGACCCAGCACCTGGCCGTGGCGGCCGCCGATAGCATTAGCCTGGCCCTCGCCAACCTACGGCTGCGCGAGAGCCTGCACGCATTGTCCATCCGTGACCCCCTCACCGGGCTCTACAATCGCCGCTTCATGGAGGAGTCCCTGGAGCGCGAACTCATGCGCATGACCCGCATCGACAAGCCCTTGGCCGTGGCCATCTTCGACATCGACTTTTTCAAGCCCTACAACGATAACTACGGCCACGACGCCGGCGACGCGGTGCTCAAGGAAGTCGCTAACCTGATGCTGGGTTTCCGCCTGGGCAGCGATGTCGCCTGCCGCTACGGTGGCGAGGAGTTCGTGCTGGTGCTGCCAGAGCTTGGGGTTGACCAGGCGGCCAAGCGCCTGGACCGGTTCCGCCTCGCCGTCAGCCAACTGTCCGTGCAATACCGGGGGCAGGTGCTGCCGACGATTACCATCTCCATCGGCGTGGCGGTCTTTCCCGGTCACGGCCGGCTGGGCAAGGACTTGCTCAAGCTGGCGGACACGGCCCTCTATCGCGCCAAGCAGGCCGGGCGTAACCGGGTGGAGTTGGCCAGTACCGAGGCGCCGCTGACCTTGCCGGTGGCGGGGAGCTAAGGGCCGAGTCCCGGCCGGGGATCAGCTAGCTCGCCAGCTGATCTCCGCACTTCGCCGACAGCGACCCGCGCCTGATGGACGAAGCGCCGGATGAGCTCGGGTGACTTGACCCTTCTGGAGACCTCGACGCCACTGATCACATCCACCGCATAGGGCCGTACCCGCGCGATGGCCGCGCGGACATTCTCGGGTGTCAGGCCGCCGGCCAGGATCAAGGGTACCGAGAGTTCATCACGAATACGGCCCGCGCTCCCCCAATCGAGACTCACCCCGGTCCCCGCGGGCATCTCACCCGTGCGGGCGTCCAGCAGGATCGCGGCGACCCCGGTGGACTCCAGGGCACGGGCCGCCGCGGGGGGGTCGGTGATCTCACCTGCCGCCAGGCCGGTGGCCACGTCGATGCGCAGGGCCCGGATCAGGCCGATGCCCAGCGGGGCCAGGGCCCGCGCGATCGCCCCGGTCTCCGCCAGGGGGTTGTCAGTGTGCAGTTGGACCAGATGCGGACGGAGCTCGCGGGCGAGGCCGATGACCTGGTCGGGGTCACCCCCACAGACCAGGGCGCGGCTGATCATCGGGGGGACCCGGGCGAACAGGGCCCGAGCCTCCTCGCGCGCCAGGTTCCAGGGGACCGGCACCGGGTACTCCACCACAAACCCCAGGCAGTCCGCGCCAGCGGCGACCCCCCAGGCGACCTGGTCGGCGTCCGTGTTGCCGCAGATCTTGACCCGGACCATCACGCGTCGCCCAGGGCCTGGACCAGGCGCCGCACGGCCGCCGCGGTATCGGCGGCCTTGAGGATGGCGGTCCCCACCAGGACCCCCGAGCCGCCGGCCGCGATCACCCGTCGGGCCTCGTCCGGGGTGGAGATCGCGCTCTCGCTGATCGTCCGGATACCGGGGGGGACCCGCCCCAGCAGCCGCAGGCTGTTGGCGACCGTGCCCGCGTCGCATTCGAGCTGGCGGATGTCCCGGTTGTTGATGCCCAGCAGGTCCAGATCCAGGGTCAGGGCCAGGCGCAGCTCGTCCTCGTCATGCACCTCCACCAGGGTCTCCAGCCCGGCGCGATGGGCCTCGGCGTGCAAGGCCTGGAGCCGCGGCCAGTCGAGCTGGGAGACCATGAGCAGCAGGCAGTCCGCGCCCTGGTCCCGCCGCTCCCATACCTGTTGCTCCTCGGTCACGAAGTCCTTGCACAGGATCGGCACCGCGCTGGCGGCGGCGACCGTCTGCAACAGCTCCAGGCTGCCGCCGAAGTTTGGACCCTCGGTGACGACGGACAGGCAGGCCGCGCCCGCCGCCACCATGGTTTGGGCCAGGGCCGCCGGGTCCCGTCCGGCGAGCAGCTCACCCTCCTTGGGGCTGCGGACCTTGACCTCCGCGATGAGGGGCAGGCGACCCGCGGCCCGGGCGGCCTGCAGGGCGGCGGTGAAGCGGCGTTCACCGGGTTCGTGGCTCATCGGCCCTCCGCAGCGATGCGGTTGGACGCGGCGATCAGCTCGTCCAGCTTGCGGCGGGCCGCACCGCTGTCGATCAGTTCCGCCGCCAACCGCGCGCCGCTCCCCAGGTCCGCCGCCTTGCCGCCCACCAGCAGGGCCGGCGCGGCGTTGGCGATGACCATGGCCCGCCGTGCCCCCTGTTCCGTGCCGTCCAGGATGCCCTGCACCAGCAGCGCGTTCCGCTGGGGATCGCCGCCCGACAGCTCTTCATAGGTGTAGGTCGGCAGCCCGAAATCGGCGGGCGTGATTTCATACTTCTTGGCCCACCCGTCCTTGACCTCGGCCACCAAGGTCTTGCCGATCACCGAGATCTCGTCCAGCCCGTCCAGCCCATGCACCACCAGGGCATGCCTGAACTCAAGGGCCACCAGGATGTCGGCCATCATCGACACCAGATCCGATTTGTAGACCCCCAGGACATGGCGCAGCGCATTGGCTGGATTGATCAGGGGACCGATGATGGTATAGAAGATGGTCTTGATCCCCAGGGCCATCTCGGGGGGCAGCACCTTGTGCATCACCGGGTGAAAATTGGGCGCGTAGAGAAAGCCGATACCCGCCCGCTCGATCAGCCGTTCGGCCTGGGCCGGGGAGAGGTCGATGGCCACCCCCAGCCGCTCCAGGACGTCGGCGCTGCCGGAGGAGGAGGATAGGGAGCGGCTGCCGTGCTTGGCCACCGGAATGCCCGCCGCCGCGGCCACCAGGGAGACCGTGGTGGAGCAGTTGAAGGTGGGACGGCCACCGCCGGTGCCGCAGGTGTCGATGAGCTCACCGTCCACCCGGGGATGGATCTGCTCACAGTTGGCCCGCATGGCGCGGGCGATGGAAGCTACTTCCTGGATCGTGGGTCCCTTCATCAGCAAGGCGACCAGGAAGCCGGCGATCTGCAGGTCGGTGACCTCGCCGCTGCGGATACCGCCGATGATGCGGAAGATCTCCTCTTCCTGCAGGTGTTCGCCAACCGTCAGTTTGCGCAATGCCGCTCGGATCATGGCTAGGTCCTCCACCTGCTCACAGGCTGAACTTGTAGTTGCGGAAGGCCATCAGGGTGGTGGTCGTGGTGATCGCCTCCAGGCCCTGGAGTTTTTCGGTGACGATCTCCGCGAGCCGCTCATACTCGGCGCTCTGGATAATGGCCACCAAGTCATAGTCACCGGCCACCGAATAGACGTCGACGACCTCGTCCATCGCGGCCAGTTGCTTGGCGGTGGCCGGAACCTTGCCGCGCGCCACGTTCATCATCACCAGGGCTCTGATCATTTGGTTTTCTCTCAGAAACATTGGAAGGAAGGAAAGCACCCGCCACGCCTGGGTAGGGCATGAACCCTGCCGCTCATGAGCGCGACCATGCTTCAGGATTTAGCGTGAGAGTCACGAGAATGTCTTCATTATCAGGGGCTTGGCCTGCCGCCTCATGACAGATAGCGTGAAATACACGGGAAAGTCTTTTATTATCATATGGTTGGCTCGACGCCTCATGAGAGCTGGCGTCACTCATGGGGTCGCGCGGGTCATCACCACAACGCCACCGCCTGGAGCAGGCACCAGGCCATGGCGCCAGCGACCAGGTCGTCGAGCAGGATGCCGAGCCCCCCGGTGACGCGACGGTCCAGGGGACCGATGGGCCAGGGCTTGAGGATATCGAAAAACCGGAACAGGACCAGGCCCAGCAGGATCCAGGCCCAGCCCGGCGGGGCCAGGGCCATGGTGACCAGATAGCCGAGGATCTCGTCCCAGACGATGGCCCCCGGGTCCCCGCCACCGAGTTCCCGGGCGGTCTTGTCGCAGGCCCAGAGGCCGATCAGGAAGAGACCGACCAGGACCAGGAGATAGACCCCGGGGGAGAGCCCCTGGAGAAGCAGGTAGAGGGGGATGGCGACGAGGGTACCCATCGTACCCGGGGCCCAGGGCACCAGGCCAGCGCCAAAGCCGAAGGCCAACCAATGATGGGGTCGGCGCCAGTCGAAACCGGGGCGCTCGACGGCTGGAGCCCCCATGTCCCTAGCCCGCGTCCGGAAAGTGGTTGTAGCCCACCCGTTCCTGGGTCCAGCGGCTCCCGTCGGGCCCCAGGCAAAAGAGCCCGGGAGCGGAGAGAATGCGGCCGATAGGGGTCAAAGCCAGCCCCAGGCGATCGGCAAGGGCGGGCAGTTCGCCAGCCCGCGCCGGCGGCAGGGTGAAGCAAAGCTCATAATCGTCCCCGGAGGCCAGGGGCAGTGACCAGTCCGGTGCCCGGGCGAGGCGGGTGGACACTGCCGGCGACAAGGGCAGCGCGGCCAGTTGGATCTCGGCCCCCAGGTTGGGAGTGGCGGCGCCACCCTCCTCAATGCAGTATCCCGGAGAAGAGGCGTCCCCCCTTCGCTCCCCCCGGGCAACGGCGGCGCCACTCTCCTCCAGGATATGCCCCAGATCCGCCGCCAGACCATCGGAGATGTCGATCATGGCCGTCGCCAGCCCCCGCAGGGCCAGGCCCAGGGCGACCCTTGGGGTGGGGCGTTCCAGTCGGTCCCGAAGACCGGGCTCGACCTCAAGCCCCGCCAGCAGGTCGCGCAGGGCCAGACCGGCGTCGCCCAGGGTACCGCTGACGCACACCAGGTCGCCGGGGCGGGCCCCGGCGCGGCGGATGGCAAGTCCCGCGGGGACCAGGCCATGGACCTGGACCGAGATGCTCAGGGGTCCATGGGTAGTGTCGCCGCCCACCAGCGCCACGCCATGGTCCCGGGCCAGACCGGCAAACCCCGCGGCGAAAGCGGCCAGCCAGGCAGAGTCCTCCTTCGGCAGGGTCAGGGCCAGGGTCGCCCAGGCCGGCTCGGCCCCCATGGCCGCCAGATCGCTCAGACCTACCGCCAGGCACTTGTGGCCCAGGGCCTCGGGATCGACCTCGGGCAGGAAGTGCACCCCGGCCACCAGGGTGTCGATGCTCACCGCCAGTTCCTGGCCCGCGGGCACCCGCAGCAGGGCGCAATCGTCGCCGACACCCAGGACCACGTCACCCCGCCCCGCCCCAAGGCGGGCGAAGTGGGCGCGAATGAGGTCGAACTCCGACACGCGCGCCTCAGCCTGGGCAGTCGCCCGAAGGGTAACCGCCGTGTGGACGGCGCGGCGCGAACGCCGCCAGGGGTAGGATGAAAGTCACGACAGAGTGCTCAGTTTCAGCGCTGATTCTCTTGGCGCTTTCACGCCTTTTATATGGGTGAAAGTCACGGCAACGTGCTCAGTTTCAGGGGTGTGGCCTGCCCCCTCATGACGGTTTGCTCAGGGCTCTCGCCTGGTGGGGGGCGTCTCCGGCCGCTTCCCGGCGGCCGGGGTGGCGCTGGCGGCTGAGGACCCGCTGGCGGGGGAGGCGGGCCTGGCCTTGCGGCCCGCGGTAGAGGGGGGCTCGGACGAAGGCGCGGCACCATCGCCACCCTGGGGGGTGAACTCGGCGGGACGCAGGGCCCGGGCCAGGCGATCGAGAATGCCGTTGACGTAGCGGTGACTGTCGTCGGTGCTGCCGAATTCCTTGGCCAGTTCCACGGTTTCGTTGAGGATGGCACGGAAGGGGATCTGCGGGCTCTGGGCCAGTTCATAGACCCCTAGGCGCAGGATGGCGAGGTCCACGGGGGTCACCTGGCGCAGGGGGCGATCCAGGACGGTCTCCAGTTGACGGTCCAGGTCCTCGACCCGCTCGGGCACGCCGCGCAGCAGTTCCTGGAACAGGTTGAGGTCGTAGACGGCATCCGCCAGGGACTGCTGCTCGCCCTTGAGGAGACCTAGCCCCTCGGCGATGACCTGCATCCAGGCCGGGTCATCGAAGAAATGGCGCATGATGGCCGCCGGTTCCTGGCCGGTCATCTGCCATTGGTAAAGGGCGAGCACGGCATAGCGCCGCGCCTGACTACGACGGCCAGACATCTCAGGCCAACTGGCGCAGCAGGTTGACCATCTCGATGGCCGACAAGGCCGCCTCGGCGCCCTTGTTGCCCGCCTTGGTGCCGGCGCGCTCGATGGCCTGGTCGATGGAATCGACGGTGAGGACGCCAAAGGCCACCGGCAGGCCATGTTGCAGGCTGACGTGGGCCAGGCCCTTGACGCACTCGCCAGCGACGTAGTCGAAGTGCGGCGTGCCGCCGCGGATGACGGCACCCAGGGCGACGATGGCGTCATAGCCGCCCTTGGCGGCCAGGTGCTGGACGGCCACCGGCATCTCGAAGGCCCCGGGGACGCGGACGACCACCAGGTCGGCCTCCTCCGCGCCATGGCGCTTGAGGGTATCGACGGCGCCGGCCAGCAGGCTCTCGGTGATGAAGGCGTTGAAGCGCGACACCACCAGGCAGAAACGCGCGCCGGCAACCCGCAGGTCGCCCTCGATGGTCTTGATCATTTGATTCACCAAAGACTTAAGGGGTGGACATGAACACTCGGGCCAGGCCCTGTCAGGGGCCGGGGTGAAGGAGGCGGTCCTTCACGGGCATCAAGCGCGAGGGTGACCGCTGTCAGAGGAGATGGCCGCCATCGCTACCGACGTAATCGACCACCTCCAGATCGAAGCCGGAGATGCCATGCATGGCCCGGGGGGCGCTCATGACGCGCATCTTGCGCACGCCGATGTCGGCGAGGATCTGGGCCCCGATGCCATAGGTGCGCAGTTCACTGCGATCCTTGGAGCGGGTGGGAATGCCCTCCTCGCCCCTGGCCCGCGGGCTCAGGGCCTTGAACCGCCCCAGCAGGTCCTCGACCCGGTCGCGATTGCGCAGCACGACGATGACGCCCTCCCCCGCCTTGGCTACCTGGCGCATGACGTCCCGCAGGGGCCAGCCACAGCCGGGATGCTGGGTGCCGAAGAGATCGCACAGGGAGTTCTGGAGGTGGACGCGGACCAGGACCGGGCGCTCCGCGGCGATCTCACCCCGGACCAGGGCCAGGTGCAGGTCATCGTCGATGCTGTCGCGGTAGGCGAGGATGCGGAAGGGGCCAAACTCGGTAGGCAGTTCGCAATCGCACTCGCGGCGAACGGTCTTCTCATGGCTGACGCGGTAGTGGATGAGATCGGCAATGGTGCCGATCTTGAGGCCATGGGTCTGGGCGAAGGCCTCCAGATCCGGCCGCCGGGCCATGGTCCCGTCCTCATTGAGGATCTCGACGATCACCGCCGCCGGTTCCAGGCCCGCCAGACGGGCCAGGTCGCAGCCCGCCTCGGTATGGCCGGCACGCACCAGGACGCCCCCGGGCTCGGCCATGAGGGGGAAGATGTGGCCGGGATGGACCAGGTCCCGGGGCTGGGCGTCCGCCGCCACCGCGGCGCGGATGGTGGTCGCCCGGTCCGCGGCGGAGATGCCGGTGGTAACCCCGGTCGCGGCCTCGATGGAGAGGGTGAAGGCCGTGGAGTGCGGGGCCTGGTTTTCCATGACCATGAGCGGCAGGCGCAGGCGCTGACAGCGCTCCTTGGTCAGGGTCAGGCAGATCAGCCCCCGGCCGTATTTGGCCATGAAATTGATCGCCTCCGGCGTCACCCGGTCGGCGGCGAGCAGCAGATCGCCCTCGTTCTCCCGGTCCTCGTCATCCATGATGACGACCATCTTCCCCTGACGCAGGTCAGCGATGATCTCTTCCGTGGTGTTCAGATTCATGGCGGGGACGGGTTCGCGATGGACGGCCAATACAAAGGGCGGAGTTTAACAAATCGGCGGGGGTGAACACCGCGTTTTTCCCCGGCCTCGGGCATCCATCGCGGCAGGCTGGGGGCCAGGCCTTAACCTCCTGCGCATTGCCCCCGGCCCGATCGCCCCAATTAAGGCAACTTCAGCCCCGCATGCCCCGGCGCAGTCAGTTTCGGGATCCACGTTCATCTTCGACGGACCCCGGCGGGATCGGCGGCTGGTGGCTGGTGGCTGGTGACTGGCGGCTGGCGTGCCGCGGAACTTCCCGGAGCGGTACGGTCTGCCGTCAGGCCAGGGAGGGTCTTCCGTCAAGGCTAGGGAGGGTCCGATCTTGCTGAAGCATTCAATCCAACCAAAGCGGGCCGTGCGCTGGGTACAAAATCGCCCGCTCATGCCCCGAGGAGGAATCCACCCGTGAGAAGCCCTGCCAGGCACCCGTTCCTGAACCAAGTCCCGCTCTTCCCGCTGTTTTGCCTGCTGCTCTGCCTGCTGGCCTTGCCGGCCCGGGCGACGGCGGAGCACTTCTACTTCGTGCAGATCACCGACAGCCACTTTGGCTCCGACGACAACCTGGAGCGGGGTCGCCGCGTGGTGGAACGGGTCAATCAGTTGCCCATGCCGGTGGAATTCGTCGTCCACACCGGGGACATCCTCGCGGACCTGATCCTGGACCCCAAGGTGGTGGACCAGACCCTGGAGGTGATGAACGGTTTCCAGCCTCCCCTCTATTACATTCCCGGCAACCACGACATCCACCAGGAAAACTCGGACCAGGCCCTGGCGGTCTATCGGGAGCGGTTCGGCCCCCTGGTGCGGGTGGAGGAGATCGGCGGGGTGGTGGCGATCTTTCTCTACGTGGAGCCCGCGGCGCGGGACTGGCCGGTCATCCCCGGCTTCGATCCTTTGGCGGAACTGGAACAGGCCCTGGCCCGGGCGGGGGACCGGCCGGTGCTGCTCTTTCAGCATACCCCTCCCGTCGGGGGATTCTTTCGCAACAAGCTGCAACGCGGCTGGGACGAGGCGCAGCGCCGACGCTGGGAGGATCTGGTGAGTCGCCATCCGGTCAAGGGGGTCTTCACCGGCCATTACCACAAGGACGAACTGCACTGGCTGGGCAAGACCCCCATCTTCGTCGCCGCGCCCATCGCCGGTTACTGGGGCCGGCAGACCAGCTTCCGCCTTTACGAATATCGCGACGGGGTGATCAGCTACCGGACCCTCTACCTGGAGTGAGGGGGTGCCGGCTGGCCGCCCTGGCGGAGCCAGTCCGGTACCTGGGCCACCTCCAGGATGGGGGCGACGGCATGGCCCTGGACCAATTCAAAGCCGCGGCGCCGGATATCAGCCAGCATGGCCGGGGTCTCGACGCAGGTGGCGATGAGGGGGATGTTGAGGGCCTTGGCGACCGAACAGATCAGGGCCGCCACGGGCCGGCCATCCTGCCGCGGCGGATGCTTTTGCAGCAACTCGGCGAGGATCTTGAGGCGATTGACCTTGAGGGCGGGCAGGTCGATCAGGGGCAGGAGGCCACTGCCAAAGTGATCGATCTGGGTCAGGACGCCCAGTTCGGCCAGGGCCTCGATGCGCGGCGCGATCCGGGCCAGATCGGCCTGGAGGACGCTGTCCTCCACTTCCAGGCGCAACCACTCCAGGCTGAACTCCAGATCCTGTGACACCTGGGCGCAGCAGGCTGCCAGGTCCAGCTCGAGAAATTGGCTGGCGCTCATGTTCAGGCCCAAGGGCACCAGGGCCAGGCCCATGCGCTGCCACTGCCGGGCCTGGTGGATCAACTGGCGCAGGCTCCAGTCGGCGAAGGCGTTGCCCAGGTGATGCTGGCGAACCAGGGCCATGACCTCGGCGCCCGTGAGGGTGCCCCGGTCCGGGTGGTCCCAGCGCACGAAGGCCTCCAGGGCCTGAAGACTACCGGTCTGGGCATGGAGGATGGGCTGATAGACGAAATAAAGGGCATTGCCCTCCAGGGCCGCCGCCAGTTCCCCACGAGCGGACGGCATCAGCCCCTCCTCGGGCAGCATCCCCTGATCGAAGAGCCGGAAGCCATCCCGACCGCCGCGTTTGACCTGGTAGAGGGCCAGATCCGCCCGCTCCAGCAAGGCCTCCTGCTCGGCGGCGTCCTGGGGGCAGACCGCGGCACCGATGCTCGCGCCGATCTCGATAGCGTGCCCCTGCACCTGGTAGGGCTGGCGGATGGCCGTCAGGACCCGGGCGGCCACCCGATCCACATCCTGGGTGCTGCTGACATGGAACTGGATGATGGCAAACTCATCACCCCCCAGGCGGGCCACCACATCCTGATCCCGCACCTGCTGGCGCAAGCGCTGGGCGACCTGGATCAGGAGGCCATCCCCCACGGGATGGCCATATTGGTCGTTGACGGGTTTGAAGCGGTCCAGATCGATCATCAGCACCGCGCAGAGCAGATTGTCCCGCAGGCTGAGGGTGACGGCCTCCTGGAGCTTGCGCTCGAACATGGCGCGATTGCTCAGCCCGGTGAGGGGGTCCGCCAGGGCCAGCTTTTCCAGCCGGATGCGGTCAAGGTGCTCCAGGAGCATCTCCCGCAACTGGGCCGCCCCCTCGAGATCCGTATCCTGCCAGGGCAGGGCCTGGCCCTGGGTCTGTTCGCTCCAGGCCTGAAAGGAGGTGCGCGGGGTCAGCTCCAGCAGGGGGTCCTGGCTACCGTCACGCTCCCGGGGCTTGCCGGCCCAGGTCACCCGCTCCACCTGTTCGACCCGGAGCAGGACCAGGAAGTCCCGGTCGGCGAGGGGCAGATAGAGGAGGCCACTGGCGAAACGGACCAGGGCCGGGTGCTTCTCCAGGGCCGGCGGGATGGCGGCGTAGGCGGAGACGCGGCGCCGGTCGTAGGTATCCAGCCAGTTCTTCAGGGCGCTGAGACTGGCCTCGTCGGGGACCTGGCCGCTGAAATGGCTCTGGTCGTCCAGGTAGGCCCAGGCCCCCTGGGCCTCGAAGGCCTCGCGGAAGCGCGCAAGCTGGGTGGCGATGACCTGCTTGCCGCCGCCCACCGCCTGCAACTCCAGACGCGCCTGAGACCGGGCGCCGTGATGGCCATGGCGCGCCCGCTCCAGGGCGAGGCGGTGCAGGTCGGTCATGTGGATGGCGGCCACCGTGGCCAGGTGCTCGCACAACTGACGGCTGGCGAAGGATACCCGGCGCGGCGCCAGGTGATGGCAGGCGATCAGCCCCCAAAGCTGGCCGGCCACCAGGACGGAGACGCTGAAGGAGGCCTCCACCCCCATGTGTTGCAGATACTGGATGTGCGTGGGGTGGACGGCGCGCAGCTCCGAGTGGGTGAGATCGATCTCCAGGCCAGGGGTGGCGGCGAGCACCGGCACCGGCTCGGCGCCGATGTCCGGAATGAGGCGCTGGCGCTTGATCAGATAGAGGCGCCGCGCGTTGGCTGGCACGTCACTGGCGGGAAAGTGCAGCCCCAGATAGCCCTCGACCCCGGGCCGGAGGATCTCGGCCACCACCTTGCCGTGCCAGCCGGGAAGGAATTGGTAGAGCATCACCCGGTCGTAGCCGGTGATCCGCGCGACCGCGCGCATCAGGGCCTCGGCGGCCGCCTGCGCGTTGTCCACCACCGCCAGTTGATGCATCCCCCGCGCCAGCAGTTCGTTCCCGGCGCCGAAGGTCGGGGCCTGGCCGGCCTCCATCTCCACCAGGTCAAAGTCGCCGGCCAGGTGCACGGCGGCGATCACCGGCCGTCCATTCAGATGCAGGGCCCGCAGCCCCGGATCGGGCAACACGGCCTGGCCCTCGTCCTGGGGCTCCCGCCCAAAAAGATCCTCCGGCAGGGCCCGGCGCCAGTCCTGACCCAGCAGACCCCGGGGCTCCCGCCCCAGCCAGTCGTCGGCGTTGGCGGAGACGGCGGCGATACGACCCGTGCGCCGGTCGATGGCCAGCAGGCAGCCGCTGGGCTGGATGCTGTCGGCCAGGTGCAGGTCGGCCGTCTTGCAGTCACCAAAGGGGGCGTTGATCATCGGCAGTCCCAAGGATAAGGAGCGGAAGGATGGCGCGGAAGGCGGACGCGAAGTCTGGAAGATGATATCCCGCCAGGCCCATTCCAATCGGGGTCAGTGAACATCACTCCGCGACCCGAACCGGGCTAGGCAATCCTGCCAGCGCCCGGGCGCCTGGTCATCATCCCCAGCCTCTCTGGCGCAGGGCCTCATAAAGGCAAATGCCGGTGGCGACGGAGACGTTGAGGCTCTCGACGCCGCCGAGCATGGGCAGGCGGGCAAGGTAATCGCAGCGCTCCCGGGTCAGGCGGCGCAGACCGCGACCCTCGCTGCCGAGGACCAGGGCCAGAGGGCCCTTCAGATCGAGCGCATAGAGGTCCGTCTGGGCCTCGCCGGCCAGGCCGACCAGCCAGATGCCGCGGGCCTTGAGGGCGTCCAGGGTGCGGGCCAGGTTGGTGACCTGGACGTAGGGCACCGTCCGGGCCGCGCCGCTGGCGACCTTGGCGACGGTGGGGGTGAGCCCGACGGCGTTGTCCCTGGGGGCGATGACGGCCTGGACCCCCACGGCGTCGGCGCTGCGCAGACAGGCGCCGAGGTTATGGGGGTCCTGGACCTCGTCGAGGACGAGGAGGAAGGGCGGCCGGTCCAGGCGATCCAGCAGGGCGTCCAGGTCGGCCTCGCCCCGGCTGGCGGGGATCTTGACCCAGGCCAAGACCCCCTGGTGATTGAGGCCGGGCGCCACCCGTGCCAGATCCTCGGCATCCACCTGCCGGATCCGCACGCCAGCCTCCCGCGCCAGGTCCGCCAGTTCCATCAGCCGGCGGTCACGACGCTTGCGCTCCAGCCAGACCTCCACCAGATCCGACCTGCCGTCCGGCCCCGCGCCGGGGGCCCCGGGCCGCAGGGCGGTACGCACGCTATGGATACCGCCGATGGGCGACAGGGCGGTAGGGACGGCCAGGGAGGGATCGGCGGCCATGGCTCAGGCCTGGGTGACGCGGGGACCCTGGCTCACTTGCGCCGCCGCCGGGGCTTGGCGGGGGCCTCTCCCCTGCCCTGCTCCGCCCGCTTGGCCAGGACGAAATCGATCTTGCGCTCGTCGAGGTTGACGGCGGCGACCTGGATGCGCACCCGATCCCCGAGGCGATGCACGATGCCGGTACGCTCGCCGGTAAGGCGGTGACCAATGGGGTCGTAGTGGTAATAGTCGTTGTCCAGGGCCGTGATGTGCACCAGGCCATCGACGTAGATGCCATCCAGTTCGACGAAGATGCCGAAGGAGTTGACGCTGGTGATGGTGCCGTCGAACTCCTCGCCCAGCTTGTCCTGCATGTACTCGCACTTGAGCCAGGACTCGGCGTCGCGGGTGGCCTCGTCGGCGCGGCGCTCGGTGCCCGAGCACTGCTCCCCGATCCCCTGGAGGATCGTCTTGGTGTAGTCAAAGTCCTCGGCCTTGCCGCCGGCCAGCAGGTGCTTGATGGCGCGATGGACGATGAGGTCGGGGTAGCGGCGGATGGGGGAGGTGAAGTGGGTGTAGGCCGGGTAGGCCAGGCCGAAGTGACCGACGTTGTCGGAGCTGTACATGGCCTGAGGCATGGAGCGCAACAGCACCGTCTGAATCAGGTGGCGATCCGGGCGGTCCTTGGCGGCCTCCAGCAGGATGGCGTAGTCCTGGGTGGTGGGCTTCTTGCCGCCCCCCAGGCTGAGGCCCAGTTCGCCAAGGAAGGTGCGCAGGTCGTTGAGCTTCTCTTCCTTGGGCGTTTCGTGGATGCGATAGAGGGCGGGCAGCTTGTGGCGCTCGAAGAGGCGCGCCGCCGCCACGTTGGCCGCCAGCATGCACTCCTCGATGAGGCGGTGGGCGTCGTTGCGCACCAGGGGGTGGATGGCGGCGATGCGGCCTTGGTCGTTGAACTCGAAACGGGTCTCCGTAGTGTCGAAGTCAATGGCCCCGCGCTCGGTCCGCGCCTGGTGCAGGGTCTGGAAGAGGCGATGCAGTTCCTGGAGGTGGGGTACGACCCCTGTGAAGCGTTTGGCCAGGGCCGGATCGGCGTCCACCACCAGGGCGGCCACCTGGTCGTAGGTCAGGCGGGCCTGGGAGCGCATCACCGCCGGGAAGAACTTGGAGCGGCTGACCTTGCCGTCCAGGCTGATCAGCATCTCGCAACTGAGGCAGAGGCGGTCGACCTCCGGGTTGAGGGAGCAGAGGCCGTTGGACAGGACCTCCGGCAGCATGGGGATGACCCGGTCGGGGAAGTAGACCGAGTTGCCGCGGCTATGGGCCTCCTGGTCCAGGGCCGTGCCCGGGGCCACGTAGGCGGAGACATCGGCGATGCACACCAGCAGGCGCCAGCCCTTGGGCTTGCGCTCGCAGTAGACGGCGTCGTCGAAGTCACGGGCGTCGGCGCCGTCGATGGTCACCAGGGGGACCTGGCGCAGATCGACGCGCCCGGCCTTGGCGGACTCGGGCACCTCGGCGCCCAGACCCGCGATCTCCGCCAGGACCGCGTCGGGGAACTCCACCGGCAGGTCATGGGTGCGGATGGCGATGTCCGTCTCCATGCCGGGGGCCATGTGGTTGCCCACCACCTCGGCGACGCGACCGATGGGCTGGGTACGCTTGGTGGGCTGGTCGGTGATCTCGGCGACGACGATCTGGCCCTGCTGGGCGGCGCCGATGCGATCGCTGGGGATGATGATGTCGTGGGCCAGGCGCTTGTTGTCCGGCACCACGAAGCCGACGCCACCCTCCTGGTAAAAGCGCCCCACCACGGTGCGGGTGTTGCGGGCCAGGATCTCCACCACCGAGCCCTCCAGCCGCCCGCGGGCATCGCGGCCGATGACCCGCACCACCGCCCGGTCGTTGTGGAACAGGGCCTTCATCTGGCGGGGGTAGAGATAGACGTCATCGCCCCCTTCGTCGGGGATGAGAAAGCCGAAGCCGTCGGGGTGGCCAATGACCCGGCCGGCGATCAGGTCGCGGCGGTTGACCAGGCAGAAGGCGTCCTTGCGGTTACGCACCAGTTGGCCGTCGCGGACCATGGCGGCGAGGCGTCGCTCCAGGGCGACGCGGTCCTCGTCCCCGTCCAGGTCGAGGGCCGTCGTCAGTTCCTCGAAGACCATGGGCACCCCGGCCTGGGTCAGGGTCTCCAGGATGAACTCGCGGCTGGGGATGGGGTTGGCGTACTTGCGCGCCTCGCGCTGGCGATGGGGGTCGGCGAGGCGGGGGGAGGTGGATTTGCTGCGTCTGGCCACTCGGTTGACTGTTTCGTTGCTGATGGAATTGGTCGCTAGTGTACCCTTGACAGCGCGGCCCTGTCTCATTAGGATGGCGGTCTTCCAGTGGGGGGCTAAAGACCCACCGAGGAACACCCTGCCGGGGTGGCGGAATTGGTAGACGCGCAAGTTTCAGGTATTTGTGGGCGAAAGCCCGTGGAGGTTCAAGTCCTCTCCTCGGCACCAAGATGTTAAAAAAGGCTCCCTTGCGGAGCCTTTTTTGTTTTCGCCCCCGCGCATTCCCATCCCATCGTCACTGCCGTTGGCGTGAAATACCCCAGCGGGTCCAGGGCGACTTGAACCCGATCGCCCCTCTTGGGGCTATCAGGCCAGGTCGGCGACCAGGGATTCGCGGGTGGCGGGCGTGGCCTCGACCTGATAGTGGTAATTGGCGTGGGCGATGCCGAAGGTCAGGTCGGCACCGGCCTTGAGATCCGCGGCCATGGCGTCGCTGAGCTCGAAGCGCAAAAAATGGACCGAGGAGGTCTTGGCGGCGTTCTCCCGCGCCAGATCCTCGTCGGCGATGGCGTGGACCGGCTCATGGCCCGCGACCTGGACCCAGACCTGGTCCTCGATACCGATGAGCCTGGCCAGGGCCACCTTGCGCTCCTCGCTGTCCGGGAACTCGACCATGAAGGTGGCCTTGAGGTTACGGCCATCGGGAATGAGTGGGTTGTAGGCATCGAGTTCGTCCTGGATGCCCTCCTCCTCGAAGATGCGCTCGATGCGCAGCATCTCCTGAATCTGATACTGCATGGTCAGCCGGTCCTCGAAATAGAGGGTGGCGTTGGGACCGATCGGGACCTTGCGCTGGCGCTTGTGATCGATGACCCTGGCGCGGAACTCCTTACGGATCTTCGCGTACTGTTCGAGGCTGTAAAGATCGGTGGCGGTCAGTTGGCTCATGGGTGAGAAATCTCCGCGAATCCAGGGGCTTCAAAGGCCGTAGGCGATACGCAGCAGGGTCAGCGGGTGTTTGGGCGCAGTGCCATCCTTGAGACCATGGCCGATATGTTGGCCGGCCATGGGACAGTCGCTGCCGTAGTAATCGGGCTTGAGTTGCCGGACCTTGTTGACTACCGGGGTGACGATCTTCATCGAATAATCGTAGAACTCCTTTTTGACGGCATAGGTGCCGTCATGGCCGGAGCACCGCTCGATGACCTCGATCCGGGTATCCGGAATCAGCGCCAGAATTTCGCGAGTCTTCTGGCCAAGATTCTGCACCCGCTGATGACAGGCGGCGTGATAGGCCACGGTGCCCAGGGGTTGCTTGAAATCCGTCCGCAACTTGCCGTGTTTATGGCGGATCATCAGGTATTCGAAGGGGTCGAAGATATGCTCACGGATCTTCTGGACCCGCGCGTCATCGGGAAACATGAGCGGCAATTCCTGCTTGAACATCAGGACGCAGGAAGGGATCGGCGCCACGATGTCCCAGCCCTCCGCCACCAATCGCAGCAGGACGGGGAGGTTCTCTTCCATGTGGTCCCGGACGGTTTCCAGGTCCCCCAGTTCCAGCTTGGGCATGCCGCAGCACTTTTCCTTGACCGGGATGGTGATGGGAATGGCGTTGTGCTCGAAGACCGCGACCAGGTCCAGGCCGACATCCGGCTCGTTGACGTTGTTGTAGCAGGTGGTGAAGAGGGCCACCTTGCCAGTGGTGGGTCCCGCCGCCTCACCCGTTACCCGCCGGCCGACCCGGGTCGCCAGTTGCTTGCGCAAGGTCCGGGAATGGTACTGGGGGATATGGGCCTGGGGGTGGACGCCCAGGGTCACTTCCAGGGCCTTTCGGCCAAGCTCGGACTGGTTGACGGCGTTGACCAGACCGGAGACCCCCGGCAAGCTGGCCAGGGCGCCAACGGTGTCGGTGCTGGAGAGGACCTTGTCGCGGGGCCGGGTCTTGCCCTGTTTGAACTTGACGGCCTTGGCGCGCAGCATCAGGTGGGGAAAATCAAGGTTCCAGGCGTGCGGTGGCACGTAGGGACACTTGGTCATGAAGCAGAGGTCGCACAGGTAGCAATGATCGACCACCCGCCAGTAGTCCGCCTTGGCGACCCCATCCACCTCCAGGGTCGGGGACTCATCCACCAGATCGAACAGCTCGGGAAAGGACTGACAGAGACTGACGCACCGGCGGCAGCCATGGCAGATGTCGAACACCCGCTCCAGCTCCCGAAAGAGGTCCGCCTCGTCATAAAAGGTGGGATTGGTCCAGTCGAGACCGTGCCGGGTGGGCGCCTCAAGGCTGCCTTCGCGAATGGACATGGGCATGCTCCTGATGAATGCGATCCGATCAGGGGCGTCGCGTGAAGGAGGCACGGTGCCTCTCTCAGCCCGTCGGTTGCGCCCCTCTCACCGATTCGGGGCCCTTGGTCCCCGTGCTGGCGTGGGTGATGCGCGGCGACCAGCGGCCGCCGCGCGTTGCCCATCAGGCGTCGAGGTTGTCCAGGGCCTTCTGGAAGCGGTTGGCGTGGGAGCGTTCGGCCTTGGCCAGGGTCTCGAACCAGTCACCGATTTCTTCGAAGCCTTCATCCCGGGCGGTCTTGGCCATGCCGGGATACATGTCGGTGTACTCGTGCGTCTCACCGGCGATGGAGGCCTTGAGGTTGTCGCTGGTGCCGCCGATGGGCAGGCCGGTGGCGGGATCACCGGAGGCCTCGAGATATTCCAGGTGACCATGGGCATGCCCCGTCTCGCCCTCGGCCGTGGAGCGGAAGACGGCGGCAACGTCGTTGTAGCCCTCGACATCCGCCTTGGCGGCAAAGTAGAGGTAACGACGGTTGGCCTGGGATTCGCCGGCGAAGGCCTCCTTGAGGCACTGCTCGGTCTTGCTGCCTTTGAGTTCCATGAAGTTCCTCCAATGCGTGTTGTGGTGTTAGATGAACCGTGGGATCAGTTCGGGAATCAGCGGGCACTTGGCCATACCCACGTCGGTCAACCGGGCCAGTACCTTCAGCCCAGGGCGGCCTGGCAATAGGACAGCAGGGCCGCCGGAAAAAGACCGAGCACGAGAATCGCCAGGCCATTGACGGAGAGGGCGATCCGCGCCCCGGCACCCACGACCAGGGGCTCCGTGGTCTCGGGCTTGTCGAAATAGATGAGCTTGACCACCCGCAGATAGTAGAAGGCCCCGATGACCGAGAAGAAGACGGCGATCAGGGCCAGCCACCAGAGGCCAATGCTGATGACCGCGTCCAGGACCAGCAACTTGGCCATGAAGCCCACCGTCGGCGGCACCCCGGCCATGGAAAACATGATCAGGGTCATCATGGCGGCCTGCCAGCCATCCCGATCGTTGAGCCCTTTGAGGTCGTCCAGCAGTTCCACCTCATGGCCCTGGCGGCTCATGATCACCAGCAGGCCGAAACCACCGGCGGCCATTAGGGCGTAGACGATGGCGTAGAACATGGCGGCGGAAAAACCCTCCACCGTGCCCGCCAGGAGACCCAGGAAGATGAACCCGACATGGGAGATGGTGGAGTAGGCCAACATGCGCTTGATGTTGGTCTGAGCGATGGCGACGAGGTTGCCCACCGCCAGGGAGACGACGGCGAGGATCACCAGCATCCCCTGCCAATCGGCGTGAAGCTGGCCGAGGCCGTCGACCAGAAGTCGGAAGGCCAGGGCAAAGGCCGCGATCTTGGGGGCGCTGCCCAGGAACAGGACCACCGGGTTGGGCGCGCCCTGATAGGTGTCGGGGACCCACATGTGGAAGGGCACGGCGCCAAATTTAAAGCCGATACCGATGACGACGAAGACCAGGCCGAAGACCAGGACCTGATTGTCCGCCCCTTGCCAGGCGACCGCCCGGGCCACGGCCCCCAGTTCCAGCGAGCCGGTGGCGCCGTAGAGCATGGAGAGGCCGTAGAGGAGCAGACCCGAGCCCAGGGCCCCCAGGACGAAATACTTCATGGCCGCCTCGGCGCCACTCGGGCTGTCGCGGTTGAAGGCCACCAGGGCGTAGAGCGACAGGGCCAGGAGTTCCAGGCCAAGATAGAGGGTCATGAAGCTGTTGGCCGAGACCATGACCATCATGCCCAGGACCGCGGTCAGGGTCAGGACATAGTACTCACCGACCAGCATCCGCCGTTCCTGCAGGTAGTCCTTGGCGTAGACGAAGGAGAGCAGGCTCACACCCAGGATCGCGATCTTGAGCAAGTCGCTCATGGGATCACGCACATAGGTCCCGCCCAGCACGATCTCCCGCGCACCGCCGCCCACCACCCCGGTAAGGCCGATGACCGCCAGCAGGCCAAATACGGCGATGACGTGGTTCTTGCCCTTGTCATCTTCCTTAAGCCAGAGGTCCACCAGCAACAGAATGCTGGCCAGCACCAGGACGGCGATCTCCGGGATCAGGGGGAGCAGTTGGGCAGAGTCGAAGGTCATGCTGATCTTCCGCGGTCGGGGGGCGCCGCCCTCAGGCGAGGCCCCAGGCTAAAATCGTGGCCAGATGCTGATCAGGGCAGGGCCGCGACGGCCGCCGGGGCCGCCGCGAGTTTGGATACCGTGATGTGTTGCGCCAGGTGCTGGATGCTGGCATCCATGACCTCCACTAAGGGCCCGGGCCAGACGCCCAGGGCCAGCACGGCGACCGCCAGGGTACCCAGGACCAGGAGTTCCCGCCCATTGGCGTCCCGCAGACTGGCGACCTTATCGCTGGTCACGGGACCATAGACGACCCGCTTGACCATCCACAGGGTATAGGCCGCGCCCAGGATCAGGGTGGTGGCGGCCAGAAAGGCATACCAGAAATCGGCCTGGAAGCTGGCCAGGATCACCATGAACTCACCGACGAAACCCGAGGTGCCCGGCAGGCCGGCGTTGGCCATGGCAAAGAAGACCATCAGGGCGCCGAAGATCGGCATGGTGTGGATGACGCCACCGTAAGCGGAAATCTCCCGGGAGTGAAGACGATCATAGAGCACCCCCACGCACAGGAACATGGCCGCCGAGATAAAGCCGTGGGAGACCATCTGCACCATGCCCCCCGCCATGCCCAGGACGACCCCGCCCTCGGCCGCGGGCCGATTGAAAATGGCGAAGGCGATGAAGAAGCCCAGGGTGACGAAGCCCATGTGGGCGATCGAGGAGTAGGCGATCAGCTTCTTCATGTCCTGCTGTACCAGGGCGACGAAGCCGATGTAAACCACGGCGATGAGGGACATGGTGATCACCAGCCAGTCCAGGGTGGCGCTGGCGTCCGGGGTGATGGGCAGGCTGAAGCGCAGGAATCCGTAACCACCGATCTTGAGCATGATGGCCGCCAGGATCACCGAGCCCCCGGTCGGGGCCTCCACGTGGGCGTCCGGCAACCAGGTATGCACGGGCCACATGGGAACCTTGACGGCGAAGGCAGCCAGGAAGGCCAGGAAGATCCAGACTTGCTCGGTGAGGCTTAGCGGCAATTGCTGGAAATCCAGGATGCTGTACGAGCCCGATTTGAAGTACATGTAGATCAGGGCGACCAGCATGAACACCGAGCCGAAGAAGGTGTAAAGGAAAAACTTGATGGTGGCGTAGACCCGATTGGGCCCACCCCAGACCCCGATGATGATGAACATCGGGATCAGCATGGCCTCCCAGAAGACGTAGAAGAGCACCGCGTCCAGGGCCGAGAAGACCCCGACCATGACCCCTTCCATGATCAGGAAGGCCGCCAGGTACTGGGAGGGCTTGTAGTGGATGACCTCCCAGCCGGCAATCACCACCAGGATGGTGATGAAGGTGGTGAGGACGATCAGGGGCATGGAGATTCCGTCCACGCCCAGGTGGTACCAGGCATTGATGCCCGGGATCCAGGCGCTACGCTCCACGAACTGCATCTGGGCCGTGCCGGTCTCGAATCCCGTCCAGAGCAGCAGACTGACGAGGAAGGTCAGGATCGAGAACCCCAGGGCCGTCCAGCGGGTGATGCCGGGGGCCTTATCGCCGCTGGCCAGCACTACCAGGCCGCCGATGATCGGGAGCCAGATGCTCAGCGACAGAACCGGAATTGCGGATTGCATGCTCGTCCGTACCCCTCGGCAATCAGAAGGTCACGAAGACCGTCAGCAGGACCACCAGCCCCAGAATCATGGCGATGGCGTAGTGATAGAGGTAGCCGGTCTGGATATAGCGCAGGCGTTCCGCTATCCAGCCCACCCCCTGGGCGGAGCCGTTGATGAGGGTGCCATCGATAACCCGCTGGTCACCGGTCTTCCAGAACAGCTTGCCCAGACCCCGGCTCCCCCCGGCGAAGAGGGCCATATTGAACTGGTCGAAACCATACTTGTTGTCCAGGATGCGGTAGAGGGTACCGAAGCGTGCCATCAGGTAGCCGGCGATCTCCGGTTTCATCATGTAGATGTACCAGGCCAGGGCCAGACCACCCATCGCCAGCCAGAAGGGGGGGGCGAGGAGTCCGTGCAGGACGAAACCGGCCTGACCGTGATAACCCGCCCCCATCTGCGCCAGGACGTCATGGTGTGGGGCGACCAGGATCACCCCCTTGAACCAGTCACCGAAGAGGATCGACTCCACCGTCAGCCAGCCGATGAACACCGAGGGGATGGCCAGCAACACCAGGGGCACCCACACCACCGCCGGGGTCTCGTGGAGGTGATGACGCGTGTGCTCGTCCATGCGCTCCCGACCATGGAAGACCAGGAAATAGAGCCGGAAGCTGTAGAGGGCGGTGACGAAGACCCCCAGGGTCAGGAGGACGCTGGCGTACCCCGCCCCGCCCACCTGCGACAGATGTACGGCCTCGATGATGGCATCCTTGGAGAAAAAGCCCGAGAAACCCGGGAAGCCGATCAGGGCCAGGGAGCCCAGCAAGAAGGTGATCCAGGTGATCGGCAGGTATTTGCGCAGGCCACCCATGTTGCGGATGTCCTGATCATGGTGCATGGCGATGATGACCGAACCCGCCGCCAGGAACAGCAAGGCCTTGAAAAAGGCATGGGTCATGAGATGGAAGATACCCGCCGCGTAGGCCGAGGCCCCCAGGGCGGTGATCATGTAGCCAAGCTGGGACAGGGTGGAATAGGCCACCACCCGCTTGATGTCGTTCTGCACCAATCCGATCAGCCCCATGAAAAAGGCCGTGGTGGCGCCGATGACCATGATGAAGCCCAGGGCCGTCTCCGACAGTTCGTACAGCGGCGACATCCGCGCCACCATGAAGATACCGGCGGTTACCATGGTGGCGGCATGGATCAGGGCCGAGATGGGCGTGGGGCCTTCCATGGAGTCTGGCAACCAGACGTGCAGGGGCACCTGGGCGGACTTGCCCATGGCGCCGATGAACAACAGCACGCCAATGGTCGTCATCAGGGACCAGGTGGTGTCCCCCCAGACCTGAATCTGGACCTGGGCCAGTTGCGGCGCCAGGGCGAAGACCTCACGGTAATCCAGGGAGTGAAAATACATGGCCACGGCGGCGATGCCGAGGATGAAGCCGAAGTCGCCCACCCGGTTGACCAGGAAGGCCTTGAGATTGGCGAAGATGGCCGACTCACGCACCGACCAGAAGCCGATGAGCAGATAGGACACCAGTCCGACCGCCTCCCAGCCGAAGAACAACTGGAGGAAGTTGTTCGACATCACCAGCATCAGCATGGAGAAGGTGAACAGGGAGATATAGCTGAAGAACCGCTGGTAGCCGTTCTTGCCGGCCAGGGACTCCTTGGGCCAGTTGTGCTCGTCGTCCGCCATGTAGCCGATGGTGTAGATATGCACCATCAGCGAGACGAAGGTCACCACCGCCATCATCAGGGCCGTGAGTTGATCGACCAGGAAGCCGATCTCGAACTGGATGCCACCGCTGACCATCCAGGTGTAGACGGCCCCGTCGAAGACCTCCAGGCTGCCGTCCACGAAGCCCTTGAGGACATAGAGCGACAGCAGGCAGGACAGACCCACCCCGAGGATCGTCACCCAATGGGCCCCCGCCCGCCCGATCCGGCCCCCGAGGAACCCGGCGACGATAGAGCCCAGCAGGGGCGCGAGGACGATAGTCAGGTAGATATTTTCCATCAGCGGTTGTGCTCTTTCAGCGGCTCTGTCAGCTTGGTGGCGCTGGAAATCTGTCAGGTAGGGGGACGACCACCAGGAGGGGGGCCCTGACCTCCGCCCCGCCCTGCTCCCGTCAGCCCTTCAAGGCGTCCAGATCCTCGACATCGATGGTACGGCGGTTGCGGAAGAGGACCACGAGGATGGCCAGGCCGATCGCGGCCTCTGCCGCGGCGACGGTCAGAATGAAGAAGACGAAGACCTGCCCCCCCATGTCGCCCAGGAAATGGGAAAAGGCGATGAAATTGGTGTTGACCGCCAGCAGCATCAGTTCGATGCACATCAGCAGCACGATCAGGTTTTTACGATTGATGAAGATCCCGGCAACGCTGATGGCGAAAAGAATGCCACCCAGCATCAGGTAATCGGAAAGCTCGATCATGCCTCGTCCTCCCGGCCTGGGGTGGGGGTAGCGGTGGGTGGCACCCGCCGGGGCTCCGGCGGCACGCGGATCAACTGGACGCGATCCGGACCCTTGCGGACATAGACCTGCTGCGAGGGGTCGAGGTACTTGGTGTCGGGTCGATGGCGCAGGGTCAGGCGAATGGCGGCGACGATGGCCACCAGCAGGATGACGGCGGCGATCTCGAAGGGATAGAGGTAGGTGCTGTAGAGCAACAGGCCCAGTTCGCGGGTGTTGCTGTAGTCGGGGCCCTGGGGCGCCGGATTGGGGAAGGATTCCCCCCCGAAGTTGCCGGGTCCGACCACGAGGAAGATCTCCACCAGCATGATGGCGCCCACCACCAGCGCCAGGGGCAGGTGGCGGATGAACTGGGCCTTGAGGGTGGCGATATCCACGTCCAGCATCATGATGACGAAGAGGAAGAGGACCAGCACGGCGCCGACGTAGACCAGGACCAGGCTGATGGCGAGGAATTCGGCCTCCATCAGCATCCACAGCATGGCGCTGGAGACAAAGGCGACCACCAGGAACAGGACGGCATGCACCGGGTTGCGGCGGGTGACCACCATGCCAGCGGCGGCGATCAGCGTGGCCGCCAGGACATAGAAGAGAAACTTTTCAAAGCCCATGTCGTGGTCCTGTCCGGATTTGGGTGAGCGCGAGCGAGGTGTCTTGACCTGGTTGCGGGCAAGGGCCTAGCGGTAGGGGGCATCCGCCGCCCGGGCGGCCGCGATCTCGGCCTCGTACTGGTCGCCGATCGCCAGCAACCGCTCCTTGGTCATGATGTGCTCGCCCCGCTGCTCGAAGCAGTACTCGTAACAACTGGTCTCGACGATGGAATCGACGGGGCAGGACTCCTCGCAGAAACCGCAGTAGATGCACTTGAAGAGGTCGATGTCGTAACGGGTGGTGCGGCGACTGCCATCGGCGCGGGGCTCGGCCTCGATGGTGATGGCCAGGGCCGGGCAGGTCGCCTCGCACAACTTGCAGGCGATACAGCGCTCCTCGCCGTTCTCATAGCGACGCAGGGCGTGCAGGCCGCGAAAACGCGGAGAGAGCGGGGCCTTCTCTTCCGGGTACTGGACCGTGAACTTGGTCTTGAACAGGTAGC
Organism: uncultured Gammaproteobacteria bacterium; assembly: GCA_937862735.1. GTDB lineage: Bacteria > Pseudomonadota > Gammaproteobacteria > Chromatiales > Chromatiaceae > M0108. The sequence goes on from CALMDH010000096.1 coordinate 31,170, forward strand.
GACCGGTGACGCTAAGCCCCTGGAAGAGTTCCAGCAGCAGCAGGCTCCGCAGATAGTCGCGCATGGTTTGCAGCATGGCTCGTTACCCGACCTTAGGCCGACCACCAGGGCGGCAGCTTGAACACGACCGCAAGCCCAACCACCAGGATCCAGACGATGGTGATCGGTATGAAGACCTTCCAGCCCAGGCGCATGATCTGGTCATAGCGGTAGCGGGGGAAGGTGGCGCGGAACCAGAGGAAGAGGAACATGAAGAGGAAGGTCTTGAGCAGCAACCAGTGGAAGCCGCTATCGAGGGGAAAGACGCCCGCCACCCAGGCCGCCGGCAGGGGCGTCAGCCAGCCGCCGAGGAACATGGTCGCCGACAGGGCGGAAATCAGGATCATGTTGGCATATTCGCCGAGGAAGAAGACGGCGAAGGTCATGCCCGAGTATTCCACGTGGAAGCCCGCCACGATCTCCGACTCGCCCTCGGCGACGTCGAAGGGCGCGCGGTTGGTCTCGGCGAGGCCGGAGATGAAATAGATCAGGAACAGGGGCAACAGGGGCAGCCAGAACCAGGTGAAGAGGTTGCCTTCCTGAGCCCTGACGATATCCCCCAGGTTGAGGCTGCCAGCGGCCACCAGGACCCCGACCAAGGCGAAGCCCATGGCAATTTCATAGGCGACGATCTGGGCCCCGGAGCGCATGGCACCAAGCAGGGCATACTTGGAATTGGAGGCCCAGCCGGCGATGATGACGCCGTAGACGCCCAGGGAGGTCAGGGCCAGGATGTAGAGCAGGCCGGCGTCGATGTCCGCCAGGACCAGGTTCTCGTCGAAGGGAAAGACCGCCCAGGCCGCCAGGGCCGGGGCCAGGGTCAGCAGCGGGGCGATGATGAACAGGGTCTTGTCCGCCCGGGTGGGGAGGATGATCTCCTTGAACATCAGCTTGACGGCGTCGGCAATCGGCTGGAGCAGACCCCGGGGCCCGACCCGGTTGGGGCCGATGCGGATCTGCATGTAGCCGATGATCTTGCGCTCCGCCAGGGTGTAATAAGCCACCAGGCCCATTAGCGGGGCGAGGATCACCACGATCTTCACCAGGATCCGGATCACCTCCGGCAGGGAATTCCAGAGCTCAATCATGGGTCACTCCGCCCTCATGCCTTGGCGATGGATAGGGGGCCGATCTGGGCGCCCAGGTGCTCGCTGCCGGCCACCGCCACCGGGATGCGGACGCAACCGGGCGGGACCGCGGCGCTAAGGCTGACCTGAGTGCGCACGCTGGCCTCGCCCTGGCTGACGACTACCTCGTCCCCCGCCGCCAGCCCCAGGGCGTCGGCCTGATCGGGATGGAGATGGGCGTGGAAGCAGCCGGCGCCACGGGCGCGCTGTAGGGCCGGGGCGCGGCGCACCAGGGGGTCCAGCCGGTAGAGGGGCACATTGCCAATCCGCCAGAGGTCCGCGGCGGGGGCCGGACTGGCCTTGAGGGTACCCCGCAGGGCGTTGCTGGGACTGACACCCGCGCACAAGGCGCGAAGTTCACTGGCGACCTCGTCCTGGCTGTCCTGATCGAAGCCCGTCAGGTCGAGGAGGTTCCCGAGCACCCGCAGCACCTTCCACCCCGGGCGGGCCTCCCCCGGAGGCGCTACCGCGCCCCGGCAGGTCTGCCAGGTACCCTCGGCATTGACCAGGGTCCCGGCGGTCTCGGCGAAGGCGGCGATGGGTAACATCAGGTCGGCGCAAGCCTCCAGGTCGGGGCTGCGATAGGCGGTACAGGCGACGACGAAGTCCGCCTGTCCCAGGGCCCTGGCGGCCAGCGCCGGATCCGCCAAGTCATGCCCGGGTTCCAGATTCCACAACAGATAAGCCCGGCGCGGCTCATTGAGCATGGCACTGGTCGCGGCACCGGCTGACTCCGCCGCCTTGGCGCCGGGCAGGACCAGGGGTAAGGCCCCCGCCAGATGCGCGCCCACGGCATTGGCCGCCGCCGGTATAAAGCCCAGTTCGACCTTGGCCGCCTTGGCGACGGCGCTGGCCAGGGCCTGGAGCAAGGCGTAATCCGGGTGGGCCGCGGCCAAGGCACCAAGAAGGATCAGGCCCGATCCAGCCTGGCTCAGGGCCTCGGCGACCGCCTGATGGCGGGCGTCGGGCTGGGCGCGGGCGATGAGGTCCTTGAGGCTACCGGTGGCCTTGACGCCCAGGGCCTGGGCGATGGCCGCCAGGTCCCCGAGATTGACGGTCGGGGTCCCGGGCAACTGGTCCGCGGGGAAGGTCAGTTCCAGCGCGTAGGGATGGATGACAAAGACCCGGGCGTCATTTTCCAGGGCCGCCTTGCGGATGCGGTGGGCCAGGAGGGGGATCTCGGCGCGGATATCGGCGCCCACGAGCAGGATGGCTTGCTGCCGCTCAACGGCGGCGATGGGGACGCCCAGCCAGGGCAGCAAGGGGGCGTTGGCGTCGCCACGAAAATCCTGCTGGCGCAGGCGGCTGTCGATGTCGTTGGAGCCCAGACCACGGGTGAGCTTCTGGGCGAGGAACATTTCCTCCAGGGTCGCGGCCGGGGAGATCAGGGTGCCCAGGCTGGCGCCAGCGGCCTTGAGCCGGGTCGCGGCCAATTGCAGGGCCTCGGACCAGGCGATGGCCTCCCAGGTACCGTTGTTCTTGACCAGGGGCGCCGTGAGCCGGTCCTCGCCGTAGAGGCCCTCATAGCTGAAGCGGTCGCGGTCGGAGAGCCAGGTCTCGTTGGTGGCCTCGTTCTCGCGCGGGTGGACGCGCATCACCCGGCCACGGCGCAGGTGCAGATTGAGATTGGAGCCCAAGGCATCATGGGGGGCCAAGCCGGGTGCCTGGGTCAGTTCCCAGGCGCGGGCCTGGAAGCGATAAGGCTTGGAGGTCAGGGCGCCGACCGGACACAGATCGATGATGTTGCCCGACAATTCGTGGGCCATGGTGTGCTCGACGAAGGTGCCGATGCGCACCTGTTCGCCCCGC
>CALMDH010000097.1:0-19123 GCA_937862735.1 uncultured Gammaproteobacteria bacterium
CGGGCCTTGCCCCGGCCGAAGGTGAAGCGGTGTTGGCTTGACCGCAGGCCGGGAAAAGCAAGGCGCGTGACAGGCCCGCACAAGGCCCTGCAAGTCGGGTGCAGAGTGCGGGGAGCGGAGAGCGGGACCGCCCGACCCCTGGCCCGAGGAACGAGGGCGAGGGGGCGGAGTGGGCACGCGCGGAGCGGAGCTGAGGTCCGCGAGGTGCGTCCCGGAGTCATCTTACTCGCGGTGGTGGCGATCGAAGCGGGCCGGACGGGAGCGCGACGAGGTTTTGAATGCTGTTTTGGGTGGTTGGTTGGGGGTGGAGTAGCTCCAGGCGCAAAGGGTCTTGCCGGGAAGGGCATGGGGGCGTCAGGTCGTCATTCCACGCGCAGGCGCAAAAAGCGGTGATTACCGGCTGGTGGTGGCTGGTCGGTGGGGATGGGGTGCCCCGGTCCCGAGGTTGTGAGCGCAGGCGGTGCTCGGCACGGTCGCGGGTCATGAGCGGGGATCGTGGCAGCTTGGCGCTGGTCGGGGCGGTCATTGACGGGATCGCTCCAGGATGGCTGGCGAGCGGTCGGACGGTCGTCCCCCAGTCCAGAGGTCCAGCGGTCAGTCACGGGTCTCAGGTCGGCGGTGGTCATCGGCGGCGGTGGTGGAGCGGCCCGGGGCTCGATGTCGCTGCTCGGGAGGAAACGGTCGACCATCTCATCTCGCGTCCGGTCTAACGTCCTGGTCGCGGTTCCAGCCGCGGCAGTGCTCGTGTCGGGGATCAGCGGTCAGGGGTGTCGACCCGGCCGGTCGCTGAGGTCGCAAGGGTGGCGAAACGGCCGTCGCGGCTGTCCAGCCGTCGGCGAGGGTGCTCGCGGGATGCGGTCAGCAGGTCGCCAATCGGCTCAAGGTCGGCGGTCGCTGGTCGGGGCGGTCGGCGCGGTGCTGAGGTCGCCAGCCGGGCCGAAGTCGGCGGCAGTCGTCGACGGTCCAGGTCGGCAAGGGTCCATCAGGCGTCGGCGAGGAGGTCGGGAGTCGGGCGATGTCGGTCCAGGTCGGCAGGGCAAGGGGTCGAGCGATGAGGTCCAGCGGTCGGGCGATGTGGTCGCAAGTGTTGCGGCGGCACGGTCCATGCGTCGGTCGGCGGGCGATGATGTCAGCCGGGATCTGGGTCAGGGCCATGGTCAGCGGGTCGGCAGTGGTCGGGCTGGGCGGATGGGCAGGCGGGCGGAGGTCCAGGCGGGGTGGTGGCGTGCGGGGGTGGTGTCTGGCCTGTCCTGGTGAGACGGGGCTCAGTCACTGGTCTGAAGCCGTCCGCTGGTCCCAGGGCCGTGGGGCTGGTCGGTGCCAGAGGGTGGGTGCAATCCGGGCAGCAGGGGTGGAGGCGTTCGTGTCAGGAGGTCGCCATGGGGTTATCGTGTTCTGGTCGCGTGGGTGACGGGGGTGTGCGTGGCCTGCATAGGTACCTGCACATACCCCACATGCGGGGGTGTGGGCTCGGTATGGGTACCTACCTATGTGCTACATAATTGGTTTCGATCTAGTTGCTATTGAGCATTGAATCTCCTCCCATTGCCGCCGGTCTTTAAAGAGCTCGGTTCGTATCAACGCTATACCAACACGCCAAACTAGCCTGGGGCGACCACGGGGAAAAAGGGCGATGGTTCCAAGCGGCGGCGTTATCGGGGCCGCATGGCACAAGGCCATCGCGACCGCGAGCGGCTGGTTCTCGGCGCGTGGAACAGATCGGGTCGAGGAGTCTTGGTCATGGATCGGGTCGGGAGGAGCGGGTAGTGTGCTTGGGGTTGAGATCCTTGAACATCGATTGGTCCAATGCCCGTGACCCGCCGGATGCGATACCGCGATGGCCGCCCAGCGGCACAGGGTGAAAGGGTGATTGAAGCAAATTGGCCTCCTTTTAAGTCGTTGGAAGCGGAAAATCATCAGGCTTTTTCAGTTGGCCGCTGTTTCTTAACGAACAACCGCCTAACTCAGCCAAGCCGAGGGGTGGCTTGACGCGAATGGCCGACGCTGGCAGCTACGTTGGGGGTGGTCCGATTAAGTAACTTCAGCAGGATACAGTCCATGTCGGTTGCCCGGAGTCTGGATGCGAAGCTGTCCTTCGCTTAACTGGTGGCGACCTTGCAAGGGATTCGCAAAGACAATGCCGCGAAGCACTGCGTCACTACCTGCGCCACGCGGGCGCCGGACTCTAGCAGACCACGCACCGTCACCAGTATGACCATCACCCAGAGCTGCCTCACGCTGGTCTACGTCATCGAGCCAGGGCAGAGCTACCGCGCCTCATGGCTCCCCCACAATCAGCGAATTACTCACGGCGGCCAAGGTGGCAATCTACCTGGCAAGAATGCCCTACAACTTGAATGGGGCGCGGGAAAAGCAGGTCGAAGCGCGCGAGGAGAACGCGGGCGATCCGGGTCAGACCGTGCCGCCGCGTGCGGTATAGCCGAGCCAATCCGCACCGGGAGGGTGACGGTCTGGGCCAACCGGCTGGTGTAGGGGCTGTCCAATAGGATCTGGCATGGTTACTTGCAGTCCGGGGGGTTGCTTAGCATTTTTTACCCTGTGCCTGTGCTAACCTATGTTTAAACCTATGTTCAGAGGATTCATACCCATGAACGCACCACGCCGCGCCACTCTTTTTACCAATGGCAGCAATCAAGCAATTCGCATCCCGCGAGACTATGAGCTGCCCGGAAAGGAAGCATTGATCTACAAGGATGGTATCCGGCTCATCATCGAGCCGGTGCCGACCCCGAGACTGCTCGCGGTCCTGGCCAACCTACAACCCATTGACGAAACTTTCCCAGACGTCCACGACCCGGTGCCGGAACCAGTCGATCTCTAGCGGACCCTTGCCATGGCGAAGCCCACGTATCTGCTCGACACGAACACCGTCTCGGATCTTGTGCGTCGACCCGCGGGATGCATCCGCGATTGCGTCGCCGCGCGCGGCGAAGACCAAGTCTGCACCAGCATCATCGTCGCCGCGGAACTGCGTTTTGGCGCGATTAGGAAGGGCTCCGAGCGATTGACCGCCCAGCTGGAAACCGTGCTGGCGGCCCTGGAGATCCTCCCTTTCGACCAGCATGCCGATCGGCGCTACGGTGAGATCCGACAGGTACTCGTGGGCGCGGGCACGCCAATCGGCGGCAACGACCTGCTCATCGCTGCCCATGCCCTGGCTCAAGGGCTGACCCTGGTCACCGCCAACGAGAATGAGTTTTGCCGCGTGCCGGGGTTGGTTGTCGAGAACTGGTTCAGCCAGCAGAGCCCAACAAACAAGCCCCCCCGTATCTGAAGATAGATTTTCAACTTTCGCTATAGGAATCAAACCATTAGCGCCGGTTTTGACCGCGCGTCCCCGTGCGGCAAGAGTGCCACAAGATCTAACGCGCATGCAGTCCGGCTGCTTTACCTGGCCTAACAAGCCTAGATGCAAATGGCAGAAGAATTTAACAGCTACAAGAGTATTGCCGAGGTCTGGCAATTGGATGAACCCGCCCGCCTGGCATATCTCAAGGAATGCTGGTGCCTTACCTGGCCGCATATCGTTGGTCGACTTGAGAATTCGGGCGGCTTCTGGTGGCTGCGGGACATTACCGACAGGAAAGGAAACCCGCTCGAATACCCATTTCCAGTGTCAGAATTGCCAAACGAATACACCGCGGAACAGAACGGTGTTTATATCGCGCCCGAATCGTTTGAAGTGACGAAAGGGCTGAGCCCAGATCTTTATGCTTCGGCAAAGTTCGAGCTTGCGGCCGAAAAGGAGCAGAAAAAGAAGAAAAATCCGCTTTTAATTCGTGTAATTCCTAACTCAATCCAGATCCTGATACGAATTCCAGCAGACCGAATACCGCGGCTTAACGACGGAAGCATCCCCCTAGAAGATTCGGTAATCAAAGCCTACTTCGAGAAGATCTGCGAACCGTGGACCAGCATAATCGAGGGTCTCCAGCAAGAAATCGTCGAGTTGGGAAAACGACGTGCCGAAGCTGACACAGACCTACAGGCGCTCACACGGGAGCGGGAGCAAGAGGAACATGCACGTGATGCTGCGCGACGTGCCCGCGCCGAGATGGTGACAGACCGTCAGCGAATCGCACAGGAAATCGAGGATGGCTCCGCGGCAAAGCGTAAGCAGTTGGAACAGGAAATGCTTGAGTACCAGGCGGCGCTCAAGCGGCGACATGAAGACGAAGAGCGAGCCCTGCGCGCGGAGCTGGATGCTATCAAGGACGAGCTGGCCCTTGCGCGTAAGCAACGGGATCGCGAGCTTGGCGAGAAACATAGCCAGGCCGATGCATTACGGTCTTATGTCAAATCCCAACTCGAGCCTTTGCACCGGTTGGAACTTATACCCGACACACAATGGGATGCGTTCTTTCCCGATGCCGGCAACACCGCCGATCAACCCCTCGCGGAGTGGCCAATATTCAACGAAAAAACGACCCATGCCCAGGCAATTGGGCACATCCAGCGCCATCTGTACGGCGAGGGCATTGGGTACCCCTGGGATCTGCTCGCGAACTTCCACGCCCTGCTTTGCACCGGCGACCTGATCATCCTGTCGGGTTTGTCCGGCTCAGGCAAGACGAACATGGTGAAGTCCTATGCCAAGGCAACGGGGAACGAGGCCAGAATCGTCCCGGTCAAGCCTAACTGGACCAGTGCGGAGGACCTGCTCGGCTACCATAACCCGCTGCAACGGGCCTATGCCACCACGCCGTTTATCGAGGCCCTGTTTGAAGCCAGCCGCGATCCAGAACGCCTCTACATCGTCTGCCTGGATGAGATGAACCTGGCGAGGGTCGAATATTATTTTGCTGATTTCCTGTCACGTTTGGAGGACCGTACTGCCCCTAGCATCGCGCTCTATCCGGACGACGAGGCCGGCCACGTCCGAACCGAGCTACGGGTGTTGATTAAAACGCTCGAAGGCATGGGGCTCAATCTAGGCTCAGCCAACTTGGAGACCTTGCTGGCGGACGGAGGGGTCATGAGTAAGCTAGCCCAGCGGCTCGGGCTCGGGGATGGTGAATCCTTTGCGCAGTTGCACGCGCGCGTGCGCCGTATGGTCAGCGGTGCGTTGTCGGTGCCCGCGCGGCTCCAGATCCCTGCCAACGTGCGGTTTGTCGGCGCTGTGAACATGGATGACACCACCCATTATCTGTCGCCGAAGGTCCTAGACCGCGCGCATGTGCTCCAGTTTCAAAGTCCGCTGGATTATTGGCGGCGGGTGTCAGAGCAGATTGGCGATGCGGAACTCCCGACTCACGGTATTTGTATCCCTGCCGGGGCCTTTCCTTCGCGTGGCGAGTACCCCCCTTGTAAGCTCGAGGACCCGCTGGTCGCGAAATTGACCGAGTACGGGCGGAACTTTCTCGAGCCACTAGGGATCGAGCTCGGCATGCGTCCCCTGCGCCAGGCGATGCACTATCGTGACCAACTGGTGGACTTATACGGAAACGGCGAGGGGTTGCACCTGCGCGCGTTGAACAATTTGCTTCGGCAGAAGGTCTTTCCCAGGTTCTCGTTCGATGGCAAGCAGTCGGCACGCGGGCGGGGGGAGCAGACCCGAGATGAAGTCGCGCAGCAGTTTCGTGATCGCCTCGTCGGTGACCTTTCCGAGCTATCGAGTCATGACGGGTCGATACTGTACCCCGCTAGCGAAGAGCTGGACGCGATGATCGGGCGCGCCAAGTCAAATGATGGCGTCTATAACTACTGGGCCTGAGGAGCATGGAGCCGCCCTGCGAGCTACGGATCATCCGCGTCACCTGGCCGCGGAAGGGACAATACACTGAAGTGGCCGCAGCACAGGAGCCTATAGATCTTGATTACGATGGCAATGGCTGGGTGGCGGAGCTGCCGACATATCCCAAGGTAGAAGGATCCCTGTGCGGGCAATTGGCCGTCGCTATCCGACCGGGCACTGCTGAGCCCTACCTGCACAAGGCCAATGGCGAACCCTACCCATTAACGCAAATACGCGCAACTGATGGTCGGGATTGGTGGATCGAGAAGGGGCAGTGGAGACGTGCGAAAGGAATGGGGTACCACGACGCTCCGCTAACCCGCCACGCGGGCGATGCGCGGCTCCAAGTGGGCGATCAACTGATCCGGCTGCGTATTTCCCCCATGGGATTCACCCTGGAGGAATATGAATCGTTGCTGGATGAGTTTCGCAGCGACGCCTGGCAACTGATCCTCGATCCGATGAGCCCGACCCGCGCGACGGATCGACGCCGGGATGGGGGCATCGACCCTGCCTTTATGGCTGCCGTGACTGCATTCATCCGTTACGCCAGGCGGGCGCTCAACCAGCCACACCGGGAACTGCGCGAGGTGCGCGAGTTGCAGCCTGTCGAGCAAGTCCGTCCCTGCTTCGTTACCTTCCGCGAATTGGCCGTTCGCGGGGCTCCACGGGTAGTCAGCGGCCGTGGACATGAAGCGAGCTTTGATACACCGGAAAATCGACAGATGCTGGCGATGTGCAGCAGCCTAAGGCGTACGCTAGGGGGGCTGTTGGCGGGTGCCAGAGGCGCCGCGGAGGATTTCGCACGTCGCGCGCGAGCAGATGATCACCGCGCGGTTGAGATTCAACGGATGATTGGTTTTGCGAAGGTCGATGAGCGGCGACTCGCACGTCTGATCGAGGAATTGAAATCCGATCTGCGAAACTATAAAAAGGCAGTTCAAAGGTTGCTCACGCGGGCCCCCGATGGCAGGGCTATTCGGTTCGAGGTCATTGTGAAGAAGGACGTCAATTTGGAGCACGGAGAGGTTGGCTTTTGGTCGACCCTGAGGCCGGTCAACGGGGGCGAGCGCCGTTCCATATCGTATCGCATCGATTTCAATGAGGATATCGGAGCCGTTGCACCGGTTTTCCGCAAAGGATGCAAATACCTGATTTCTGGCAAATTATTTCATATTTACAGCCCGGATACCAACCGTTATGGAAATTGGGGCAAGGTCAAGGTTCTGTGGCTGATGAGTATTGATTCAAACATTGAACAAAATATCTCCGGACAGATTGCGAGCTTACTTCGCAGGGATGCCGCACTAGCTCGTGACGGTTTTCTGATACGTCTCAACTCCAAGGATACACAAGATCAGCAACGGGACCTTACCGAAGCACGGCGCTCCGCGAAGCGCCTGTATGCCGCAAGTGCTCTTTGGGTAGGGGTCGAAGACCTATTGAGGCCCCTGACCCAAGCGATTTCAACTGTCGAGAAGCGCGCCCGCGAATTGGGCATCCTTGAGTCTCGGCGCGCAGCATTCACCGGCTCGATGACCTATGTGTTGAATCCGGACTATCGCGGCGCATTGGCTGCGTTTCGGCGTGCGCTGGAAGCGGCCGGATTGACGGCCTCCCAACTCGACGGGCTATTGCGGCTGGAAGATCTTGGCATCCTCGACCTACCTGCCGTTTACGAGCGCTGGTGTTTGCTGCGCATTGTCTCGGTGCTGCGTGACCATTTTCACTTGGTCCCACCGCCTGGGTTTCGGGACCACCTGCTGGGCTGTGCCACCGACCGGGGGACACTATCCCTTCGGTTTTGCGGAGGCGAGATCCGCCGTGACCTGCTCTTCGAGTACCAACCTCGACTGCCGCGAGAGGGTCTCCCAGAGAATCAGCGTCCTAACCCGGACTTCATGCTCACGCTTTTACCTGGCACCGACTGTGCCACGAAAGGCGAAAACCCACATCCGAGGCTCGTGATCGATGCCAAGTGCAAGCCTTTTGCTCAGATCGACGACGTGGGAACCGGCCTCAGTCTCGTCGGAGAATTGGACGAGTTGATCGAAAAAAAGCAGTATCACGCGCCGGGAGATCACCGGGTGTTCGTGCTGCACCCCGGCAGCGGTCCCGATGCCGGCGCCCGGGTGGCCGAGTATTGCCATTTGGGTGGCAGTCACCTGATCGCCGTTGCGGAAGAGCGCAAGCCGTGGGATCAGCTGCCGCCGGATCACCGGTATGGCGTGGTCTTGCTGCGGCCAGGCGTCACAGATCCGCTGATACGCTTGGTACTCATGCATTTGTATTTGGGACTCGACGACAGCCTTGGTGCTTACACGAATCGCACCCCTGTCTATCCGCTGATCTGCCCTGCCTGTGGTGGTGCCAAGATGACCGATGAGCCGCCGCCGGGCACCCCCGAGACGGATCATCCAGGACGCGCTCGATGGTGCACCGGCTGCGGCCGGATGCTGGTTTGGAATTACAGCGGCGGCTGCGGCACCCACCTGTATAAGCTGGGGGGCTACTGGACATTCCATGAGACCCATCCGCTAAATCCCTACAATATCCGCTGTCCCCATTGTGGTGATTACATATCGATCCCCGAGGATAAGCCTGATCCGGACCAAGTCGATGACTTCTTCGAATGGGGAGACCCACTTTGGCCGTGACCCGTACCCTGTTTGTTGATGAATCCGGGGACTTCGCGGAAAGCCCGCGCTGGATCGTCAGCGGTGTGCTCTGCACTGGCAAGCCCGCGGCAGTGGAGAAGCGGCTTTCCGCGGCGTTGGAGCCTGTTTTGCGGCGCTATCGAATTGGCCCGGTCGCGAACCTTCACCTAACGGCCCTGAGGCAACAGCGATCGCATTCTGAGGCGATCCAGATCGCCGGCGCCGTGCTCGATAGGGCCTACAGGTGCGGCGTCCTGAATGGCATGCTTGTCGTCGAGAACGCCCGCGGGCAGGGTTTGCGTGACAGCGAGCGCACCTACCGGCTGATGCTGCTCGACCTATTGGCACTCACGGATGCGATGCTGCCGGAGGATCGAGACGACACGGCGCTCCAGATCGTCGTCGCGCGCCGCCAGTGCGCTGGAACGCCAATGTCGACGCGCGAGGATCTCCTCGCGGACGTAGTCGAGCGTATCGAGGACGCAGTGGAGACAGGACTCGCCGCTCGTGGGCTGCTGACACGAGTCGACGCCCGCCATGTACGGATTTGGCCAGCCGCCGAGTCCTCTGTACTCGCCGTGGCTGACTTTATCGCAAATTTGGCCTACAACCGCCATCGGCCGGAGAGCGGCGCACTGTTCCGATCCCTGGTTGAGCAAGACCAGTTGCGGCTGTTCGAAGGTCTGGGCGGATATCCAGAGCGGCGCGCGCGCATCGCTGAGCGCGATGGAGACCTGGCCGTGGCCATGGCTCGCTGGGCGCTGCTCGATTGTGGTGTTGACCACGACTGTGACGCCCGTCGCTTGGCTGCCCTCTCCCGTTTGTGGCGACGCGTGCTCGCCAGCGGTACCACCGGCCCGATGGCAACGCTGGAGGCCGTGATCGAGCGTCTATGGCGCGCGCACAAGGCACCCCGGGATCATCCTCGACTGGCCAGGGCGCTGGAGTGGATCGAGACCGGATTGCGGGGTGCGAGTGGCCCGCCGGAGCTGCTTTATCGGTTGAACAACCTCACCCACCAGGTCGCGAACCAGATGGGGGACTTGTCCACTGCTGAGAGAGTGATGGCTGCGCAGTCGGCACTGACAGAGACGGTCTTGGCGGATCCCAGCCTATTTCACCTGCTATTGGACGCGCAGGTGTTTTGCGCTGTGACCGAAGAGCTTCGGCTCGATTTCGTCTCAGCGTTGCGCCACGCCCGTGATCATTTGCGACTCACCGAGCAGTACGGCGCTGTCTGGGAGCTATTGGAGGACGGGGGGCCGGGGGTGGTCGGCTTTAGTCGGTCGCGGCTCTGGTTGAAGGCGCGGATGACACTGGCGAGGGCGCTTTTGGTCGTGGGGGAGCCGGAACAACTGGCCGAGGCTGGGTTGTTGTTGAACGGGATCGACCCCGAAGGGCACGCCGATGGGGACCGGTCCCGCCTGCTCGGATACCGGGTATGGCACGCGGTGCGGGAGGGGCGGCCAGCTGACGCGCTGGTGCTGGCTGAAACGCTGGTCGAGCGCTACGACGATCCATTCGCTACACATTACGCCGCGCGGGCGGCGGCGGATGCAGCCTTGCTGAGAAGCGGTGAATGCAGCGCCCGCCTCATCCACATGCTACGCCAACTCCGGGCTCGTGCCGAGCACGTGGAAGGTCATCCAGGCGAGCTGATTTGGCGCGATATCGGCGTGATGGAGAACCGCATCGCGGGCAGACAAGGGGCCGCGCGGGATGCCTTCGCCCACAGCCTATGCATCAACGGCACCCTGCCCGACAGCCCCATCAACAGTTGGAATCGTTTGGTTATCGATGTCCATGCTGCGACACTGTGCGGACTATCCGCCCCTGAGCGTACATTTCCCGCGGCCGTGCTCAGACTCCATCGACAGGCGCGTCTTGTCGGGGATAGCGGTGATACTTTGCTGGCGTTTCGCCGGATCAGTCCCTACTGAACTAGAGCGCGCATGTCGATGAGCGGTGGAATGTAGGCGACCTCAATGGAGCGCACTCGAGCAGGACCACCATCGCCCGGCAGTATTGAAGTAGATCGCCGCGTTTCGCGGCGTCGTCGACGGTCCGACTTTGCAGGTGATGGGAGACTGCGCGGCGTCAATGCCTCCTTAGCGGTTAGCCGGTGCATTGGTGCCGCACCTCAGTATCTAGCGCCAAGCCGCAGCATAATTAGCCCTCCGCTGTGCCCACTGAGTCGTAACCGCCGGTTTCAACGCAATGGTTGCTCATTATTCCAACCCTGGTGAGATGGCTTGAACTAGCAGTTGCCCCAGGATGGGTTTTGCGTGCCCACATGCTCTCAGTCAACCTCAGAAGCGGCATCGGGCAGCAGCGTTGCTCTTGGGTTGTTCCCCTTTCCTAAGTACACCTGCCCGGCGTTCCTGCCAGATCCAACTCTGTCGATTAGATACCCTGGCACCATGATTAGGGTGAGTGAATGACCGAGGCTGGATTGCAACGCCGGAAAAAAGGGGGGAAATCAAAAAAATCCTCTCATTTAGCACGTAGCGGAATAATGATAAAATCAGGCACTTGAATATTCATCAGCGGGTTCTACAATGCCATGCAATTACTCTTCCCAGTGAGGAAATGGTCATGGCCAAAGTAAAAGGTCCCCTGATGTCCATGGAAGCCAGTGGCTCCTATGGCTCCACGCTCGTGTTCGGCCGGCGCCTCGGCTCCAACGTCGTGCGTCAGCTTGTCAAACCCTCCAACCCCCAGACCCAGGGGCAGATGGACGCGCGCAATCGCGTGCGGGTCTTCGGCGCCCTGCAGAAGTTCGTCTCCGGCACCAGCCTGAAGCTCTCCGGCAAGACCAGCACCGACAAGGAGCTGATCGCCGCCCTGACCCCGGCCGGGCAGCGTTGGAATAGCTACATGCAGCAGGTCGGCATCGGCAGCGGCGGCATTTCCTACACCGCGGCCCGGGCGGCCTTCGCGTTGCTGACCGAGCTGGAGAAGGGCGCCTGGGAGACCGCGGCCGGGGCGCTCACCCCGGTCATCCTGTCCGTCGCGCAGAAGGATGCCGGCGGGATGGATGCCAGCCCGGTCCCGGCGGGTGAGGTGTTTTTCATCCATGTCTACACCCTGTCCCTGATGGGGATCACGGCTACCCCGACCGGCACGCCCCCGACCTACGCCTAAGCCCCGACACGCCTCCGAGTGGCTGTAGCGCCTTGCCCCGCCTCGCGCGGGGCTTTTTCTTTCTGGTGGCCACAGGGCGGTGAGCGCCCTTCAGCCCTGATTCAGTTTCTTCCCGAGAGGTCGACACGATGAACCTGCAAACCATTTTGATCCAGCAACTGGTCAGCGCCCTGGTGGTGATGATGTCCCCCGAGGTCATGAAACGGGGCCTGGACGCCCTGCTCGATGCCATCGAGGAGGCGGTGGGCAAGACCGAGAACACGGTGGATGACATCGTGGTCCTGGGCATCTGCCAGCAGATCCGCCGGGCCTTCGACGTGCCGGATAACGACTGAGGTAGATCATGACCGAAGCCCTGCCCACGGCCATACAGGCCATCCCCGACGGCGGGGACCCCTTCCTGATGGGCGCCAAGTGGTTCGGCCTGGTGGTGGCCGCCCTCCTGGTGGGGGCGGCGCCGGTCATGCTCTACCTGCGTAAGTACCACGTCGATCACCTGGCCAATACCCGGGATGCGGCGACGGCCGAGGTCTATGAAACCCTGCGCCAGCAGATCCGCGACCATGGGGATCAGATTCACCGGCTGAATGAGGAGCGCGCGGTGCTCCAGGCCGAGAGCCTGAGCCTGCGGGCGCGGATCGTCGAGCTTGAGGGCAAGGAACATCAACTCAACCGGCTCAAGGCGCAGATTGATGACAGCGAAGCCCTGATCGTGCGGCTCAAGGACAAGCTGGACTGCAAGGACGAGGTGCTGGAGAAGCTGGCCGGTGAGAACCGGCAGTTGATCAACGAGATCATGTCCCTGAAGGACCGGGTGCATGAGTTGGAACTGCGGCTGTCGCGGGATGAGCATCTGCTCGACCGTGGCCTGCTGCCCGGGGGCATGACCTATGGCCAGGGTGCGCGGTCCGCTGCTGTCGGTTGATGCCGCCGG
Organism: uncultured Gammaproteobacteria bacterium; assembly: GCA_937862735.1. GTDB lineage: Bacteria > Pseudomonadota > Gammaproteobacteria > Chromatiales > Chromatiaceae > M0108. Next base: position 12,491 of record CALMDH010000097.1, read on the forward strand.
CGGGGTTGGCGGCGCCATGGCTGGGCGTTAGGCGAGCGCACCATGGCCAGGGTCAAGGGGCCGCTGATGAGCCTGGACGCCAGCGGGACCCTCGCGGGGGATACCCGCCTGCGGCACATGCGGGGTCATGTGCTGATGTATCGGGGTGGCGAACCGGGGAGCGTGCGGCGCAAGTCGCCCTCGGCGTCACAGGCCGAGGTCCGGGCCAGGTTTACCGACGCACGGGCGCGCTGGCGGACCCTGAGCCCGAAGCAACGGGCCTATTGGCAGCAGGTGGCTCGGGAGCTGGACGCGGGGCTGACGGCCTGGAATTGCTTTCTGTCCTGCGTGCTTCTCGGTGGGGCGGCTTGCGCGGGGGGCTATCAGGTGCCGCCCTTGACCGAGACCATCACCCTCAAGTCGGGTTATTCGCCGCCTCTCGTTTCCAATCCCCTGGTCTTTGCCCTGGTGGACTGACATGCTCACGATCTATCGCTCCGATGATCCGGGTGCCCCGGTGCTGAATGGCTACCCCGGAACCCTGATCACCGTCCTCGATGCCTGCCTGGTGAACGGCTATGGTGACAAGCCCGCGGTGGGGTGGGCCAAGGTCTTCAGTGACGTCAACAAGGCGGTGTACCGGCCCCCGGCGGGGAACCGGTTCTTCCTGCGGGTGGATGACACGGCCTATTACAACGCCACGCTGGTCGGCTATCGGCAGATGACCGATCTCACTACCGGGGTGGGGCCTTTCCCGACGGTCGCGCAATTCCTCAATGGCCTGAATCTCTACCGGTCCAATTCCAGCTCCAGCGATCGGCGGGCCTGGCTGTTGCTGGCGACCGATCGCGTGCTGCTGTTCTGGTATGGCTTCGCTTACCTGGATCATGTCGGCGTGGGCACCAGTTGCGACACCTTCTTTTTTGGCGATTGCCCCAGCTATTTGGCCAACGACGGCATGCTGACCCTGATCGTGGGGCGCACGGCCGGTTCCTCGTCGACCAGCTATACCCACTTCGCCAACCGCATGGGGGTGAGTTCCGCCTCGTCGGGTCATTACCTGGCGAGTGACTTCACCCAACTGGGCAGTGCGGTGCAGTGCGGCATCCTGCAAGGGCGGCCCTGGTCGAGCACCACCAGCGGCACCATTGGTCCGCCCTTTCCGGACCCGATCACGGGCGGCATGCTACTCGACCGGATGCGTATCTTGGAGACGGGTGGCAACTCGTCCCTGATGCGTGGCTTGATCCCGGGGGTGTTCAACATCCTGCACCCCTATCCCTGCGCGCACCTGGATCGCCTCCAGGGCCGGGGCTTGTTGCAGGACCGGGAGTTCCTCCTGTTGCAGACCGGCGGCGCCAACGGGCGCTACGCCGTGTCGCTGCATGAGGACGATTGGCGGCTGGTGGTGTGAGGCCATGGCGGACCTGGGGGCCATTGGTCAGGAGATCCGGGGGATCTACGCCATGCCGATCGGCTTTACCCTGCCGCATCTGCGGCCGGGTGGCTTCCCGCTCCGGGCGGTGGTGATGCCGGAACTTGAGCGCGAGCAGGTGTTCGACCCGCTTGCCTATCGGGCGCTCGCGGGGCGGGTCTTGCACGAGGGCATACCCAGCGTCTCGGTGTCGGTGTGGGGCTGGGAGAGTCGCCAACTCCGGGCCAGGACCGAGACGGCGGCCGATGGCTCCTGGGCGCTGGCGGTTGGTCCGGGGCAGTATGGCATCACCTACCACGTCACGGGCTACCAGCCGATCTCGCATGGGCCTTATCAGTTCTGAGGCCGGTGGTGGCATGCGGGCCTGCTGGCACTATGGCCTGAAGCGGGTGCGGCTGGCGCCAGATGAGTGGCGCCGCGTGCGCGGGGTGCGGGGAACGGTGGCCGCCCTGTTTAGCATCCACGGGGCCGATGTCATGGCCCAGCATGGCTACCTGGAAGAGGTGTGGGACGAGGAGATCGCGGACCCCGACCAGGTGGAGCCCTGGCCGGTGGTGGACATCCTCGATGACGGGCGGGTGGTGGCGCGGCGGGTGGCGCGCGGTTCTATGGGGAGTGGACGGGCATGAAATTCACTCCAAGCCCGTCCATTCCGAGAGGGTCATTCTGGGTCCTGGGCAGAGTGCGGATCGTCTGGGTCTAAGGCCCGAACAATCCGCGCCAGCAACAGCCGCACCTGTTCCGGGTCGAGCCCCAGCCGGCCCGGCTCCAGATGGACCTCCAGGCCGGGCCGCAGGGTCACGCGGCTCCACACCTCCACCGTCCCCGGCGCGGTGGGCGGGGGCAGTTCGCTGAGATCCCCGCGCAGCAGGCGGCCGATACGCTCCAGGGAGACCCCGGCCTGCTGCCACTTGCGGATCAGCAGGAGCTGCTCCAGGTGGCGGCGGGTGTAATGCGCCCCGCGTTTGGCCCCCTCGGGGGGATCGAGCAGGCCCTTCTGGGTGTAAAAGCGCACCGTGCGGCGCACCACGCCGCTGAGGGCGCAGAGTTGGTCGATGCCAAAGGTCGGCTCCGGCTGGGGTGCCGCAGCCGGCTCCAGTGGCGATACTTCTGGTTCAGGGTTCATGACGTTGGGGGCGGACAGCTTTTGGCGAGGGCGACCAGGCGCTCTACCTGGTCCCGGGGCAGACCGCGGGTGGCCATGAAGCGCAGGCGGCGCAGGGTCTCCCGGGGAGCGGCCCGACCGGCGGCAGACCGCAGCAACAGACCGTAGAGGACGGCGGCGATCACCGGGCCTGCCGCCGCGCCTTGGGCGAGTAGGGCTGTGATCTCGTCCGCCAGCGGCTCCGGGAGATCCGCACCCAGCAGATCCGCCAGCGTCGGCAGGGGCTCCTGGGGATCGGCCAGGCGCTGGGCCTGGGCCACCAGAAAAGCGGAGAAGGGGGGCGGGGCCGGGGGCTGGGACCGGACCGGCGTAGCGGGGATGCCATACATGATCCGGGACGACGCGGCCCGGGCTGCCCGCTTGGACATACCGCCACGGGAGGACGTTTTCGCTGGCCCGGTGCTGAACAGGCACGACAGATCATTATCCTGCGGCATCGCGGACGGTGGTGGGAGCGGGGCGTAAACCGGCTGGGCCGAGGCCACCGACCCCATCCCGCCCCATCCCGCGGCCAGCTGATGCGGAACCTGCCGCACCTGGGGCAGGGTGTCGGCCTGTTCAGCGGCGTCCCGTGGATCGCGCAGCACAAAGTGGGTGTAGGGTGATACCAGTTGGTAGCGCACGGCCAGGGCGGTAGCCGTCGCCTGGTCCAGCCCCGTGAGGCGCCGGTCGGCGGCCAGGCGCGGCAGGGTATCCGCCCCGGCGCTTTCCGGCCAGGGTTGCAGGTTAAGGGTCTGGGCGTGGGTGGTGCCATCGGCCAGGGTGTAGGTCAGGGTAACCGGCCCGGTCGGTGGGGTGGTGAAACCCGCCAGCCAATGGCGGGTGTCACCGGCAAAGACCGACTCCTCCGCCTCGGGCCACTGCCAGCGGGGTACCCCGGGCCAGGTCAGGGTGACGCTGGCGCGGGGCGCGCGGATGCGCGCGAACTGGCGCACGATCTTGTCACCCATGGCCTCGTTGGGGTGGACCAGGGTACAAGCGCCGCCGGTGGCCTGGGCCAGCCCCTGCACCAGGTCGGTGGCGACCGCCGCCCCGACGCCGAGGGTGAAGATCCGATCCCCGGTCTGGCGGGCGAAGCGGATCATTTCCTGGGTATCCCAGGCCTCGCCGTCGGTGATGAGCAGAATATCCAGGGACCGGTCCTGGCGGTGACCGTGCGCCAGCCGCATGGCGGCGCCGATCTCGGTGCCGCCCCGGTCGGCCTGGAGGTGGCGGATGGCGTGGTGGGCGCGGGCCAGGTGGGCGGTATCCGCCGCTACCAGGCCCGGGAACAGGGCCGCGGGCGCACTGCCAAAGACGATGAGATTGAAGCGGTCCGCCGGCTGCAAGCGGTCGAGGATGGCCAGCAGGGCCTCGCGGGTCTGGGCGATGCTGTCGCCGGCCATGGACCCGGAGGCATCGGCGACCAGGACATAGTCGTGCCCGCCCGGGTCCGCCGCCACCGGGAGTTGGGGCTGGGCGCTGAGGAGGACGACGGTTTCCGGGGGTGAATCGCTCACCCCGGGTGTCAGGTCCCGGGCGACGAGGGCCTGCCCGGCGCGGGCATCAGCCGCCGCGCGAATGAGCAGGACCAGATCCCGGTCCAGCGGCGCGGAACCCTGGGCCAGGCGCAGGCGCTGGCCCGTTTCCTCCGGGATGACGGTGAGGGCGTGGGAGGGGGAATCGACTTGGGCCTGGCCCAGGCTACCACCCAGAACCAGGTCCAGGGTGAAGCGGTGCCCGGTGAACAGGGCAACTTGGGGCACCTGATGGGGCGCCAGCCCGGCCCGGTGGGGATCGCCATAGCGGGGCGCCAGCGTGGTGGGCAAGACCAGTCGCCACAGATCGTCATCCCAGACGCCGAGCAGGGCGTAGCGGTAGTCGAGTTCGGCCACCTGGCCCGGCAGCAGGTTGCCGACGTTGATGGTGTAGAGGCCCCGCCCGGCGCTTTGCAACAGGAGGGCGCCGTCACCGCTGACGATGGCCTCCTCGTAATCCTCCTCGGCTTGCTCAGCCGGGAGCACCTGGCCGCGCAGCACCCGGCCGTCGAGGGTCACCTCCACCCCCAGCAAGACCGCCTCCGGGGGGACGGGGAAGGTGAAGACGGCCTCGATGTTCACCGCCTCGGCGTTGCGGAAGGTCTGGGCGAGGTGGATTTCCCCTACCAGGCCTTCCAGGCGTCCGTGCAGGACGGTGGCGGTGAGCAGTGGTGCCGATTCTATGACGCGCTGGTCCATCGTAATCCCCCCGGATGGGCGCCAGGTCGGGGCGCCCGCCGCCCCGCGCTACTGGCGCTAAGCGGAAATATAGCGCACCATAAAAAAACATCAAGAGTGTTTAATATAAAACCGGCGCGCTGGCGTTGGCGATCGTTGCAGCCGGTTCTGGTCGGGCAAGGCATCCAACAAGGCCGCGCGGAGTGCCGTCATTACCCTCCTGGCGATTTGTTTTAAGATGGCCCAGCCCGCCCTAGGGGCCGGGCGGGTGCGGTGACCAAGCGGAGGAGATGACCATGTTGCACAGGCGGCGGGGTGAAAAGCTCGGCTGGCTCGGCGGCTTCGCGGGTGCCTTCCTGTGGATACCCGCGCTGGCGGTGGTGTTCCTGGTCCAGGGAGACCTGCTGGCCGGGCTCATCGGTCTCGCCCTCGGCGCCCTGGGCTATGGCCTCGTGGTCTGGTTCCGGCCCTGGCGTTACCCGGACACGCCTTACTGGCGGCTGCTGATACCGCCTTATCTGGCGTTGAGCGCCGCGGTGGTGTGGGGGTTCTGGGCTTACGGCGCGGAAGCGGCGGCCGACCTGAACGGGTGGGAGATCATGCAACTGCTCGTCCTCTTTCTGCCCTTCGTCACCGTTGGCAAACGCTGTTGGCGCGATGGCGAGCAGGCCGCTGGTCAGGGGCGGTAAGCCCGCCGGCGCTGCCGGGGCCTTAACCTTTTGCAGCGAGCCAATCCGAGATGAAGCGATTCCAGCCGGAGCGGCCCTCAGCCTTGGCCGCTTCGTGCAGTCGCTGGCGTTCTTCCGCGGGCAAGGCCCGCCAGGCGGTGACGGCGGCCTTGAAGCGCTCCCGGTGGGCAAGCTGGGCCGGGCTCCTGCGGTCGTTGATGGTCGGGACGTAGCGGCAAATCTGGTACTGGCGGTCGCCGACGATGCGCCCGTTGCCGTAGCCCTTGCCGGCGAGCTTGATGACGATCTTGACCGGCTGGCCAGCCTGGTCCTTGACGGTGAGGACCCCGCGGGTGTCGACATTGATCTGATTGGTCATGGTCGGCGGCTCTCAGGTGAGGAAGCTGGGGCGGTAGACCCGGACATTCAGGTCGACCCGGCACTCGGCCCAGGCGTTGCTTGCCCGGTAGACGCCGCAGGGGGCGCGGGTACCGAGCTTGAGATTCATCCAGGCGGTGGTTTTGCTCCAGCCATTGAAGAGATTGGCCCCGAGCTGGAAGACTAGGTCCACGGGCTGGGTGTGGCTCCAACCGAGGTTGGTGGGGGGGATGGACAGGTTGCCGTCGTAGAGGAAGGCCCAGTTCTCGGCGATTGAGTGGCTGTAGCCGTCGGCGGTGGACTGGTAGCTGAAGAAGTGGATCTCGGCCACGGGGGTGAACCAGAGCTTGAGGCCCGACTCCTCGGCGGTGGCGCTGATGCTGCCCTGGAGGTGGATGAGGACGAAGCCGCGCTCATCGCCCACGGTGTGCTTGGGGAAGGGGTAGGTCAGGGAGCGTTGCGCGTGCCAGGTGTCGACGAAGTAGCGGTTGGCGTCGATGGCCCCGGCCCAGCCGGGCAGGGGTGGCCAGCCACCGGCACTGGCCTGGGTGAAGGGCCAGTGGGCCGCGCGGTACTGGTAGTCGCAATCGGTGTTGGCGGTGTCTAGGGGATCGGCCGGGTCTGGGGGCGGGAAGCGGTTGCGGTCCACCTCTGGATAAGCCACCTCGATGCGATCGGTGACCGGCGTGGGCGCGGTCCAGAACTCGGCGGAGAAGGACCGGTGCGCGATGCCGTTGAGGATCTCGGTGCGGATACCGGGCCGGCTGCCATCCCGCCAGCTTGCCGGGCCAAACTGGATGAGCCAGTCGGCGA
>CALMDH010000098.1:0-2810 GCA_937862735.1 uncultured Gammaproteobacteria bacterium
ATACCTCGGACTACGGCTGGATCACCCGCAAGCTCCACGAACTGGCCCGCAAGCACGCCCACGAGCGCATCGTCTCCTGCCTGGAGGGCGGTTACGAACTCAATGCCCTGGGGCGCTGCGTCGCCACCCATGTGGATGAGCTGATCGGTCATGCGTGACTATTCGCGGACCCGCCGCCTGCTCGGTGGCGGGATGATCGCCGGCTGCCTGGTCCTGGCGTCCAATGCCCTGGCGAGCCCCTGGGCCCAGGTGCGCACCGTCGCGCCTGGACCCCCGGCGGCCATCGGTGAGGCGGCCAACGGCTGCCTCGCGGGTGCCCAGGCCCTGCCCGCCGAGGGCAAGGGCTACGTCCAGATCCGTCGCGAGCGTCAGCGCCTGTTCGGGCACCCCGAGACTCTGGACTTCGTCCGCGAGCTGGGGGCCGCCCAGGCCCGGCAGACCGGACGCTACGTCATGATCGGCGATCTCTCCCAGCCCCGTGGAGGGCTCATGTCCTCCTCCCACCGCAGCCACCAGAACGGCCTGGACCTGGATGTCTGGTTCCTACTGGCCGATTCCCCCACCCAGGCCCAGCGGGACTGGCCGGAGGCGGTGGCTCCCCCGTCCATGGTCCGCGACGATGGCCTGGCGGTGAACGGGCTCTGGGGGCCTGACCAACGCCTGCTGCTCAAGCTGGCCGCCGAGGACGGTCGGGTCGAGCGCATCTTCGTCAACCCGGCTATCAAGCAGCGCCTGTGCGATAGCGAAGGTAGTGACCGCGGCTGGCTACGCAAACTGCGTCCCTGGCGCGGTCATGACGCCCATTTCCATGTCCGCCTCAAGTGTCCGGCCGGCAGCGCGGACTGTAAGGCCCAGGCCCCCTTCGCCGCCGGGGACGGCTGTGGCGCCGAGCTGGCCTGGTGGTTCACCGCCGAGGCCCGCCAGCCCCGCAAGTCGGCGGAGGACAAGCCCCCAGCGCCCATGCCCGCCGCCTGCCGGGCCCTGCTGGGGCAGCCGGACCTGGCGCGCAAGGATTAAGGGGAGAACAAGTTCTTGGCCGTGAAGATAATATCTCCCGATCATGAATGGTCTCCCGGCACCCCGGCCGATGAAAGTAGCGGATACTTTCAGTTCAAAGAACAATGCCAACCGCAGGGGACCGGATCGTGACCGCTAGCTACCACCAGGACATCGTCGCCTGGGCCGAAGAGCAGGCCCGGTTGCTGCGCGCGGGACTTTTTGACCACCTGGACATCGAACATCTGGCCGAGGAGATCGAGGACGTGGGCAAAAGCGAACAGCGCGAACTGGCCAACCGCATGGCCTTGCTGATCGCGCATCTTCTCAAGTGGCGCTATCAGCCCCAGCGCCGCGGCGCCAGTTGGGAGCTGACCATCCGCAATCAGCGGCGGGGTATCCTTCGGCGCCTAGAGCGGACCCCGAGCCTCCGTGCCCAAGTGGCTGATCCGGACTGGTGGCAGGACGTCTGGGACGACGGCATCGTCCAAGCCATCCAGGAAACGGGTTTGACCGATTTTCCCCTGAGCTGTCCCTGGTCGGTCGGGGATATGCTTCGGGAAGGCTGGCTGCCGGAATGAGGGCTTGCCCGGCGTTCTGGAACCAGCAGGAAGTCATCCATTAAAGGTTGCCCGCATTGAGCGCGTCTTACCAGGGACAAGTCGGGAACCAGAAAATGGGCGCTTTCTGAGTGGTAATTTTTTCGCGCCATCACCTAATCACCCAACCCAAACCACAAAGGATATTTCCAGGACCATGACCAAGCGCGCCCTCATCACCGGCATCACCGGCCAGGACGGTTCCTATCTCGCCGAGTTCCTGCTGGACAAGGGTTACGAGGTCCACGGCATCAAGCGCCGGGCCTCCTCCTTCAACACCCAGCGGGTCGATCACCTCTACGTCGATCCCCACTGTGACCACCCCGCCTTCCGCCTGCACTACGGCGATCTCACCGACTCCTCCAATCTCACCCGCATCCTGCGCGAGGTCCAGCCGGACGAGGTCTATAACCTCGGCGCCCAGAGCCACGTCGCCGTCAGCTTCGAGTCCCCGGAATACACCGCCGACGTCGACGCCATGGGCACCCTGCGCCTGCTGGAGGCCATCCGCTTTCTCGGCCTGGAGCGCAAGACCCGCTTCTACCAGGCCTCCACCTCCGAGCTCTACGGCCTGGTCCAGGAGGTCCCCCAGCGCGAGACCACCCCCTTCTACCCGCGCAGCCCTTACGCCGTGGCCAAGCTCTACGCCTACTGGATCACCGTCAACTACCGCGAGGCCTACGGGCTCTATGCCTGCAACGGCATCCTCTTCAACCACGAGAGCCCGCGCCGCGGCGAGACCTTCGTCACCCGCAAGATCACCCGCGGCCTGGCCAACATCGCCCAGGGCCTGGAGCGCTGCCTGTATCTGGGCAACCTCAACGCCCTGCGCGACTGGGGCCACGCCAAGGACTATGTGCGCATGCAGTGGCTGATGCTCCAGCAGGACCAGCCTGAGGACTTCGTCATCGCCACCGGCGTCCAGCACGCGGTGCGCGACTTCGTCCGCTGGTCGGCGGCGGAACTGGGGCTGACCCTGAGGTTCGAGGGCGAGGGCTTGGAGGAGCATGCCATCGTCGAACGGATCGAGGGCGAGGCCGCCCCCGCGCTGCGACCGGGCGATGTCATCGTCCGCGTCGACCCCCGCTACTTCCGCCCCGCCGAGGTCGAGACCCTCCTCGGCGATCCCACCAAGGCCAAGGAGCGCCTGGGCTGGGTGCCAGAGATCTCGGTGCGTGAGATGTGCGCCGAGATGGTGGCCGAGGACCTCAAGGT
>CALMDH010000099.1:0-36652 GCA_937862735.1 uncultured Gammaproteobacteria bacterium
TGGGTGGGGAGTCTAGGGGCCGGGGGTGGCGGAGTCAAGTGTGTGTAAGGATCTGCCGAGGAGGAATCGCCAGCAAAACGCGCCTGACGGTTGTGCAGAAGGAGCAATATCTGGCCAGAACTCGCCAGGAGCCGCCACAAGGCCCGTAGAGCCATCCACGGGCGCAGGCAATGGAAAAAAGGTAGGGCCGTGGCCCTGCTGGCGGCTATATGGCGGCTGTGCGGTCCCTGACGCCTTCGGCACGCAAACGGCGTGCATGATAGGCCAAACCGATGGGTACGGTTGTTGCATTGATAAGCCAAGTCATTGGCCGGCTTAAGGTGTAAATTCCATGCCAACAGAATTACAATAGGCCGGGCCGATCAATCGCCGCCCTTCGAGGTGAAAAGCCCGCCAGGATGCCCGGATAGCCAGGCAGTAGGCCCGTGGGCGCATCGTGGGTGTGGTGTCCGGTTAGCTGGCTGAAGCCATCGACACAGATCAGGACACCGAAGCGACTGGACGGTGGCCTTGACGGGTCGGGAAGACGCCTAGCATTTTTCTTGTTGTGCGCTTGTTGCGCGCAGATCCCAGAAAAGCAAAGGCCAGGAGCTTGTCCTGGCCTAAGTGCTTGATTTTTGGCTCCCCGGCGTGGACTCGAACCACGGACCTAATGATTAACAGTCATCCGCTCTACCGACTGAGCTACCGGGGATCTGTTGAAGCGCGAAAGTCTAGTCACCCCGGCTTGTCGCGTCAAGCCTAAGGTCTCGTTTCGCGCCCAAGGCCCAGATCCAGGCCAGGGGAAGATCCAAGCCACGTGCCCAAGGTATGGAGCTAAAGAGAGCGCGGCGCGGGCTCCAGGCAATCTCCGGGGCGACCATCCGCGCTCTCCCTGGCTCACCCTGTCTCTCCTAATCTCTCCCTGTCTCTTCCTACCTCCGGATCAACCGGCGACGCCGGCGATACGGTCCAGGGCCTTTTCCAGGTTGGCCATGCTGGTGGCGATGGAGATGCGCACGTGGCCGCCAAGACCAAAGGCGGAGCCGGGGACCAGGGCGACGCCGGCCTGCTCGATCAGGTATTCCGCCAGTTCCAGGTCGTCCTTGACGCCGTCGATGGCGTCGATCAGGCCCTGGACCTTGGGGAAGACGTAGAAGGTGCCGTCGGTGGGCAGGCACTCGATGCCGGCCATGCCATTGAGGCGATTGACCACATAGTCGTGGCGCTCCTTGAAGGCGGCGCCCATGATGGTGATGCAGTCCTGGGGGCCTTCCAGGGCGGCTTGGGCGGCGACCTGGGAGATGGAGGTGGGGTTGGAGGTGCTCTGCCCCTGGATCTTCTTCATGGCCTTGATGATGTCGGCGGGGCCGGCGGCGTAGCCGATACGCCAGCCGGTCATGGAGTAGGCCTTGGAGACGCCGTTGAGGACCAGGGTGCGGGGGGCCAGGTCCGGGCAGACGTTGAGGATGTTGACGAAGGGCTCGCTGCTCCAGCGGATGTGCTCGTACATGTCGTCGGTGGCGATGACCACCTGGGGATGACGGCGCAGCACCTCGCCCAGGGCGGCCAGTTCCTCGCCGCTGTAGGACATGCCGGTGGGGTTGGAGGGGCTGTTGATGACGAAGAGCCCGGTGCGCGGGGTGATGGCCGCCTCAAGCTGGGCGGGGGTGATCTTGAAGCTCTGGTCCGCCCCGGCGTCGACGATGACCGGCACGCCGCCGGCAAGGATGGACATGTCCGGATAGGACACCCAGTAGGGGGCGGGGATGATGACCTCGTCACCCGGGTCGAGGATGGCCTGGGCCAGGTTGTAGAAGCTCTGTTTGCCGCCGCAGGAGACCAGGATCTGCTCGGCGGTATAGTCGAAGCCGTTCTCGCGCTTGAACTTATCGACGATGGCGCGGCGCAATTCCGGGGTACCTTCCACGGCGGTGTACTTGGTGAAGCCATCGTTGATGGCCTTGATGGCCGCATCCTTGATGTGGTCCGGGGTGTCGAAGTCCGGTTCGCCGGCGCCCAGGCCGACCACGTCCTTGCCCGCGGCGCGCAGGGCCTTGGCGCGGGCGGTGATGGCGAGGGTCGCCGAAGGCTTGACGGCTAGTACGCGGGCGGAAAGTTTGCTGCTCATCGGTCCTGTTCTCGGGGCTGTAGTCGGTTCTATGATCGGTGCCTTGGTCGGCGGCCGCGATCGGCGGCTGGGCCAGTGGTGAAGAGGCGGCGCCCTGGCAATCGCGGGCGGGGCTCCCAATAATAGCCAATTGCGCCTTTTCCGGCATGGGCGGATTGCGGATGCCGGGATGGCGACCTCTTCGCATGCCGGGCCCCTGGCTCGCGCCTCAGCGCCTCACGGGGCCAGGCGTCGACCTAATCCCACCACGCCACCCTATTCCCTCCTGTTCCCCCGACCCCCCCATGAACCTCACCGCCGACAAGCCCTTCGAACTGGTCTCCCCCTTCCGCCCCGCTGGCGATCAGCCGGCGGCCATCCGCCGCTTGGTGGAGGGGCTGCGGGACGGTGAGGCGGGCATGACCCTGCTGGGGGTGACGGGCTCGGGCAAGACCTTCACCGTCGCCAACGTCATCCAGGAGCTGCAACGCCCGGCCCTGATCCTGGCCCCGAACAAGACTTTGGCCGCCCAGCTCTACGGTGAAATGCGCGACTTCTTCCCGCGCAACGCGGTGGAGTACTTCGTCTCCTATTACGATTACTACCAGCCGGAGGCCTATGTCCCCGCCTCGGACACCTATATCGAGAAGGACGCCTCCATCAACGAGCACATCGAGCAGATGCGCCTCTCCGCCACCAAGGCCATCCTGGAGCGGTCCGACGTCATCATCGTCGCCACCGTCTCCTCCATCTATGGCCTGGGGGACCCGGACGCCTACATGAGCATGGTCCTGCACCTGAGCCGTGGGGAGCCGGTGGACCAGCGCGCCATCCTGCGCCGCCTGGCGGACCTGCAATACAAGCGCAACGAGGTGGAACTGTACCGCGGCACCTTCCGCGTGCGCGGCGACGTCATCGACATCCATCCGGCGGAGTCGGACGAGGAGGCCCTGCGCGTCACCCTGTTCGACGACGAGATCGAGTCCCTGGCGGTCTTCGACCCCCTCACCGGCGAGGTCCTGCGCAAGGTCGCCCGCTACACCGTTTACCCCAAGACCCACTACGCCACCCCGCGGGAGGTGGTGCTGGCGGCGGTGGACCAGATCAAGGTCGAACTCAAGGACCGGCTGGCCTGGCTGCGGGCGAACGACAAGCTGGTGGAGGCCCAGCGCCTGGAGCAGCGTACCCTCTTCGACCTGGAGATGATGGTGGAGGTGGGCTACTGCTCCGGCATCGAGAACTACTCCCGCTACCTCTCCGGGCGCAACGCGGGCGAACCGCCCCCGACCCTCTACGACTACCTGCCCGACGATGCCCTGGTCATCATCGACGAGAGCCATGTCACCGTGCCCCAGCTCGGCGGCATGTACAAGGGCGACCGCTCGCGCAAGGAGAACCTGGTGGAGTACGGTTTCCGCCTGCCCTCGGCCCTGGACAACCGGCCCCTGCGCTTCGAGGAGTTCCAAGCGCGCCAGCCCCAGACCATCTACGTCTCCGCCACCCCCCGCGACTACGAGATCCGCCACTCCGGCGCCATCGTCGAGCAAGTGGTGCGGCCCACCGGGCTGGTGGACCCGGCGGTGGAGGTGCGCCCGGCCCTGCACCAGGTCGATGACCTGATGTCGGAGATCCGCCTGCGGGTACAGCGCGACGAGCGCATCCTGGTCACTACCCTGACCAAGCGCATGGCGGAGGACCTGACGGACTATTTCCGCGATCACGGCGTGCGGGTGCGTTACCTGCACTCGGACATCGACACCGTGGAGCGAGTGGAGATCATCCGCGACCTGCGCCTGGGGGAGTTTGATGTCCTGGTGGGCATCAACCTGCTGCGCGAGGGCCTGGACATGCCCGAGGTCTCGCTGGTGGCCATCCTCGATGCCGACAAGGAGGGCTTCCTGCGCTCCGAGGGCTCCCTGATCCAGACCATCGGCCGCGCCGCCCGCAACGCCAACGGCAAGGCCATCCTCTACGCCGACACCATCACCGGCTCCATGGAACGGGCCATCGGCGAGACCGAGCGCCGCCGCGCCAGGCAGGTACAGTTCAACGCCGACCACGGCATCACCCCCCAGACCATCCGCAAGGCCATCGCCGACATCATGGAGGCCAGCATCCCCGGCGGGCCCAAATCGGCCAAGGAATACGCCCGGGTGGCGGAGGAGACCGCCGAGTACGCCGGCCTGACCCCCGCGCAGATGGCGCGCAAGATCAAGGCCCTGGAGAAGGAGATGTACCAGTACGCCAAGGACCTGGAATTCGAGAAGGCGGCGGCGGTACGAGACAAGATCAAGGAGTTGCAGACCAAGGGACTGGCGGCCTGAAGCCAAGACGACCACGGCCGTTTCCAGGCCCGAGAACTGTTGTCTCGGCTCTACCGACCCGTGGGAGCAGCAAACTTAAGGCGATCGGAGCCAATGGCATATCCCGGCGGACATCCCGCCCCACCGCTGGGGTAAGATGCGCGCCATGTTGACCTATCCCGCTATCGACCCCGTCGCCCTGGCCCTGGGCCCCCTCAAGATCCACTGGTACGGGCTCATGTACCTGGTGGGTTTCGCCGCCTTCTGGGCACTGGGCCGCTACCGCGCCAGTCGGCCAGGCTCGGGCTGGACCGCCGCGATGGTGGATGACCTGCTCTTCTACGGGGTGATCGGCGTTATTGCTGGCGGGCGCCTGGGTTACATGCTGTTCTACGGCTTCCACCAGATCCTCGCCAACCCCCTGAACCTTTTCCGGGTTTGGGAGGGCGGCATGTCCTTCCACGGCGGCCTCATCGGTGTCCTGCTTGCCATGGCCTGGTTTGGCCACAAGCACGGCCGAACCTTCTTCCAGGTCACCGACTTCATTGCCCCCCTGGTGCCTCTGGGACTGCTGGCCGGGCGCATCGGCAACTTCATCAATGGGGAGCTTTGGGGCCGGGCCACGGAGGTCGCCTGGGGCCTGCGCCTGTCCTGTGAACGCTTTCCCCAGTATTGCCGGGACCTGCCGCCAGGCAGCGAGTGGAGTCTTCCCCTGCACCCCTCCCAACTCTACGAGGCGGCCTTAGAGGGACTAGCTCTTTTTGTCATCCTCTGGCTCTTCTCCCGCCGCCCCCGGCCGACCATGGCCGTTTCCGGGCTCTTCCTGGTCGGCTACGGGATCTTCCGCAGCCTGGTGGAACTGGTGCGGGTGCCGGACAGCCATCTCGGCTACCTGGCCTTCGACTGGCTGACCATGGGCCAGTTGCTCAGCCTGCCCATGATCCTGGCGGGCGGCCTGCTGCTCATCCTGGCATATCGCCGCCATCACGCCGCCTGAAGCCCGGCCTGACCAAGAATACACTCCCATGGGTTGATAAATTAGTAAATGCTTATATAATGAAAAACACAAAACAGATGTTTCGGGAGGAAGCCCGTATGTTCAGTGTTCTTACAGCCATCACCATCACCGTGGGTAGCGTCTCATCCACCATGGTCCTGAACGAGCAGGAACGCCTGGCCGCAGAGGCAGCCCGTCCTGCCACCGTGGAGTTGGCCGAACCGGGGATTCAGCCGTCCAAGCCCAACCAGGATTCGTCGCTGCGTTATCTCTGACTGAATTTTTGCACTTTTGGGGGAGGGTTGGGGAAAGGGGGGGGTCGGCATAGTGACATGCCTGGCAAAGGATCAGGCCGCGCCAGGCCCCCTCCCCTCCCCAATCCCTCGCCAGCATTGCCATACCACCCCCGCCCAAACGGAACCTGGAATACTTCCGTTTGAACAACAAGCTGGAAACCTCGCCCCCCCAGCACCCGTATCAAGCTAGTCGCAACCACTTGACGAGGATAGGCTCCCGTCGTTTACTTTGAGTGTTGTTGCTAGTTGCTGGGTTGAATGACGGCATGATTCCACTTAGTTCGCCTGATCCCTTTTCTACCGCCAAGGTCAAAGTCGTGGCCAGAGCCAAGGCCAGCACCAGGACAGGCGCCTTGGTCTGCGCCGCCCTCTGTCTGACCGGTTGGCTGGCGGGTTGCTCCACGACCAAGGATACCTCCTCCCCCAAACTGGCCGCCGCCGACGAGGTCGTCGTCGACAAATCGGACCGCAAGCTGCGGCTGATCAAGGATGGCAAGGTGATGCGCGAGTATCGGGTTGCCTTGGGCAAGGACCCCATCGGCCACAAGTTTCGCGAGGGTGACCAACGGACCCCGGAAGGTAAGTACGTGCTGAACTGGCGCAACCCCCGCAGCCAGTTCTACAAGTCGATCCATGTCTCCTATCCCAACGTCGACGACCGGCTGCGCGCGCAAGAGGCCGGTTACAATCCCGGCGGCATGATCATGATCCATGGCCGACCGAACTACATCAAATCACCGGCCGTGCAAGCGGAATACGATCGCATCGACTGGACCAACGGCTGCATCGCCGTCAAGAATCACGAGATGGACGAAATCTGGCAGGCCGTCAAGGACGGGACGCCAATCCACATTCAGCCCTGAGGGGCTTCACAGAGCCAGGTCGATCCCGCTGACCAGCAGCCCGGGCAGGAGGGCGCTGGTGCGTGAGCGTCCCTCGTAGGTCTCGGGCGAGACGATCAGTTCCCGCTCCCGGGTCAGGCCCTCCAGGCGGTCACCCCAGAGGTGGTAGAGGGAGTCGTCGAAGCGCATGACCTCCACCGGGGCCACCGGCTCGCCGTTCTCCACCCAGAAGGTGGCGAAACGGGTCATGCCGGTGATCCGGCAGTCGTTGCGGTCGGCATAGTTGAGGTACCAGAGGTTGCCGATCGCCAGCCCGGTATCCAGCCGCCGCCACATTTCGGCGGCGGAGAGGTCGCCCGGCGCCATGGCCAGGGACTCCGGCGCCTCCCCGGCGGCATTGACCGTCTGGCCATATTCGCGGGCGCTCCGGCTGTCCACCAGGCAATCCTGGTAGCGGCCGGCGGCGATGAGGGAGACCGACTCAGGCTTGACGAAGCCTTCCGCGGTAAAGCCCGGCACCAGCCCGCGGCCATGCTCCTCGCGCAGGCTGATCCGCGGATCCAACCGCCGCTCACCCCGCGCCAGCCGCAGCAAGGGCGTCTGCGCGGTGCGGTGATCCTTGAGGCCAAAACCGCCCCAGGCCAGGAGTTCCAGGAGTTCGGCCACCGCCGCCGGGGCCAGCCAGGCGCGATAACGCCCTGGCGGGATGACCCGCGGCGGGCGGGCCAGAAGTTCCAGGTCGCGCCGCACCCCCGCGAGCTTGGCCATGAGCGCCCGGGGTTCCCAGGCCTGGCCGCTGAGGTTGGCCTTGACCGCCTTGTCCCCGGTCAGATAGCAACTGAAGTCCAGATTGAAGCTGCGGCTGGCGTGCCAGTGGCGATGGCCGAGGGAACTGGCCAGGCCGGTGCTCAACTCGCCACTGGCCCAGATTCCCACCAGGTCCAGCCCCGCGGCCGCTTGGGTGAGATCGGCGATGACGCCCGCGCTGTCCCAATCCCCACCCGCCGACGCCATCCCTGATTCCTGTACCCGGTAACCTATTCGCTCAACCCCTTCGCCCAATGTGAGCCCTTCCCCCCATGGAAGCCCTTCGCCCGATGTGAGGACTTCGGTAGCGCCAGCCGCGGGTGCTCTTACTCCCTCCCCCCCGGCGGGGGAGGGTTGGGGAGAGGGGGTCTGAACGGCTGGCCGGTAACTCTCTGTAGGGGTGGTGGCGTAATTGAGATAAGGGTCCTCGGGCACATGGGGCAACCGTTCCCGCAGGCGCTGGAGCAGGGATCGGGCTCGGGCCAAGTCCTCGTCCCGATCGCCGCAGAGGTCACAGCTTGCCTGGGCCTGGCGCTGGCCGCTGATGAGATCCAGGCTCAGGCCCCAGGCGCTGACGCCCCCGGCCTGACGGATGCGATTGCCGTTGAGGCGGACGAAATCCGAATCCTCGCCCTCCAGGTTGCAGAACAGGACCTCCTCCCCGCGCAGTTCCTGGCATAGGCGGTCGCTGAGGGCGAAAAAGGCCGCGTCCTTCATTCCCCGCCCCCGAAGACCTCGACCGCCCGGAACAGGGCCGGCGGCGAGGCGTGTCCGACCTGGATGGACTGATTGGGCTCACCCTTACCGCAGGTGTGGACACCGCGCACCTCCAGGGTGGAGGCGTCGCCGACCCCGGCCAGGGAACGCCAGAAGTTGGCGGAAATGCCCCGATAACCGGGATTGCGCACCAGGCCCTTGAGCTCCCCCTCCTCGATCAGCCGGCCCAGCTCGCAGCCGAACTGGAACTTGTTGCGGCTGTCGTCGATGGACCAGGAGCGATTGGTGTCCATGAGGACGCCGCGCTCCACCCGGGCGATGAGGTCCGCCAGGCTGTCCCGCCCCGGCTCCAGGTTGAGGTTAGCCATGCGGTCGATGGGTGGCCGGTCCCAGGCGCTGGCGCGGGCGCTGGCGACCCCGGGGAGCCCGGCCCGGGCCTGGGACAGACGCCCGCCCAGGGGCCGCTCCAGGATGCCGTTTCGGATCAGATACTGGCGTTCCGCCGGCGTGCCCTCGTCGTCGGCGGCGGCGCTGGCCAGCTCTCCGGGGACCCCGGGGTCAAAGGTGACGTTGAGTAACTCAGAGCCATAGCAATAGGACCCGAACATATCCGGGGTGACGAAACTGGTGCCAGCATAATTACGCTCGTCGCCCAGGATGCGGTCCAATTCCAGGGGATGACCGATGCTCTCGTGGATCTGCAGGATCATCTGACTGGGCATCAGGAGCAGGTCGCGGGTGCCCGCCGGGCACTCGGGCGCAGCGAGCAGGGCGAGGGCCTCCGTGGCGACCCGTTGGGCATCCGCGCGGAAGCCGACCTGGGCCAGCCGCTCCAGCCCACCCTGACCGCCCCAGTCCGCCCCGCCACCGGTGCGGGTCTGGGTCTGGCTGCCGGCATTGGCCACCGCCATCAGCCCGGAGGAGACCTGATCGCTCAGGTGGCTCACCTCCCCGCCGTCGCTGGTGACCAACAGTTGCCGCACCAGGCGCCGGCCCAGCCAGGCGTAGCTGTCGACGATGCGCGGGTCGATCTCCAGGGCCGCGCAGGCCTCATGCAGCAGGTCGAGCTTGTCCACCAGGCTCAGGGTCTCCCACGGCTCCGCCACCGGGCTGGCATAGTCCGCGCGGAGGCTGGAGCGAGGGTAGCGATCGGCGCCGAAGAGCCCGAGGCGGGCATGCCGCTCCGCCCAGCCCGCCGCCCGCGCCCAGGCGGCCGCCAGACCGGCGGGGCTGAGATCCGAGGTGGCGCCATAGCCGATGCCACCCCCTCGGACCAGGGTCAGCATGGCGCCCAGGCTGGACCCGAGGGCGCTGGGTTCCGTCACCCCCTGGCGGACCGCCAGATGCTCCGTCTCCTCGCTGACCAGGCGCAGGGACCAGTAATCCGCTACCGGGGCGGTGGCGCGAAAGCGGGTGGCGATAGCGTGCAGATATTCCATGGGCGTCAAGGAGGGCGGCTTCCCGGTCTGGGGTCGATGTTCAGGCGATTGCTCATGCGGCGGATCACCACAACCCCGGTGATGAGATATAACCAACACAGTTCAGTTTTTAGTCGGGCGGTCAAGGGAGGGTCGGGTGGCCTCTGGCGGGGGTGTCGACCGCAAGGATGCGGTCGTCAAGCCTCCAGGGATGGATTCACGGCGTCCCTCGCCAGAGGTCACCCGACCCGGGAAAGCGTGCCCCAAGTTGTGATGGGTTTGGACGGGCGGTCAATCCCCGGCGATGGTCATTTCGCGGATCAACCAGGAACCGGTGCGGGTGCTGCCGGGAAAATCGCAATCGTTACCGACGGCCAGCAGGCCCAGGAACATGTCCTTGAGATTGCCGGCGATGGTGATCTCCTCCACGGGGAAGGCGATCTCACCCCGCTCGACCCAGAAGCCGGCGGCGCCCCGGGAGTAGTCGCCGGTGACGGGGTTGGTGCCATGGCCGAGCAGTTCGGTGACCAGCAGGCCGGTATCCAGGGCCTGGAGCATGCCGGCGCGGTCCAGGGGACCACTGCCCAGGGAGCCGGGCTCGATATGGAGGTTATGGACCCCGCCGGCGTTGCCGGTGGTCCTGAGCCCCAGCCGTCGGGCGGAGTAGGCGTCGAGCAGGTAGGTGCGCAGGATGCCCTGGCTGACCAGGTCCTTGGCCTGGGTGGCGACGCCGTCACCATCGAAGGGGGCGCTGCCCAGGCCCCGGCGCAGATGGGGCATCTCGTGGATGCGCACGAAGTCGGGAAAGATCGGCGTCTCCAGGCGATCGAGGAGGAAACTGGAGCGGCGGTAGAGGCTGGAACCGCTGATGGCGCCGGTCAGGGAGCGCAACAGGCCGGCGGCGGCCAGGGGGCTGAAGAGTACCGGGGCCTTTTGGGTAGGGAGTTGGCGGGCGCCGAGCCGGGCCACGGTGCGGTCGCCGGCCCGACGGCCCACGGCCGCGGGCGTCTCCAGCTCGGCGGCGGCGCGGGCCGTGGTCCACCAGTAATCGCGCTGCATGCTCTCGCCTTCCTGGGCCACCACCGCGCAGCTCAGGCCATGGCGGGTGCTGGGGTAGCCGGCGACGAAACCGTGGCTGTTGCCATAGATGTGGAGGCCCGTTTGGGTCGAGACACTGGCACCCTCGGAGTTGACGATGCGCGGGTCGAAACCCCGGGCGGCGTCCTCGCAGGCGATGGCCAGTTCGATGGCCGCGTCCGGCTCCAGGTCCCAGGGATGATAAAGGTCCAGCTCCGGCAGATCCCGGGCCATCAGGTCCGCGTCCGCCAGGCCGGCATAGGGGTCCTCCTGGGTACGACTGGCGATGGCGCAGGCGGCCTTGACGGCGTCGCGCACCGCCTCTGGGCTCAGGTCGGAGGTACTGGCGGAACCCTTGCGCTGGCCGAAATACACTGTGATGCCCAGGCCATTGTCCCGGGTGTGCTCGACCGTCTCTACCTCACCCAGGCGAACGCTGATCTCCAGCCCGGCCTCGGAGCTGGCGGCCGCCTCGGCCGCGGTCGCGCCCTGGCGTTGGGCCTCCGCCAGCAGATCGCGGACAACCCGTTCCAGACGATCCAGTCGCGCCTTGGTGTCATCGGTGGAAATCGTGGTCATAACCCAAATCCAGTTAAAGCAGGATGCAAACCCGGCAGCACCTTCCGGCGCTGCCGGGAGACGTCCATCCGGGACTACTTGTAGGCCCCAACGCCGCAGAAGAACCCTTCCTTGTTGGTCATGATGTAGCTGGTCTTGTCCTTGATCTCCTCGGTGCCGGGGTAGGGCCACTTATAGTCCACCCAGCCCTCGCCCGAGGACTTGGCCTTGGCGATCATGTTCTTGAACAGCTCGTCACCATACTTGTTGAAGGTGAGCAGGTTCTTGCCCACCAGTTCGGGCTTGACCGCATGGGAGAGCATGACGCCCTCCATGTCCATGCAGAAGACATAGAGATCCTTGACCTTGAAGCCACCATCGGCGGCGGCGAAGGTGGCGAAGGCCTTGTCCTTGCCCATCTGGTTGACGGCCGCCTGGGCCTTCTGCGACATGGCCTTGGCCTCATCCGGGGTGGCCAGATCGGCCGCCAGGGCGGCGGTCGAGCACAGGAGGCCAGCGACCAGGGCGATCAGGGTCTTTTTCATGGAGTAGTTCCTCGTCTCTCGTTATTGGGA
Source organism: uncultured Gammaproteobacteria bacterium (assembly GCA_937862735.1). Taxonomy (GTDB): domain Bacteria; phylum Pseudomonadota; class Gammaproteobacteria; order Chromatiales; family Chromatiaceae; genus M0108. Next base: position 11,680 of record CALMDH010000099.1, read on the forward strand.
AGGGCGGAAAATAGCCCAAGGGCGCTGACTTCGCCAGCCCTTTATGCCATTTATGCCCAAAGTCGAGGCATGTTGTGCCCAAAGTCGGGGCATGCCGAGAGACGATGCCTGATCGGCCTGAGATGACATGGCCCAAGCGGGCCATGAAGCAAACTAGTTTGTGGTCAGTCCCCACGCCAGACGGTGGAAGACCCCTCTGGTGTCTTTCGCGATAACCGCTGACCGCCACTCACTACCCGAAACGCAACCTGTAGCGCTTCCGCCACACTCAGCCGGGCCGTTCAGCCCAGCCTGGTTGGCAGGCTCTTCAGGGGGAGACAGGAACGGTCGAATTCATCGATCCAGTCGCGCAGGTAATCGGGGATGAAGGTATAGCGTTCCCGCGATTGGGTGGTCAGGGTCATGTTGAGCGCCAGCCCGTGCTCCTGGATCGAAATACTATGGATATCGTCGTGATAGGCGTGGAAGTGGAGCACGCCGTCCCGGCGCCGGGGCTCTCTGCCAGGATGGGCCTTGCAGCGCGTCCCGGTCTCCGCCATGAACAAAATCCTGCGGCTGGTCAGGTAGAGACTCCCCACCAGGGCGTGAATCGAATCAATCAGGAAGATGGCCTTGCCGGCCTTGAGCATGATTTCCCGCGACAAGGCGGTCACCCCCTCACCTTGCTGCTCATGGGGCGATTTTTCCGACATCTTGTTTCCCGGCCCCACCGCCGGGCCTCCACGCATTCCCACTGCCTGCGAGTCAGGCGTCATGGATTCAGCGGTGGTCCCGTTTAACCTGGTAACGGGGCGTCTGAATCCGGGTCGCAGCCAGCCGTCAGGGCCGGCTGTTACCAAAACTTATAGACAGGAACGAGGAAAAGCGTAAGGGGACCAGGCAGCGGATGGTTGACCTGGATCACAATCACAACATATTGCAAATATGCAACAAGACTGACTTGACCTGTAGATGCTTGGGGTCGGGCCGGAGAGGAAGTGGGATATTCGGGGAGATAGCGGGAGGGTCAAGGGTAAGCGAGGCGTTTGCCACGGCGATGTCCCACCCTTGGGTCCTTCTTTTGGGTTCTAACCTTGGGTACCCCCCACCGTCAGGCCATCCACCCGCAGGGTGGGCTGACCGACCCCGACCGGGACGGACTGACCCTCCTTGCCGCAGGTCCCGACCCCCTGATCCAGGGCCAGGTCGTTGCCGATCATGCTGACCCGGGTGAGCACGTCCGGGCCATTGCCGATGAGGGTGGCGCCCTTGACCGCCGGGCCGATACGGCCATTTTCGATCAGATAGGCCTCGCTGGCGGAAAAGACAAACTTGCCGGAGGTGATGTCGACCTGGCCACCACCGAAGTTGACGGCATAGAGGCCCTTGTCCACCGAGGCGATGATCTCCGCCGGGTCCCGATCCCCGGCTAACATGTAGGTGTTGGTCATGCGCGGCATGGGCAGGTGGGCATAGGACTCGCGGCGGCCGTTGCCGGTGCTGGCCACGCCCATGAGGCGGGCGTTGAGCCGGTCCTGGAGAAAACCGCGCAGGATGCCATCCTCGATAAGGACCGTGTTCTGGGTCGGGGTGCCCTCGTCATCCAGATTCAGGGAGCCGCGCCGCCCGGCCAGGGTGCCGTCGTCGACCACGGTGACCCCCGGGGCGGCGACCCGCTCGCCGAGTCGCCCGGCGAAGGCCGAGGTGCCCTTGCGATTGAAGTCCCCTTCCAACCCGTGGCCCACCGCCTCGTGGAGCAGAATGCCGGGCCAGCCGGGACCGAGGACCACGGTCATGGCCCCGGCGGGGGCGGGGATGGCCTCCAGATTGATCAGGGCCTGCTGGACAGCCTGCCGGGCGAAGCCCAGGGCACGATCCTCCGCCAGGAAATAGCCCAGATCGGCGCGGGCCCCGCCACCACTGGAGCCCTGCTCCCGGCGGTCGCCATCCTCGACGATCACGTGGACATTGAGCCGCACCAAGGGCCGGACGTCGGCGCTGAGGCGGCCGTCGTCACTGGCGATCAGCACCAGGTCACGCACCGCCACCAGGCTGGCGATGACCTGCCGCACCCGCGGGTCCTGACGCCGGGCCTCGGCGTCGACCCGGTGCAGCAGGGCAACCTTGTCCTCGTCCGAGAGGCTGTCCAGGGGGTCCAGGGGGGCATAGAGGTTACGACCGGCACCGATCCCGTCGACCCGCACCCGGGTCTCGCTGCCACCCCTGGCGATGGCCCGGGCCGCCTGGGCAGCCTGGAGCAGGGTCTCAAACTGGATCTCGTCGGCATAGGCGAAGCCAGTCTTCTCCCCGCTCAGGGCCCGCAGGCCGGCGCCCTGCTCGATATTGAAGTTGCCCTCCTTGATGATGCCGTCCTCCAGCACCCAGGATTGCAGCCGGCTGTGCTGAAAATAGATGTCCGCGGCGTCGATGGCACTGGTCTTGAGCTGGCCGAGGAGACGTTCGAGGTGGCCGGTGTCGAGGCCCGCCGGGCTCAGGATCTGGTCGCGGGCGATGGCGATGGGGTCAGTCATGGTCATGGGTCCGGGACCTGGGCAGATTGGCGGCCGGGGGGCCAGCGGAAAATGAATCGGAATGCGGTCAGGACCCGGATTGTGAGGGAAAAACACCGAATTTCAACCTTACAGACCCGGCGGGTCAGCCGGGAGCAGCCAATGCAGACGCGACCAATCAGGCGTCAATGGCCGATTCAGATGCCGATTCAAACGCGGCAGGTGAGGCGACGGTGGTCAAGGACCGGAAAATTGAGACGCACCGAGTGCAGATATTCCAGGTCCAGGGGGCAGCAGACGTGCCCGGCACCCCGGGGAACCTGGGCGAGGACCGAGCCCCAGGGATCCACGACCATGCTGTGGCCATGGGTGCGGCGGCCGTTGCGGTGATAACCGCCCTGGGCCGCCGCGACCACGTAGCAGAGATTCTCGATGGCCCGGGCGCGCACCAGCACCTCCCAGTGGGCCTTGCCGGTGATCGCCGTGAAGCAGGCCGGCAGGGCCATGATCTCCATGCCGGCGTCCAGCATCTCCCGGTAGAGTTCGGGAAAGCGCAGATCGTAGCAGACCGCCAGCCCCAGCCGGCCGAAGGGGGTATCCAGGACCACCGAGGCGTTGCCGGGTTCGATGGTGGCGGATTCCTCGTAACGCTCGCCCGTCTCCAACAGTTTGACGTCGAAGAGGTGGATCTTGTCGTAGCGGGCCACCCGCTCGCCACGGTCGTTGAAGACCAGGCAGGCGGCCCGGACCCGGTCGGGGTGGGTGGCGGTCAGGGGGACGGTGCCGCCGACCAGCCAGATGCGGTGACGGGAGGCCATCTCGGCGAGAAAGTCCTGCAAGGGCCCCCGCCCCTCCGTCTCGCGCAGGTCGAGCAGGTCGCGATCCTGATCCCCCATGAAGGCGAAATTCTCCGGCAGCACCACCAAGTTGGCCCCGGACTCATCCACGGCCTCCTGGATCAGACGCCGGGCCTCCAGGAGGTTGGCGCTGACATTGGGGCTGCTGGCCATCTGGATGGCGGCGACGCGGGATTTTTTCGGCATGGCGGTGGCGGTAGCTCCATTGTTCGGAGTGGCGGTCCCTGGGCTGGGGCCGATGGATTGCAGATCTGAGGTTAGCTAGCGTGAAACCGTTCTACCCCTTACCCCAACCCTCCCCCGCCAGGGGGGAGGGAGCAAGAGAATCAGTACTTTGTGCCGCCGAAGCCCTCATGGGGCACCAGGGTCTGAACGATTACGAAAAAGATACCATCAGCCCCACGCGATCCCAAGGCTTTCCCCCTCGGTGTTTCCCACCCGGCCACTTCCTTGCCCTCCAACCCGGCCACCTCCGCGCCCTCCCACCGGCTCAGCCACACAAACGACCGGCGAAGGGCGCGCGGCGCCTGCTGCCGACGCAGACATCGGATACCTCGTAACTGAGACCTAGTGCCTAACGGCTGACGCCTAATGGCTAATGCCTGATGCCTGATGCCTGATGCCTGATGCCTGATGCCTGATGCCTGATGCCTGGCGATCATGGCTGATCGAGAAAGGCATTGCCCTTCAGTGGAGAGACGGACGGCAGCGGAGGGGCGGGCGAAATTGAAGGGGACTCGGAGTTGGGGTTGGGGTTTGATTTTGATTGGGACTTCAGGGTCGTTTCGCCGCTCGTGGTCAGGCTGCCACCACCATCCTCGGCGGTGGGCGTAACGGCTGGAGACGCCGAACCGCTGGCGATACTGCGGCCCTCTGCGGCCCGGCTATCCCGCGGCACGATCTCGGGATTGGCCCAGGGTCCGCGGATGTCATAGGCATGGCGACCAATCGCATCCAGCGCCCCGCCGCTAGCTTGGTCGGCGAGGAGGACCGCCGCCCCCACCAGGGGGCCGGCGGCGAGGGCACTGGCCAGGGCGACGCCCCCGCCGAGGCTGGGGGTCACCGTAGCGACCTGCTCCAGGGACTGGTCGAGAAGATTGGCGTACCCCTCGATTCGCACGTCCGCCGCGGTGCCCTCGATCAGCAAGGGCTCGACCAGTTCCACCCGCCCTCCTTGCAGGCCCAGCTTGCCCTTGATGTCCTGGAACACGAAGCCGCGATCCTGGAGGTCGGTGAAATCCAGGGCCAGGCGCCGCCCCAGGGCCCCCAGATTCAGCACCCCCAGCACTCGGCCCATGCCGGGGTCGACCTCCAGCAGGCTGCCCTTGCCGATGGCCAGGTCGATTTCCCCTTCCAGGGTGGCGGGACTGAGATCGCCCGGCCCGCCGGGCCAGGTGAGACGGGCTTCGACCTCGGCGGGGGCCTCCGCCAGGGGACTGGCATAGCCGAGATGCTGGAGCAGGTCGCCGAAATCCCCCGTCCTGGCCGCCAGATCGAGAACCGTCCGTGCCCCGTCCGCCTCCGCTACCCCGACAACCCATTCACCTTGCCCCTTGAGATCGAGCTGACCCGGCTGGATGAGCCGGAGCTCGCTGATCCGCAGACCGTCGGCCTGGGGTGCGGCACGGAGGCTGAGCCGGCCGAGTTCGGTGTCCAGCCAGCGCAGCCGCTCGACGGCCAGGTCCAGGCCCAAGGCCCGGCGCGGATCGACCGGCCCCGGCCCCGGGTCCTGGCGGTCGCGCCCCGGCTCGCCCCCGGCCACCGGTGGCGCTTCAGTGAGGAAGGGCCGCAGGTCGAGGCGCGCGAAATCCGCCCGCAGGGTCAGAGGCTCGCCACGGGGCTCTGAACCGGGGTCAGCGTGCAACGTAGCAGGAGACTCAGTACGGGATGCGGTACGAGACTCGATACGAGGTTCGTTACGGGACTCGGCGCGCGACGTGGCACGGGGCCCGGGTCGCGACTGGCGGGGAATCTCCAGGTGGCCGGCCAACTCCCGGGACTCGATCTGGACCTCCCAGGTCCTGGTGCCCTGCTCCAGGTCCAGCACCACGTCCCGCAGGCGCGAGTCCCCGAGCTGGAGCTGGTCGATGCGCAGCCCGTCCAGGGACCAGGAGGGGCCTCCGGAGGCCGCCGCTACCGGGAGGCTGGCGGCCCAATCCAGCCAGCGTGTCACGTCCAGTTGGCCCAGGTGGCCGGTGATCCGCAACCCCTCCGTCGAAGGTAACTCGGTTTGCTCCTGGCCGGCGGCGAGACTGCCCCGCCGGAGTTCCCGACCGCCCCGACCATCGGCGGCGAACAAGAGGTCGAGGGCCAGATCGTCATAATGGCCACGGACCCGCGGGTCCTCGCCCGGAGCCACCGCCCAGGCCAGGCGCAGGGGTCGCGACGCCTCGCGCGGCTTGCCCAGCGGGGGGGGCAGCTTGACCGCGAGCCCCCGCAGGCTGGAGGTCAGGAGAAAATCCGCCGCCAGGGTGCTGGCCTCCGCCTGGGGCGGTGGATCGGGAATCCTGACCGCCAGTTCCCAGGGGGCCTCACCCTCCAGATGGCGCCAGAAGGGGGCGGGCAGGTGTCCGGACAGCTCGCTGACCGCGGACCGGCCCTCTATCCGCAGCTCCGTCAAGCCCTCGGGGTACTTGGGATCCCGGATGCGCGCCAGGTCCAGCGTCAGGGGGCGACCGATAAAACGACCCAGGACCCGGGAACGGGTCACCCCCTCGGCCGTGAAGCTCACGGCACCCGCCAGGTCCGTGAGGGCCAGGCTCGTCCCCTTCAGCGCAAGACGGGCCGGGGGTTGATCCCTATCCACCCCTTCATCCCCTTCATCCCCTTCATCTCCTCCATCTCCTTTATCACCTTTATCCCCCTCATCTCCGGCTTCGCTTGCTTCCCCGGCTTCCCCGGCTTCCCTGGCTTCACCATCATTCCCGACATCCCCGGCACCACCACCGGCGTCGGCTCGGGCGGGCCAGGACAGGGCGCCGTCCAGGCGCAGGTGATCCTCGGGATGGTCCTCGGGATCGAGGGGGAGGTCCATGTCCAAATCGACCCGGGCCAACCCCTCGGCGGTGAAGAGATTGGGGAGCGCGCCCAGGACGCGCTTCAAGGGTGTGGCGCCCAAGAAGGCCAGGGCGGCGGCGAAAGGACCCTGCGCCGTCCCCTTGACCCCCAAGAACCGGGTCTCGGCCAGATCCGGGATGCTGGCCTGGACCTCCAGCAGCGGGACCTCCTGGATGCGACCGCCCTGGGTCGCGATGGCGAGGCCTTGATTGTGGAAATGCACGATACCCTCAAGTCCGTTCAGCCGCGGCCAGTCGGGATCGAAGTCCAGGGCCATGTCCTCGACCCGCAACAGGATCTGAAAGTCTCCCGGCCCTTGGCGGAAGGGAAAATCCCCCAGCCGCCCCTGGAACAGGACCAGGCCCCAGGGCACCCGGCCAGCGGGAAAGGCACGATCCAGCCAGGCCCGCGCCCGAGGCCGGAGATGGGGGTCCGGCAGATAATCGCGGATGCGCGCCGCCGTGGCGTTCAGGATCTCGCCGCGCAGATCCAACTCCGCCGCGGCCGGCGCCAGAGCGCTTAGTGCCGGCAGGTCCCCGCCACCGCCCAGCGTCGTCCAGGGGACCCGAGAACTGAAGGCCAGCCTCACGCCCAGATCGGGGTTGGAGGCGGACAGGCCTTTGCCGCTGAGGCTCAGGCCCGTCACGGGATCGAGTGCCCAGTCGAGGGGACCGGCCAGATGATCGACCCGCAGGGGGGGACGCGCACCAAAGACCGCTGGCAGCCCCAGGATCAGGTCCGTACCCGCCACCTGAAGGCGGCCGGCCCGGGGGTCCGCCGTGACCTGGAATTCGAGCCGCGCCGCCTCCAGCGCCAGCGGCCCATGAGCAGCGACCTCCCCCGCCAGGGACAGCTCCTGGACACTGAGTTGCGCCTGAAGCGCCTGGAACCGGCCTGCCTCAATATCCAGTCGGCCGCTGAGGTCCAAAGCCCCAACCGCCACCTCGAAGGCCGGGGGCAGCTCGCCCAACGCCGGCCAGTCCAGGTAATGAGGCAGGATCTGGACCAGGTTGTGTGCCAGTTCCAGTGTCTTTCCCTGGGCCTTTACCCGGGCATTTTCCTGGGCCCTCTCCTGGGTACTTTCCTGGCCCCCTTGCTGGTCCGTTTCCAGGGCCGTCCCCTGGACTTTTTCATGGCCCTGTTCCTGAAGGATCTCCTCGAGCATCTCCTGGCTCTTTTCCTGGACCAAGTCCTGAGCGAGTTGGGTGTGGAGGGCAAACTCGACCTGGCCAGACCAGTCCGACGGGGTATCACCCCCACCACGCCGATCGGCGGTCAGGTGCAGCCTGCCCCCGTGGCGAGGATCGGCCAAGGCCGCCTGGATTTCCAGACGCGGGGTCCCCCCCTGGTTATCCAGGGAGAGCCTTAGCCCGGACAGGAGGCGGCGCGGAGGGGCGGCGGACTCCTCCCGCCAATCGATCTCACCAGCCGTCACCTCCAAGCGCCCCAGATCAAGGAAATGCCTCAGGGCGGATCCAATATCACCCCCGCCACCGACCGGAATACCGCTGACGACCAGTTGACCATCGGCGTCTCGCTCCAGTTGCAGGCGCGGCCCCTCGATCACCAGGGCCTTGAGCCGGGGTTCGCGGGACGCCAGGCTCGCCGGGAGATCGACATCCAGATGTAGGCGCGGCAACCGGGTCTGCGTGGCGGCGTCCGCCGAGTTCCCCAGGACCACCTGCTCCAAGGTGAGGCGCGGGGTCAGGCCCGCCAGTCCCAGGTGCAGGCGTTCGCTGGCCACCTTTGTGCCCAGCGCCGCCGACAAGGACGCCATCAGTGGGGGACGCAGCCGGTCGACGTACCCCAATCCCCAAGCCACCCCCAAGGCCAGCCCCGCCACTAGCAAGGGCACCAGCAGGGCCGACAGCAGATACCGAAAGAGACGCCAGCGGCGCCAGGCGCTTGACCGCCGGGGGGGAGACATGGGCAAGGGAGCTGAAAGGAGAATGTGGCGGCAGGGAAGTAACGGGGAAGAAACTGTGCTGTAAGGGGTACCAAGAACCCTAAAAAGTGCAGTTGTCGCGCGAAGCCGCGAATTCGCCAAGATCCAGCAATTGGTAAAAGCACCAGGCCGTTCGCCTGGACGGCGAGTTAGCTCCCTTACTCCACATTATGTTTTCTTTCTGTTCTGTCGCCTAGGCGCAAGTCAAATGCCAGATTCAGGATAACCGTTGGGGCCCGGAACCCGGGGCGTGGGGGCCCAGGACGTTGGGCCCAATTCGGCCCGGGTCGCGGCGCGAGGCGGCGCGGCGCGAAGAACTCAGATCAGCACCACGTCATACTGTTCCTGGGTATAAAGGGCCTCGGCCTGGAGCTTGATGGGCTTGCCGATGAATTCCTCCAGCTCCGCCAGGTGACCGGACTCCTCGTCCAGCAGCCGGTCGATGACCTCCTGGGAGGCCAGGACCAGCAGGGTCTCGACCTCGAACTGGCGGGCCTCGCGCATGATCTCGCGGAAGATCTCGTTGCAGGTGGTCTCCGCCGTCTTGACCGTGCCGCGACCGCCACAGCAGGGGCAGGGCTCGCAGAGGACGTGCTCCAGGGACTCGCGGGTGCGCTTGCGGGTCATCTCCACCAGCCCCAGGGAGGAGACCTCGCTGATGTGGGTCTTGGCGTGATCCCGGGACAGGCACTTCTCCAGGGCGCGCAGGACCTGGCGCTTGTGGTCCTCGTCGGTCATGTCGATGAAATCGATGATGATGATGCCGCCCAGGTTGCGCAGCCGCAGTTGGCGGCAGATGGCCTGGGCCGCCTCCAGGTTGGTCTTGAAGATGGTCTCCTCGAGGTTGCGGTGACCGACGAAGGCCCCGGTGTTGACGTCGATGGTGGTCATGGCCTCGGTCTGGTCGATCACCAGATGGCCGCCGGACTTGAGCTGGACCTTGCGCTGCAGGGCCTTCTGGATCTCCTCCTCCACCCCGTAGAGATCGAAGAGGGGTCGCTCGCCCTGGTAATACTCCACCCGCTCGCGGATGTCGGGGATGTACTGCTCGGCGAAGGACAGGGCCTTGTCCATGGTCAGGCGGGAATCGAAGCGCACCCGCTCCACCTCGGGCCCCACCAGGTCGCGCAGGGCACGCAGGGCCAGGGGCAGATCCTCGTGGATGAGACCGATATGGTTGCCACCGCGACAGCGCTCCTTGATGTCCGCCCAGAGTTTCGCGAGAAAGCTCATGTCGTTGACCAGGGCCTCCTCGCTGATCCCGTCCGCGGCGGTCCTGGCGATGAAGCCCCCCTCCCCGGGCTGGGAGGCGACGAAACGCTGGAGGATGTCGCGCAGGCGGCGGCGCTCATCCTCGTCCTCGATCTTCTGCGACACCCCCGTGTTCTGCAGGGTGGGCATGAAGACCAGATAGCGGGAGGGGATGGAGATATTGGTGGTGAGCCGGGCCCCCTTGGTGCCCAGGGGGTCCTTGACCACCTGCACCACCAGGGTATCGCCCTCGCTCACCAGGTCGTGGATCTGGTCGCCCCGGGGTTCGCCCTCCACCCCGACGATGTCGGAGGTGTGGAGGAAGGCGGCGCGCTCCAGGCCGATATCGACGAAGGCCGCCTGCATGCCCGGCAGGACCCGGCAGATGCGCCCCTTGTAGATGTTGCCCACCAGGCCGCAGCGCTCCAGGCGCTCGATGATGATCTCCTGCACCACGCCGTTCTCGACCACGGCGACCCGGGTCTCCGGCGGCGTGATATTGACCAGGATTTCCTCACTCATGATGGTCCGCTGCGTCAGGGTTGGTGGTTGTCAGGTCAGAAAGGGGCAAAGCGGAAGGTAACACGAAAGTACTCACTACCCGCATCCCTGGGGGGTGTCTGAGCTTCTCATACCCCCTTCCCCCTGGCGGGGGAGGGTAGGGGAGAGGGGGTCCGGATGATTACGCCATCAGCGGGTCGGTAGCTAGTCGCAAATCGTCAAATGGGGGCTGGGTTGAATTTTGGCCAGCATCCAGCAAAAGAATTCCCTCGGCGGCGAGCAATTCGGCGGTCTCGAAAAGCGGCAGCCCCATGACCCCGGAGTAACTGCCGCGCAACTTCCGGACGAACAGGGCCCCCAGGCCCTGGATGGCATAACCGCCGGCCTTGTCGGCGGGTTCGCCGCTGGCCCAGTAGGCCCTGGCCTCCCCCTCGCTGATGGCGCGGAAGCTGACCTCGCTTTCGCTCAGGGCCAGGCGCTCCTCCCGACCGATCAAGGCCACCGCGCTCAGCACCCGGTGGATGCGGCCCGACAGAAGGCGCAGCATGGCGACGGCCTCCGCCGCATCCCGGGGCTTGCCTAGGATGCGCCCGTCGATGGTCACCAGGGTGTCCGCCCCCAGGACCGGGACCGCGTAACCCGCGGGAAGCAGGGCCCGCCCGGCACGGGCCTTGTCGAGGGCCACCCGACGGGCATAGTCCTCAGGCGCCTCCCCAGGCAAGGGTGCCTCATCCAGTTCAAACGCGATAACGGCGGGGGTGACGCCGATCTGCGCCAACAGTTCACGCCGGCGCGGGGACTTGGAGGCCAGATAGAGGGGAGGGTGCGACATGGATGGGCGGTAAGCGCGATGAGGTCTGAAGTAGGGATCCCTGGTTTGAGGACTGAGGAATGGGGCACAAGGGTCGACCTTCAAACTCCACGGTCAGGGGGCGGTTGCAGAGGTCAGGAGCCAGGATCAGGGGGCAGCGGTCAGGCACGGTGATAGGGATGCCCCGTCAACAAACTCCAGGCCCGGTATAACTGCTCGGCGAGGATGACCCGCACCAGGGGGTGGGGGAAGGTCAGGGGCGAGAGGGACCAGAGCCGGTCGGCGCGCTCGCGACAGGTCGGGTCCAGGCCCTCGGGGCCTCCGACCAGCAGGGCCAGGTCGCGCCCCTCCGCCAGCCAGGCCGCCAGTTGCCGGGACAACTCCGCCGTGCTCCAGGCGCGGCCCCGCTCGTCGAGGGCGATCACCTGGACTCCCTTGGGCAGGGCGGCCAGGAGACGGCCGCCCTCCTCCCGCCGGGCGATTTCGACGCTGGCCCCCTTGCCCCGGTGGCCGGGCTCGATCTCCACCAGGTGCAGGGCGCACTCCGGCGGCAGGCGCTTGGCGTATTCCTGGTAGCCCGATTCCACCCAACCCGGCATGCGCCGGCCAACGCTCAGCAGATGAATGCGCAAGCCCGAACCCTAGCCCCCGGAAAACCTCAGTCCAGGGCCGGGCCCAACAGGAAGTCCACCCGCTGGAAACCCTTGTCCTCCAGGGTATCCATCACCGCGTCCAGCCACAGATCCTCATCCTCCCGCGGGACCTCGCTCACCAGTCCGGTGACATAGCGATAGGCCTCGTGGGGCGAGATATCCTCGGGGATGCTGACCAGGCGCACCCGGACGGGGTCGTTGCTCGGCAGGATCATGAGTCGATCGGTCATGGTTCGGCTACCTCGTTATGGCGATGGCATCATGGGCATGGCCCCCGAAGGGCCAGATGGGAACATGATATAGGGGCGGGGCGGGTTTTTCCCCTACCGGAGGGGCTTACTGGAGGAGGCGACGCTGGGTCAGCCGGGTACCGCTCCGCGGGTCCTCGTCCAGACCACTGCAACCATGAAATGGGCCCCAGGCCCATTTCTCGCCAACCCCGGGAACTGAAAATGAGTGGGCGATGGGTATAATCCCGGGCTTAGCATCAGGCCCCGCACCCCGCCCTCACTGGTCAGGACAACGACATGAAAGACTTGGCTTCCCGCTTCCCGGCCCTGTTGGCGGAACGTATCCTTATCCTCGACGGTGCCATGGGTACCATGATCCAGCGTCATGGCCTGGGGGAGGCGGACTACCGGGGCGAGCGCTTCGCGGACTGGCCGCGGGACCTCAAGGGCAACAACGACCTGCTGACCCTGACCAAACCCGAGGTCATCGCCGGCATCCACCAGGCCTACCTGGACGCCGGGGCCGACATCCTCGAAACCAACACCTTCAACGCCAACCGCGTCTCCATGGCCGACTACGGCATGGAGGACCTGAGCCGGGAGCTGAACGTCGCCGCGGCCCGCCTGGCCCGGGGACTGGCGGACGCGGCCACCGCCGCCGACCCGGCCAAGCCGCGCTTCGTCGCCGGGGTCCTGGGGCCCACCAACCGCACCCTCTCCATCTCCCCGGACGTCAACGACCCTGGCTTCCGCAACCTGGACTTCCCGACCCTGGTGGCGGCCTACGTCGAGGCGGCGGAGGGCCTGATCGAGGGCGGGGCGGACCTGCTGCTGATCGAGACCATCTTCGACACCCTCAACGCCAAGGCGGCCATCCTCGCCTGCGAGGAGGTCTTCGACCGCCAGGGCTGGCGCCTGCCGGTGATGATCTCCGGCACCATCACCGACCAGTCCGGCCGTACCCTCACCGGCCAGACCACCGAGGCCTTCTACAACAGCCTGCGCCATGTCCGGCCCATCGCCATCGGCCTCAACTGCGCCCTGGGGCCCTTCGAGCTGCGCCAGTACGTGGCTGAGATGGCGCGCATCAGCGAGACCCACGTCTCCGCCCACCCCAACGCCGGCCTGCCCAACGAGATGGGCGGCTACGACCTGGGGCCCGCCGAGATGGCGCGGGAGATCGCCGAGTGGGCCGAGGCGGGCCTGCTCAACATCGTGGGCGGCTGCTGCGGCACCACCCCGGATCACATCCGCGCCATCGCCACCGCCGTGGCCGGCAAGCGGCCGCGCCGCCTGCCCAGTATCCCCCCGGCCTGCCGTCTGTCCGGGCTGGAGCCCCTCAACATCGACAAGGCCCTCAACTTCGTCAACGTCGGCGAGCGCGCCAACGTCACCGGCTCGGCCAAGTTCAAGCGCCTGATCCTGGAGGGTCAGTTCGAGGAGGCCCTGGACGTCTGCCGCGTCCAGGTGGAGAACGGCGCCCAGGTCATCGACATCAACATGGACGAGGCCATGCTCGACGGCGTCGCCGCCATGCGCCGCTTCCTCAACCTCTGCGCCAGCGAGCCGGATATCGCCCGGGTGCCCTTCATGATCGACTCCTCCAAGTGGGAGATCATCGCCACCGGGCTCCAGTGCGTCCAGGGCAAGCCCATCGTCAACTCCATCTCGCTGAAGGAGGGTGAGGCGGCCTTCCTGGAGCACGCCCGCCTCTGCCGCCGCCACGGCGCCGCCGTCATCGTCATGGCCTTCGACGAGCAGGGCCAGGCCGATACCCAGGCGCGCAAGGTGGCGATCTGCACCCGTGCCTACCGGCTGCTCACCGAGACCCTCGACTTCCCGGCCGAGGACATCATCTTCGATCCCAACATCTTCGCCATCGCCACCGGCATCGAGGAGCACGCCAACTACGGCGTGGACTTCATCGAGGCCACCCGGGAGATCAAGGCCACCCTGCCCCACGCCCTGGTCTCCGGCGGCGTTTCCAACGTCTCCTTCTCCTTCCGCGGCAACGACCCGGTGCGGGAGGCCATCCATGCCGTCTTCCTCTACCACGCCGTGCGCGCCGGCATGGACATGGGCATCGTCAACGCCGGCCAGCTCGCCATCTACGACGAGATCGACCCGGAGTTGCGCGAGGCGGTGGAGGACGTGGTCCTCAACCGGACGTCCGTTAGCCCCTCCCCCCTGGACGCCACCGAGCGCCTCATCGAGCTGGCCGGCCGCTTCAAGGGCGGGGCCGTCGGCGGGGCGGCCGGGCCGGACCTGGCCTGGCGCGACTGGCCGGTGGAGCAGCGCCTGGCCCAGGCCCTGATCAAGGGCAACGCCGAATTCGTGGAGGCCGACACCGAGGAGGCCCGCCAGGCCCTGGGCGCCCCCCTCAAGGTCATCGAAGGCCCCCTGATGGCGGGCATGAACCAGGTCGGGGACCTCTTCGGCGCCGGCAAGATGTTCCTGCCCCAGGTGGTCAAGTCCGCTCGGGTGATGAAGAAGGCGGTGGCCTACCTCCAGCCCTTCCTGGAGGCGGAGAAGGCCGGGGGTGAACACCAGGCCGCCGGCAAGGTGCTGATGGCCACGGTCAAGGGCGACGTCCACGACATCGGCAAGAACATCGTCGGCGTGGTCCTCCAGTGCAACAACTACGAGGTCATCGACCTCGGGGTCATGGTCCCCACCGAGACCATCCTGCGCGCGGCCCGCGACCACCAGGTGGACGTCATCGGCCTCTCCGGCCTCATCACCCCCTCCCTGGAGGAGATGGTCCTGGTGGCGGCAGAGATGCAGCGCCAGGGCTTCACCATCCCCCTGCTCATCGGCGGCGCCACCACCTCCAAGGCCCACACGGCGGTCAAGATCGCCCCCAAATACGATCAGCCCGTCATCTACGTCCCCGACGCCTCCCGCGCCGTGGGGGTAGTGAGCAACCTGCTCTCCGCCGAGCTCAAGGGGCCCTACGTCCAGGCCATCGCCGCAGACTACGTCGGGGTGCGGGAGCGCCGCGCCGCCGCCGGCGAGGCCAAGGACCTGATCCCCCTCGCCGAGGCCCGCGCCAACCCGGTGGCCATCGACTGGGATCACTACCAGCCCCCCGCCCCCCGGGAGCCCGGCCTCCAGGTCTTTGCCGACATCCCCCTGAGCGAGATCACCCCCTACATCGACTGGACCTTCTTCTTCCACGCCTGGGAGCTGAAGGGCCGCTTCCCCCAGATCCTCGACGACCCGGAGAAGGGCGAGGAGGCCCGCAAGCTCTTCGACGACGCCCATGAGATGCTGGAGCGCATCGTCCGCGAGCGCTGGCTGCGCGCCGCCGCCGTCATCGGCCTCTTCCCCGCCAACGCCGTCGGCGACGACATCCAGGTCTTCGCCACGGAGGAGCGCTTCGAGCCCTGGATCAGCTTCCACAACCTGCGCAAGCAGGGCCGCCAGCCAGCGGGCAAGGCCAACGACTGCCTGAGCGACTTCATCGCGCCCTTCCATACCGGCCTCAACGACTACCTGGGGGCCTTCGCCTGCACCGCCGGCATCGGCATCGATGAACGGGTGGCGGCCTTCGAGGCCGACCACGACGACTACTCCGCCCTCATGCTCAAGGCCCTCGCCGACCGCCTGGCTGAGGCCCTGGCGGAGTTGCTCCACCTGCGGGTGCGCCAGCGCCACTGGGGCTATGCCGCCGACGAAGACCTGAGCAACCAGGAACTGATCGCCGAGGGCTACCAGGGCATCCGCCCGGCCATGGGCTACCCCGCCTGCCCGGACCATACCGAGAAGGACCTGCTGTGGCAACTCCTCGAGGTGGAGAGGCACACCGGCATCTGGCTCACCGAGTCCAAGGCCATGGTCCCCACCGCGGCGGTGAGTGGCCTCTATTTCTCCCACCCCGAAGCTCGCTATTTCTCCGTCGGCAAGGTCGGCCGGGACCAGGTGGCGGACTACGCCGAGCGCAAGGGCCTACCCCTGGCGGAGATGGAGCGCTGGCTGGCGCCCAATCTGGCCTATGAGCCCGAGGCCAACTAACCATGCCATGCGCTTTGAATCTATGCAGGGAGGGTCGGGTGGTGCCTGGCGGGGGTGTCGACCGCAGGGATGCGGTCGTCAAGGCTCCAGGGACGGATTTACGGCGTCCCCCGCCAGGCATTACCCGACCCGGAGAAACCATGAATGATTGCGCAGGGGTAGGACCTGAACACGGGACACCGCTGGCTGACGGCCCGACACCATGAGCAGCATCGCCATCTTCCCCTGGAACGACAACTTCGCCACGGGCATCGAGCGCATCGACGATCAACACCGGCGTCTGGTCGAGATCCTCAACGACCTCGCCACCCACGTTGCCTTCCCCTCCCAGGAACTGGGCCTGGATGTCATCCTCGCTGGTCTGGTCGATTACACCCTCTACCACTTCGCGACCGAGGAGGGTATCTGGGGCGAATACCTGGCCGAAGATCCGGCGGAGACCGCCCATCGCGCCGAACACCAGACCTTCATCGCCAGCGTCCTCAAGGCCAAGGAAGATGCTGGCGACCGGCCCGTGGAGGAACTGGTCCAGGAATTGCTGTCCCTGCTCACCCGCTGGCTGGCCTCCCACATCCTGGAGAAGGACCGCTACCTGGCCAAGGTGGTGCTGGGATGCCAGGCCGGTCTGGACCTCGAGACCGCCAAGACCCGGGCCACCGAGGAGATGCGGGGCTCCGCCAGCGTCCTCGTCAGCCTGGTCCTGGCGATTTACAGCTCCCTGACCGCCAACACCACCCACCTGATCCGCGAGATCGCCGAGCGTCGGCGTATCGAGCAGGAGTTGCGAACGGCGGACGAGTGCCTCAAGGAACACCTGGAGCGGATCAAGATGCTGGTCGACGCCTCGCCGGATGGGGTCATCGAGCTGGACAGCCACGGCCGGATCACGGGCTGGAATGCCCAGGCGGAACGGATCTTCGGCTGGCGCATCGATCAGATCCTGGATGAGGATTTCGCCGAGAAGCTGCTGCCGACCCTGTTCCGGGAGGCTCACCGTCAGTGGCTGGCGCGGGCGCTGGCCACCCACCCCCCGCCACGGATGGGCAAGACCCAGGAGATGGCCGGATTGCGCGCCGACGGCAGCGAGTTTCCCCTGGAGCTCACCCTGGCCGCCCGGAAGCGACGTGGTGAGTGCGTCTTCGTCGCCTATGCCCGCGACATCACCGAGCGCCAGGAGACCTTGGAGCGTATCGCCCACCTCAGCTCCCATGACAGCCTGACCAAGCTGCCCAACCGCCAATTGCTGGCGGACCGCCTCACCCTGGCCCTGGCCGCCAGCGCCCGCCATCTGCACCTGGGGGCCCTGCTGCTCATCGACCTGGATAACTTCCGTACCCTCAACGAGACCCTGGGCCATGGCATCGGCGACCTGCTCCTGCAGGAAGTGGCGCGGCGCCTCCAGGACGAGGCGGCACCCAAGGGTATCGTGGCCCGCCTGGGCGGCGACGAATTCGTGGTCCTGCTCGAAGAGCTCAGCCCCGATGCGGATGAGGCGCAAAGCCAGGCCGAGGAGGCTGGCGAGCGGCTCCTCGCCGCCCTCAACGCCAGCTACCAACTCGCCGGCCACGACTACCTCAGCACCCCCAGCATCGGCCTGGTCCTTTTCGGTCAAGACCCCGGGGCCACCCCCGGCGAGCTGCTGAAGAAGGCCGACATCGCCATGTACCAGGCCAAGAACCAGGGCCGCAACCGGCTCTGCGTCTTCGATCCGGAGATGGAGTCGCTGGTTTCCCAGCGCGCCTTCCTGGAGACCGACCTGCGTCGCGCCCTGGCCAACGACGAATTCGTCCTCCACTACCAGGTGCAGGTCGCCACCGACGGCCGGCCCCTGGGGGCCGAGGCCCTGCTGCGCTGGCGGCACCCGGAACGGGGCATGGTCTCGCCCATGACCTTCATCCCCCTGGCGGAGGAGACGGGGCTCATCGTCCCCATCGGGGAATGGGTCCTGGATCAGGTCTGCGCCCGGCTCAAGGGGTGGGAGGGAGACCCCCGGCTCGGCGACCTCCAGCTCGCCGTCAATGTCAGCGCCCGCCAGTTGCGCGACCTGGATTTCGTCGACGCGGTGCGGCGCACCTTGCGGCGCCAGGGCATCGCGCCCGACCGCCTCAAGCTGGAGCTGACCGAAGGCGCCATCCTCGACGACGTCGGCGACAGCGTGCGCAAGATGAAGGTCCTGAATTCCCTGGGGGTCAGCTTCTCCCTGGACGACTTCGGCACCGGCTACTCCTCCCTGGCCTACCTGACCCAGTTGCCCCTGTCCCAGCTCAAGATCGACCAGGCCTTCGTCCACAACATCGGCATCAAGGCCACGGACGACATCATCGTGCGGACCATCATCGGCATGGCCGACAGCCTGGGCATCGAGGTGGTGGCCGAGGGGGTGGAGACCCAGGCCCAGCGGGACTTTCTGGAGGCCGAGGGCTGCGGCATCTATCAGGGTTATCTCTATGGCAAGCCCCTGCCGGCGGAGGATTTCCAGAAGCTGGTGATGGAGGCGCATCCGGTTGCCAGGAAAGGCGCAATCCGCGGAACGTCTGACACGCCTTCCAACTAACGCCAACGCATTCCGGATGACTCCATCCCCTCGCTAATCCAGGCTACCCTGCTCCCCCATTTTCCGTACCGAAATCGAGGCCTACGCGGCGCTTTTCCCTGTCCGCCCAGCCCGCATCGAGGGCTTAGGAAGCGATCAAGATGTCAGACCCCATCACCCCCGGCCCACTCACCACGGAAGTCGCGACGGCCCTCGCCCCCGCGG
The DNA here is from genome assembly GCA_937862735.1 of uncultured Gammaproteobacteria bacterium. Lineage (GTDB taxonomy): Bacteria > Pseudomonadota > Gammaproteobacteria > Chromatiales > Chromatiaceae > M0108. The sequence continues at coordinate 30,246 of CALMDH010000099.1, forward strand.
TGCCGGCTCAGGTCATCGACAACCTGAGCGCCATCGCCATCGGCTATGACCTCCCCGACTTCGTGGTGGGGGGCGTGGGGCTCATGATCATCCTCGGCTTTCACGGCCTGTCCATCGCCCAGATCTACTCCAGGTTCGAGCGGCACAGTCGCGCCCTCCTCCACCGCCGCGCTTACTGGCGGGTGGAATTTCTCTTCTATTTCAGTATCTTTATTTTGACCCTGACCCATATCGGGGAGATCGTCATTTGGGCACTGATGATCTTCACCCTGGGCCTGATACCGAATTTGCGGGACGCGATCACCTTTTGCGGCAGTACCTACACCACCGTGGGCTTCAGTACGGACCTGATGCCGGAGGGGTGGAAAATGATGAACATGATCATCGCCTTGTCCGGCATGTTCACCTTCGCCTGGACCACGGGGATCGTCATGCTGATGGTGAAGGTCTTCCACCTGGCCCAGCATGCCCGTATCAGCGGCGTGGAACCGAAGGTCTCCTCCGCCTACATCGACTCCCTGGGTTGAGCATTTTCCCCGCGCGGCCCTCGGGCTGGTTTTTCCCACGGAAGCTCAATCGTGCGTGCCGTTGCCGTGGTCAAGAATGATCCCCGAGCCCTGGCTCCAGATCAGCCAGACCCGCTCGTTCAGTTCGTAGGGCATGGCCATGCCTTCGATAAACAGATAGTTCAGAATCCGCACTTCCAGGAGCCGACCCCCCTCCAGACGGATGGCATACTGGGTGGCATCGCCGAGAAACAGCCGCTTCTCAATGACCCCCTGGATCCCGTTTTCATGCGCCAGGGGTTCCAGCAGACTGACCCGGATCTGCTCGGGACGGATGCCGTAGAGGACCGGCCATCCCGGCGCGAAAGGATAGGCGCCGCGCCGCCGTACCCGGCCGCCGATGGCCAGTTCGATCTCACACAGATCGGGGCCACTGGCGGAGACCTGCCCTTCCATGAAATTGATATCCCCGACAAAATCGGCCGTGAACCGGGTGACGGGGGTATAGTAGACCTCGCTGGACAGGGCGCACTGCTCGATGCGTCCCCGGTTGACCACCGCGATGCGGTCCGCCAACTCGAACGCCTCTTCCTGGTCGTGGGTCACCATGAGGGTCGTCACCCCCATCTCCTTGACGATGCCCTTCAACGACTTGCGGAGCTGGATGCGCGTCTTGGCGTCCACCGCGCCGAACGGCTCGTCCAGCAGCAGCACCTTGGGATCGTAGGCCAGCGCGCGGGCCAGGGCCACGCGCTGTAGTTGTCCGCCCGATAGCTGGTGCGCGTAGCGTGCCCCCAATCCCGCCAATCCCACCATCTCCAGCAGGCGCTCCGTTCGCCGCCGGCGTTCGGCCGGGGGCGTTTTGCGGATTTTCAGACCGAAGCCGATGTTCTCCGCAACGGTCATGTACGGAAAGATGGAGTAGTTCTGAAAGACAAAACCGAAACCCCGTTGTTGCGGCGGCAGCCAGGTGATATCCGCCGCGTTGAGCAGGATTCGCCCCTCATCCGGCATGGTCAGGCCGGCCACCATGCGCAGAATGGTGCTCTTGCCGCTGCCGCTGGGGCCCAGCAGGACGACGAACTCGGCCTCGTTTACTTCCAGCGAGACCCCTGCCACCACCCACAAGTCGCCGTATTTTTTGCCGATGTTCTCGATGCGGATCATCCCTTGCCTCTCCTGACGTGGCGGTGAGTGCCGCAGACCCGAATCATGACCGGGCTCTCCTGGCGCGGGACCTGCTGGCCATGCCAATGATGATGGAAAACAGCAGGAAGGACAGGATCGCCAGCACGGCGGCCACCGCGTTGGCGGTGGCGATATTGCCACTCTCGAATTGCGTGTAGATGTACAGCGGCGCCGTCTGGGTGCGCAGCCGCAGATTCCCCGACACCATCACCGTGGCCCCGAACTCGCCGAGGGAGTGAGCGAAGGTGAGCAGGGCGCCGGTGATCAGGCCGCCCCGCATGGCGGGGAACACGACGTGGAGGAAGGTCTGCCAGCGGCTGGCGCCCAGGGTGTAAGCGGCCTCCTCGTAGCTGGTCTCCAGGTCGTCCAGCACCGGTCTGACCGCGCCCACCATGTAGGGTAGGGTGACAAAGATGTGGGCCAGCAGGACCGCGATGGGGGTGAACATGGGCTGAATCCCGAGAGGCGCCAGCAGTTCCCCGAACAGGCCGATGGGGCCCCACAAGAGGAGCAGGGAGGTGCCGACCACCACATTGGGGATGGCGACCGGGAGGTTGAGGACAATCCCGAGTTGTTCACGGCCGGGAAAACGGGTCTTGCTAAGGACATAGGCCGCATAGGCGCCGAGGACGGTGTTTACCGCGGCCGTGGCCAAGGCGATCAGGAGGCTGAAACGGAGGGCAAAAAGGGCATCCTTGGTGATCAGGGCGGCCGCGAAATCACCGAGACCCCCCTTCAGGGCATAGATGAACACGGAAGCCAGCGGCAACAGCAGGAGGGGCAGCATGACCAGCACCAGAAAACCGGCGGGCAACAGCCGTGACATCCCTTTGCCATACGTCAGTTCGGAATTCATCGGTTTATCTCCTTCAGGACCTTATTTTTCCAGACCTCGTCGATAATCTCCTGTTTGGCCCGGTTCCAACCGCCAAAGTCCGACACCAGTAATGGCACCTGGATTTCGCCGAATTCCGGGTTGTACCCGTTCAACGACACATTCACGCTGCGGAATCCGCAGGCCACGAAGAGCCGCTGCCCTTCCTCGCTCCAGATGAAATCGATGAATGCCTGGATCAGCGCCTGCTGTTCCCCGGTGATGTTGCGGTCGATGACCACCAGGGTGTGCTCGCTCATGATGGTGGAGCGGGGGTAGATGAGCTCATGGGCGGGCCCCTCTCGGGAGCCCTGCGCCAGGCCATCCTGTTCGTAGGTGATCAGCACGTCGCCAAAGCCGCTGTCGAACTGGGTTCTGGCGGCCCGGCCGCTGCCCGCCAGGGACACCACGTTGCGCCAGATGCCAAGGAGCAGCGCTTGGCCATCGGCGGGCGTCGCGCCAGGCCGGGTCATGGCCGCCCCGTATTCCGCCAGGATGGACCAGTTGGCGGCGCCCGAGGTGAGGGGATCGGGGTGAATGATGCCGACCCCCGGTTTAGTCAGGTCGGAGAAATCATGGATCCCCTTGGGGTTTCCCGGCCGGGTCACAATCACGAAGGGGGTGCGGTTGATGACCCCGCCATGGGGCAGGCGTTTCCAGGTTTCGCCGCTCACCACCCCCGCCTCCAGCAAACGCCGGGCGTCCAGTTCGGTGGAGAAGATGGCGATTTCCGCCGGCACGCCCATGATCAACTGGTTCGTAACCGTCCCGGAACCGGCGAAGGAACTGATCAGTTCCACATCCTCCCCGGTTTCCGCCCGCCACTTTTCCCGAAAGGCGGGAAACAGGGTTTTGGTGATGGTCGGCTCCAGGATGCTGAAACCGTAAAGGACAAGGGTGCGCGGACGGCTGTCTTTCCCCATGGGCAGCCAGGGCCAGAGGGTCCAGATCAGCACCGCCGCTCCCAGACAGGCCGCGACGCTTACCGCCAAGAAGCGGCGACTTCGATGTGAGAAGAGAAACGGGGGCATTGACTTATCCCCAATCGGGCGCGTTGGACGTTGTCACCAACCTCGTCAACGGAATTGGACGCCTCTAGCATCCCCCTGAAGCGGGCACGTTGGACGATCTAACCAACGTCGACAACCCAGGGGACGAAGCGGACCCATGATTGAGCATAGCAAAGAGCGGATGGCGCGGTGATCGGCATCGACCTGGCCAAGCTGATTTTCACCGGCACGGGGTGGCCACCCAAGGCTGACCGCTGTTCAGCCAGCGGCTCAGGTCGCACCTACCACCAAGGAGAAGTAGGTAGTTAGCCCATACCCATGACGGTCACCAGGTGGGCCCGCGGCTTACCTGGTGAGCAGGCTCAAGCCTGCCGGCTTGGCCCGATCAAACCGCCGAGTAGCGGCCCGCCTCTTCGCTGCGGGGGGGTAGGAAGCGCTCCAGGCGTTCCCGGAAGGCGGACCAGTCCACGGCGTCGAGGGTGTTCTTGACCAGTAGTCCCAGATGCGTGGCCCCTTCCATGCGCAGGCGGCGGCTGAAGAACAGGGTATCGGCATCTTCCTCGCGCAGGGCCAGGGCCAGGTAGTCGCGAGTCCGGGCGGTCAGGGTGACGTCGGGTTTAGCGCCGGTGCCTTGCCCACTTTTCCAGCTTTGCCCGACTTGCCCGCCATGTCCAGCTTGCCCGCCATGACCGGCTTGATCGCCTTGCCTGGTATGCCCGCCAGGACCACCAGGACCACCAGGACCACCATGACCGCCTTGCCAAGTTTGCCCGCCATGGCCGGTATGCCCGCCTTGACTGCCTTGCCCGGCATGCCCGCTTTGCAAGCCAGACCGTCCCGGGCGACCTGGCCGGAAATGCTTGCCGGCCAGGTGAAAGTCGAGGGTCAGACCAGCATCGGTGATGACTAGCCGCAGCCAGCGCCCTTGCAGGGGTTCGAGGGTATCCCGGGGCAGGATACGGTCGAGGGCCAGATTCAGGGCTGTGGTGAGGGCCAGAGCGGGGGGCTGGGCCGGTAGCCGGGAGATGATCCGGGCCACAGCGGGCGGCAGGTTGAAATCGGGAATGCCGGGATTGTCCAGCCGTTCATCGATCCGGCGGCGCAGCCGGTCGAGGGGCTCGGCAAGGAAGCGGGGCGGCGAGGGCAGACGAGGCGGAAAGGTCATGAGGCTGGTCCAGTCCGGATGGGCGCGATCAGGGTCAGGTCAGTTCAGGCGGCGACGTACTGTTCAACCCCGGGCCGACCGTGCCAGAAACCATTGCAGGGGGCCTCAGGCATATAGTCGCGGCTGGCGTCCAGGGCGGCGCTAGGGGTCAGCTTGGCGTCCAGAGCGGCGCGGAACAGGGTGATGATGTCCAGGGTGTGGGCGCCCTGGGGGCTGATGCGCAGGATCTCGGCCCGGCCGGCCAGGTTCGGCAGGTCAGCGAGCAGGTTGTGGACCCGCGCCGACTGGGTCTGGATGCCATTGAGGGTGAGGAAGGGCTCGCCCTCCCGGGTGTGGAGCACGATGCCATCCTCGACCGACAGGCAGCGGAACTCGCAGGCATCCTTTTGCAGGTTGAAGTGACGGGCGGTGAAGCAGCGCGCCGAGTAGGCCAGGGGCAGGCGACCATAGGCGTAGACCTCGGTCTCGATGGGCTGGGCGAGGCCGGCGCGAACCGCCGCCAGGTCGGCCCCGGAGATCTCCGGCGCCACGACCCAGCGCCGCGCCCCGGCCGTCATCAACAGGTCCAGTGTCTGGGGATTGAAGATGTTCAGGGTCGGTCCGGCGATCCAGTTGGTGACCTGGTGGGCCTCCAGCAGGCGCACGGCGCCCATGTCGTTGGCCTCGACCCGGAAGTCGCCCTGGCCGGTGATCTGGCGCAGGGTCTTGAGGTCCGATTCGGACTCGATCAGGCTCTGGGTGGACAGGACCACCTCCTTGCCGGCGGCGGCCAGGTCGCGGGCCAGGCCGAGCCAGTCGTCCAGGCGCAGCTCATGGCGGCGGGAGCAGACGGTCTCGCCGAGATAGACCGTATCCACCGGGCTGGTGGCGACATCGGCGTAAAAAGCCAGGGTCTCCTGGCGGGGCCAGTAGTACAGCAACGGACCAAGGGCAAGGTTCATCCCTTTGGGTTCCTAAGAAGAAGTGGATGGGCGCTCTGGGAAAATGACCAGAGGACGATGGGCTGGCGTTCCCGGGTCGGGTGGCGTCTGGCGAGGGACGCCGTAAATCTATCCATGGAGGCTCGGGCATGGCATCCCTGCCATGCACGCCCCCGCCAGACGCCCCCCGACCCTCCTTCCTCCCACCGGGCCGGATCGAAAGCCCTGATGCCGGGGATGGCCCGCAGGGAAACCGTCATTTCCATGGCCGGTGATAGGCACCCAGGGTATGGCTCTGGCCTTCGGAGACCTTGTTTAGTTCCGCCATCCAGGCCGGCGCGGCCTTGAACCGCTCCGGGCCGGCCCGGAGGCTGTCGATGGCCGCCCGCCACACCCTGGTGACCTGGGCCACGTAGGCCGGGCTGCGCTGGCGGCCCTCGATCTTGATGGCGCGCACGCCGATGCGGGCCAGTTCGGGCAACAACTCCAGGGTGTTGAGGCTGGTGGGTTCCTCGATGGCGTAATAGGTCTCGCCGTTGACCTCGAAACGACCCTTGCACAGGGTCGGGTAGCCGGTGCGCTCCCCGGCAGCGAAGCGGTCGATGAGGATGCCGTTGAGACGGGTCTCCATGCCTTGGGGGGTTTCCTCCCAGCGCACCCATTGGCCCGGGGAGCAGGCACCTTGGCAGTTGGGCGACTCGCCGGTGGCGTAGGCGGAGAGGGCGCAGCGGCCCTCGACCATGA
>CALMDH010000100.1:0-5378 GCA_937862735.1 uncultured Gammaproteobacteria bacterium
AACGGCTGGGGGAAATTCTCCGTAGCCACGGTTCGGGCTTGCAGTCCCGCCTGCAAGGCTGGCTCGTGGTCTGCCAGCGGGATCTGAACAATAACAAGGTCAAGAAGGCCGGGGACGAGCGCCAACTGCGCGAGACGCAAGACCGCTTGCGTGCCCTGGCCGAGGGGCTGGAGCGGGATCGAGACCGGCTAGAGGACATTCGGGTCGACCTGGAGGATGACCTCCATTCGTTGGTTAACGATCTGCGCCGGAATTGTGAACGGCGGCTGCAATCCTACCAACTGCAAGCCAGCAGCGTAGAGATCATGACCACCGATTTTGGCATGTTCTTTCAGAATGAGGCCAGCGAAGTCACCGACCGTCTGCAGCGCAGCGCTACCAAACAGTTACAAAGGCGTCTCGGAACATTGGCAGGCATTGATGCGTTATCTCTTGACAAACTCACGGCAAGCGAGGGGGAAGAATTCGGCAAAGTTTTTGACAACCTTCTGTTAAGTACTGGCACCGGCTCCGTACTCGCCGGCATTGTCGCTACCGTGACGGCACTGCAGACAGCACTCGCCACCCCTATTCCCTGGTGGGCAACGGGTACAACTACCGTGACTGCCTTTGCTGGTGCACTGGTTCCTTGGGCACTACCAGCCATTATTGGCGGTATTGCCCTGCTATTTGGTGCCGATGCTTTTAGAAAAAATTGGCGCGAACAGGCCCGCCAGCAGTTCCTCTCTGCAGCCAGACCAGGGCTGGACAAAGCCTGCGCCGATTTGAAGCTAAATCTCAAAAACCAATTGGGTGACTATGTCACCCAGGCCTGGCAGGAAGCCGAGCGGCGGGTCGGGCGGGATCGCAAGGCATTGGAGCAACTGATAGCTGAGACCGACTTGTCCGCCATTGATGCTCAGATCTCCACCTTGCACCAAGAAAAGCAACGCTTGACAAAAGTCCAGCAGGAACTGGCCAACCTGCTTAAGGATATCGACTGACCCATGGACGGGCATTGGTCTGACCAGATCATCCCGGAGACCGACGTTCCTTCGGACGACCGCTACACCCGTTTTCCCTTCAGCGACAACGTGCACGTCCGGCGTCTGGTGGATGCTTACCAGCGCCTGGGCGTGCTTCATTTCGCCGAACCCCGGGTGGAGAGCGAGCGCCAGAACCTGCGCATCCGCATTCATAAAGCCTTCAAGCGGATGGAGGAGCGTCAGATTTCCCTGGTCGTGGCCGGCGGCTGGAACGCCGGCAAGTCCACGGTCATCAACGCTTTTCTCGGCGAATCCTGGATGCCGATGAACGTCAACCGGGAAACCGTGACGGTCAACCGCATCCTGGGGGGCGCGGAGCGGTACCTTCATGTCCATTTCCGTGAAGGACACCTTCCCCGCCAATTGCGCCACGCGTATCAGGATGTCGACTTCGTCCACTACAAGTTACGCGAACTTGGGGAAAGTCATCGCGAAGCTATCGAGCGCATCGACATTTGCTACCCAGGACACCCTTTTCTCACCTGGATGATGCTGATCGATACCCCGGGGTCGGATTTCTCCACGCGTGATGACCACGTCAGCCAACCCCTCATTGACGATGCGGATGTCCTGGTCTGGGTCATGCACATCGAGGGGCCACGCCAACATGACCTGGCCGCCTTGCGCGCTTTTCGTCGCCGCAATCCAGGTAGTCGCCTGCTGGCGATAGTCAATTACGCCGACTTGCTTGATGAAAGTGAATGGGAGGAGGTACTGGCCGATAAGCGGGCAACTTTGGGCGAAGAAGCCGATGCGGTCTTCCTGGTTTCGGCTCGCAACGATCTGGAGGCGCGGGGCACTGACCCCGGTTTCGGACAACTGCGTACCTATCTCAACGAACAGGTCCTTCCCGCCTACGGGGAGCTACGCTGGCGCAAGCCAAGCCGTCTGGCCAGTGACTGCCTGGGGCAAATCCGCGCCTTTATTGAAAACGTGCGCCACCAACCCCTCAAAGCGGCAAATCCTTTCCTTCTTGCTGGGAGGGAGTGCTGGACCGCGCGCGAACTGGCCACCGCCGCCGGCCAGCACTGGGAACAGGCGCTGGCCGAGTTTCGGGATGGCCATCTCTCCCGTTGGTTGAGGGAGGAGTTGCATAATCCACTTTTAGCCAAAACCCTTGATGACCTATGGAGCGATACCACCCTGAATGCCGATGCGCGGTTGCTGCACCTTCAAGCCTTGTTGGCACCGGACCAGCATTTGAGGTGGCACGGTGTCAGCCTGGAAAAGTCGGCGCTGATCAATCTGGCGCACCAGGCGAGACAGGATGAAACTGCGCTGGTAACCCTGATCCAACTCTACCATCTTCAGGTGCTTCGCCTTATTGCCAACGCAGCGACGCATCTTTGTAGGGATTACCCTCTGATCCAGGATGCCTGGGAGGCGGGATTGGGCCAGTGTCACGCTGCCTTACGGCCACAGAAGGAACCGATAATCGCCGACTTCAACCAAAATCGGCTCTTGCCTTGGCTGTTGCTACTTCAACTGGAGGAGGGAACTGAAGCAAATCTCCGCCACCAATTAAACGATGTGGATGGGGTGGATCTGGCTTCCTTACGGCGGGTTCTCCCCTGGTATCGTGATCTTGGCGACCCTGACACCAACCCAGCGCTTCTCCCCTTATTGCAGGAATTATCCTGGACAGCCTTGCGGGAATATCATTGGAAGTATGCCTTACGGGAAAATTCATCGACCGGTTACGAGAAATTTCTGAAGCGGTACCCTGAGGGTCCTTACAGCCTCTTAGCCAGAAAAAACATTCCAGATCGGCTCAGGGAGGAATTGATCACGGACCCCAATAATCCCCACCTGCGGCGCCACTATCTGCAATGGCGTACCAAGGCACAACGAGAGGAAGATTATGGAGAATATTGCATCCTCGGCATCCCCCTCAATATTGAAAAGGCCAATTTAGCAAGGGAGTTTGGTCCTTTACCTAACAGAAATATCTCACCGCAAAATGCCAGCCGGGAACTCTTAGGCGAATGAAGCGAACCGACCCCTTGTCCGTCGTTACGGGCATACTGGACCCACAGCAACTCGCGGACCAGGGGATAATTGGACGGATGCACTGACCAGTCCCCGGGCGGAAGATGATTACGCCCATCTCCCCTTTGGCGACAATGCGCATGTCCGCCGGCTGGCGGACGCCGAATGCTGTCTGAGTGACCTGCACTTTGCCGTACCCGCCGTCGAAGCTGAGCGCCAGGCCCTGCTCAGGCGGACCAGCGCCATCTTCAGCCGCATGAGCGAGACCCAGGTCTCCCTGGTGGTGGCGGGCAGTTGGAATGCCGGCAAATCGACGGTCATCAACGCCTTTCTGGGCGAGCGCTGGATGCCGATGAACGTCACGCGGGAAACGGTGACGGTCAATCGCATCCTGGCCGGGCGCGGCGACAACTGCGTGTCATCTTCCGCCCCGGCCACGAGCCCGCGCACCAGACCGACGACTACGCGGCCGCCGCGGAGGTCCATGGCAAGATTCAGGACCTCGGGGAACAGCACCGTGCTGCCATCGAGCGCATCGACATCCTCGATCCCGGCCATCCCTTCCTGACTTGGGTGGCGCTGATCGATACGCCGGGGCTGGATTTTTCCGTCCGTGACGATGCGGTTAGCCAACCCCTGGTCGTGGAGGCGGACGTACTGCTCTGGGTCATGCACCTGGAAGGACCGCGTCAACAGGATCTGGCCAGCCTCCACGCCTTTCGTCAGCGCAATCCCCATGGACGGGTGGTCGCGGTGATCAATTACGCTGACCTGCTGGAGGCGGAGGAACGGTTGGAAGTATGGGCCGACAAGCGGGACCGGCTCACAGGGGTGGCGGATGCGGTCTTTCTGGTCTCCGCCCTGAACGATCTGGCCGCACGGGACAGCGATGCCGGCTTCCGTCAACTGCGGGCCTATCTCAACGAGCAGATCCTGCCCGCCTATGGCGATCTGCGCCATCGGCGGCCAACTCGGCTGGTGGGGGAATTCCTCGCCCAGGCGTGGGCGTTCGCGGAGCGGGTTCGCGATCAACCGCTGCTCAAGGCCCGCCAAGCGTACCGGCTGGCGGGAAGGGATTGCTGGACGGCCGAAGCACTCGCGGGCGCCATTGCTCACGACTGGGATGCGGCCGTGGCGGGATTAGGCAATGGCGGCTTATGCCACTGGCTGCGGGATGACCTCAACGATCAGGGGCTGGCTCAGCACCTGGATGGCTTGCTGGCTGATCCCGTGCTCGACCATGATGAGCGCCTGCTGCGCCTTCTCCCCCTGCTGGCTCCTGGTAGGGCCTTAGTTTGGCGTGGCATCAGCCTGGAAAATGCGTCCTTGATCGAACTGGCCCGCAAGGCCCAGGGCAATTCTCCGGATGCCGCTACGGCGCGTGACAGCATCCAGCGAATCTATCAGCGCCGGATACTTGGCGCCTGCGCGGTCGCCGGATATACCGATTACGGCATTATTCAGGATAGATGGGAGGCAGCCTTCGGCCGTTGCAAAGCGGCGTTTAAAGCCAAGGTGCCCAAACTACACCTGATTGATGAAATATTACCGGATAGCGTTCTCCCCAGTTTGCTTCTCATGCAACTAGCAGCCTGTCGGACTTTCACTGTGACATCCCCAGATTGGTCAATAACTGATCAATTTTGGTTGTCCTACGCAAGATTTGTGGCTCCCACGCAGATCGAAAGGCTTAGATTTCGCGTAGGAACGTGAGGGTACCTTAAGTCCGACAGACTCCTAGGGATTAGTTCTAGTCTTCGTCGCCGTATGCCCACAACTCGGGCTACGCGTGGGGCGTCGATTTCTACGGTGGCGGCGTCGGCAAAGACGTTAAGTCCCACCAGGGATACGTTCGTTTCGTGCGCGGCGGACAGTGATTTTGGCCGCGTAGCGGCACTTTGGGCCCACTTGGCGCCCGCCGCTCTAACCCCGGGGCGGGGGTGTCAGGGACGAGGGTCTGGGCCGCCCCTGGCCTGAGCGGATACTTCGTCTTGAGTCAAACCCTCATGACGGGACAGCCGCATTTTAGGAGCCAATACCCCGATGGACACCGCCCCCTCAGCGTGCCCTGATCCGGCGCCAGGAAGATCGGGAGCCTGTGGGATCATGCGGCTGAAGAAACAGCCGCTTATTCATCTGGAAGGCAAGGTTTTTGACTGCCAGAAAGAGCTAGAGGTTGCTAGAATCCCCACTGTCGAGGACCAACGACCACGAACCCTGAACCCATGGACCTGAACCCCGAGACCCTCTGTCCGAGCTGCTTCGGCGGGCCGGATCATCCGCTTCCCTGTCCGCGCTGCGGTTACGACCCGGCCAGCCCGCGCGCCCCGCTGCTGCTGCCCCTCGGCACGCGGCTGCTGGGGC
>CALMDH010000101.1:0-5860 GCA_937862735.1 uncultured Gammaproteobacteria bacterium
CACCGCGCCGCTGGCAAAGCGGCCGATGCGGATCTTGGGGCCTTGCAGGTCGACCTGAAAAAGCCCGCAAGAGTATGCAAGGCTGACCCGACCTGTGCGACAGTCTCGCCCCAGGGACGCCGTGGTCCTCCCCATCACCGCCACGGCCGCCCCACCGACCCGACACCCACCCTCACCCGCTTCACGGTACCTCTGCCATGACGCCCATCGTCCCGGATACCTTGGAATTCGACCTCATGCTCGGGGAGGTCCCCAGTGCCCCCTACCCGCTCCTCCCGACGATCGCCCTGCGCGCCCGCGCGCTCCTGTCGGCCAGGACCCCGGTGCAAGTGGAGTCCGCCTTCTATACCCTGGATTGGCTGCTGGAAACCGCCTATCACCAGCCTGCGCCCGAGTCAGAGCAAGCGCAAGAGCTACCTCCGCAACCGCCCGCCATGACGGGGATCTGGGGACAAGAGCCGGCGAAAGTTGGCCAAGCCACCCCGACATCCCCGCTCCGGGACCGATTCATCCGGACCTCGGTGGCAACCCTGCACGACGACCTCGTCTTTCCCCCCGCCAATCCATTCTCCAAACTCGACACGCTCATCGACTACTGCGACATTTGGGAAGAACTCATCGCGGATGACCTCCCCCAGCCTCAGCCGGCGGAGGTCCTCGCTGTCTTAGCCCTCATGCTGGTCCAGGAAGCCTTGACCTGGCTCCACCGACTCCGCTTATCCCGCAGCCACACACCAACGCCACTCAGTTTGCCGATCGCCACCGCCATGGCGCTCTCCGGCTCAGCCGCCATCGAAGCGATGGCGGCGGTCAATCGGGCCGAGTTTCAGAGCTTCTCAGAAGACACCCGCGAACGGTTCGACCAGTTGGTAATCGAGCACCAGGAGGCGGAACGTGCCAGGCGCACCCAACACGCTGCGCTCATGAATAAAGAGCGCCACAGAAAGGACAGGGAGGCGAAAGAGAAAGCCATTGCCCTATGGGAACGAAATCCTTCCCGCTGGCGAGGTGTCCCTAGGGCGGCCAACGACATCGCCGACATCTTGGAAGCTCAGGGCTATAAGTACGAACTCAGCACGGTCCAGGGATGGCTTTACGCGTACGGCAAGCAAACCAGCATAAAGCTCAGATAGACCCTCAGTCCCCAGCGATCCTTATAGTCTCCTCCAGGAGACTATAAAGTCTCCGCCGGAGACTATAAAGTCTCCATAGGAGACCTGTTTCCTATCGCTTTTCTCCTAGCCATCATGCGGGCATCCCAACCTGAACGAGGATGACCCATGATGAACAACCTCCCCCCAACCGGCTTTCTGCGCCTAACGCAGATCCTCGGCAATCCCAACGCCAAGCCACCAACCCCGCCCCTCATTCCCGTCGGCAAGTCCTGCTGGTGGCTGGGCGTCAGATGCGGGCGCTTCCCCAAGCCCGTCAAGCTCGGGCCACGCATCACGGCCTGGCGGGTCGAAGACATCCGCGCCTGGATCGCCACCGTCGGAGGCCAGGCATGAACTATCCCCGCGCCACCCGCTGCCCCCGCTGCCGCCGTCCACTCAGCCTGATTGACGTGGACACCTGTCACTGTTGCGGTCACGGCCTGGACCCCGACCCGGCCCTCGCCGACCTGTACCTGGACCGCGACGCCAGCGGCGCCGACGAACTGGACCTGGCCAGCCTGACTGGCTTCCCCTATGCCCCTTTCTCCCCTGAGGTACCCCACCATGACTAACCTGAACACCAACCCCGGCTCCACCGTCGACCCCCGGGCCTTCCAAGCCCTCCAGGGCACCCCCCTGCCCGCGGGGCTCGCGGCCGACAACCTGCTGGCCAACTCCCCCGCCGCGCCCCAGCCCCCTGTCCCACCAGGCGCCTTCGATGTCCGCGCCCTACGCCTCGGCCAGGACTTCGGCGCCACCCTGGGCGTCACCCGGGTCATCACCACCATCCCGGTGCGCAAACCGGACAAAAAGACCTTCGTCCGCGTCCACCCCGGTGAGGACTACCGCCTGACCACCTACCTGCTGGAAACCGGGGGGCTGCAACGGGAGATCTACCTGGTAGACCCCTCGCTCTGGGAGGCACTGGCGGCGGAACTGCGCCCCGTGAACCTCTGCACCGCCATCACCCGCCCGGGCGACCTGTTCGTCTGGCCCCTCAATCTCCCCAGCCCGGATGGCCGGCCCAACGCCTGGAACGATTCCGCCCTCGCCGCCGCCAAACAGGCGGAGACCGCCTGGTGTCGCATGCATGCGAACATGCACCTCGGCGCCTACGACCTCATGGTGGCACCCCCCAACTCCCCCCTCCCCGAGCCGGTGTGGCCAGATCTGAGCTTCCAGGCGATCCTCGACATCGCCTTCCGCGGGCGCTTCATCACCACCCCGGACCACCCGGTCGTACTGCAACTGCGCGGCCTCGCCTGACCGCCGCCGGTCGCTGACCGACCCCTCCCGGCCCCCTTTCCGGCCCAGGTCCCGACCCTGGGCCGGTCTCCCGCACCACCACCTATCCGCCACAGGGAGGTAGCCCCCCCATGTCCCTGCACTATCACCTCTGGGTCGTGGACTTCGAGTTCCAGGCCCCACCCGGGGAAAACCCCACCCCCTGGTGCGCCGTCTTCCAGGAATACCCCAGCGGCCGCCAGCACCGCCTCTGGTTGGGCGATGGCCCCGTCGCCTGCCCCCTGCCCGGCGGTCCCGACCAGGTGCTGGTCGCCTACTACGCCAGTGCGGAACTGGGCTGCTTCCTAGCCCTGGGCTGGGAACCCCCCGCCCTCGTCCTGGACCTGTTCGTCGAGTTCCGCAACCTCACCAACAACCGTGTCACGCCGGCCGGCAACGGCCTGCTGGGCGCCCTGACCTACTTCGGCCTCGCGGCCATGGCCGCCGCGGAAAAGGCCGAGATGCGCGACCTGGCGCTCCGGGGTGGCCCCTTCAGTGGCACGGAGCGCGACGCCTTGCTCGACTACTGCGCCGCCGATGTGACGGCCACGGCCCGGCTGCTGGAGCGGATGCAGCCCCACCTCGACTGGCCCCGCGCCCTGCTGCGCGGGCGCTATATGACCGCCGTCGCCCGCATGGAGCGTAACGGCACCCCGGTGGACCTTGCGGCGCTCCACCGCCTGCAAGGCCACTGGCCGCGCATCCAGGACCAGCTCATCGCCCAGGTCGACATCGCTTACGGCGTCTATGCCGGTCGGACCTTCAAGCAGGATCGCTTTGCCGCCTACCTGGCCCAGCACGGCATCCCCTGGCCCTGCCTCGACTCGGGGCGCCTGGCCCTCGATGACGACACCTTCAAGGACATGGCCACCGCCTACCCCCGCCTGCATCCCCTGCGGGAACTGCGCGTCACCCTCGGCCAGATGCGCCACCACCGCCTGGCCGTGGGCGCCGACGGTCGCAACCGGACCCTGCTCTCGCCGTTCCAGGCGCGCACCGGGCGCAACCAGCCCTCGAACGCCGCGTACATCTTCGGCCCCGCGACCTGGCTGCGTGGTCTGATCCAGCCCCCACCGGGTTACGGGCTCGCCTACCTCGACTGGAGCCAGCAGGAGTTTGGCATCGCCGCCGCCCTCTCCCAGGACCCGGCCATGCTCACCGCCTACCAGTCCGGCGACCCCTACCTGGCCTTCGCCAAACAGGCCGGGGCCGCCCCTGTGGACGCCACCAAGCACAGCCACGGCACCATCCGCGACCAGTTCAAGGCGTGCGTGCTTGCCGTCCAGTACGGCATGGGCGCCGAGGCCCTCGCCCGGCGCATCGGCCATCCCGTCGCCCGCGCGCAGCAGCTCCTGGAGCTGCACCACCGCACCTACCAGGTCTTCTGGCGCTGGTCCGACGCCTGCCTGGACTACGCCCTCCTCACCGGCGAACTCTGGACCACCTTCGGCTGGACCCTCCACGTCGGCGCCGACCCTAATGCTCGCAGCCTGCGCAACTTCCCCATGCAGGCCAACGGCGCCGAGATGCTGCGCCTGGCCTGTTGCTTCGCTACCGAGGCCGGCATCCGGGTCTGCGCCCCGGTCCACGACGCCATCCTCATCGAGGCCCCGCTACCGGACCTCGACGCCACCATCGCCCAGGCCCAGGCCCTCATGGCCCAGGCCAGCGCCAACGTCCTCGATGGCTTCACCCTGGGCACCGACGCCAAGGTCATCCGCCATCCCGACCGTTACATGGATGACCGCGGCAAGGCCCTCTGGACCACTGTCTGGTCCCTGATCACGGCGGACTGACCCCTGCGGCTAGGTGTGGGGGTACCCCTGCTACTGAGTGCCGGGGTACCCCTGCACCTAGCGACAGACCCGTACTATCTATCAATAATCTATTGGGAATCTAATTATTATGGATACCACCACCCCCTCCCTCTCTGAAGACTCTGACTTCAATCTGGGGGAGATCACCCTCCAGTGGGATGGCTATCAGGGGGGTCACCTTCCCCCGGCGGAGACGACCAAGGCCAGGACCCCGCCCTATCTCTCGGGCAAGGTCCCCCTGGCTTGGTTAGCCCAGGCGCACGCTCTGGGGGGCCAGTGTCTCGCGGTGGGCATCCTGCTCTGGTTTCGCCGGAATCTGACCAAACAGGCGGTGGTCACCCTGTCGAGGGGGCAGCGCGCGAGCTTCCAGGTCCCCGAACGGAGCTATTTTGCCGCGGTACAGCGCCTGGAAAGCGCGGGCCTGGTCCGCGTTGAGCGGCTACCGGGGCACGCCCTGCGGATCATGATTCAAGCCACCCCCACCCCGGCCACCTGAAGCCGGGCGGCGGCGGGTTCTTCACCACCGACCGGCCACGGCCAAGGGTGCTACAAAATACTATTCAATAACTTACAAGATATTCCTAAATCTGCATATTTAATAAATAATGTTTATTGATGCATAGATTTCATTGATCACCCAACCTCAGCTACCTGCCTACCTCCCACCAATACATCCTTCTGATATCTATAGGTATTCTCTACAACCTCCCTGTACTCCTTCTCTCCCCCGATCGCCGCAGCTACTCATACCCCTTTCTAGCAAAGGGGGCCGCACTTCGGGTCTACACCCAGACACCCGAGGAGGTTGGAGTCCCTGACCCCAGGCGTGGCCTCAATGAGCATCATCCGTGGTAGTCGCCAACGAAGTCGATGAGCCTCGCCGCGGCCCCCTAGCCCGCCGCCCGGCCCACCGACTTCATTGCTGACCACACCACTGTGTCACTCAACCCTGTGATCCCTGCCACACGGGCTCCCAGCCCACAAGGTCCGCGGTATCGCACCCCGTGCTGCCCCGTAGTGGCAGACCTCCCCCTCCTGGTCTATGCTTCAACCTGGCTGTTATGGAACAAGCTGGAAGCGGCAGCCGCAAGAACAAGCAAAATAACCCGTCTATCCAGGAGTCGCCCGGATGAAAGCGATGTTGCTTGCTGTTTGCCTCTCCCTATCCCTCTTCGCTGGCTTTGCATATGGCCAACGTTTTATATTCATCGATCCTGAAAATGGTTCTTACGTCATTGATAACCATGCACCGGGTTCGAGCAATACATCTACATCCCAATCACCCTACTCTTCTCGTTCATTTTCGGGCTATTCCGAAGATAATTCACCCTACCTCACAGACCCATACTCAAAATCAAATCCTCCCCCCATCTATGCTCAACCAAATCCCACCCGTGGCACATCTGAAATGACGGGGGCTGATTTTTTAGCTAATTTACTCATTTTTGGCGTAGTAGTCATTTTGCCAGCTCTAATCATAAGCATATTACGCGCTGGTAATGCTTGTGATGGAGACCAGGAAGGTGGATGGATTGCGGGGTTTTTCGCTTTTATAGTAGACGTATTCGAGTTTTCGGCTTTTTATTTGCCAATTATCTGAAAATT
>CALMDH010000102.1:0-3873 GCA_937862735.1 uncultured Gammaproteobacteria bacterium
GTTTCTCCGCGCAGCCGCCATGGGCCTCCAGGTCATCGGCAAACGGGGCGACCACATCCGCGGTGCGCCCCGCGCCGGCAAACAACCGCCGGCCGGCGTCGAGATCGTGGAACAATCTGATGTCGTGCTGGCCGCGCCGCGCGGCGGTCTCGTCCAGACCGAGGGTCGTCACCGCAGAAAAGTCCCCCGGGCACGGGCGTTAGCCACGTCGTGATCGAGGATGCGCCAGAGGCGCTGATCGCTGACCGCCAGCCACTGCGCTACTTGGCGCACCGGCATGGCCTTGATCAGGGTGACGATCAAGGCCTCCATGAGCAGGCTGAAGCCGCTGTCCTCCCGCGCCCACGGCACCGGCACCTGGGTGGTCTTGCCGCACGCCCCGCAGGACACCCGCGGCACTGACGGCTTGCGCCGATATCACGCACGGACAACGCCCCGCTTGAAGCGGCTGGGACAGTCGGAGAGTAAGCTGGGGCCTCGCCACCGTTTATTTTCTCCGTTTGCCGCCTGGTTTCCCGGCGGTGCCACACGATCTCTGCCATGCGAGGGTTCGGTCTCCGCCCGTCTCCTCGCAGAACCGGACTTGGCGTGTTACACCATCCGGCTCCCAGCCTGAGTCTTCCACCAAGGGACGGGGTAGAGGTCGTGGAGAATGCGTGCTTTGGGCAACCATCGCCGGATGTACGTGGAGAACTGCTTCCAGTTCAGCGAGCGCTTCTGACTGCCCCGGTTCAGCCACTTGAACAGCAGCCGTTGCCGCAGCACTTCAGCGTCCAGACCAGTGAAATTTGCCAATCCTTGCACCACTACCGCTCACCTTGAGTTAGTGCCGCACGAAATTCATAATATCGTGCGTACCACCAAGGAGCCTCATCATGGCCACCACTGCACACGCTCCCACGATCAAGGTCGTCGGCACCAACGGCCAGATCTCCCTGGGCAAGCAATACGCGGGACGCCAGGTGCTGGTGGAAGAGTACGAACCTGGCGTCTGGCTGGTGCGCACGGCTACCATCGTTCCCGACAACGAGCGCTGGCTGCGCGAACCCCAGGCAGCGGCCGATCTGCAAGCGGCCATGGCCTGGTCCGTGGCCCATGCCGCATCGGATGCTGATACCGAAGACACGCTCAAGCGCCTGGGCCATGGCGAGCAGTGAAGCCAAGGTCAGGCTTGACCTTAACAACCCGGTGTTTCAGGACAACTTGCTAACGCTGCGTAAGCCCGAGCGCCACGCGGTAATGGATACGCTCAATAAAATCCGCCAGCTGACCTGGAACCAGCTGTACCGCGACCCAGGCCTCAAGTGGGAGAAGATCACCAGCGTCAGGCCACCCCAGGGCATCGATGCGATCTACTCCCTGCGCATCACCCAATCACGCCGGGCCACTGCCTACCGTGACGTGGATTTCATCCGTATGCTCACCATCGCGCCCGATCACGCTGCCACCTACGGTAGGAAATAAGCGGCGGCGCGGGTGCGCATCCGAGCCATCCGGCATCACGCTGCGCGAGATGAAGCACAGCTACCCGGGTGGCAATCGAGTGTAGCACCGTGGAAATTGATACACGAAAGCAGACGGTCAGTGATCAGCTTCTCCGCAATGGCTACGGCCTCCAGCGAAAGCGTGCCTCGTCTGCACCCTTCATCCCTCCATGAGCCAGAAGGTACTGTTGCTCGAGCTCAAGCGCCTGCGCAGCAAGGTGGTCTCCGCCCAAGGACGGCGCACGCCACCGACAAAGCGGCGCCAGATGAAGAAACTGTCTACCCTGAAAGGGTGGTAACGGCGGCTGATTGCCTGGCTGCGCCGCCACTTTCTTTGGCTGACGCGCTTCATGCGTTTTATGCCATCAACCTCCAGCCGTTGGCTGCAAGCGCAGGCGCGCTCAGGGCACGCTCCGAAAATCGCTGAAGGCAAAGCGCGTGGCCGGCCGCACATGGCCCCTGGGGGTGGAACCGCCGGACTTGCCGCCTGTGACGAACAATCCTGCGGTCAAGGATCCTGAATTCTTCAAAAAACCACGCACCAATGGCAAGGCGTCGGGCGTTACAAGTCCAAGTCGGTGGACAAACCCAAAGGCAAAACCACCTACAGCGTGTTTTGGGGGCCGATCGGGTCTCAGAGGACCACCCCGACGAGGCCGGGGTCAATGTGATGATAAACGGTGAACATAAGGCCACCGTCAACTGCGGTGGTCCGGACAAGGCCATCTCCAATCTGGAAGGCATGCACTCAAGCCACCGCCAGCCGCTCGGCCGGCGGTGCGGACCCCAGGCCCGCTAGCCAATCCGCGCTGGTCAGTCGGTCAGCAAACCCAGCACGCCTGGAGAACGGGGCACAGACCCGCTCTACGGGCAAGGCCGCCCATTCCACCCGCAGCAGGGCGGGCAGCAGATACTCCAGAAAGCCATAGTCCTGGTATTCCATCCCGGTATGGGCATGCTCGTAGCCGATGCTGAGATTGGTGCATTCCGGGATCAGCCCGGCGTAATGGGCGGTATCGGTGAAGACCCCTTCCGCGCAGGGGGCGAAGCCCAGCCCGAGTTGCGCCGCCAGGGCTTGGGCAAAGTCCGTGGAACAGGTGCGCACCCGACATTGGTGGGTGATGACGTCCCCCGTCCCGCGGCGGTCGAAGGCGATTGCGCGCTCAATTCCGGCCAGCACCCCGGGGGTTTCCCGCGCGATCCAGTCGCTGCCATCGCCGCCGGTTTCTTCCTCGCGGTGAAACACATAAAGCCCGGGGACCCCGTGGGCGATCAGTTGCAGCAGGAGCCAGCAGCCGGTGGCATCGTCGGCGCCAAGGGGTTGGCCGTCGTCCTTGTAAAACCGCCGGGTCCGCCGGTCCTCTCGCAGGCGTTGCCGCCCGGCGGTGGCATGGACGCTGTCGGTGTGGGCACAGAACAAGGTCGTGGGCCGGGCGCCGATCCGCAGCCAGCGGTTACCGAAGTCATCCCGGACCATGCCGGGGACCTGATCCAGAAAGCGGCGGATGAAGGCCCGCTCGCTGGGCGAATGGGCCGGGCGCTGGTAGGTCAGCATCTCGCTAAGCAGGTGCATGGCGGTCTCCCCATCGGTGAAATACCGCCAGGATAGGCCCCGCACGCGACGGAACAGGTCGCTTGCCAGCGGCGGCCCCGTCCACCGCGCGTATTCCCCATCACCAAGGACCCGCCAACCCTTTGACCGGCCTGCGGCATCTGGCCGGTATCCCCTATCGGTCAGGCGACCTGTTTTGTCGCTTGGGTGGATTATCCTGCACCCCATGCCAGCCAACAGCCTCCGGACGGAAGGAAGGGTCGGCCCCACAGAGAAATCACCCACCCCCAGACGGAGGATCAGTCCCTAGCTGCTTATTCCGGGCACGGCCCGCGCGCTTACCCAGCACAACCACCAGCCTTAACCGCAACCCGATAACCAGTAACTCAAGCGACATTGAGGTGATCACCATGGCTATAGCAAACGCAATCGAACGGGGTGTCAGCATCTATCTCTACGACGAAAAGGGCACGGTCATCACCACCGTCCCCGCCCGCGATGGACTGGTCAACTTTACCGCCACCTCGGTCAGCGTGCGGGTTGGCAACATGGTCTACATGTACAACGAACAGGGGCGCTTTACCGGATCATCGCCGGCGCGGTAATTCCGCACCCTGTGGCCCAAGCGGAGCCGTCAACCAGCGACCAGGGGCCATCCTATACCGGCCCCTCACCCTGGTTGCCGATTTGCCCCTTCCGCTTGGGCCGCGGTCACTGGGCGCCTGGTCAGCGACCCTGACCAGGCAGATAAAATGATTGCCGCCGGCGCAAGCGTAAAGGGTCCGCACTTTTGCGCCGGCGGTCTGGGAAAGGTACACACCAAGGGTGAAGTTATAC
>CALMDH010000103.1:0-7520 GCA_937862735.1 uncultured Gammaproteobacteria bacterium
TTCGTGGGCCATGGTGTGCTCGACGAAGGTGCCGATGCGCACCTGTTCGCCCCGCCCCGTGGCCCCCAGTTCCCGCAGCCCGGCGATCTCGGCGCCGAAGCGGACGCAGCGGGTGCAGTGGATGCAGCGCGTCATGTCGGTGGCGATGAGGGGACCCAGATCCTGGTCCACCACGACGCGCTTGCGCTCGACATAGCGCGAGACGTCCCGGCCATAGCCCATGGCGACGTCCTGCAACTCGCATTCCCCGCCCTGATCGCAGATGGGGCAGTCCAGGGGGTGATTGATGAGCAGGAACTCCATGGTCCCTTTCTGGGCCTCAATGGCCTTAGGGGAACGGGTCTGGACCTTGAGCCCGGCGCAGACCGGGGTGGCGCAGGCCGGCACCGGCTTGGGGAAGGGCCGGCCATTCTGTTCCATTTCCACCAGGCACATGCGGCAGTTGGCGGCAATGGACAGCTTTTTGTGGTAGCAGAAGCGCGGGATGGGGATGCCCTCACGGTCAGCGACCGCGATGATCATCTCACCCGGGGTCGCCTCGCAGTCGCGACCGTCGATCTCGATGGTGATCTTGTCCGTCATTGCGCTGTCTCAGTGGCAGACCGGCCCATCAGGCGGCCTCGACCAGGCTACGGCCGTGCTCGATGTAGTGCTGAAATTCGTGGCGGTAGTGCTTGAGGAAGCTCTGCACCGGCATGGCCGCGGCATCGCCCAGGGCACAAATGGTACGCCCACCGATATGGCCCGCCACGCTGTCGAGGAGGTCCAGGTCCTCGGGTCGACCCTGGCCATGAAGGATGCGGTGCAGGACCCGAGCCAGCCAGCCGGTACCCTCCCGGCAAGGCGTGCACTGGCCGCAGGACTCGGCGGCATAGAAGTGGGACAGATTGGCCAGGACCTTCACCATGTCCGTACCCTCGGCCATGACGATGACCGCGCCGGAACCCAGCATGGAGCCAATCTTGCCGAGGCTGTCGTAGTCCATATTGACGCCCATCATGATGTCGCCCGGCACCACGGGTACGGAGGAACCCCCGGGAATCACCGCCTTGAGCTTACGCCCGCCCTTGACGCCACCGGCCATCGCCAGCAGGTCCTTGAAAGGGGTGCCAAGGGGGACCTCGAAATTGTTGGGGTTCTCGACATGGCCGGTGACCGAGAAGAGCTTGGGACCGCCGTTGTTAGGCAAGCCCTGCTCAAGGAACCATTGGCCACCCTTCTCCAGGATCACCGGCACCGAGGCCAGGGACTCGGTGTTATTGATGGTGGTGGGTTGACCGTAGAGGCCAGCCTGAGCCGGGAAAGGCGGCTTGTAACGCGGTTGCCCCTTCTTGCCCTCGATGGACTCGAGCAGGGCCGTTTCCTCGCCGCAGATGTAGGCCCCGGCGCCGAGGTGGGTGTAGAGGTCGAAGTCGACGCCGCTGCCAGCGATGTCCTTGCCCAGCAGGCCGGCGGCGTAGGCCTCCCGCACGGCCGCCTCGAAGCGGGCGATGGGCTCGTAGAATTCGCCGCGGATGTAGTTGTAACCCACCGTAGCGCCGATGCAGTAGCCGGCGATGGCCATGCCTTCGACGAGCTGGTGAGGGTTGAAGCGCAGGATGTCACGGTCCTTGCAGGTGCCGGGTTCGCCCTCGTCCGAATTGCAGACGATGTACTTCTGCCCGGGGGCCGAGCGCGGCATGAAACTCCACTTGAGGCCCGTGGGGAAGCCGGCGCCACCACGGCCGCGCAGATTGGAGAGCTTGAGCTCGGCGATGAGGGCATCCGGATCCGGCTTGTCGCGCAGGATCTTCTCCCACTGGACGTAGCCGCCGACGCTGCGGTAGGCCTCCAGGGTCCAGGGCTGGTCCAGATTAAGGGTGCGGAAGCAGACGGTATTCTGGCGCTCGACCATTAGCCCAACCCCTCGATCAGCTTGTCCAGTTCCGCCGGGGTCAGGTGCTCATGATAGGCGTGACCAATCAGCACCGCCGGGGCGTGGCGGCAGGCCCCCAGACACTCCACCTCCTTGAAGGTGAAACGGCCGTCGGCCGTGGTCTCCCCGGGCTTGACGCCGTACTTATGCTCGACGTGATGGATGAGATCCTCGGAGCCGTTGAGCATGCAGGAGATGCTGTTGCAGACGCACACCTTGTGTTTGGCGGTCGGCTCCAGGTCGTACATGTTGTAAAAGGTCGCCACCTCGTAGACGGCGATGGCCGGTATGTCGAGGTAGGCGGCGACATCATCCATGAGCTGGCGTGACAGCCAGCCGCCATTCCAGTCCTGGACCAGGGTCAGGGCGGGCATGACCGCCGACTGCTTCCACTCAGCGGGATATTTGGCGACCTGGGCGTCGATGGCGGCGCGGATCTCGGGGGTGAAGAGACCGGCCTTGACCTCAGCCGAGGTCGAGACGGTGAGGGGTGCGCTCCGGAAACTCATCAGCGGTCGATCTCCCCGAAGACGATGTCCATGGTGCCGATGATGGCCACCACGTCCGCCAGCATGTGGCCACGGGCCATCTCGTCCATGGCCGAGAGGTGGGCGAAACCGGGGGCACGGACCTTGACCCGGTAGGGCTTGTTGGCCCCGTCGGAAATCAGATAGACGCCGAACTCGCCCTTGGGTGCCTCCACCGCGGCATAGACTTCGCCGGCGGGGGGACAATAGCCCTCGGTAAAGAGCTTGAAGTGGTGGATGAGGGCTTCCATGTCGCCCTTCATCTCGGCACGGGGCGGCGGCGCGATCTTGTGATCGTCGATCATTACCGGACCGGGGTTTTCCCGCAGCCAGGCCACGCATTGTTTGATGATGCGATTGGACTGGCGCAACTCCTCGACCCGCACCAGATAGCGGTCATAGCAGTCGCCGTTCTGACCCACCGGGATGTCGAAATCCACCTGGTCATAGGCCGCGTAGGGCTGCTTTTTACGCAGGTCCCAGGCAAACCCCGAGCCGCGGATCATGGGACCTGAGAAGCCAAGTTGGAGGGCGCGCTCCGGCGACACCACGCCAATGCCCACCGTACGTTGCTTCCAGATGCGATTGTCGGTGAGCAGGGTCTCGTATTCATCGACGTAGCCCGGGAAGCGATTGGTGAAATCCTCGATGAAATCCAGCAGCGAGCCTTGACGGGCCTCGTTGCGGCGCTTGAAGTCCGCCTCGCTATGCCACTTGCTCCGCTTCTCGAGATAGCGCGGCATCTGATCGGGAAGGTCACGGTAGACCCCGCCGGGACGGTAATAGGCGGCGTGCATCCGCGCCCCGGAGACCGCCTCGTAGCAGTCCATCAGGTCTTCACGCTCGCGGAAGCAATACAGGAACATGGTCATGGCGCCCACGTCCAAACCATGAGTGCCCAGCCAGAGCAGGTGATTCAACAGCCGGGTGATCTCGTCGAACAGGGTCCGGATATACTGGGCCCGCGGCGGCGCCTCGATACCGAGCAGCCGCTCGATGGCCCGGACATAACCATGCTCGTTGCACAGCATGGACATGTAGTCCAGGCGGTCCATGTAACCAATGCTCTGGTTGTACGGCTTGGTTTCCGCCAACTTCTCCGTGCCCCGGTGCAACAGACCGATGTGGGGATCGGCACGGGCGATGACCTCGCCATCCAACTCCAGCACCAGGCGCAACACACCATGGGCGGCGGGATGCTGGGGACCGAAATTCAGGGTGTAATTGCGTATCTCAGGCATGGACGCCGTCCCGCGCATCGTTGCCGAAGCGACTGTCGGAGCGAATCACGCGCGCCACCAGAACGCGCGGCTCGATGCTGACCGGCTCGTAGACCACGCGCCGCAGTTCCGGGTCATAGCGCATCTCCACGTGGCCGGAGATGGGGAAGTCCTTGCGGAACGGATGACCGACGAACCCGTAGTCGGTGAGGATACGGCGCAGGTCCGGGTGACCGCGGTAAAGGATACCGAACAGGTCGAAGGCCTCCCGCTCGAACCAGTTGGCCACGCTCCACAGATCGACGACGGAATCCACCAGGGGCTCGGCGGCATCGAGGGGTACGCGCACCCGCAGGCGACGGTTGTGGGTGACCGAGAGCAGATGATAGGCGGAGGCGAAGCGCCCGGGATCATCCGTGGCAAGGGCGCCGCCACGATCCGCGCCCCGCCCGAAGCCGGTCGTGGAGGCCGACTCCGTTTCCCATTCTGCGCAACCGTAGGCGCTGAAGTCCACGCCGCAGACATCGATGAGTTGTTCGAAGCGGAAATCCGGATGATCCCGCAGGGTCCGGGCACGCTCATGCCAGCCCTCAGCAGGCGTTATCAGCGTCAGTTCACCACAGGCGAACTCCAGCTGGTATTGGGTACCCTTAAAATGCCGATCGATGGCCGCCGCAAGCGCATCCAAGCGGGCGTCCCCGGTTCGCGATTCCTGGTATGCCATAAGAGTTGTCGGATCAGCGGGCGATGGTGTTGGTACGGCGGATCTTGTTCTGCAACTGCAGGATGCCGTAGAGCAAGGCTTCAGCGGTGGGCGGGCAGCCGGGTATGTAGATATCTACCGGCACGATGCGATCACAGCCGCGGACCACTGAATAGGAATAATGGTAATAGCCACCCCCATTGGCACAGGAACCCATGGAGATGACCCAGCGGGGCTCCGCCATCTGGTCATACACCTTGCGCAGGGCGGGTGCCATCTTATTGCAAAGGGTGCCGGCCACGATCATGACATCGGACTGGCGGGGGCTGGGTCGGAAGATGATGCCAAACCGGTCAAGGTCATAACGCGCGCCACCCGCCTGCATCATCTCCACCGCGCAGCAGGCGAGACCGAAGGTCATCGGCCACATGGACCCGGTACGGGCCCAATTGATGAGTTTGTCGGCGGTCGTGGTGATGATGCCCTGTTCGAGAATACCGGCTATTCCCATTCCAAGGCCCCCTTCTTCCATTCATAGATGAATCCCACCACCAAAATGGCGAGAAAGATGACCATAGCCAGAAGACCCACCACTCCCAAACCATCCAGGGCAACGGCCCAGGGAAAGAGGAAGGCGATCTCCAGATCAAAAATGATGAAGAGGATGGCGACGAGATAGTAGCGGACGTCGAACTTGAGACGGGCGCTCTCGAAGGCCTCGAAGCCGCATTCGTAAGGAGAGTTCTTCTGACTGTCGGGACGCCGCTCGCCGAGGACGAAGCCGGCCACCATGGCGCCACCGCCCACCAGCAAGCCGATGATCATGAAGATCAGGATCGGAAGATAATTGTCTAACACCCCCCCTCCCCTTGCTATGTGATTGTTTTAGAGTGAGCCACGAGTGCAATGGCTAAAGTCTAGTGCAGCCCCTTGATCACTGTCAAGCGAAAGGCTGAATTACTTTTTTGTCAAATCAATAGGTTACTAATATACAGCGAA
Source organism: uncultured Gammaproteobacteria bacterium (assembly GCA_937862735.1). Classification (GTDB taxonomy): domain Bacteria; phylum Pseudomonadota; class Gammaproteobacteria; order Chromatiales; family Chromatiaceae; genus M0108. Next base: position 5,365 of record CALMDH010000103.1, read on the forward strand.
GGCTGAGGGCAATAAAAAAGGCAGATCGTCAGTGAGATCTGCCTTTTCATCGAATGGTGCCGATGGCCGGACTCGAACCGGCACGGCTTGCGCCACTACCCCCTCAAGATAGCGTGTCTACCAATTTCACCACATCGGCTAAACGTTCAGAAATCAATTTTTTTCCTGGACCGGCGGGACCCCGGAGTCCTGAACTACAGAAGTCGGCGCGGGGACCCCCTCAACCGGGGTTGGAGAGGAAACCGCCGGGCTCTCAACGGCTGGTATCTCCACAGCCGCCGCCGGCACGGTAACCGGTTCAACACCCGGAACCTCCTGCTGCCGCGCCGGAGCTGCCGGGACCGGAGCGATGGGAACCTGATCAAGCTGGTCCATCAGGCCAACTGGCTCCCCAACCTGGGAAGCATAATAAGCCAGAACCATGCTGGTGACAAAAAAGAGTGCCGCCAGAATGGCCGTGGTACGTGAGAGAAAATTACCCGAACCGCGGGCACCAAAAACCGTGGCGGAAGCGCCACTGCCGAAGGCCGCACCCATATCGGCACCTTTACCGTGCTGGATGAGGACCAGGCCTATCAGACCAAGGGCAAGGAAGAGATGAACGACGGTAAGAATAGTCTGCATCTTGGCATCACACGCTGTCGTGAGCGGCCTGGCAAATACCGAGAAAGTCGCTGGCCACCAGGGCGGCACCCCCAATGAGGCCACCATCAATGTCTGGCTGAGCCATCAACTCCACGGCGTTACCCGGCTTCATGCTGCCACCATAGAGAATCCGCAGGTCGTTGGCGACACCGGCGTCGTGGGTAGTGATCCGGCCACGGATAAAGGCATGGACTTCCTGTGCTTGCTCGGGGGAGGCCGTCTGGCCCGTACCGATGGCCCAGACGGGCTCGTAGGCGATCACCCCGGCGGCCAGCGCGGCGGCTCCATGGGCCGCGATCACGGTATCCAACTGGCGGGCGATCACTGCCTGGGTAATACCCTGCTCCCGTTCTTCCAACGTCTCACCAACGCACAGGATGGGCTTGAGGCCAGCGGCGCGAGCAACGGCGAACTTGGTTGCCACCCGCTCGTCATCTTCGCCGTAGAGGGTTCGGCGCTCGGAGTGACCGACGATAACATAGGTGCAACCCAAATCGAGCAGCATCGCGGCAGAAATCTCACCGGTAAAGGCGCCAACGGCCTCGGTGGAGAGATTTTGCGCCCCCCAGGCAATCCTTGTATTGACCAATTCTTCGCGCGCCAGAGGCAAGTAGACATAAGGCGGGCAGACCGCGACCTCGCACTTGGCAGCCCCGGCCACACCTGCCTTGATACCGGCCAGCAGCTCACGAGCGCTCGCGGTGGACCCGTTCATTTTCCAATTGCCGGCGACCAGGGGCTGACGCATAGAGACCTCACTTACCTAAAGAGCGCGCTAGGATAGCGATGGGGGGCGTCCGAAGCAACCAGGTTTTAAAACTCTGAAAAACTTTACCCCTACCCTCACCCAGGTCAAACGGTAACTCTAGCTGCGGACCGGAGGTGACTTTGCCGCCCAGGGGGCAAGGTGGGCGACGCCGCCATTCTCCGCCACGGCTGCATGCTTTACACTCTATGCCCATGGCCACTAAACCCAAATCCAAGACCGGACAGTCCACCATCGCCCTCAATAAGAAGGCGGGGCATGACTACCATATCGAGCAGCGCTTCGAGGCGGGCCTCTGCCTGGAGGGCTGGGAAGTCAAAAGTGCCCGTGCCGGCCGCGTTCAACTGCGGGAAAGTTACGTAAGGATCATTCAGGGCGAGGCCTTCCTCCTCGGTTGCCACATGTCCGCTCTCACCAGCGCCTCCACCCACATTACTCCGAACCCCACCCGGGACCGGAAACTGCTTCTCAAGCGGACCGAGATCCATCGCCTCATCGGTCTGGTCGAACGTGCCGGCTACACCCTGGTGCCCACGGCCATGTATTGGAAGCTGGGCCGGGCCAAGCTGGAGATCGGCCTGGCCAAGGGCAAAAAGCTGCACGACAAACGCGACAGCGAGAAGGATCGTGATTGGCAGCGCGAGAAGGACCGACTCTTCAAGCAAAAATAATTCACCCTTGCCTGCTCCCGGTGCGGGCGATCGCCGACTCATGCCGGCACTGCCAGATCCCTGGGTGACCCCGG
>CALMDH010000104.1:0-8429 GCA_937862735.1 uncultured Gammaproteobacteria bacterium
GCATGGACACCCTGCAATGCGCCATCGTCCTCGCCAAACTCGACCGCTTTGACCACGAGATCGCCCAGCGCCAAGCCGTCGCCCGCCGCTACCACGCGTTATTGGCCACGGATACCCACGGATCAACACGGATCATAGAAACCCAACAAAACATCCGTGTCCATCCGTGTCAATCCGTGGCCAATCCTCTTCCCTGGCCCAAACCAGACCGCACCAGCGTCTTCGCCCAATACACCCTGCGCGTCCCGGACCGCGCCGCCCTCCAGGCCCGGCTGCAGGCCGCCGGCATCCCCACCGCCGTTCACTACCCGGTACCCCTCAACGAACAGCCGGCCTACGCCCACCTCTGCTGCCCGGACTGCACCCCGGTCGCCCGGCAAATGGCCCGCGAGGTGATGAGCCTGCCGATGCACCCGGACTTAAGCGAGGCGGACCAGTCACAGATCGCTACAGTGTTACTGGACAAATTGTAAATAGTAACGCCAATTATTGCTTAACTTCAGCATCTCGCATATCGCATCTTGGACCTAGCCTTGGTTGTCTCTGCCAAGGTATATTAAATTCAGAAAGATTATAGGGGTCATAATTATGGTAAAACCCAAAGAATATCCATTTCCTCAATGCCCGGCGGAATACGATTATCGGCTATTTCCAAATGACTTAGAGGATGACGATCTCGTTTTTTTTCACGGGACTGCAAGAGGAAATCTGCTGGGGATACTAGAAAAAGGTTTTAAGATACCAGAAAATCTTCCTTCTATTTCCTTCGCGCGTAACAGCAATCTTGCCCTTAAGTACGCCTGTGACAAACGGTGTAACTCCTCGCTGGATGGGGTGGTGATTGCCGTCCAATTTGATTGTATTGATGAGCCATACATCAAAAAAGAATCTTTTGGATTGCATGTGGGGAATTTTGACCATCATCCGCAGATACTGGGATATTGTGTCGTTCCAAGTAGCTACTCCTTCTTTTAAAAATTAAGAGGAACAGAATGATTAATTTACTCGACTTGTGGAATTGCTAGGTGTGGGTTGCTGCGCGCTTTTATGCGCAGTGAGTAAACTCAAGCCCCTACAACCTTCTGTAAAGCATATTAAGAATGGAAAGCTAAATTCTAAATATTGCAGTGATCTACTACTCAACTTCTTAAATCATTTGGTTTGATTAATTGATAGCGATAGCAACCATCGTCGGCGCCAGACCCCAGTTCATCAAGGCTGCCGTAGTCTCCCGCGCCTTACGGGAACATCATCCTGAGGTGCGCGAAGTCCTGGTTCACACGGGTCAGCACTATGACCCTAACATGAGTAAAGTCTTCTTCGAGGAACTGGATATCCCAAGGCCAGATTACAATCTGGGCATCGGCGGCGGAAGCCATGGCCAAAACACCGGGCGGATGATCGAGGCCATCGAAAGCGTACTCATCCAGGTACGACCTGACTGGGTACTGGTATACGGTGATACCGATTCTACCCTTGCAGGGGCCTTAGCCGCAGTCAAACTCCATTTCCCGGTCGCTCATATCGAGGCAGGTTTGCGCAGCTTCAACCGCCGCATGCCGGAGGAGATTAACCGCATACTTACAGATCATGCCTCTGATCTGCTTTTCACCCCAACCGATATTGCCACCCTAAATTTAGCCACGGAGGGGATAAACGGCGCCAAGGTCAAGCAGGTGGGGGACGTTATGTATGACGCCGCCCTTTATTACGGTGCCCAAGCGGAGCAACGCAGCAATATCCTTAATCAATTGGACCTGACCCCAAAAGCCTATATTCTCACTACCCTCCACCGCGCTGAAAATACCGACGATCCAGTTCGAATGGCTAGCATCCTTGACGGGCTTGCAGTCGCCCGCCAGCCGGTTGTATGGCCTATCCACCCCCGGACCCGTAAGCGAATGAAGGAATTTGATCTTACCGTGCCTGCTGTAGTCCGCACGATAGATCCAGTCGGTCATATGGACATGGTTATGCTGGAAAAACACGCAGCCCTGATTGTGACCGACAGTGGCGGTGTTCAGAAGGAAGCCTTTTTCCATCTGGTACCTTGTCTGACCCTGCGGGAAGAGACCGAGTGGGTTGAAACCTTGGCCTGCGGATGGAACCGCCTAGTGGGAGCGGCTACCGGGCAATTGGCATCAGCCATTCAACATCCTTATGTCCCAGGGGCTCTACCAACCAACCTTTATGGGGATGGCAGTTCGGTTATGCAAATATGCAATGCTTTGCTCAACAACAAGGACAACAGCACCTTTTCTGCCCCAGCAGAGGGTGTTTAATGCCGGATTGGCATAGATAGGTTGCTATCGTTTATTGATGCGGTTAACCCGTTGCTACAGACTGGTAAAAGTAGCGGGTGAAGCCACGGCGTGGCCGCAAAACATGGCGCGGCTATGTCAGGGGCAGAGCACAGGAGGCTGCTCAGTTCGAAACGCGTGTGAATGACTTAAGGTTATGTTATGAGGAACAATCCGGCGCGAGACATTCCACACTATATCAGTGTCCTCCAGGAATTCCTTGGCGCGCGAATGTATTTAATATTTGCACTCATTCTGGTCGCTGCAATAGCGGAGGGCTTTGGTATCCTGATGCTACTTCCGTTACTGCAAGGACTTGATGCTCCAGGCAATATTCCGGCAAATACTGTTACGCAAAATGACGGCACCAGTGAAGCCACCGATGACAGCACGGGCATTACTGCCATCATGCATGAACTGCTTGCTAGCCTGGGAGTTGCAGATTCCGTTGTTGCTGTCCTGCTCCTTATCACCACCGCTTTTATCGCTAAAGGCTTGATAACCTTTTCCGCGCTGGGTTTCGACGCCTACCTTCGAGGGAAATTACTACGCGAATTGAGGGGCCGCTTATTTGACCATTACAGTCACATGAGTTACGGCTACTATGCTAGTCGTGATACCGGGCACTTCATTAATCTTATCAACGACCAAGTCAATCGTGCCTTGCATGCGTTTAGGTCCTTGTCAGTTCTGGGGGCCCAAATTGTCAATGCTATTATTTACCTCGGTTTAGCCTTCATTGTAGCCTGGCGCTTCGGCATCATGGCGCTAGTATTAGGTATTACACTTCTGGCACTTTTCCGCTGGCTAAATAACTTTGTGCGCGAGTTATCGCGAAAAACTGCTAGTGAAACAGGCCACCTGGCAAAGTTGCTCATCCAAACATTACATGCCTTTAAATATCTTACCGCTACCGCAAAAATCGCCCCTTTGCGTAGTACTGTCATGGCAAGCATTGATCGTCTCACTGCCTACCAGGTGCGCACCGGCATTGCATCTGGCTTTACCCAGGCTGTACGTGAACCCATCGCCGTGGTGTTCATAATGTTAATTGTCTTAGTTCAACTTATTTTTTTACATCAGCCGTTGGCCCCAATCCTGGTTTCAATTCTTTTATTTTATCGTGCCCTAAATGCGGTCCTGGGTATGCAAGGGAACTGGCAAATCGCTTTAGAATACATTGGTAGTTTGGAAATGGTGCGTGACGAATTCCTAGCACAAAGACAAAATCATGAGGCGGATGGTAGTTTCCCCGTATCTTGCCTCAGTCAAGGAATATTATTTGATCATGTTTTTTTTAGTTATAACCCTAAACATGATGAGGTGCTGAAGGACGTCAGTCTGTCCATCCCTGTGCGGACCACGGTTGCGTTAATAGGTGAATCAGGGGCGGGGAAATCAACACTGGTTGATCTTCTCACGTTATTGCTGAAGCCCCAAAAGGGCAAAATTTATATTGATGGTGTTGCTAGCGAGCAGGTTCTACTAGCCAGCTGGCGCCAGCAGATTGGCTACGTTTCGCAGGAGACTGTCGTTTTCGACGACACGATTGCCAATAATATCTGTCTATGGGAAGGTGACATCCTTAACGACCATTTACTCCTCGAACGGGTTCGCAATGCCGCTCGTCAGGCGCATATTGCACAGTTCATTGAAACACTACCAGAAGGGTACCTTTCACTCGTAGGAGACCGCGGCCTGCGGTTGTCCGGGGGTCAACGCCAACGTCTGTTTATTGCCCGAGAATTATTCCGTAACCCGAATATGCTGATACTTGATGAGGCAACCAGTGCACTGGACACCGAATCCGAACGGGCCATTCAGAAGAGCATCGACGCGCTTAAAGGCCACATCACTGTTGTTATTATCGCCCATCGTCTTTCTACAATCCGCAATGTCGATCATGTTTATGTCTTTGATAAGGGGCGGTTAATAGAACAAGGTCCTTATCAGGTATTGCGTGATGACGTGCATTCACGTTTCGGCAAGTTGGTAGCTTTGCAAACCTTATAACCCGGCTTATTCATTGGGGAATCAGCTTATGACTCAATTAGCATTTGCAAATCATAAAGCAGTTCTTCTTGACTGCACCTTGCGGGACGGCGGATACTATAATGATTGGGACTTTTCACCCGATTTGATAAACGACTACCTTGAAGCTATGCAAGCGGCAGGCATCGACGTGGTTGAACTCGGATTTCGCTTTTGGTCCAACGAAGGTTTCAAGGGTGCATGTGCCTTCACCAAGGATGAATTCTTGCGTGATTTGCAGATCCCCTTTGGTCTGCAAATTGCTGTCATGGTCAATGCCGCAGACGTGATTGTAAACGGCAATTTGTCGCTAGAACGTTTGGAAAAATTGTTCCCTGAATCAGCAACCACTTCACCGGTTTCATTGGTTCGATTCGCATGCCATTTTAAGGATTTCCATATCGTTCTATCGGCAGCGGAATGGCTAGTATCGAACGGATATCAAGTGGCTATGAACCTCATGCAAATTGCCGACCGAACTAAGGAAGAAATCACTCAAGTCGCGCAGGCTGCTGCTCACCACCCCCTAACTGCACTCTATTTTGCCGATAGTATGGGTAGCATGAGGCCCGCTGATACCTCACGTATCATCTCATGGGTACGTACAGGGTGGTCTGGGCCCCTCGGCATACATACACATGACAACATGGGTCTTGCGCTACAAAACACCCTGCATGCCCACGAAGAAGGTGTGACCTGGCTGGACGCTACTGTTACTGGAATGGGCCGCGGGCCGGGTAATGCCCGTATGGAAGATTTACTGATTGAGGCGGCAACCCGCCGCAATCGTGTCACCAACCTAGTACCTCTGATGACGCTGATACGCAGGCGCTTCAACCCCATGAAGGCCCATTACGGATGGGGAACAAACCCGTATTATTACCTCGCTGGTAAGCACGGAATACACCCAACCTATATTCAGGAGATGCTGAAAGACTCGCGATACGGTGACGAAGACATCCTCGCGGTTATCGACCACCTGCGAGAAGAGGGTGGTAAGAAATTCAGCTTTAACACACTCGACGGCGCGCGTCGCTTCTACCGTGGTGAGCCTCGGGGCACTTGGGCGCCTTCTAGGCTCATGGAAGGACGCGAGATCATGATCCTTGGAACCGGACCTGGCGCTGCGGCGCACCGACCCGCGCTGGAGACTTACATCCGACATGCACGGCCTTTAGTGTTAGCACTGAACACGCAATCGGCGGTTGCTGAAGATTTGATCGACGTTCGTGTCGCCTGCCATCCGGTTCGCTTGCTTGCGGATGCTGAAAGGCATGCTCAACTTCCCCAGCCTTTAATCACACCCGCCTCGATGTTGCCGGAGCGTCTCCTTGCGAAACTTGCCGGCAAAGAATTGCTGGATTTCGGACTTGGATTAGCATCAGGCCAGTTTGCTTTTCACAAGACCTACTGCATTACCCCGACAGCCTTGGTGCTGGCTTACGCGCTTGCCGCTTCGTCGAGTGGGGGTGCTGCGCGGATCTGCATGGCAGGTTTCGATGGTTATCCGGCCGGTGACCCCCGGAATACAGAGATCGAGACTATGTTGGAGAGTTTCACCCGCGCTGGCGATCTTCCTGAATTTTTTTCTGTCACCCCGACGAGCTATAAGGGCTTACCCGTCCGAAGTATCTATGGGCTCTAACATATGAAGGCTTGTGTCATTATCCCTGCCCGTTATGCGTCGACACGCTATCCCGGCAAACCCTTAGTGCCCTTGCTTGGCAAGCCCATGATCCTATGGGTCGCCGAACTGTCCAGTCGCGCTGTCGGCCCGGAGCACGTGTATGTCGCCACGGAGGACGAGCGTATCGCCCAAGTAGTACAAGATGCGGGCTACACGGCATTGATGACAAGCCCCGTTGCATTGACCGGTACGGATCGACTTGCTGAAGCCTCAGCGCAGTTGGACTACGACATCTATATCAACGTGCAAGGCGACGAGCCTTTGATTGAGCCTGTCGACATTCGCCGGTGTGTAGAACTCAAGGAGAGGAACCCCGATTATATCGTCAACGGATTCTGCTGGATCGGAGTCGAGGAAGACCCCAGGAGCGTCAATATCCCAAAGGTGGTTGCCAACGAGGCTGGGTTGATGGTCTATATGTCTCGTAAGGCAATCCCTGGCTTCAAGGATGCGAAGAATGCTCCGCGGCGCTACATGAAGCAGGTGTGTATTTATGGCTTCACCGCGGAAGACCTTGCCCTGTTTGCCGGATTTGGCCGCAAAGGCACTCTCGAGTCCTGTGAGGATATCGAGATCCTCCGCTTTGTGGATGTAGGCCGCTCTATCCTAATGTATGAATGCCAGCCCGGTAGCCTAGCGGTCGATGTGGCCATCGATGTGCCGAACGTGGAGGCCGCGCTCAGGCAACGCGCAATGCTATGACCCTGGCAGACTATTCGACCCTTATCTTTGACTGCGATGGAGTGATTCTGGACTCGAATCGGGTCAAGACAGCAGCATTTTTTAGCGCTGCCAGTCCATACGGTGAACTCGTTGCGGCTAAATTGGTTGAGCACCATGTGGCACATGGAGGTGTATCCCGGTACGCAACGGTGTCCGGTTCAATTAGCCCCTCGGTACTTTAAATGTCCTCTCTGCGCGGTCCAGAGGGGCCAGGACGCCACCGTCGACCGGATTTGGATTTTAGTGCTCCCTGCTCAGGAAGCGTCTACCGCCTTCTAGATGCGCGCAATTTTTTTCACTGCCGCGAAAAAAAAGACTTGACAACCGGCTGGCGATGGGCTCGCGTTTTCTGTTGCAAAACAGCAACATACGGGAGCCTGCCATGTTTGATCGCCTCAAGACCCTGATGCATCGCCTCACTCATCACACCGTCCTGGCTGACTTGCTCGACCCCGTGTCGCGGGCTTTGGCGCGGGTGCGTCAGGCGACGGTGGGTCGTACCCTGACCATGCCGGATTTCATCGCGTTGGGGGTGCTGCGCCACCTGCAAGGGATGTCGACCTTACGCGAGCAGGTGCAAACCCTGCTGCATCTAGACCCGGCGACCGCGGCGCGGGGACCGCTGGCCCGCTCCACCTGGTCGGATGCGCTGGCGTCGCCCACCCGGGAGGCGGTCTTGCGGGACCTGGTGCCGGCCCTGGTCCAGGAGGCGCAGGCGGTCCTCCCGGATCGCCTGGCGGGCATTCCCGGGCTGGGCGATCGGCCGGTGCGGGCCATCGATGGCACCTATCAGGTCGAGAGCGCCCATTTCCGGCGCTGCACGCCCCGGCAGGGCGGCGCGGACAATCCCAAGGGGCATGCCTTGTTGAGCTTTTATAACCTGCGTCTGGGGCTGCCCGAAGCGGTCCGGGTCGACACCCGCAGTCGCCATGAAACGCGCCTCTTGCGGGATGATGACCGCGCCGACCACGCCCTGACTCGCGAGCGCCGCGGCCTGTGGGTGGTGGATCGGGCCTTCATCGATGCCGCCTTCTGGGACGCCAAGAAGCGGGCCCTGCAGATCACGATGATCACGCGCATGAAGAGCAATCTGTGCGTGGATTCCACCGAGGGTCTACCCGTGGCGCCTGATCCGGCCAATGCGGGGGTACTCCAGGATCTGCGGGTCACCTTGTCGAGTTCCCGGGAGGAATGGCGCCTCATCACCTATCGCGCCCGCCGGGGTAAGGTGTTGCAATTCCTCACCAACGAGTTCTCCTTGCTGCCGGGCGTCATCGCCTTCCTCTATTTCCGCCGGTGGGAAGAAGAAAAGTGCTTCGATACCTGGAAAAACGACTTCGCGCAGGCGAAGGCCTGGGGTAAGGGCACCGTCGCCATCGCCAATCAGGCCCGGCTGGCCATCATCACTCATCTGCTGGTGACGCTCCTCCTCCACACCCGCCTGGGGGACACGGGGGCCCAGGATGTGAAAGCGCTGGCCAAGCAGGAGAAACGACAAAAAGCGAAGGTGGATGACCCCGATGGCACCGATCGCCCCGACTGGACCGTCCCCCTGTTCCGCTATACCGCCAAGGTGAGCCGCCAGGTCCTCCGGTTCTTCAAATACTGTTTCCTCAAACCAGCCTCTCCAGGTCTCTATGAACGCGAGCTAGGGCCTATGTTGACGGCTTACCTATGACCTTAACCGG
>CALMDH010000105.1:0-83105 GCA_937862735.1 uncultured Gammaproteobacteria bacterium
ATCCAGATGGCACTCTCCGGGCAGATTTATGCGGAGGGGAGCGAGTAGTTACCCGTTCGGATAAATTGTGGTCCAAAACGGTCGGGATGCAAGACGGACTTACAGTGCCTTACGGGGGATGAGGCAGCTGGCCTAACCGGATGATGCTTTTCACGAGGACTGGTCACGAGGACTGGCTTAAGGGGTATATTGCACGGCAATGACCCCAGCCCCCCTAACCTTGGAGGATTCGTCATGTCGTCGACAACGCATCACTTGCCGTTCTTCATCACGGCCCCGGGGGAGACCGACCTGCTCTTCGTGTCGACGGCCATCTTCGTGCTGCTCGCGGTGATCGGGATCGGCGTCTTTTACTTCAAGCTCCACGCCCTGCCGGAGCACATGGCCCATCGCGGCCAGAAGGTGCAGATGGAGATCGTCGCGGTGCTGGCGCTGATCGCGCTCTTCACCCACAACCACCTGTTCTGGATCGCCGGGCTGCTGCTGGCCCTGATTCCGCTACCGGATTTCACGACGCCGCTGACGTCCATCGCCAGTTCGCTCGAGCGGATGGCGGGAGGACCAGCGCCCGATGCTCCGGCGACCCCGCCGATGGCCGAGGCCCCGCCGGCACGCAAGTCGCCGCCGCCAGCCAACGATCAGCCCGGGCAACGGGGGGCCTAAGCCATGTTAGAGCTGTTCCTTTGCTCGATGCTGACCATCCTGCCGGACTACCTGTATCGCCGTTTCGCGCAGGGTAAGCGGGTCGGACGTGAGATCAACCTGTTCACCGTCTGGTATGAACTGCGCTGGGGAATCACCCTGTGCCTGATCCTGACCCTGAGCCTGATCACGACGGTCTTCTACTTTCACCCCTCGACCAAGGCCGCCTCCTCGGTGTTCCGCACCGTCACCATCCTGCCGGAAACCAATGGCCGGGTCGCCGAAACCTTCGTCGAGATCAATCAGCAGGTCAAGGAAGGGCAGCCTCTGTTCCGGCTCGACAGCACCCAGCAGGAGGCGGCGGTGGAGACGGCCAAGCGCAAGATCGCGGAGATCGAAGCCGACATGGTCGTGGCCCAGTCCCAGCTCAAGGAGGCCGAGGGCAGGGTGGTCCAGGCGCGCGGCGCCCTGCAGCAGGCCATCGACGAACTGGCGGCGCGCGCGGAGGTCCAGAAACGCAGCCCGGGCTCGATCGCGGAGCGCGACGTCGAGCGCGTGCAGGTCCAGGTCGATACCCAGCAGGGCGCCCTCGACGCGGCCTTGGCGAGCCGCGAGGCCATCGTCTCGCGGCTCGAACTCGAGCTTCCGGCCGCGAAGGCGAGCGCCGAGGCGGCACTCAAAGAGGCCGAGGTCGCACTGCGCAAGACCCTGGTGGTGGCCGGCACCGACGGCATGTTGCAGCAGTTCGCCTTGCGCCCCGGCGACATCGTCAACCCGATGCTCAGGCCGGCTGGCATCCTGGTGCCGGAGCGCCCGACCACGCACCTCATGGCCGGCTTCGGTCAGATCGAGGCCCAGGTGATCAAGGTGGGGATGATCGGCGAGGTCGCCTGCATCGCCAAGCCCTGGGAGATCGTGCCGATGGTGGTGAGCGGGGTCCAGCCGGTCGTCGCCTCCGGCCAGGTGAAGTCAACCGACACCCTGGTGGATCTCCAGCAGATGGGGCGACCCGGCACCATCACCGTGATCCTGGAGCCGCTGTACCAGGGCCAACTCGCCGACCTGCCCCTGGGCGGCAACTGCATCGCCAATCTTTACACCAGCAACCACGAGGCGCTCCAGGACCCCGACACCGGCTTTTGGGCCAGCCTCGGACTGCATCTCATCGACACGGTCGGGCTCGTGCATGCCTTGATCCTGCGCATGCAGGCCCTGTTGCTGCCGATCCAGACCCTGGTTTTTGGCGGGCATTGAACGGTGCCGCGGGCATACCCGCGGCCCAGCATACCTGAACCTCCCAGCGGAGAACCGTGAATGAGATCACCATCCCATGATCAGGGCGTCATCCAGGTCCTGCTCGAACGACTCAACGAATTCAGGCTCCCCCGGCTCCTGGCCCTGAAGGAGCTTGAAGGACTCGATGGGCGCGCCGCCGAAATAGATCTGGAAGGCCAGTTGGGCGCTTAGGACGCAACGGAAGGCGAAGGGGAAGATGCCCAGGGAAAGGTGGGCGCCGATATTCATTAGGGATGGCTTACGGGGTATATTGACTGGCAATGACCCCAGCCACCCCAGCCAGCCTGGCCCTTGAGGATTCGCCATGTCGCCGACCGCCTGCCTGACCGCCTCCATGCTCACCACTGGGCAGGAGTATCGCACCCTGCTCAGCTTTACCCGGGCGCAGGTCGACACCTACTGCGAACTGACCGGTGACCGCAACGCCATTCATCGTGATCTGGCGGCGGCACAACGCCGCTTCCCTGGGGTGACGGACATCATCGTGCCGGGGGGCCTCATCCAGAGCACCATCTCCGGCCTCTTCGGCACCGTCTTTCCCGGGGATGGTTCCCTGGGTCTGACCTTCGTCCCCGACCGCATGCGTAAACCCGTGCTGCCGGGCGATGAGGTGATCGTGACCCTGACCGTCAGTCGCATCAAGGGGGCGCTGGTGGACTTCGACATCGCCATCACCGATGGCGCGGGCGCCCGCGTCAGCAGCGCTCAGGCACGGGTCATGGCCCCAGACGAGGCTTACCGGTCCTGGTGGGAGAGCCAGGGCCACGCCCGTGAGCGGGACCCGGGCCAGAGCCAGGCCTAGTTCCAAGACCAGATGCACTCTCTGAGCGAAGGTTACGGGCTGATTCAAGGCTGGGACCAGGTCTGGGCTTAGGGCCAAGTCCCGGCATAGGCTCCGGGAAACCGCCACGTCCAGAGCCAGCGCTGGATTCAAAGCCAGGTCCAGATCCGGGGCGCGGGCCATTACCAGGGCGCGGTTTCGCCGGGCTTGTCTTACGGGGCCTGACATCCCGCCTGGCGCCAGCGCTGCGCGGCGGCTCACCGTCGGAGATGGCCAGCAGCAGGCCGAGGAGGGCGAAGGCCGTCACCAGGCTGCTGCCCCCCTGGCTGATGAAGGGCAGGGTGATGCCCGTGAGGGGGAGAAGGCTGGTCACGCCGCCGACATTCAGCACCACCTGCGCCGCCAGGATGGTGGTCAGCCCCGCGGCCAGCAGCAGGCCGAAGGAGGAGCGGGCGCGGACGGCGATCTGGAACCCGCGCAGGATGAGAATCAGGAAGAAGGCCAGGACCAGGGCGGTGCCGATGAAGCCCAGTTCCTCGCCGATGACGGCATAGATGAAGTCCGATTCGGCGATGGGGGTGTACTCCGGATTGCCGGCGCCAAAGCCATCCCCCCAGAGCCCGCCGGCATGCATGCCCGAAAGCCCCTGCAGCACCTGCCAACTGGCGCCAGTGGGGTCCTGGAAGGGATTCAGCCAGGCCTGGATGCGTCGCTCGCCGTGCTCGAAGAATCCCAGCAGCAGCCACCCAAGGAGGCTGGCCAGGGTCAGGCCGTAACCGGCGTAGCCCCAGCGGCCGGTGCCCAGGACCAGGAGTAGGGGCAGGGTCAGCCCGAGCAGCAGGACCATGCCCAGGTCGCGCTGGATCAGCAGCATGATCAGCAGCGCGGCGCCCACCCCGACCAGGGGGAGCAGGGGGCGCCAGGGTGGTAGCAGGTCATGGAAGCGCCAGAGGCTCAGGGCCTTGGCCTCGCGGTCGATGTAAGTGGCGCTGAAGAGGACAAAGCTGATCTTGAGCAGTTCGGTGGGGGTGAGGAGGCCGGCACCGAAGACCGCGCCGCGGAAGCGCTGGCCGGTGACCAGCAGGACCAGCACCAGCAGGAGGGATAGGCCGGCCCAGGCCCAGATCCAGTGACCCGTCCCCAGGGTGCGGTAGCGCCCGCCACCCAGGCCCAGGGCGAGGAGGGTCAGGAGGGCGAAACCGACGACGAAGGCGTAATCGGCCAGGCCGGCCAGTCCGGCCAGGCCGCTGAGTCCACCCGGGCCAGTCAGGTCGCCAAGGCCGCCCAAGTCAACCAGGCCGTCAAGGCCGCCCGTCCCGGTGAGATCGCTGCTCATCTCGCCCAGCTTGCCCAACTCGCCCGGGCCGGAAAGGCCCCCCGGGTCGTTTAGGTCGGGCAATGCGCTCAGATCCCCCGGGCCGCCGGGGTCCGCCGCCTCATCGCCGAAGGCCCCCAGACGCGCCCGCGCCAGCAGGCCGAAGCCGGCGAGGAAGGCCAGGGCCACCACCAGGAGCTGGTCGCCGCGGGAGCCGCCCAGGACCAAGGCCAGGTGCAAACCCGCCAGGCACAGACCATAGGCTAGAAACGGCAGGAATTGGCTCAGCCCCAGGGGTTTGCCCGCCGTGTGCAGGGAGGCGCTGACCAGGATGACCCCCAGACCGACGCCGCCGAGGCAGATCAGCAGCAGTTCCCGCTCGGGCCGCCGGGCCTCCCAGGGTGCCAGGTTTTTCATCGGCCGGGACTCCTGTCCGTCATTTCAACAACCCCAGGTCTTGGGCCCGCAGCAGCAGGTCCCGGGCGATGGGGGCGGCACTGGTCGCGCCATAACCGCCCTGTTCCACCAGGACGGCCACCGCCAGGGTCGGCCGTTCCGCCGGGGCGAAACCGACGAACCAGCCGTGGGAGGCCCCCTGGGCGTTTTCCGCCGTGCCGGTCTTGCCGGCGATGGCCACCTGGTCGGTGTTGATGGTCTTGCCCGTGCCCTCGGTCACCACCCGGCGCATCATCTTGCTCAGCCGTTTGGCGGTGGCCTCCGACATGAGGCGCCCCAGGGCGGCGGTGGGCTCGGTGGCGATCAGCCGTGGCTGCATGGCGATGCCCTGATGGGCTACGGCCGCGGTGATCAGCGCCAAATGAGCCGGGGAGGCGGTCACCACCCCCTGGCCGATGGAGGCCTGGGCCAAGCCATACTGGTCCTTGTCCGCGATGCGTGGTACCCGGCTGGTATTGATGGCCCCGGTGCGGTCCATGCCGGGGTAGAGCCGCACCGGCTGGCCGAAGAGCAGCCGTTCCAGATGGGCGCGAAAGGCCGCGTGGCCATACCGGACCCCGAGTTGGGCGAAGAAGACGTTGGAGGACTCGCTGAAGGCCGTGCTCAGGTCCAGGTTGCCATGACCGGCCCAGGCGCGGCCGGCGCGGCGCGCGCTGTAATAGTCATGGTCGCGGATCAGCGGGTAGCGGGGGGAGGTGGTGAAGCCCTCCGCCGGGCAATGGAGGGTGCCGGTGAAGCCCTGTTCCAGGGCCTCGACGGCCAGGGCGATCTTAAAGGTGGAGCCGGGCGGATACAGGCCCTGAGTCGCCCGGTTGAGGAGGGGGGAATCAGCCGGTCGGCCGGCGAACAGGGCGGCGGAGATCGCGCTGGGGTCAAAGGTCGGCGTGCTCGCCAGGGCCAGAATGGCGCCGTCCGCCGGCCGCAGCAGGACCACGGCGCCACGGCGGTTGCCCAGCCCTTGCAGGGCGGCCAATTGCAGCTCCAGGTCCAGGGTCAGGACCAGGTCCTGCCCCCGGGGCCGCTTGCCCTGGGTCAGCAGTTGCCGACCCAGTTCCCCCCAGGACGCCAGTCGCTCCGGGTTGGCGCCGTTGAGGTGCTGGCTGGCCGCCGCCTCCACCCCGGCGGCACCGAAGCGTGGATGGCTGTAGCCGATGGTGTGGGCAAAGGCCGGGCCGTAGGGGTAACGCCGCCTGACCTTGCCCTCCGCCTCCTCGCTAAAGGCCAGGACCTCGCCGCGCCGGTCGAGGATGCGCCCGCGCTGGATGCCATGGGCGGGGTTGAACTGCCGCCGGTCATAGGTCTGCATGAAGGCCAGGAACGGGGGACGGAAGAGCCCCGCCAGTTGCCAGCTTGCCTGGTATGCGAGGAGGAGGGCAAAGAGCATGCCCAGCCCGAGGGCGGCAAAGCGCAGAGGGAGGCGCGGGGGTGCCAGATGGCGCGGTTCCGTCTCGTGTCGCAGGTCATACATCCGCTTGAGCAGATAGAAGGCGACGAGAAAAAAGGCGCCATGCAGCCCCCCCCGCAGCCAGGGCCAGGCCGCCGAGTCCACCAGGGCGCCGAGGAGGTCAAGGGGGTGCAACGACTTGCTTCAACCTTGGAAAAAAAATTCATTCAGACATTCGTGGGTGATCCCGACACACCCCGGATGACGCCAGGATTCCGCCATCCGGATCTCGTCAAACGCAAGTGCGGCAGTAAAAGCGGGGGGGATTATACTTGCCCCGCTCTCTGATGTTCCGCGAAGGGAGTGAGAGCCAGGTGCCTGTCCTTTCCAAGCCACTCTCGCCCTTCCTGGGGGGAGTAGATTAGGGCGGGGTTACCCAGCTGTAGGAACGACGGTCTTGTTTAAGGTGGAGCGATCAATGGGCGAGTGGCGAGAAATTCCCAAGGAGAAAGCGAGAAGGCAGCAACTCTTTGGTATCGGTGGCTGGCTGTTGGTCCTGGCCGGCTACCTGGGCCTGGTGTTCGTGGTCACGGTGCTCTATCAGGTCTTGCTGTTCCCGGAAATCTATCCGCCGATGGGGCCGACCGGTCTCAATCCCTCTCCTGATGGCCAGGCCATCAGGCTGACCTTATTCATCGACCTGCTGACCTCCGGCGTGGTGCTGTTCACGCTGTTCACCAAGTACAACCAGTTCCGCCTCATCGCCTCCGGGCTGTTTTTGCTGAAAATCCTGCTGAGCATGCTGAATGCCTTCTACATTTCGCTCAGCCAGGAGAATCTGCTGATCTTCCTCTACAACGGTCAGCAGATCATCATCCTGACCGCCTGGCTCCTCTATCTCAACCAGTCGGAGCGGGTGCGGGTGACCTACGAATCCAGGATCTCCCGACATTCCTTTTATGACAGCCAATGAGCGACCGCTCCCTTGCCGCTGAGCGCATCCGCGTCCGCGGACTGGTGCAAGGCGTCGGCTTCCGTCCCACCGTCTGGCGGCTGGCGCGGGAATTGGGTCTTAGCGGGGAGGTGCGTAACGACGGCGAGGGGGTACTGATCCAGGCTCGTGGAGCAGGGGCTGCGCTGGAGACCTTTTGCCAACGTCTGGTGAGCGAGTGCCCGATCCTGGCGCGCATCGACAGCCTGGAGCGGCAACCCTGGCCGGCAGGTTTGGCGGCACTGGACAGTGCCGCGGCTGAGGCTGGCGCTGGTACGGGGACCGAGGCTGATTCTAGGACTGGGGCTGATGCTGGGACAGGGATATGGATTGGGATTGGGACTGGTGCTGGGGACAGGGCTGGTAAGGTGGAGGCGGAAGGGTTTCACATCCGCGCCAGCGTCGCCGGGCGGATTGAGACCGGCGTTGTCGCGGACGCCGCTACCTGCGCCGCCTGCGCCGCCGAGATCGCGGACCCGGCGGACCGGCGCTATCGCTATCCCTTCGCCAACTGCACCCATTGCGGCCCCCGCCTCAGCATCGTTCGCGCCATCCCTTATGACCGGGCCAATACCAGCATGGCGGCGTTTCCCCTCTGCCCGGACTGCCGCCGGGAGTACGAGGATCCGGCGGATCGCCGCTTCCATGCCCAGCCCATCGCCTGCCCGGTCTGCGGGCCCCGGGCCTGGCTGGAAGATGCCCAGGGCCAGGTGATCGCGCCCGCCAGTCTCGATGCGGTGGACGCCGTCGCCGCCGCCAGCCGGCTGCTGGCCCAGGGCCAGATCCTGGCCATCAAGGGTATCGGTGGTTTTCATCTGGCCTGTGATGCCACCAACGCCCAGGCCGTCGCCGCCCTGCGCCAGCGCAAGGGACGTTATCGCAAGCCCTTCGCCCTCATGGCCCGGGATCTGGAGGTCATCCGCCGCTATGCCTGGCTATCGAAGGTCGAGGCGGCAGCGTTGCAGAGCCCCGCAGCGCCGGTGATGCTCCTCGATAAGAAGCAAGCGGACCCAACGCCGCTGGCGGATCAGGTCGCGCCCGGCCAGTCCACCCTGGGCTTCATGCTCCCCTACAGTCCCCTGCACCGGCTCCTGTTGCAGGACTGGAACCGTCCTTTGGTCATGACCAGCGGCAATCGCAGTGAGGAGCCCCAGTGCATTGCTAACGACGATGCACGGCAGCGCCTAACCGGGCTGGCGGATGTCTTCCTGTTGCACGATCGCGAGATCCTCAACCGGGTGGACGATTCGGTGCTGCGGGTGATGGACGGCGAGGTCCGGCCCTTGCGGCGTGCCCGGGGTCTGGCGCCGCTGCCGCTCAATCTACCGCCTGGTTTCGCGGTCGCGCCACCCGTTCTGGCCTTGGGTGGGGAGCTGAAAAACACCATTTGCTTGTTGCGCTCCGGCACAAGGGCTGTCTCGGCGCCACTTGCTGGATCTGGCGCTGCCCTTGTTATGGATGGAGGCGTTCACCCCCTCCCCCCAACCCCCTCCCGCGAGGGGAGGGGGGGGAAGACCGACCATGCCCTGCTTGATGAGGCCCCGTTACCAATTTCTGCCGAGAGTGATGGGGCGGGGAAGAGCTTACCAACGGCTGCCGATATGGGTGGGGCGGCCCAGGGTGGCGGTAGTCCCGCCCAGGCCATCCTGTCGCAGCATCTGGGCGACCTGGAGGATGCCCGCACCGCCGACGAGTTCGAGCGCACCCTTGGGCTCTATCAAGCACTATTTCACCACCAGCCGGTCCGGCTTGCCCTGGATCTCCATCCCGATTACCGCTCGACCCTGGTAGGTCAGGCCCAGGCGGCGGAGCGAGGTATCGAGGTCGTCCGGGTCCAGCATCACTTCGCCCACATCGCCAGCGTCCTGGCGGATGCCGGCTGGCCCCTGGACGCCGGTGCGGTCCTGGGTATCGCCTTCGACGGCCTGGGCTGGGGCGCGGACGGCACCGTCTGGGGCGGGGAGTTTCTGGTCGCCGATTACCGGGGCTACGAGCGCCTGGGGCAGTTGCGCCCGGTGCCCCTGCCCGGCGGGGCGCGGGCCATCCGCGAACCCTGGCGCAACCTCTACGCCCAACTCGCCACCTGCCTGGGCTGGGAGGAGGTCACAGCCGCCTATCCGGACCTGGAACTGACCCGCTACCTGGCCACCAAGCCCCTGGCGACCCTGGATACCATGATGGCCCGGGGGCTGAACTCCCCCCAGACCAGTTCCGCCGGCCGCCTGTTCGATGCCGTCGCCGCCGCCCTGGGGTTGTGTCGTGATGGCATCTCCTATGAGGGCCAGGCCGCCATCGAGCTGGAGACCCTGGCGGTCACCGCCGATGCCCGGGCCCTGACCGCCGGGGAGACCTACCCCTTCGGTCTGGTCGAGGCCGAGGGGCGCTGGCAACTCGACCCTGCTCCATTCTGGCGCTGCCTGCTGGAGGATCTGGCCCATGCCCCCGCGGCTCTGTCCCTGGAGGGCAGGGACCAGGTCATCCAGGATGGGCATCAAGGGGGTGCGGGCCGGGTCATCAGGGAGCAGGACCGGGAGGGTATCGGTCAGGCTGTCACCGATCAGGACCTTCATGGGCATGCCCTGGGGGTCATCGCCGCCCGCTTCCATCTTGGCCTGGCGCGGGCCGCGGCCGAACTGGCGGTGCGTCTGGCGGAGGCGCGCGGTCTGAACACGGTGGCCCTTTCCGGCGGGGTCATGCAGAACAAGACCCTGTTCGAGGCCCTGGCCCGGGAGTTGCGCGGCCGAGGGATGCGGGTTCTCAGCCATCGCCAGGTCCCTGCCAATGACGGTGGCCTGGCCTTGGGGCAGGCGGTGATTGCGGCGGCCTCTCTGATCCCGACTACACTTATCCCATCATCCCGCTGATGGAGACCCCCCATGGTCCGCCCGTCCCTGCGTTGCCGGCCGAGGACCTTGCTGACCCGCCTGTTTCCGCCGTTGGGGCTGCCGCTGCGGCTACGGCTACGGCTGCCGTTGCTAGTCCTACTGCTTCTACTGGGCGGACTCATCCTCTCCGGAGTGGGCCTGGCCAGTCCGCTGCCCATCGCACAGGTGCCCCCGCCCTTGGCGGACTGGACGGACTGGGTCCTGTGGGACGAACCCACCCATAGCTGTCCCCGGCTGGAGGGCGATCCCCAGGGCCGGCCTTGCGCCTGGCCGGTCAGGCTGGAGCTGGAACTGGACACTACCGGGGGACGGTTCGGTCTCGACGTTAGGGTCTTCGCGACCCGGCCCATCCCCGTCCCCTTGCCCGGGGATGGTGAGACCTGGCCCCAGGAGGTGCGGGTCAGTGGCGGGGACCAGCCGTTGCCGGTCGTGAGCCGTGGCAATCAGCCGGTGGTCTGGCTGCCGGCGGGCCATTACCGCCTTGAGGGGCGCTTTCGCTGGGAGCGCCTGCCTCCCGCCTTGACCTTGCCGCCCCAGGTGGCGTTGCTGGCCATGCGCGTGGCGGGTCGGGACCTGCCGTTCCCGGTCCTCAACGAGCAGGGCCAGGTCTGGCTCTCCGACCAGGCCCCGGCGCCGGCCCCGGCCAGCGTCGCCGCCCCGGAGGACCGGTTCCACCTCCAGGTTTTCGGTCGTCTGGAGGAGGGCGTGCCGCTGCGCCTGACCACGCGAATCGTACTGGAGGTCGCCGGGCGGCCCCGGGAGATCAGCCTGCCCGCGACCCTGCCGGCCGGGGTCATCCCCATGGCCCTCGTCAGCCCGCTGCCGGCGCGGCTGGAGGCGGATGGTCGTCTGGTGCTCCAGGTCCGGCCCGGTCGTTGGGAGCTCAGCCTCCAGGCCCGCTATCCGCAAGAGGCGACGGCCTTTCCCTTCCCGGACCTGCCGGAGCCCTGGCCGGCGGAGGAACTCTGGGTCTATCAGGCCAATACCGCCGTGCGGCTGACCGAGCCCCGGGGCGCGCCGGCCCTGGATCCACGCCAGACCGAGTTACCGGCGGACTGGCAGTCCCTGCCCGCCTATCGCCTGACCCCTGGCGTGACGCTGCATCTGGACGTCATCCGCCGCGGTGATCCGCAACCGGAGCCGGACCAGTTGCGCCTTCAGCGTCGCCTCTGGCTGGATTTCGACGGCCAGGGCTACAGCGTGCGCGATCGCATCACCGGAACCCTGACGGCGGGCTGGCGCCTCGACGCCGGTCCCGGCATGGACTTGGGACGGGTGGTCCTGGATGGCGAGCCCCAGTCGATCACCCTCGATCAGGCCAGTGGCGCTGCCGGGGTCGAGGTGCGCCGCGGCCAACTCGACCTGAATGCCGATAGCCGGCTGCTCCGGACCAGCCGCCTATCCGCCACCGGCTGGGCCCGGGACTTCAGCCAGGTCAGCGCCGACCTCAATCTGCCCCCCGGCTGGCTTCTCCTGGCCGCCCTGGGGGTGGACCGGGCACCAGGAAGCTGGCTGGCGGCCTGGACCCTGCTGGACTTCTTCCTGGTACTGGTCATCACCCTGGCCGTGGGCCGGCTCTTTGGCTGGTGGGCCGCCGCCCTGGCCCTGGTGGCGTTAGTCCTGACCTGGCAGGAGGCCGAGGCGCCCCAGTATGCGTGGTTGAGCCTGCTGGCCGCCATCGCCCTCGGGCGGGTGCTGCCGACGCGCAGTGGCCTGGCGCGCTGGGTCAAGGCCTTTCGCCTGGGGTCCATCCTGGTCCTGGCGCTGATCGCCATCCCCTTCCTGGCCGGGCAGTTGCGCCTGGGCCTTTATCCCCAGCTCGAACATCCCTACCTGGCTCAGCCGACGCCCGGCCAGGCCCTGAAGGCGGACCTGGCCGGGGAAGGGGGCATGCTGCCCCTGGAGGCGGAGGCCTATGACGACCAGGCCCCGCGCCCGGTCCCGGCCGCCCCCCCAGCGCCGGGCACTGGCCAGTCCCTGGCCTCCCGTGGCAAGGCGCTCTCACGACTGGAGTCAAGCGGCGGGGGGTTGGAAGGTAAGGCCAGTGCGCCCGGCGCTGACCTCAAGCGTATGGATCCGGACGCCCTGACCCAGACCGGTCCTGGTCTGCCGGATTGGCGCTGGAATCAGGTTCAGCTCCACTGGCAGGGACCGGTCCAGATGGGCCAGGAGCTGCGTCTCATCCTCGTCCCCCCCGACCTCAATCTGGCCCTGGCGGTGCTACGGCTGCTGCTGATGGCGGGGCTGATCTTTGTGCTGCTGGGCGGTCCGGGTTTGTTCAAGGGGCCAGGCACAAGGTGGCCTTGGGGCGCGGGGAAGCGTCAGAAAGCCGCTTCTGGCGAGGATCCCGACCGGGATCCGGATGCTGAGAACTCAAGAGCCCCGGAATCCGGTTCGGCTGCCGTTTCGGCGTCAGGCGCTGCTTCGGCCAGGGCATCCGCCAGGGTTTCAGGTTTTGGTTCGGGTCCTACAACTGGCACTACCACTGGCCTTGATGCGGATTCAGGTTCGGGATCGTCTCCGTGGGTGGCAAGCCCGCCTCGGCAGATCGCACTCGCCAGCTTTTGGCTTGCGGCTAGTCTGGCGCTTTTGGCCCTGATTCCCAGCGTAAGCCATGCGCAGCCCTTGCCTGGCCCGGAGTTGCTCAAGGAGTTGAAGGCGCGGCTGCTGGCCCCGCCGGATTGCCAGCCTGACTGCGCCGAGATCCCCGTCCTGAATCTGACCGCCACGCCCAACCAGTTGCGGCTGGAGCTGGAGGTGGATGCCGCGGCGCCGGTGGCGATCCCCCTGCCGGCCCAGACGGGGCAGTGGCTGCCGAGCCGGGTCGAGATCGATGGTGAGCCGGCTACCGCCGTGCTGCGCGGCACCGAGGGCCAGCTCTGGGTCCTGGTGGCCGCCGGTCGTCAGCGCCTCACCCTGGCCGGCGCCTTGCCCCCGCGGGAGCGGATCAGCCTGCCCCTGCCGCTGCGGCCCCGCCAGGTGACGGTGACCAGTAGCGGCTGGCGCATCGCCGGTGTCGGTGACAACGGTGTCCCGGAGGTCCAGCTCCTGCTGATGCGTGAAACGGCCGCTGATAGGCGGAGCTTGGCTGATGACGAGGTGGGTCAGGAGGCAGTGAAGGATGGCGTTACCACGCAGCCAGGTCAAGCAAGGGCGGACACCCCGCCGCTCGCCGGGACTGAGGATGTCGCCGCAGGCGCTACGGGCCAGCCAGCTCACCCAGCTCAGCCGGTCCATCCAGGTAAGGACGACGCGAACTCACCACCCGTTGCGGGGACGGCGGCCACCCTGCCGCCCTTCCTGGAGCTGGAGCGGACCCTGGTCCTCGATCTCTCCTGGCGGGTTCAGTCCCGGCTGCGGCGCCTCACACCGCCCGAGGCGCCCCTCACCCTGTCCATCCCCCTGCTGCCCGGAGAGGCGGTCCTAACGCCCGGGCGCAAGGTCAGCGCCGGCCTCTTGACCGCCCATCTGCAAGCCGGGGAGAGCGAACTGGTCTGGGAGTCCCAGCTCACGCCCGAGGCGGAACTGACCCTGACCGCCCCCGCGACCCAGGACTGGACTGAGATCTGGCGCCTGGACGCCAGCCCCATCTGGCATGTCCAGGTCGCGGGCCTGGCCCCGGTCCATCACCAGAGCCCGGCGGGCCAGTGGCAACCTGAATGGCGTCCCTGGGCCGGTGAGACCCTGCGCCTGACGATCAGCCGGCCGGCCGGCGCCCCCGGCACCAGTCTGACGGTCGATGCCAGCGAGCTGACCCTGCGTCCGGGTGACCGGGCCACCGAGAGCCGTTTGCGGCTGATCCTGCGCGCCTCCCGTGGCGGTCGCCAGCCGGTCAGCCTGCCGGCGGGTGCCGAGCTGCAAACCGTGACCTTGGACGGCATCGCCCAGCCCATCCGCCAGGAGGAGGGGCAGGTCCTGCTGCCGGTCCACCCGGGGACGCAAGAGGCGGTGCTGTCCTGGCACGAGGACCGCGGCATCGCCAACCACCTCACCGCCCCGGCGGTGGGCCTGGGCATCCCCAGCGTCAATGCCACCACCCGCATCGAACTGGGTCAGGATCGCTGGGTGCTGTGGGCGCACGGGCCGACCCTGGGCCCGGCGGTGCTCTTCTGGAGCCTGATCCCCCTGATCCTGGTGGCCGCCCTGGCCCTGGCGCGCCTCCCCCTCAGCCCCGCCGGCGCCTGGCAGTGGGGCCTGCTGCTGCTCGGCCTGACCCAGGCCCCGGCCGCCGGCGCCGTGCTAGTTGTCGCCTGGTTGCTGGCCCTCGCCTGGCGCGGCGCCAAGGGTCAGGGGTTGAACGATCGGGCCTTCAATCTGGTGCAGCTCGGCCTGGTCCTGTTGAGCTTTCAGGCCCTGGGCGCCCTGGCGGCGGCGATCGCCGAGGGCCTGCTGGGCCAGCCGGAGATGCAGATTGCCGGTAACGGCTCCGGTAGGGCCTCCGGCGTCACCCAACTCCTCTGGTACCAAGACCGCGCCACCGAGACCCTGCCCCAGCCCGGGGTGATCACCGTGCCCCTGTGGGTCTACCGCCTGCTCATGCTCGCCTGGGCCCTTTGGCTGGCCAACAGCCTGCTCAACTGGTTGCGGTGGGGCTGGGGTTGCTTCAGCGCTGGGGGTCTGTGGCGGAAAAGCCAGCGTCCGGCCTTTGGCCGGTGGGGGAAGACCGGGGTGGCGAGTGACCAGGCGAGAAACGAGGGGAAAGAGGGAGCGACTGACGGAACTGCCGAGCGTGCCGCCAGTTCCACGGGTGTCACGCCTTCCGCGAGTTCTCCGGGTCCCGCTGGTACCACGAGGGCCGCAACCGGTTCCGAGGAGGAGGATCCTTGGACGAAGGGCTGAGAAGGCCCGAGGTGAGTTGGCCTTTTGGCCATGGCTCCCTGCTATAGGGCTTTGTCGGGATATTCGGCCTCGGAGCGCCGGGTTAAGCAGACGGGATGCAGCCTAACTTGGTGCCCGAGCCTGATGTGGCATGGGCGGGTCGGGCCGCCGGGCAGGGCCTCAGCGCCCATGCTAACATCCAAGCCCTTGTCTTGATTGCTGCGCTCCGCCCACGCCGCCATGTCCCGACGTTCCCTGCCCATCGGTATTCAGACCTTTCGCAAGATCCGCGAGGAGGACTTTTACTATGTCGACAAGACCGGTTTCGCCCTGCGGCTGATCGCGGAGGGTACGCATTACTTCCTCTCCCGACCGCGGCGCTTCGGCAAGTCGTTGTTCCTGGATACCTTGGCGGAACTGCTCAGTGGTAATCAGGTGCTGTTCCAAGGCTTGGCGGCCGAGAGTCGCTGGGACTGGTCACGGCGCTATCCGGTGGTCCGGCTGAGCTTCGGCGGTGGGGTGGTGCGGCAGACGGGCGAACTTGACGCCAAGATTGGCGAGCAGTTGGCCATCAATCAGGAGGCACTCGGTATCTCGTGTGCGCAGCCGACGCTGGCGGGCTGTTTCGCCGAGTTGATCCGCAAGGCACATGCCGCCACCGGCGAGCGCGTGGTGGTGCTGGTGGATGAATATGACAAGCCGATCCTCGACAACATTACCGATCCGGTGATGGCCCGGGTGATGCGCGATGGCTTGCGCAATCTCTACTCGGTGATCAAGGACTCGGACGCCCACATCCGCTTCGCCTTCCTCACCGGGGTCAGCAAGTTCAGCAAGGTTAGCCTCTTCTCCGGGCTGAACAATCTCAGGGACATCACTGTCGACGCCCGCTACTCGGCCCTGTGCGGCTACACCGAGGCCGATCTGGACCAGGTCTTCGCCCCGGAGCTGGCGGGGCTGGACCGGGAGCAGATCCGCGCCTGGTATAACGGTTACAACTGGTTGGGCGAGGCGGTTTACAACCCCTTCGACGTGCTGCTGCTGTTCGATGCCCGCGAGTTCCGCCCCTGGTGGTTCGAGACCGGCACGCCCACCTTTCTGGTGGATGTCCTGACCCAGCGCGGTTTCTTCACCCCCCGGCTGGCGCACCTGCGGGCGGACGAGGCCCTGTTGTCGGCCTTTGACGTCGATCAGCTCGCGCCGGAGGCCCTGCTGTGGCAGACCGGCTATCTGACCTTCACCGGTTCCCGCCAGATCGGCGCGCGCTGGGAGTACAGCCTGGGTTACCCCAATCTGGAGGTGAGCGCGGCACTCAACGACAGCCTGGCCAAGGCCTTCATCGGCCAGCCGGGACAGGCCAGCGAGCTGGCCAGCCGGCTCTACGACATCCTGGTCGTCGCCGATGTTGAGGCCCTGCGCCAGCACATTGCCAGCCTGTTCGCCGCCATCCCCCATCAGTGGCACGACACCAATCCCATCGCCCGCTACGAGGGCTACTACGCCAGCGTCTTCTACAGCCACCTCGCCGCCCTGGGGCTGGACCTGGTGCCGGAGGATGCCAGCCACCAGGGCCGGCTCGACCTGCGCCTGCGCTTCAACGGCCACATCTGGCTGTTCGAGTTCAAGGTCGTGGAACTGGCCCCCGAGGGCGCGGCCTTGCAGCAGATCAAGGATAGAGGCTACGCCGACAAGTACCGTGCCGAGGGGCTGCCGATCCACCTGATCGGCATCGAGTTCAGCCGCGAGCGGCGCTCGCTGGTGGGCTTCGAGGTGGAGACCCTGTGATGCTGTTAAGCAGCAGTTAGTGCCCGCCGGGCATCTGAGCCATAATGCTGCGCTTTTCAAGTCCACCCAACCCCGCCTACCCCGATTGGCCGGCGGCCTGACTGGGTGCGGGGTCCCGACCCGGAAGGGCAGGCGATGCCGGTGCCGGCCTCGTTGGCCAAGCGGCAATGTTTCAGGTCGTGGTGGTCCCACGGCCTCGGTAGTAAGCGCGAATACCCATGAATAATCCTGACCAGCAACCCCTCGACGAAAACAAGCTCATCGCCCAGCGCCGGGAGAAGCTGCGCGCCCTGCGCGAGAACGGCATTGCCTTTCCCAATGACTTCCGCCGCAACGTCATGGGCGGGGAACTGGTGGCCGAGTATGGCGACCGGCCGGCGGAGGAGCTGGAGGCCCTGGGCCTGCGGGTCAAGGTCGCCGGGCGGCTGATGAGCCGGCGCGTCATGGGCAAGGCCAGCTTCTGCCATCTCCAGGACATGTCGGGCCAGATCCAGCTCTTTATCCAGCGTGATACCCTGGGAGAAGAGGACTACGCCTGGTTCAAGCGCGACCTGGACCTGGGCGACATCCTTGGCGCCGAGGGGGTGCTGTTCAAGACCAAGACGGGCGAGGTGTCGGTGCGGGTCGAGACCCTGCGGCTGTTGACCAAGGCCCTGCGCCCCCTGCCGGAGAAGTTCCACGGCCTTACCCACCAGGAGAGCAAGTATCGCCAGCGCTACCTGGACCTGATCATGAACGAGTGCACGCGCCAGACCTTCCGCGCCCGCACCCGCATCATCCAGTATCTGCGGAACTATCTGGATGGCCGGGGCTATCTGGAGGTGGAAACGCCGATGATGCAGGTCATCCCTGGTGGGGCGGCGGCGCGGCCCTTCATCACCCACCATCACGCCCTGGACATGCAGCTCTTTTTGCGCATCGCTCCGGAGCTCTACCTCAAGCGCCTGGTGGTGGGTGGCTTCGAGAAGGTCTACGAGATCAACCGCAACTTCCGCAATGAGGGCCTCTCTACTCGCCATAATCCTGAGTTCACCATGGTGGAATTCTACGAGGCCTATGCCGATTACGAGGACCTGATGGATCTTACCGAGGACCTGCTGCGGGGCATGGCTGAGGAGGTGACCGGTTCCACCCTGGTCAGCTACCAGGGGGAGACCTACGACTTTGGCAAGCCCTTCGCCCGCCTGACGGTGCGCGAGGCCATTCTGCGTTATGGGGCGGAGCGGGGCATCACCTCAGCCGACCTTGACGACCTGGAAGCGGCCCGCGCTCTGGCACGGCGCCTGGGTCTCGCATTCAAGCCGACCTGGGGCCTGGGCAAGGTGCAGATGGAAATCTTCGACCAGGTGGCCGAGCACCAGCTCAAGGACCCAACCTTCATCACCCAGTACCCCACCGAGGTCTCACCCCTGGCGCGGTGCAACGATCGGGATCTCTTCGTCACCGACCGCTTCGAGTTCTACGTCGGCGGCCGCGAACTCGCCAACGGCTTTTCCGAGCTCAACGACGCCGAGGATCAGGCCGAGCGCTTCCGTCGCCAGGTGGCGGAGAAGGACGCCGGCGACGAGGAGGCCATGCACTTCGATGCCGACTATGTCCGCGCCCTGGAGCACGGCATGCCGCCCACGGCGGGGGAGGGCATCGGCATCGACCGCCTGGTGATGCTCTTCACCGACTCGGCCTCGATCCGCGACGTCCTGCTCTTCCCCCACCTGCGGCCGGAGGATTGAGCCCCCAAACCTCAACTCCGCAACCTGAGCCTCAGAACCGCACCCGCACCCGGTATCTGAGCTCGGTCTCCCCTTCCGCTGGAATCTCGATCTCCCACTCCGCCAGGTTGGCGGCGACCTTGCGCTGGGGGTGACTGGATTCAAGCATCTGCCAGTCTCCGGGGATGGGCTCCCGGACCTTGACCCTGACGGCCTCGGGCTTGGCGTTACGCAGCTTGAAGCGGTAGCCGGTCTCGAACTGATACTGCCAGGGCCCCATGCCGGAGAGCTTGACGAAGTCCGTCTGCACCTTGTCGGCGGTGACGTCAAAGGCCTCGCCGAGCTTCAGGCGCACCTGCTCGTTCTTCGGGGTATGGTCGATGCGGTCCTCGCCGACGAACTGGGCCTGATCCTGGGAATCCCGCTTGTAGATGCGCACCACGCCCTTGGGCAGGGGCAGGCCCAGGCGGGCCTCCTCGCGGTTGTCAAACTCCAGGAAGACGCTGGCCTTGAGCTTGACGCCAATCTCCCCCTGCTGGGCGCGGTAGTAGTAATCCTGGCCCAGGAAGAGCAGTTCCTTGCGGGTGGGTACCCCCTGGGCCGCCAGCAGGGCCACCTGCTTGGACTGGTTGTCGGCGATGGTGGTGGGATGGGCCAGGCTGTAGAGGTGGTACTCGAACAGGGCCTCCTCCGCCATCTCCGGGGCGGGCGCGGCCATGGCCCGCCTCTCCATCATGGCCATGGCCGGCCGGATCTGGTCCCGCACCCGGTTGACGTCGCCGGCGACGAGCTGGAGCCGGGCGTCACGATAAGCGGTGCCGCTGGTGTTGTTGAGGGTGACCCAGCCGGTGAGGTCCAGGCGGCTGTCGTCCGCCGCCAGTTCGCCCACGTAGTCGGCCTTCCAGGACAGGCCGCCGGTGAGGTAGGACAGTTCCACCTCCTGGGGACCCGCCAGGCCGTTGTCCAGCTTCATGACTAGGGTGGGGCGGTCCCGCAGGTTGGGCGGTAGCTCGCGAAAGACGATGCGCCCGGGCTCGCCGGTCTCGATGCGGTCGCCGATACGCAGGACCGTGCCATCCGACGCGGCCAGGACCTCAGCCGCCTCCTCGGTCTCCTCCCCGGTGGTGGGGTGGACCTTGATGACGCCAACCGGGCGACCGACGTATTTCTCCAGCAGCTTGGCGGGGGTGAGCAGGTCGAAGTCGAAGTTCTGCTCGATGACGCGCAACCCGGCCCCGGCGGTCAGGCCGCGCAGCAGGGCCGTCTCGGGCTGGATCCGGGCGCTGACGTCGCGGAAGGCCAGGTCCAGACGCCCGGCGGGCAGCTCCAGGCGGCGGCGGTCCTTTACTAGGGCCAGGTCCTCGTTGTAGATGGTGACGGCGACGGCGGTCTGATCGTCCAGGGTGCTGCGTTGCTCGTCCGGGGTGGCGGTCATGGCACTCGTGCTCCAGAGCAGGGCGGACAGCAGGCCAAGGGCGATGGCGGCGAGATGGCGGTTCATGGCTTCACCTCAACAAGAGACCCGCAGGGTGGATGTGCTAAGCCTAGGGTCAAAGCGGCGGTTTCGCTACCCCACCACGCGTATACCCCCTTAGATTCACACTTGAGTACCCCGACAGGGGCTATTACTGAGGTGGATGGTGTCAGCCAGTTCCGGCGGGAATCCGCCTACAGGCCGCCGTTACCATGTCCCGCTAGGGGTGGGCCAGTCACGGGCAAGTGGGGATTAAGTTGAGGGCGCGGAAAGGAAAGTAGTGTCGGTGAAGGTTGGAAGGGAATCGTCAGTCGGTCTGGCTCTCAGGCTTTTTGGTCTCCAGGACGATCATGGGCCGGCGTTTGGCGCTGTTCTCGTCCAGCCCCGGGGCAACCACACGGATGGTGCGCGAGCTGCCGCGCAGGGAGGGCAGGTTGAGGTCCAGGTATTTGGCCAGGAGTTGTTTGACCTGCTGACCCTTGAGCTTGCGTAACTGGCGAACCTTGGCCAGGGCCTCGTCGGTGGGTTTGGTGCCGCCTTGGCGGCGGTAATGACGGATCACCGCCTCGGTGTAGGACAGGGTCTCGGCGTAGGTGACCATGCTGCCCGTGCGGTCCACCACGCCCTCGCCAGCGTTGTAGGCCATGATGGCCCGGCCGTAGTCGTTCTTGTATTTGGCCAGCAGGCGCTTGAGGTGGCGGGTGCCGGTATCAAGGTTGGTCTCGGGGTCGAACAGGCGCTCCTGGTCGGCGACGCCATAGTCCGCGGCGGTGGCCGGCATGACCTGCATCAGGCCCCGGGCACCGGCCCGGGAGACGGCCTGGGGATCGTAGGCGGATTCGGCGGCGACCACGGCCTTGACCAGGGCCAGCTCGACCCCGTGACGTTCGGCGGCCGCGGCGACCAACTTCTCCAGGCCAGCCCGGTCGGGCTTGGGCTTGGCCTCGGTATCGGGCTTAACCTCAGCCTTGGCCTCAGCTTCAGCCTTAGCCTCATTCTCAACCTTGGCCGTGGGCGCCGTCGCAGGGGTGGCCGTGGGCGTTGGCAGCGTGGCGCTGACGAAACCCGGCAGCACCAAAGTCAGGATTAACCAGCCAGAGGAAAAATGTGGCGACATGGGATTCAGATCACTGGTTGGATTGGCACCGATTCTACCCCCTCAGGCCCGAATTCGGCCAAGGATTTCCCGTCTGCCTGCCGCGCGTCTGGTGACTGGCCAGGGGGAGGGCATAAAATGATCTTTTTGCTGGGTACCCTCAGAGGGGTCAAGGGGAATGTTCCAGGTACCGCGTTTCAGATCCATCCTCCCCTGGTTGGCCCTGCTGGTCATCCTCGGCGGTTACGGGTGGCTCACCCAAGAGACCGCCGCTTCACGGTTGGTCAGGGTGGGGTGGTATGAGCATGCCCCTCTGATCTGGAGCGATGCGGACACTGGGCGCCCGCTGGGCTTTTACCCGGCCCTGCTAGAGGAGATTGCCCGCCGGGAAGAACTGCGGCTGGAATATGTCAAGAGCGATCGCACCAGGCTGCTGAAAGATCTCGCCGCCGGCGCCTTTCACCTCGCCGTGCCCGTCACGATCACGGACCCGCGCAAGGCGGCCATGGATTTTTCCTGGCCGATCGACGAATACCAGCGCCGGGTCCTTGGCCGTGGCGCGGCGCTGTCCGCTCACTCAGCCGTGGATTTCGAGAAGAAAACCTTTGGTGCCCTGCACGGCAGCGTCCATCAGGACCAGATTGATCGCTGGTACCAAGCGGGCCGCATCGGCGGGGTGCAGACCTTTGCCGACGGGGCCCAGATGGAGCAGGCCTTGCTGGCTGGAAATATTGATTACTTGCTGGACGACGCGGAGATTATCACCGCCCTCCAGAACCGGTACCCCGACCAATTAAAGGTCCTGGAGACCGATGATTTTTTCACCCCCAACGCCTACCGTGCCTTTCCGGTGGCCAAGGACCAGGCCTGGTTGTTGAGCCGGATCAATCAGGCCCTGCGGGACATGATGCGGGACGGAAGCTTTACCGCTATCTATCGCAACCATCATGACGCGGGCAATACCACCGGGGCGGACAACACCGCTGAGACTGGCGCTCGCGATTACCAAGACGCTGGCCAGACCAGCGTCACCGGCGGGAAAACCAGGGTGGGGGAGGACTCGCGCTGGCGGCAACGGCTACCGCGGCTCGAAGTGGATGAAAATTATGATGCTCGGGCCATCCTGGATAACTATTTCGACGTGATTTCCAGCGATGCCGAGGGGGTACGGGATCGGGCCAAGATCGATCTGATCAATGGCCTCATCCGCGATGGCCGCCATGAATTCGCCACCAAACTCCATCGTGCTCAGGTCCGCCTGAGCGAATTATTGCTCCTGATCGACGGTCAGCCCCAGGATGCCCCATATTTTTCCGCCTTCTACTATCGTCAGATCCAGGATCTGAGCCGGTCATTCGAACAGGTCCGCGACAGCCTCCAGGCTTACCGGCAGAAGTTCAATCTGGAAAACATCCAGATGAAGAACAATCTGACCATGATCCAATCCATCGAGATGGTCGAGCCGGAACTGTCCTGGCGCGCCAACTGGATTGCCTACAATTTCGATTCCGCCTTGCTCACGCAGGCGCGTTGGGTCGCACAGATCGATGAGATTATCCAGCAAAGCGATGACTTCATTGCTCAATCTCAGCAGATCCTGAATCGGGGCGAGGCAGAGCTTTTAGCGCACTATCGCCAATATTTTTTTCAGCCGTTCGATTTCTTTGGTGGTGGGGAAAACGTGGGTGGCGCCACCTTTCAGTTTCTGGAATTGAAACGGAGTTTCGTCAGTTGGTTGCTTGCGCTGCCGATCCAATGGCGGGTCATCATACCTGATGACTATCTCTGGCCATCATTGATGTGGCAATTCTTCACCCTTGTCGTTATCGCCGTCATTGTCACCCTGGTCATCCTGCGTCTGACCAGCTTTCCCCTGGCCAGGTACAAACGTCCTTACCTAACGGCCTGGCTGGGCTTTTTTTATCTCCAAGCCTTTAAATCCCTGCCCAGCACCAACGACAGTCTGTTTTTGACCCTGGCGATGTTGTTCCTGGGGCTGGCGATCACCGATTACGCCTGGAAATCCCGCTATGACGAAGAGAATGCCCCGGGATTGAATCCCTTCCTGCTGACTATTTTCTCCATCGCGCTGCTGGATGTGATGACGGATCTTCTGGCGCCCAAGCGCGTGTTGCTCATGACCCTGGTGCTGCTGGGGCTGGGTAACCTCTTGTGGGTGATTGGGAATTCCATCATCCACAAACAACATCGCCTGGATATCCATTCCCTGTTCCACCTGTCCGGACTGATCTGGACGGTTGTTGGCATCACCGCCTGGTTGGGATATCTCTATCCCGCCCTGGCCCTTGCGATTGGTGGCGGTCTGGCCCTGAGCATCTTCTATGCCGGGATCGTGATAACCCAAAACCTGCTGCGTGTCGCTCATGCCATCCGCGGCCGGCGGTCATCGACGGCCAGCATCATTTCCACCCTGCTGATCCCGCTGCTGTGGTTTGCCCTGCTGATGGGTGCCACTCAGTGGGGGTTCGAAGTCTTCAACGCCAGTTGGTTTATCGCCCATCTTTTAAATGTCGATCTGGCGCCCTCACCCGCCGTTGAGATCAGCCTGCGAACCCTGGTGAGTATTCTGCTGGTCGCTGTTTTTCTGCGCTTTCTTCTCAACTGGATCCATGAGATGTTGACGGTGATCAGTGATTCGCGCCAACTCGATCTGGTGGCCCTCAATTCCACCTTTCTGGTCGTGCGCTACGTCGTCTGGATTCTCTTCATCCTGATTACCCTCACCTCGCTGCATATCGACTGGGACAATCTCAAATGGATCGTGGGCGGTCTCAGCGTGGGTTTTGGCTTTGCCTTGAAGGATATTCTCGAGAATTTCTTCGCCGGGATCATCATCCTGCTAGGCAAACAGGTTCGACCTGGCGATACCATTGAATTTGGTTCTGTCTATGGCAAGGTCCATAAGATCAACATCCGCGCGACCTTCATCAAGACCGAGGACAATGCCCTCATCGCCTTGCCCAACAGTCAGATCGTCTCCAAGGAATTCCGCAACTGGACCCTGAATGGCGACATCCGGCGTCACGAATTTCAGGTCGGCGTCGCCTACGATTCGGATATCCAGGTGGCGATTCAGACCCTGCTGGAGGTCATGCGCGCCTCGCACTACGTGCTCAAGGTCCACCCGCCCGATGTGCTGGTGGTCGATTTTGCCGACAGCGCCATCCTGCTCAAGGCCCGGTTCTGGATCAAGGTAGCGAACCGCACCAAGTCGGCTGCCGCCCTCCGGAACGATGCCCTGGCGGCCTTTAGGGCCCGGGGGATCGTCATTGCCTTCCCGCAGATGGATGTGCACCTGGACCTGCCGGCCGGGGGGCTGGCCCTGCTCCCGTCGCTTCCTTCGGCGCCAGGGGCCGTTACCGCGGGTGCTTAACCGTCTTCGCCTTGATTGGCATGCCGTTATCCAAAGTCTGAGCGTCGGGTCAGGCAAAAATTGATTAAAGGCGCGAGAACAATGAAGTCCGCGGATCGATTTGGTCTTGGACGAAGCGATGATCACGGCAGCTGCGTTATCCAAGCCTTGATTCCCTCATTGCCCCTGTCGCTCTTACTGACTGACCACAACCAATGCCCTTTGAGATGAACCCCACCCTTGACTATCGCGTCCAGCCGCTATCACCCGAAGCCCATGTCTTCGCCGTCGAACTGCGCATCACCCCACCGCCGGCGGGAGACCTGATCCTCACCCTGCCAGCCTGGATTCCTGGCAGTTACCTGATCCGCAACTTCGCCCGCCACCTCATCCGCCTGTTGGCAGGCGATCCGGAGGGGGATCTGCCCCTGGAAAAACGTGACAAGCAGACCTGGACCCTTGCTCACCGTGGTCTGCCGGTGGTCATCCGCTGGCAGGTCTACGCCTGGGACGGGAGCGTGCGGGGGGCCTTCCTGGATGACCGGCGTGGGTATTTCAACGGTCCCGCCCTCTTTCTGGGGGTCCGGGGCCTGGAGGGGCTGCCCTGTCGGGTGGAGATCCAGCCCCCCCAGGGCCCTGCCTACGCCGACTGGCGTCTGGCGACCAGCCTGCGCCCCCTGGCGGCGGAACCCTTCGGCTTCGGGACCTATCAGGCCGACGACTATGAGGACCTGATCGACCATCCGGTGGAGATGGGCATCTTCAGCCTCATACCCTTCCACGTCCGCGGCGTCCCCCACTGGCTGACCCTCACCGGGCGCCACCGCGCCGATGATGCGCGCTTGCAGGCCGACCTGAGTCGCATCTGCGCCACCCAGGCCGCGCTCTTCGGCGAACTGCCCCTGGATCGCTACCTCTTCATGACCCAGGTCACCGCCGATGGCTACGGCGGGCTCGAACATCGTTTCTCCACCAGCCTGCTCTGTGCCCGGGAGGAACTGCCGGCCCTGGGAATGGGCCAACCGACCCCCGGCTACCAGCGGTTCCTGGGGCTGTGCAGCCACGAGTATTTCCACCTTTGGCACGTCAAGCGCATCCGCCCCCGCGCCTTCCTGGAGCAGGGCCTTGAACGGGAGGTACACACCCGGCTGCTCTGGGTTTTCGAGGGCATCACCTCCTACTATGACGACCTGGCCCTGGTACGCAGTGGCTGCATCGACGAGGCGGCCTATCTCGGGCTGCTGGCGGAGGCCATCACCCGCGTCCTGCGCACCCCGGGGCGTCTGGTCCAGACCTTGGCGGAGTCCAGCTTCGATGCCTGGACCAAGTTCTACCAGCCGGACGAGAACAGTCCCAACAGCCTGGTGAGTTACTATGCCAAGGGCGCCCTGGTGGCCCTGGCGCTCGACCTGACCATTCGCCGGGACACGGCTGGGACCAAGTCCCTCGACGACGTGATGTGCGCCCTGTGGGAACGCCATGGCCGCACCGGCGTTGGCCTGGAGGAGCGGGGCTTCGAGACCCTGGCGATGGCGGTGACCGGGCTGGACCTGGGCGACTTTTTCCACCAGGCCCTGGATAGCACCGAGGACCTGGACCTGGCACCCCTGCTGGCGGAGCTGGGGATCGGCCTGCGCCTCAGGGTGGCCCGCCAGGGCAAGGATTTCGGCGGTCTGGCCGCCAACGGTGCCGCCGCTCCGGCAACCGGCATCCAAACGGCTGAGGGGGCCGCCACGCCAACGCCCAGCCTGGGCATCCGCCTCAGGCCCGAGGGCGTCGAGCCCATCATCGCCACCGTCTTCACCGCTGGTCCCGCCCAGACTGCCGGCCTGGCCCCGGGGGATACCCTGGTAGCGCTGGACGGACTGCGCATCAGCCGCGACAACCTGGACAAGCTGCTGCTGACGGCGGGGGAGGGGTCCGAGGTGGAGATTCACGCCTTCCGCCGTGACGAGCTCCAGGTCCGCCGGGCACGGCTGGCCCCGGCGCCCCTGGATACCTGTGAGCTTTGGCTCTTGGCGGACGCCACGCCACAAGCCCAGGCTCGCCGCGCCGCCTGGCTCGGAGGCCAGGGCCGAGCGGTGTCGGTAGCGGATGCGGCCAAGGGGTAAGGCCCCGTGTCCCGTGGATGTCCGTCAGCGGACAATCAAGTGAGCAGGGGGGACGAGACAATGAGCCATCCGGGTGGTGAGAACGGTGCGCCAAATGGGCGGTGAGACCAGACCAGGCTCTTTACCGGGCCACGGTGGCTGAGGGCGGCATGGAGACTCATCTCAAACTGGTGCGCCAACTGGCGGATGGCCGCTATCACTCCGGCGAGACCCTGGCGGAACGGCTGGGACTGAGCCGGGCGGCGGTCTGGAAGGGCGTGCGCAAGGCTAGCGAACGTCTCGGGCTGACCATCGAGTCCCGGCGCGGCACGGGCTACCGCCTGAGCGAGCCCCTGGAACTGCTCGACCCGGCCCAATTCCTTGGCGCCCTGAGCCACATAGCCCAGGCCCAGATCGCCCGGCTGGAGATCCTGGACGACATTGACTCCACCAACGCCCACCTCCTCGCCGCCGGCCATGCCGGCGCCCCGAGCGGCACCCTCTGCCTGGCGGAGCGCCAGTCCGCCGGCCGGGGACGACGGGGGCGGACCTGGGTCTCGCCCTACGGCGCCAACCTCTATCTGTCCCTGTTGTGGCGCTTTCCCCAGGGACCTGGCCATCTGGGCGGGCTCAGCCTGGCGGCGGGCGCGGCCCTGGCCCAGGCCCTGGAGACTGCCGGGGTGGCGGGCATCGGCCTCAAGTGGCCCAACGACCTGCTGTGGCGGCGGCGCAAGTTGGGAGGCCTGCTGATCGAGGTGGCCGCCGAGACCCAGGGCCCGAGCCTGGTGGTCGTCGGCCTGGGCCTCAACACCCGCCTGCGTGGCGCCCAGGTCCAGGGCATCGACCAGCCCTGGGTGGATCTGGACGAGATCTTCGGTCCCCGGGGCTACCGTCGCAACCACATCGCCGCCCTGGCGACAGAGGCCCTGGTCGTCACCCTGGAGCGCTATGGCCGCGAGGGCCTGATCCCTTTCCTGCCGCTCTGGGAGCGCTACGACCGTTATCGGGGTGAAAGTGTCGAGATCCGTCAGGGCGAGCGGCTCGTCATCGGCACCCAAGCCGGCATCACCGGCGACGGCGCCCTGCGTGTGGAGGTGGCCGGGGAAATCCGGATCTTCACCGCCGGAGAGGTCAGCCTGAGGCCCGCCGGTTCGCCAACCCCTTGAGGGCTGGGCGAGGATTACCCCGGACGGTGATCGGGTCCCGGCGATACGTCCAGGTCCCGAGAAGTGGATATCACTGCAGCGCCTCCTGCATGGCGGCAATCTGCTCCCGCAACTCCAGGATGCGCTCCTCCCAGTAGCGCGGGCTGTTGAACCAGGGGAAGGCGAGGGGGAAGGCCGGGTCCTCCCAGCGGCGGGCCAGCCAGGCGCTGTAGTGCATCAGGCGCAGGGTGCGCAGGGCCTCGATGAGGTGCAATTCGCGGTAGTCGAAATCGCGAAAGTCCTGGTAACCGGTCAGGATCTGGTCGAGCTGGGCGGCCACCTCCTGGCGGCTGCCGCAGAGCAGCATCCACAGGTCCTGCACCGCCGGGCCCAGGCGGCAGTCGTCGAAGTCGACGAAGTGGGGGCCGGTGTCGGTCCACAGCAGGTTGCCAGGGTGGCAGTCGCCATGCAGCCGGAGCTGGCGGACATCGCCCGCCTGGTCGAACAGGCGGCGCGCCGCCTCCAGGGCCTGGGCGGAGACGCTGGCATAGGCGTTGCGCAGCTCGGGGGGCAGCCAGCCCGCCGCCAGCAGGTAGGCCCGGGGCTCCTCGCCAAAGCTGGCGAGGTCGAGGCGGGGGCGGTGCCGGAAGGGGAGCGTTTCACCCAAGGCATGGATGCGGCCCAGGAAGCGGCCCAGCCAGGTCAGCACCTGGGGACGATCC
Organism: uncultured Gammaproteobacteria bacterium; assembly: GCA_937862735.1. Lineage (GTDB taxonomy): Bacteria > Pseudomonadota > Gammaproteobacteria > Chromatiales > Chromatiaceae > M0108. The sequence continues at coordinate 27,963 of CALMDH010000105.1, forward strand.
AGTTCCGGCGTCCGGCCGCCCCGCCGCGGGCTGAGGGAAAAGCGATAGCCGCCATGGCGGTGCAGGGTCTGGCCGCCGATGACCAGGGGCGGCACCGCCGGGATCTCCCGCTCCGCCAGGTCTAAGGTGAAGGCGTGCTCCTCCAGGATGGCGGCGTCGCTCCAGCGCCCCGGCCGGTAGAACTTGGCGACGAGGGGCTGTCCCTCTTCGATGCCGACCTGATAGACGCGGTTCTCGTAGCTGTTGAGGGCCAGCAGCCGACCGTCAGTGACCAGGCCAAGGGATTCTACCGCGTTCAGAATGCGGTCCGGGCTCAGGTCGGCGAAGGGGCGTGGATCGGGGGGCGTATCGGGCTTGGGGCCAGTGGCCCGGTCTGGCGTTTGGGCCGGGACCGCGGTCCCGGTCCGTTTCTTGACCGCTTGTTTAACCGTTTTTTTCACGAAGGAGCCTGCTCCCAGAACCACTCAGGCTAGGAGCCTCTCCAGGATGCGGCGGTAGATGGTCGAGAGCTGCTCCAGTTCCTCGACGCCCACATGCTCATTGATCTGGTGGATGCTAGCGTTGATGGCCCCCAGTTCCAGGACCTGGGCGCCGGTGGGGGCGATGAAGCGGCCGTCGGAGGTGCCGCCGCCGGTGGAGAGTTCCGGTCGGTAGCCCAGGGTCTCCAGCACGGCCAGGGAGGCAGCCTCCACCAGGGCGCCGGCAGGGGTGAGGAAGGGGTCGCCGGACAGGCGCCAGCTCAGGTCGTAGTCGAAACCGCCCCGGTCGAGGATGGTGGCGACCCGGCGCTGGAGGGTCTCGGCCGTGACCTCGGTGGAGAAGCGGAAGTTGAATTGGGCGGTGAGGGTGCCGGGGATGACGTTCTCGGCGCCGGTACCGGTGTTGAGATTGGCGATCTGAAAGGTCGTGGGCGGAAAGAAGGCGTTACCCTGGTCCCACTCCTCGTCCACCAGTTCCACCAGAGAGGGGGCGAGGACATGGAGGGGATTGACGGCGCGATGGGGGTAGGCCACATGGCCTTGCCGGCCCTTGACGGTCAGGAAGCCGTTCAGGCTGCCGCGGCGGCCGTTCTTGAGGGTGTCCCCCAGGCGATCCTGGCTGGAGGGCTCGCCCACCAGACACCAGTCGATCTTCTCTCCCCGGGCCTCCAGGGTCTCCACCACCCGCACTGTGCCGTCCACCGAGGGGCCTTCCTCGTCGCTGGTGATGAGGAAGGCGATGGAACCCGGGTGGTCCGGCTGATCGTGAACGAAGGCCTCCACCGCCGTGACCATGGCCGCGATCTCACCCTTCATGTCGCAGGCCCCGCGGCCGTAAAGCTTGCCGTCACGCACCGCCGGGGTGAAGGGGTCCGAGTCCCAGTGGTCCCGGGGACCGGGCGGCACCACGTCAGTGTGGCCGGCGAAGCAGAAGAGGGGCCGGTCCGAGCCGCGCCGGGCCCAGAGATTACGGACCTCGCCGAAGGGCAGATGCTCGACGTGAAAGCCGTTCGCCGCCAGGCGCTGGGCGAGGATGTCCTGACAACCGCCATCCTCTGGGGTGACGGAGGGACGGCGGATCAGCTCGGCGGCCAAGTCCAGGGTTGGGGTCATGGGGGAAAGATCTCCGTGTAGGCCTCTGGTGAGAAACCCAGATGCCGGGCCTCACCCGTGTCGAGCAGGGGGCGACGAATGAGGCTGGGATTGGCCAGCATGACCGCAATCGCCCCCTCCGCGTCCAGCCCCTCACGTAGCTCCGTCGGTAGCTTGCGCCAGGTCGTGCCCTGGCGGTTGGCCAGCCGCTCCCAGCCTAATTCGGCGACCCAGGCCCGCAGCAGGGCCTCGTCCAGGCCCTGTTTTTTGTAGTCGTGGAAGTCATAGGCAACGCCGTGCTCGTCGAGCCAGCGCCGGGCCTTCTTCATGGTGTCGCAGTTGGGAATGCCGTACAGGCGGATCATGGCATCGGTAACCTCCCTCCCCCCTTGTGGGGGAGGGCCGGGGAGAGGGGGGTGAAAGGTTAGAGGAATTCCATTGATGGGCCGATATAAAGTCAGGCTCAGATATCCCGCAGTAGTTCGTTGATGCCGACCTTACCGCGGGTGCGCGCGTCCACCTGTTTGATGATGACGGCGCAATAGAGGCTGTGGCTGCCGTCCTTGGCCGGCAGGTTGCCGGGGACGACCACGGCCCCGGCGGGGACCCGGCCATAGAGGATTTCCCCGGTCTCGCGGTTGTAGATCTTGGTGCTGGCGCCGATGTAGACGCCCATGGAGATGACCGCCCCCTCCTCGACGATGACGCCCTCGACAATCTCGGAGCGGGCGCCGATGAAGCAGTTGTCCTCGATGATGGTGGGCGCCGCCTGGACCGGCTCCAGGACGCCGCCGATGCCAACGCCGCCAGACAGATGCACGTTCTTGCCGATCTGGGCGCAGGAGCCGACGGTGGCCCAGGTATCGACCATGGTGCCGCTATCGACATAGGCGCCGATGTTAACGTAGGAGGGCATGAGCACGCAGCCGGGGGCGATGTAGGCCCCGCGCCGTGCAGTGGCGGGCGGCACCACCCGCACCCCGCCGTCGCGGAAGTCGCGGCTGTTGTAGTCCTGGTACTTGGAGGGAACCTTGTCGTAATAGTTGGTGAAGCCCCCCTTCATGAAGCTGTTGTCCTCGATGCGGAAGGACAGCAGCACCGCCTTCTTGATCCAGTCGTTCACCACCCAGGCACCGTCGCGCTTCTCCGCCACCCGGATCTCGCCGCGATCGAGGCGCTCCATGGTGTCCAGGACGGCATCGCGGACCAGGGTCTCGACGCTACGGGGGGTGATCTCGGCGCGGCGCTCGAAGGCGGCTTCGATGATGGGGCGGTTATCGCTCATGGGTTGCTCCAGAATCCAGGAAAGAAAATGGGAGGAAAGAAATTGTTACGAACGATGCCCGGTGCAGCGTGGGTTTTTGCTGAGTCCGGACGAGTAGGTTGAGAGTGGGGTATCGAGGCTGGTCATAACCGGGTAACCATTCAGACCCCCTCTCCCCAACCCTCCCCCACCAGGGGGGAGGGGGCAAGAGAACCAGCAACCTGTGCCCCCGAAGCCCTTCTGGGGCGCCAGGGTTCCAAACGAATACAATTGTTCATGCGAGGCGGGGCGGGGCGGTGCCGGATCACAAGCCTTCGAGGTAACGGCGAATGCGCCAGGCGGCCTCGACGCACTCGTCCAGGGGCGCCACCAGGGCCAGGCGGACGCGGCCCGCGCCCGGATCGACGCCGTCCACCGCCCGGGATAGGTAGGACCCCGGCAGGACGGTGACGTTGCTCGCGGCGAAGAGGCCCCGGACGAAGTCCGGGTCCGGAATCGGGGTCCGCGGCCAGAGATAGAAGCCGCCCGCGGGCCGGCTGACCTCCAGGACGTCGCCCAGGATCGCCAGCACGGCGTCGAACTTGGCCCGGTACAGGGCGCGGTTGGCCACCACATGGGCCTCGTCCCGCCAGGCGGCGAGGCTGGCGTGCTGATGCTGGACCGGCATGGCGCAGCCGTGATAGGTGCGGTACTGGAAAAAGCGCTCGATGAGTTCCGCATCGCCGGCAACGAAACCGGAGCGCAGCCCGGGGACGTTGGAGCGCTTGGACAGGCTGTGGAAGACCAGGCAGCGGCGGTAGTCGCCGCGCCCCAGGCGGGCGGCGGCCTGGAGCAGGCCCACTGGCGGCTGGGCCTCGTCGTCATAAAGCTCGGCATAGCACTCATCGGCGGCGATGACGAAATCGAATTCCTCAGCCAGTTCGATCAGCCGCTGCAAGGTCGCCAGGGGGATCACCGCCCCGCTGGGGTTGCCGGGGGAACAGAGGTAGAGCAACTGGCAGCGCCGCCAGGTGTCGAACGTCACAGTCGCGAAATCCGGGAGGTAGCCCTGCTCGGCGAGGCAGGGCAGGTAGCGTGGCTCGGCCCCGGCCAGCAGGGCCGCCCCCTCGTAGATTTGATAGAAGGGGTTGGGCATCAGCACCAGGGGTTGCCGCGACCGGTCCACCAGGGCCTGGGGTAGGGCGAAGAGGCCCTCGCGGGTGCCGTTGAGGGGCAGGATCTGCCGGTCCGGGTCCAAACCGCCGGCGGGGAGTTGGAAGCGCCGGGTTAGCCAGTCGGCGATGGCCTGGCGCAGCGCCGGCAGGCCCCGGGTGGTGGGGTAGCTGGACAGCAGGTGCAGGTGCGCGATCAGGGTTTCGGTAATGAAATCCGGCGTCGGGTGTTTGGGCTCCCCAATGGACAGGGCGATGGGCCCCAGGTCCGCTGGCGGTACCATGCCGGCCTTGAGGGCGGCGAGCTTTTCAAAGGGGTAGGGTTGGAGCCTGTCCAGATCGGGATTCATGCGCGGCGGGTCATTGTTATCCAGGTTGGGAGCGAATTGGCGTTAGTATACCAGCCCATGTCAGACATCCTGGGTATTCACCATGCCAGCCTGCTGGTCGCGGACACCGCCCGCGCCCTGGGCTTCTATCGCGACCTCTTGGGGCTGGAGGTGCTGGTCGAGCGGCCGGACCTGGGTTTCCCCGGCGCCTGGCTGCGGGTCGGGTCACAGCAGATCCATCTGCTGGAATTGCCCAACCCCGATCCCCTGAACGGGCGCCCCGCCCATGGCGGGCGGGACCGGCATCTTGCCCTGTACGTCAGGGACCTGGAAGCCCTCACTAGTCGTTTGGAGGCCGCCGGAATCCCTTACACCCGCAGTCGCTCGGGGCGCGCGGCGCTGTTCTGTCGCGATCCGGATGCCAATGCCCTTGAGTTTCTGCCGGCCCGGGAGGAGGGGACGTCCGGGTAGTTCTTACCCCCTCTCCCCAACCCTCCCCCGCCAGGGGGTATGGAGCAGGAAAATCAGCCGCTTGTGGTACCCATGCCAGTTTGGCGGCAGGTAACCGTACAGACCCCCTCTCACCAACCCCTCCCCCGCCTGGGGGCAGGGAGGGGGAAAATCAGCCGCTTGTGATACTCATGCCAGCCCAGACCACGGGGGAGCGCGAACGCCTACGGCGGCAGTAGCCGGGGCTGGGTGGCGGAGAGGCGGTCATGGGGGGCTAGCCCTTCCCGGTCGAAGGGGACCCAGAACAGGGACAGGGGGGCGGGGACCAGGGTGGACCAGAGCAGCCGGCGACGGACATCGGCGGCGGTCAGGGGCCGGCCATCGGCGCGGACCAGCCGGAAGCGCCAGGTGCGCATGCCCAGGGTCTGGCCGCCATAGCGCCAGAAATAGGCAAAAAAACCGTAGCCGACCAGGATCAGGTATAGCTGGAACAGGATCATGGGCCAACCCTCGATCCAGATTTCGTGGCCGGTCAGGGCGGAGGCCGGGACGATCACCAGGGTCGCCGCCAACAGCAGCATGCCGAAAAGTAGAATCAGATCGTAGAGCAGCGCCGAGAGGCGCCGCAGTAGTCCCGGCGGGCGGGCGGGGGCGAGAGCGTTAGCATCAGCCACAAGTAAGCTCCGGATAGAGGTCTCACCAATCAGTTCTCGGCGTTTTCGACGCCTCCCTCGTCGCACCGATAACTGGAGCGTATCCGGTGGGAAAAGGGCCAGGGTGCCGCGACGGTGAGGTTAGGTCCCGCTATTGTCCCAGGATCGGGGCGGGGCGTCATGCCCGAAGCCCTTGCCGCTTGGCGTAATATACCTGGCATTCATCCCCTTCCGGTCGTCTCCGACCCATACTGCCTCAGGTCCGGGCCGTGATTCGCATCGATCTCAAACCCATCCTCTTTCGCCTGTTGCGCGGCGTGCCCATGCCGCTCATCGCCATCCTGGTGGGGCTCGCCGCCGGGCTGCTCGTCTGGGGGGTCCTGGAACGGATCCAGAGTCAGCAACTGGCCCGCATCTTCGGTCAGGAACTGGCGACCCGGCTGGATCAGCGCGCCCGGGAGAGCCTGATCCGCTTCGATCAGTACCTGTCCCAGTACACGGCGACCACCCGGCTGGTCGCCCATTATCGGCGTCTGGCCGAATACCTCGAATCCCGGGCCTGGCGGCCGGGCGCGGCCTTCAAGCCCCGCTACCACGCCGGTGCCCGGCCTGGCTGGCTGCCGGACTATCTGGAGCGCGACGGTCTGCTGCCCCCGGCCCAGGTGCTGCTGGTCGATAGCGGCGGGGAGATTCGGGAACGCTATTCCCCGGACGACCGGCCCTTGCCGGTGGATATCGCCTCCGGCGTGGACCCACCCTTGCGCCACGACGAGGAGGCACGGACGGTACTGACCAGCCTCGACAATCAGCCCTATCTGGTGGTGAGCAGCCCCATCGAGGACCGCCAGGGTGAGCCCCTGGGCAGCCTGGTGATTCTCGTCGACCTGAACGGACCTTTTCTGCTCGCCTCCCAACGGGGCCTGTTGGCCGCGGACAGCGCCATCGCCCTGGTGAACGCTGACGATCAGCGCATCCTGGTCAGCATGGACCCCTCCTGGCTGACGCTCGGCAGCCCCCTGTCCCGGTGGCGGGAGGATTATCAGGTCACGTCCCAATCCCTGCCGGGCTACGAGGGCTCGGACCTGAACCTGCTCTTCACCACCCTGGTGTCCTACGTCGACGTGGAGCGTATGTCCCGTCACGTCAGCATCTTCGAGCGGCGGCAGCGGGGGATCGCCGCCCTGGTGTTCATCACCACCTTCACCCTGGTCATCTACCTGGTCTCGGCGCGGCTCAACAAGGTGATGCGGCGCCTGTCGGGCTTTGCCCGCCGCGCCCTGGAGATCGAGGACCCGGGTTTCAGCCAGGGTGCCAACCAGTTGATCCTGCTGGAGGACTGGGTCCAGCAGTTCACCCTGTTGGTCCTGCGGGCGCGGGAGGAGACCAGCCGGCGCCATGAGATCGAGATGCGGGAGAGCGAGGCCCTCAAGGCGGCGGTCATGGAGGCAGCCCTCGATTCCATCGTCACCCTGGACCGCCACGGGCGGGTACGGGAGCTCAATCCCACCGCGGAACGGACCTTCGGCTATGGTCGCGAGCAGGTCCTGGGGCAAAGTTTCAGCCGCCTCCTGCTGGCGGGTTCGGCCCGGGCCAATTTCTACGCCCTGCTGCGGGAGGGGCGTCGGGCCCAGCGCCAGGGGCGCGAACCCCAGACACGCAGCGAGCTGCTGGCGCGGCGCGCGGACGGCCGACTGGTCCCCCTGGAGGTCTCCGTCGTCCCCCTCGAACTGGAGAACGAGCTTTTCCATACCCTCTACCTGCACGACATCACCCAGCGCAAGGCTCGGGATCAGGAGATCCGCAGTCTCGCCGGCTTCGCCAGCGAGAGCCCCATCCCCATGCTGCGCGTCAGCCCAGGCGGGCGGCTGCTCTATAACAACCGCGCCAGCGAGCCCTTGCTCAAGACCTGGGCGGGGGAGGGGACGAGCGCCCTGCCCAAGCCCTGGCTGGCCCTCGCCCGGGAGGCCCTGTCCGCCAGTCACCAGCGGGAGGCCGAGTTCCAGGAGGGGGAGCGGATCTACTCCAGCCTTTTCTACCCGGTGAGCGAACTGGGTTATGTCAACATCTATGCCCGGGAGATCACCGCCGTGCGCCGCGCCGAGCAGGAGCTCCGCCGGCATCAGGCGGAACTGGTCCATGTCTGCCGGCTCAGCACCATGGGCGAGATGGCCACAGGCATGGCCCACGAGCTCAATCAGCCCCTGGCGGCCATCGCCAACTATGCCAGCGGCTGTGGGCGCCGCCTGCGCCGGGGGGATGCCGATCCGGAGGACCTGGCCCAGGCCATGGACCGGATTGGCAGTCAGGCCCAGCGGGCGGGGGAGATCATCAAGCGCCTGCGGGCCCTGGTCGGCAAACAGGCCCCGGTGCGGGCGCGAGTGGATCTCAATGAACTGCTGGCGGAGGTGAACGCCTTCGCCGAATTCGAGATCGCCAAGCTGGGATTGGCCGTGGAACGGGAACTGGCGGTGGAGGAGATTCCGGTCCTGGTCGACAGGGTGCAGATCGAACAGGTGCTGCTCAATCTGGTCCGCAACGCCCTGGACGCACTGGAAGAGGTGCCGAGCGAGCGGCGCCGGCTCGCCCTGCGCGTCCGCCGCGAGGGCGACTGGGCCCTGGCCCTGGTGGAGGACAGCGGCCCTGGCATCCCACCCGAGGCCATGGCCCGCCTGTTTGATGCCTTCTTCACCACCAAACTCAATGGCATGGGCATGGGGCTGCCGATCAGCCAAACCATCCTCGGCAACCATGGCGGCGAGTTGCGCGTCACCTCCGAGGTGGGCGTGGGTACCTGCTTTCAGGTACGCTTGCCCCTGGCACCGGTCCCCGCGGGTTCCTGAGACCGCGGGCGGACCGACCACCCCGTTGCTTCATGGAGTTAGGGAGAAGGCCAATGCACAGCGAACCCACCGTCTTCGTCGTCGACGACGATCAGGCCATGCGCCATTCCCTGGAATGGCTCATCGAGTCCGCCGGGCTCAAGGTCAAGTCCTTCGGCTCCGCCGAGGCCTTCCTGCGTGCCTATTACCCCGGCCAGGCTGGCTGCCTGTTGCTGGACGTGCGCATGCCGGGCATGAGCGGTCTGGAACTCCAGGCCTATCTGGCGCGGGAGGCGATCCGCATCCCGGTGGTGATCATCACCGGCCACGGCGACGTGGGCATGGCGGTCAAGGCGATGCGCGCCGGCGCCCTGGACTTCATCGAGAAACCCTTCGACGACGAGGCCCTGATCGCCAGCCTGCGCCTGGCCCTGGAGGCCGACAAGCAGCGCCGGGTCGACCGCCAGCAGCGCGCCGAGATCGCCCGCCGCCTGGCGGAGCTCACCCCCCGGGAGCACGAGGTGATGGTGATGGTCACCGATGGCCGTTCCAACCGCGAGATCGCCGCCGCCCTGGGGGTCAGCACCAAGACGGTGGAGGCCCACCGCGCCCGGGTGATGGACAAGATGCGCGCCGGGTCCCTGGCGGAACTGGTGCGGATGTGCCTGACCGCCGGCATTCTGGCCAACGAGCCCCCGGAGAACTGAGCCATGGCCCGGACGCCGACCCGGGGCGGTGCCGGGACCGGACCAGAATCCTGGGAAGCCCCTGGCCAGGAACCGCGCTCCCCACCCGGCGAGCAAAGGCCCGCGCGGGCTAGCGGCCGCCGGTCGGTCCTGGCCTGGGCGACCTATGATTGGGCCAACTCCGCCTTCGCCACCGTGGTCATCGCCGGTTTCTTCCCGGTCTTCTTCAAGCAGTTCTGGGCCGCCGACCTGCCGGTCACCGAGAGCACCTTCTGGCTGGGGATGACCAACACCCTCGGCAGCGCCCTGGTCGTGCTGTCCGCCCCCCTGCTGGGTGCCCTGGCCGATCAGCTTGGGGCCCGGAAGGGCTTTCTGCTGGTCTTCACCGCCCTGGGGGTTCTGGCCACCGGTGCCCTCTGGCTGGTCGCCCAGGGGCACTGGGCTCTGGCCCTGGGTCTCTATCTCCTCGGCTTGCTGGGCTTTTCCGGCAGCAATATCTTTTACGACGCCCTGCTGGTGGTCGTGGCCAGGCCGGAGGAATACAACCGGGTCTCGTCCCTGGGCTATGCCCTGGGCTACCTGGGCGGCGGCCTGCTCTTCGCCCTCAATGTCCTCATGACCCTCTTTCCCGCCCACTTCGGCTTCGCCGACGCCGGGGAGGCGGTGCGGGCCGCCTTCCTCGGCGTCGCCGCCTGGTGGACCCTCTTCGCCGTCCCCCTGGCCCTGTGGGTGCGGGAGCCGGACGGCCGCGGCGACCGGCCCCTGGGCCTGGCCGCCCGTGCCGCCTTCCGGGAACTGCGCCAGACCCTGGGGGAGATCCGGCAGCGCCGCGATGCCTTTCTCTTCCTGCTGGCCTATTGGTGCTACATCGACGGCGTGGATACCATCGTCCACATGGCGGTGGATTTCGGCCTCGCCATCGGGCTGGCCGCGGACGGTCTCATGATCGCCCTGCTCATCACCCAGTTCGTCGGGTTCCCCTCGGCCCTGGCCTTTGGCTGGCTGGGGGAACGCTGGGGGGCCAAGCGCGGCATCCTGCTGGCCATCGGCGTCTATGCCCTGGTGGTCCTGCTCGCCTCCGGCATGACGCGGGTCGAGGAGTTCTATGCCATGGCGGTGGTCATCGGCCTGGTCCAGGGCGGCATCCAGGCCCTGAGCCGCGCCCTCTTCGCCGGCTTCGTCCCCCCCGGGCGCGAGGCGGAGTTTTTCGGCTTCTACAACATGCTGGGCAAATTCGCCGCCGTCCTGGGGCCGGGCCTGGTGGGCATCGCCGCCCTGGTGACCGGGGACCCGCGCCTGTCGCTCCTGCCCATTCTGCTCCTGTTTCTGCTGGGCGCCCTGTTGCTGTGGCGGGTGCGTGGCTGACTGCCAGGCGGGGTCTCCCCTTACCCCCGACTTACCCCCAGTGATGTAAGACCAGCTGGCATCCTTTGTGTTGGCCGGAGGCTGGTGCTTTTGGCCGAAGTTCTCTGGAAGAAGGGCGGGTCGGGATGCCTCTGGCGGGGGTGTCGACCGCAGGGATGCGGTCGTCAAGCCTCCAGGGATGGATTTTCGGCTTCCCCCGCCAGAGGCTACCCGACCCGGAATGCTCACCGATACTCGCTCTCGCCAAGAGACGCTCCCCTACCCCAATAACTGGGCATGATCAAAGGTGGGTATTACCTTCTCCAGCCCCCCCCCGGCCTGGAAGGGGACCCCCGGCAAGGTCTTGAGATAGGCCATGATCGCCTGGCCAGACTCCTGATACAGCCGGATCTGGCCGGGGTCGATGGTGATGCCGTTGAGGAGCTGGAGTTCCAGCATGTCATGGCCGCCAGGCCCGCTCTCCGGGAAGAGGCCGGAATAGAAGAATCCCAGGTCTTCCGCCGCGGCGGCGAGGGCCGGCGTCCCCGGGTCCTCCAGGTCCAGGGCGAGCTGGATGCAGGCCAGCCCCTGTTCGGTCAGAAACTCGGTGAAGGCGGCTAGTTTGTAACGCACCGCCTCGCCGCCGGCGGCGTCGATCAGGGCCCGGTTCCAGGTCAGATCCCGCTGGCAGTGCAGATAATCCCCGGAGCCTGCCCCGGAGCCTAGTCCGGTGCCGTCGGGGAGTGGGGCTTCGGGGTCCGGGGCGGTCACGCTCAATCCCAGCCAGCCATAGCTGCGCAGGATCATCTCCCGATGGCGGGGCGGCGGGAAGATGGTCCGGCAGGGACGGGGCGCGAGCTGATTGTAATTCAGGGTGGTGGTGATGCGGTCACCCGGCCTGGCCCCCTCGACGAAGATGGCCGGCGTGGACCCCAGGCGCAGGCCGACGGTGATGCGTCCCGCCTCCTGGCTGATCTTCTGGGTGGCGACGTGATTGGTCACGGACAGGGAATAGAGGGCGCGGACGCCGCTCTGGCGCGCATCAGCATGGAGGCGGGCGGAAAGCTGGCGGAAGACCTTGGCCTGACGCGCCTCCGGCAGGACGAAGGCCGCACCCATCTCCCCCAGGGGGTCGTCGGGCCGGTGCCGCAGCATGGCGTAATGTCCCAGGATCTGCCCTGCCTCGTCGCAGGCGATCCAGGACAGAAGCTGACCGGAGCGGACCTGTTGCAGGACCAGTTCCGGGTAGTAGATGACCTCCTTGTAGCCGTAACCATACAGATCCCAGGCGGCGCTGGCCAGGGCGAGGGCCTCCTCGGCGGTTTGCAGGCGCCGGTAGCTGATGGCGCCCTGGATCTGGACCCCGGTCCGCTCGGGTTGGACCAGGCCGTCGGCGCGTTCCGGGGCCAGCGCCGCCGGCAGCCGCTTGATCATCTCGAATTCCTGACCCTCCTTGGCGACATAGCGCCAGTTGACGTTGTCCATGACCCGTTCGATGAGGAAGGTGCCCAGGCCCTGGGGCGTCTCCTGGAGGGAGTGGGGGGCCTGGTAACGGGGCAGGTGGCTGAAGTCGAAGGGCCGGCCCTGGGCCCGGGCCACCAGGCGGATGGCATCCGGTTGGAATTCGATGCGCAGCCTGACGGGTGCGTCCACCCCCGCCGGGATGGCGTGTTTGAAAAAGTTGGTGATGCCTTCCTCCAGGGCCAGCTCGACCTGGCGACGAATGGCGTCGGCGATCCCCAGGCTGGCGCAGAGGGAGGCAAACAGGGCCTGGACGGCTGGGATACTGGCGGCGTGGCGGGGGACTTGCAGTTCGGTGACGAAGGGCAGGGCCATGGGTGCTCCGAAGTCGGGGACTTAATCGCGCCGGTGACGGGAACAGGAGGGTGCCGATATCCGGGTGTGGCAGGCCGCGGTGTCTGGGATTGGGGGCTCCGGTATCCGGCACTGGAGCGCTCTGGCATCTGGGCGTGGCGCGCTTGGGTGTCTGGGACAGGAGCGCTCCCCGGGAGGGGAGCTGGACGGCTCCGGTGACTGGGTCCGCCTTTCAGAGCGGCGGACGCTTGGGGGGGGTGAGGCCCGCCTCGCTGCCAACTTCCGCCGCGGGCCGGGAGGGCTGGCGGCGCTTGCCGATGTTCTTGCGGTCGCGGTGACGCTCCTTGACCTTGGGTGCCTGGGCGCCGGCGGGCTTGGGGGCCTGGGCGTGGATCTTCTTCCTGGGCGAACGGGAGCGGGTCGGTCCCTGGTAGCGACCCTCCAGGCCGGGCAGGGTGAGGGGGTGCAGCTCGATCTGGAGGTAACGCTCGATGCTCTCCATGCGGTTCCATTCCGGCGGGCTGACCAGGGTGATGGCCAGGCCCGGGGCCCCGGCCCGCCCGGTGCGCCCGGTGCGATGGAGGTAATCGCTGCCGCTGCGGGGGACCTCGAAGTTGATCACCAGGTCCACGCCGGGGACGTCCAGCCCCCGGGCGGCCACGTCCGTGGCCACCAGGAGGCGGATGCGGCCGTCGCGCAGCAGGTTCAGCACCCGGACACGTTCCGGCTGTTCCAGTTCGCCATGGAGGATCGCCGCCCGTTGCCCCTTGCCAATCAGGTAATTGCCCAGGGCCGTCGCCTGGTCGCGGGTATTGCTGAAGATGAGGATCTTGTCGGGTAAGGCTTCAGGTTCCCCGCGCGCCAGGAGGGCTGCGGGGGCAGGAACCGCTGATTCTCCTTCTCCCTCCCCCCCGGCGGGGGAGGGCTGGGGAGAGGGGGTTTGTACGTCTGCGGCTCCCAGATCGCTAGCTTCTCCCTCGCCCCGAGTGAGATAGGCCAGCAGCAGTTTGCGCTTATGGTCCAGGTCGTCCGCCAGCAGGCGCTGGTGACGGATATCGGGATGGGCCACCCGGTGGGAGTCCACCAGGACCCGTTGGGGGTCGCGCAGGGCGGCGTCGATGAAGGACTGCAGGCCGCCACGGGTCAGGGTGGCGGAGAAGAGCAGGGATTGCCGCTCCTCGTTGCAGGTCTGGATGATCTGCATCACGTCCGGGGCGAAGCCCATGTCGAGCATGCGGTCGGCCTCGTCCAGGATCAGGAACTCCAGGTCGCCTAGGTCCGTGGCGCCACGCTCCAGGTGATCGAGGAGCCGACCCGGGGTGGCGATGAGGATATCCGGGTTGCGGCGCAGGGTGTTGACCTGATGGCTGGCGGCCACTCCGCCGACGATGACCCCGGCGGTGAGGCGCGTAAAGCTCGCCACCTGGAGGAAGTGCTCCTGGATCTGATAGGCCAGCTCCCGGGTCGGCGCCAGGACCAGGGCGCGGATGCCCTTGCGCGGGGCGGGCGCCGCCAGGAAGTGGCGCAGCATGGGCAGGAGGAAGGCCAGGGTCTTACCCGAGCCGGTGGCGGCGGTCACCAGCAGGTCGGCGCCGGCATTGGCCAGGGGGATGACCTGGCGCTGCACCGGGGTCGGGTCACTGAAGCCCAGCTTGTCCAGGCCCCGCAGCAGGGCATCCGGAAGGTCGAAGACGGCAAAAGGGTGGCTCATGGGGCGGAAGGGATTCCTAGGGTGTGGCTGGGTCAAGTTGTGGGGAAGCGTTCATACCCCCCCCGCTGCGGTGTGGCTTAGCGCGTAAAGGGGAAAGCGTTCACCCCCCGTTACCTTGGCTGGCGTGGGTGGCGAAAGCCACTGATGCTCTTGCCCCCTCCCCCCTGGTGGGGGAGGGTTGGGGAGAGGGGAGCTGAAAGGTTACGTGGTGGGATGGGCGGGCTGCCATCACAAATTCAACTTCGGCATTTCTGAATCGCTTTGCATGCAGCGCGGGATGGCGCGGCAAGGACCTTGTTGGCTTGACAACAGCAACCCTGCGGTTGACTACCCCCGTCAGATACCACTCGATTCTCCTTGGCCAGACCAAAAACCGAGGTTTCTGGCATCAGATCCACGCCAACGTCGCCATCACCCGGCCTTGCCGCGCCAGGTGTAGACGGCGGTGACGGCGTAGTTCCAGACCGCGCCCACCAGGATGCCGGCCAGGGCGGAGAGGATCCAGCCGGTATCGCCCTCAAAGAGATAGGTGGCGATGCCGACGTTGGCGACGGCGCCGATGCTGCAGGCAATGACGAAGGAGAACCAGCCCCAGATCAGTTGCCGCCCACGCAGGCGCATGTCACGGTAGGTGAGGACGTTGTTGAGGAAGAAATTGGTGGTCATGGCCACCAGGGTGGCGACGGTCTGGCCGATGAGGAAGGAGGTCCCCAGCAGGCGATTCAGCAGCCAGAGCACCGCCAGGTGCACCAGTACCCCGGAGCCGCCGATGAGGGAGAAGGCGATGAAACGCACCGGGATGCGCGGGCCGATGAGCTTCTGCAGTAGCATCAGCGCGTACTCCCAGAGCACGGCGTTGTCGAGCTTGCTCTCGCCATGCTCGCGCTGGCGGAAGCCGTAGGGGATCTCGGCGAATTTCAGCTGTCGGGGGGAGGAGGCGAAGATGTCGAGCAGGATCTTGTAGCCGACGCCGCTCAGATCGCGCACGCAGTCCGCCAGCACCGGGGCCCGCAGCAGGAAGAAGCCACTCATGGGGTCGGCGAGGTCGGCGTGGATCAGGCGCTGGGCCAGTCGGCCGGCGAAGCGGCTCATGGCCTGGCGGCGCTCGTTCCAGTCGCCGACGCTGCCGCCGCTGACGTAACGGCTGCCGACGACGATGTCCAGGTCCTCGGCCTTGAGCCGCGCCAGCATTTGCGGCAGCAGGGTTTCGTCGTGTTGCAGGTCGGCGTCGATGACCGCCAGGAAGGGGGCCGTGGTCGCCAGCATGCCCTCGATGCAGGCGGAGGAGAGGCCGCGTCGGCCCACCCGTCGCAAGAGGCGGATGCGGCCGTCCGCGCGAGACAATTCGCGCACCCGCTCCGGCGTGCCGTCGGCGGAGTCGTCGTCGACGAAGATAATCTCCCAGTCGATACCCGCCAGACAGACCCCGATACGCCGGGCGATCTCCGCCACGTTGCCCGCCTCGTTGAAGGTGGGGATGATGATGGCGAGTTCGGGATTGGGGCGGAGTGGTCGGGTGGCCCGGGCGGGGCTGGGATCGGGCATGGAGACGGGTTCCTGTGGCGAGCGCCGGCGGCTCTCCGCGGGCCCGGGTATTGTAAGCTATGCCTCCCGGAGCGGACAGCCGGCCTCCCCCGCAATCTGTTTAGTGATGGGTAGTACCCCTGGATTTTCTCCAACCCTCATGAAGTTTTTTGGCCGACCGCTTCCGGAGACCGACCCCGCCACCCGTTGGTTGTGGCTGGCCTTCGCCCTCATCAGCCTCTGGCGGCTGGTTGCGGCCTGGCTGCTGCCGGTGACCCAGGACGAGGCCTACTACATCGATTGGGCAAGCCGGCTGGATTGGGGCTATTTCGATCATCCCCCCGGGGTGGCCCTGTTGGCCATCGGCTCCTGGCTGGCCCCCGGCTCGGCCCTGGCAGGCCGGCTGGGCAATCTCCTCGCCGCCACCCTGACCCTGTGGGTGCTGATCCGCTTGTATCGCGCCTGTGGTCTCAGCCCACGACAGCAATTCCTGGCCCTGGTTATGACCGCCGCGACCTTCGGCGGCCTGGTCTCCGGCGTTCTCGCCACCCCGGATACCCCCCTGGCCCTGGCCTGGGCCCTGGCCCTGCACGAGGCCCTGGCCGCCCTGCGCGGTGACCGCCGCCGCTGGGTGACGGCGGGCCTGGCCACCGGTCTGGGCCTGCTCGGCAAGTACGGCATGGCCCTGATCGGTCCCGTCTTTCTCTGGGCCATCCTCTGGGCAGATCCCAAGGCCCTGCGCACCCCATGGCCCTATTTGGGGGCCTTGGCCGCGCTGCTGGTCTTCGCCCCCAACCTGGTCTGGAATGCCCAGAACGACTGGTTGGCCCTGCGCTTCCAATTCGGCCACGGCTTTTCCACCACCACCGGGGTGGCCGATGCCGCCGCCGGGGCGGTCCTGGCCCTCCCCGAGCGGGTCTCACCCCTGGCCGGGGCCGGGCTGAGGGAGCGCCTGATGGCAGTCCTGAGCTTTCTGGGCATCCAGGCCGCCCTCTGGGGCGCTATGTTCCTGCCCCTGCTGGCCGGGGTGTGGTTGTCCTGGCGTCGGCGTTCTCCCACGCTCCTCGCGGTTGCTGGTCAGCTCGATGATTTGCCCACCTTTTCGGCAGCCAAGTCTTCTGCCGTCACGGTTGTCGTGGCGGCCGGGAGCAACCCAGAGCCGCGGAAATCAGATCGCTCCGCATCGTCCCAGCCCCTGGATCGTCCCGCCCAGGCCCTGCTGGTCGCCGGGACCCTCTTTCCCCTGGGCTTCTTCGCTCTGGTGGCGGCCTTCAGCCCCGTCCAGCCGAACTGGGCCATCCTTTATTTGTTGACGGCCGTCCCCCTGCTGGCCCCGGTCATGCGCCGCGTCCCCAGGGCCATGCTGATCGCGGCCCTGTTCAATCTGTTCCTGGTCAGCTTTTATGTCTTCCATGCCCGCACCGGCCTTCTGCCCTTGCCGGACAAGCAGCAGCGCATCCTCTACGAGACGCATGGTTTTGAGGCCCTGGCGGGGGAGGTGGCGAACCTCCCCGGACCCCTGTTCGCTGATCGCTACCAACTGGTGGCGATGACGCGCTTCTACGCCCCTGGGCTGGAGATTGGCCAATGGCCGGGCCTGTTCCGGCCCTCGGAGTATCTGCTTGGCCGCCTGCGGCCTGACGTCGACCCGGCGGCGGTGGCCCGGGCAGGGGGCTTCTGGCTGCTGAGCCGCGACCCTTATCGCCCCGGGATTCCGGGTTTTAGCATTGAGGGGCAGCGGCTCCTATACGATTGCTTGCGGGAGGGCATGCGTGAGGCCTTGCCCGATCGACCGGCGCCCTGCGCCGCCCCTCTGCATCGCTGGTGGCTTGTCCGCTATGTCCCTGACCCCGCCCCCTGACGCCGACCGCCGCCGCGAACTCCCTGAAGCTGACCCCCGTGGGAAACCGCCTGAGGTCCCCGGTCGCTCTGGCGTACCCCTACAGACCCCCTCTCCCCAACCCTCCCCCGCCAGAGGGAAGGGAGCGGGAGAGTCAGCACCTTGGGCCCCCAAGGCCCTCCTCAGGCGCGAGGGATTTGAACAATTACGCTCTGGCTGGACCAAATGGCTTGGCCGCCGCTTCCTGAACGCCCCCCGCTGGCTGTGGCTGGCCTTTCTCGGCTGCAGTCTGGTACTGGTCCTGTTCCCGGGGATTGATCTGGCCGTCTCGGGTCTTTTCTACACACCCGGGGTGGGCTTTGGCGCCCGTGGGATCTGGTTCGAGCGCCTGGTGCATGAATCCACTTACTGGCTGCTGATCCTGGGGGTGCCAGCCCTGATTGCCGTCTGGTGGGTCCAAGGGCGTGTTCGGCGCCCGAGCAAGGGGGACTGTTCAAACCTCGGCTCCAGTCCCTCCGAACTCCACCCCGATCAGGACTCCAACCTAGACACCGGCATTGGCCCCGGGACTGGCACTGGCATTAGTACTGGCACTGGCACTGGCACTGATATTGGCCCTGGCACTGGTACTGATACAGGTTTTGGTATTGGCCCTGGCACTGGTACCAGTTGCGGTCCCAGACCGGACGGCCATATTTTGGGCGGGCGCGACCTGGCCTATCTGCTCCTGGTCCTGGCACTGGGACCGGGCTTGATCGTCAACGGCCTCCTCAAGGAGCACTGGGGCCGCGCCCGGCCGGTCAACTGCGTGGAATTCGGTGGCAGCCAAACCTTCACCCCGGCCTTCGTTTTCAGCGATCAGGGGGGCAAATCCTTCAGCTCCGGCCATGCCGCCGGCTCCGCCTACTGGGTGGTGGTCGCCCTGGTCCTGGCCCGGGGGGGCCGGCGACGCTATTGGCTGGGCCTGGCGGTGGGCTACAGTCTGCTGGTGGCCTGGGCGCGTCTAGCCGCCGGGGGGCATTTCTTCAGCGACATCCTCATCTCCTGGTTCATCCTCGCCCTGCTGGCCTGGGGGTTGTACAGGCCCTTGCTCTATCCCCACATGCCCCAAGGGCCGTGTGGGGTGGCTTAACATTTTCTTTCAAAAGCTATTGTGGGCACTGTCACATGGCTAAGGAACCATGGCACCGGTAACACCGCGAGATGAATCGATGAATCAGGGCATTGAATCGCCCAATCAATTGTCCACCTAAGGTGTTATTTCGCGAGATAGTTAACTTGAGGAGAAAAGATCGTGACCACTATTACCCTCGACTTACCCGATGCCTTGGTGCAACGTGCCGGCCAGGCGGCGCGTGTTATGCATAGAACCCTGCCGGAAGTCCTGACCGTCATGCTTCAGGGCGCCTTGCCCGCTTTGGATGACGTTCCTCCCCAATTGCAGGCCGAACTTCTGGAGATGACCTGGCTCGACGATCAGTCACTCTTGGAAATTGCCAAGGAGAGCATGTCCCCCCAAGAACAAGCACAACTAGCCAAACTCAGCATGAAGGCTGATCTTGGCCCGGATGAACAAGCGATGCTTGAGTCCTTGCGCGCCCACTATGGTGAACTGACCTTACGCAAGGCACGCGCCCTTGCCCTGATGAGTGTGCGCAGTGGGAAGGGATTGTTGGGGGCAAAACGGGCGAACTGATGCCCAGTCAGATTTCTAGGACCCTACGAGACCGGGTGGCGGCGCAGGCGGGTCACCGTTGCGGCTATTGTCTGACCGATCAGCGGGTCAGCGGCGCGCAAATGCAGGTGGAACATATCATCCCCAGGGTCGCTGGCGGGACATCGGAGGTAGAGAACCTGTGGCTGTCTTGCGCTTGGTGCAACAGTTACAAAGGTACCAAGGTTTCGGGCCGAGATTCGATTACCGGGTTGGAGGTGCCACTATTTAACCCGCGTACCCAGGCATGGAAGGATCATTTCAGGTGGGATAAAGAAGGTGTTCATATCCGTGGCCTGACCCCGATTGGGCGGGTGGCCGTCGATGTCCTGCAACTCAACAATGCCTTCATCGTACCCGCCCGGCGGCTCTGGGTGATTGCCGGATGGCATCCACCCCAATTCCTTTGATTTCATACAAGTCCTTCGGTTGCCATGCCCACACCCGTATCCAAGCCGTTAGGCAGAGACTTTCCCCATCCGGAGCGGGTGGCCCTGGCCCTGATCGGGTTCTTCCTGGTCTTTCGTCTGCTGATCGCCGCGACCCTGGGGCTGGGGGTCGACGAGACCTATACCCTGGCCAGCGCGCGTGACCTGTCGCTGTCCTATTTCGATCACCCGCCGCTGCATTACTGGCTCATCCACTTCACGACGCCCTGGCTGGGGGAGGGGCGGGCGGCGCGACTGCCCTTCGTATTGCTTTTTGCCGGGACCTCCTGGCTGCTCTTCGCCCTGACCCGGCATCTCTTCGGGGCGCAGGCCGCGGTCTGGGCGGTGCTGGCCCTCAACCTGTCGGCCTTCTACACCCTATCCGGCGGGGGGTTGGTGCCGGATGGGCCCTTGCAGTTCTGCCTGTTGGCCGCTGCTCTTATCGTGGCGAAGGGGCTGTTTCCTCATGCCGGAGTTTCCGCGCTTTTCGCGCTCCACACTGAACCGGTGATTCCTGCCAGACCCGCGGGGTCTGCCGACGGGGACCGACCGGCCGAGGTGGATGAGGCCAAAAATACTCCGCAACGCGGGGTTCTCACCCGCCCTATGGTACCGGCCGATCCCATTCATCCTCTCGGTTCTCCCACTCCCTCGCCCTCACCCTCAGCCTCCCCCTCGTTCTGGCTGACCTGGACCCTGGCCGGCCTCTGGCTCGGTCTGGCGGGCCTCTCCAAGTACCATGCCGTCCTCTTTGCCCTGGGGTTGGTGGTGTTTCTCCTCACCTTGCCCCAACGGCGGGCCCTCCTGCGCCACCCGGCACCCTGGCTGGGGGCGCTGATTGCCCTGGTCATCGTCTCGCCAGCCCTGATCTGGAATGCCCAGCACGAGTGGGTCTCCCTGGCCTTCCAATCGGGGCGGGGTCTGCCCCAAGGGCTCCGCGTTGACCAGGTGCTGGCCAACATCGCCGGTCAGATGGCCTGGATCCTGCCCTGGGTCTTCATCCCCCTGGCCATCGCCGCCTGGGGCGCCCTTCGTCTTGGCCGTGACGCCGAGCGCTCCTGGTTTCTGCTCTGCCTGGCCCTGCCCACCCTGGCCATCTTTACCCTGGTACCGCTCTGGGGGAGTCGTGGCCTACCCCATTGGCAGATGCCGGGCTGGCTGATGCTCTATCCCTTGCTCGGGGCCTGGCTGGCGGAGGCCACCTCCCGGGCCACCTGGCCCCGACGCTGGGCCCTGGCCTCGGGGGCGGCCCTGATCGGACTGGTCTTCCTGGCGGTCGGCCATGCCGCCACTGGCCTGGGACGGGTCTGGTTCCCGGGGCTCCTGGCCAAGGACCCCACCCTGGAGGCCCTGGAGTGGACCTCCCTACGCCCTGAACTCCAGGCCCGGGGGCTGCTCGACCATCCCGGCCTCTTCGTCCTGGCCCCCCATTGGATCACGGGCGGCAAATTCGACCATGGCCTCGGCGGTGCCCTGCCGGTGGTGGTCTTCGGTCCTGATCAGCGCCACTTCGCCTTCCGCCAGGACCTGGGGCTTCTGGTCGGCCGGGATGCCCTCATCATGGGTCCGGAGGCGCAGGTCACCCGGGTCCTGCCGGCCCTGGCTGACTATTTCGACCACCTGGAGGAGTTGCCCCCCCTGGCCCTTGGTCGGGGTGGCAGGCCGGAGGTCGCGCTTCGCCTCTTCCTGGGCCGGCGATTGCGCCAGCCGCCGCCGGCGGCATACGGTCTGGCGGTCGAACGCCAGCGGACCCCGGGTACGCTGTCCACGGCAGCCGATACTCTGCCTAAGGCGTCCGGGACGCAGTCCATGACAGCCGATACCCCACCCACGGCGCTCGGCTCACGGTCCATGGCAGCCGATACCCCGTCAACGGTGCTCGGGTCGCTGCCCACGACAGTCGATACCCATCCCCAGGCACCGAATACGCAGCCCTCGGTACCCGCTACCCAGCCCGCAGCACCTACTTCCCACCAAGAGTGAGAACGAGATGAACCTGAAATTCTGGAAAAAAAAGCCATTTCAAGGCCCCGGACCCGGCGAGCCAGGCTGGGAACAGGGCCTGGTGGAGCGGGTGGTGACCGAGGGCCTGCGGGAGCAGCGGCGGAGCCGCCGCTGGGGCCTGGCCTTCAAGCTGCTGACCTTTGCCTACCTCTTCGCCCTGCTGGGGCTGTTCTGGGAGGACAAGGTCGTGGAGGGCCTGACCCCCGCCGAGAAACACACGGCGGTGATCGATATCAAGGGCGTCATCGCCGCTGGGAGCCCCGCCAGTGCCACCGAGGTCATCGCCGCCCTCGACAAGGCCTATAAGGATAAGAACACCAAGGGCATCATCCTGCGCATCAACACCCCCGGTGGCAGCCCGGTTCAGGCGGGCCAGATCAACGACGAGATCCGCCGACTGCGGGAGAAGCACAAGGACATCCCGGTCCATGCCGTGGTCGCCGACCTGTGCGCCTCCGGGGGCTACTACGTGGCGGTGGCGGCGGAGGCCATCCATGTCGACAAGGCCAGCCTCATCGGCTCCATCGGGGTGCGCCTGGACGCCTTCGGTTTCGAGGAGGCCATGAAGGACCTGGGCATCGAACGTCGGCTGCTCACCGCGGGCGCCAACAAGGGGATTCTGGATCCTTTCTCCCCCATGACCGAGGAGCAGAAGCAATTCCTTCAGGGCCAACTCGATCAGTTACATCAGCAATTCATCGCCGAGGTGCGGGAAGGGCGGGGCGACAAGCTCACGGGCGGTGAGGAGCTCTTCAGCGGCCTGTTCTGGAATGGCGCCGAGAGCCTCAAGCTGGGGCTGGCTGACCAACTCGGCAGCCCGGAATCCGTGGCCCGGGATGTCATCGGCGCGGAGAAACTGGTCGAGTTCACCGCCAAGAAGGACCTCTTCGAGCGGCTGGCCGACCGGGTAGGCACGGCCCTGGCCAACGGCCTGCTGGCGGTGATGGGGTCTGGCTATGCCCAGGTCCGGTGATTTCCCCGCCTCGTCAATTGCCCCACGCCCCAGACCAGGGGCCGTGCTTGGATATGGCTTGCCCCTCATGATGGTTAGGCGGTGAGCTGACAATATGTCATGTTTTCGCCTGATGGATTGTTTGATAGTGTCCAGTCGCGACTGGATTCCGAATATTCCCGCCATGTTTACCCGCAAAGGCATCAGGGGGTGGATGACCCCGCTCTTGATTTGATCGAGCGCCCGTGAAAGAAATCCCAGCGCCAGCCCCAGATCCGGCACCAGCCGCGGGGACAGCCCCGTTTTCAGCCCCAGCCCCGGTTACAGAACCCGTTTCACCTCCAGCCTCCGCCGCAGTCCCATCCGGGCCCGGGCAGGCCGCATCGTCCGAGTCCGCTCCCACCTGCCAGGGGTTGGCGGGGGAGGACCGGGTGTTGCGCCTGCTGTTCGAGAACGCCCCGGCGGCGATGGCGATCCTGGACCACGAGGGCCGGCTCCTTTACCTCACGCCCTCCTTCACCCATCTCCTCGGCTATGGCCGCGAGGACCTGCCCCACATCGATGCCTGGTGGGACCTGGCCTATCCCGACCCGGTCTATCGTCAGGAAATCCGCGCCATCTGGGAGCGCGACCTGGTCAACGCCCGGCAAGGCGGAGCGACCCTGCATACGGGCGAGGCCCTGGTACGCCGCAAGGATGGACGTTCCCTCTGGGTGGAGGGGCACGCCCGCTTCTGCGAGCGGGAAATCATCGTCCTCATGGTCGACGTCAGCGAACGCAAGCGGGTGGAGCTGGAGGCTCAGCGCTGGGCCCACGCCGCCGAGGTCGCCCAGCGCCAGGCCGCCTGGCTGCACCTGGCCCTGGATGCCGCTCACTCCGCGGTTTGGGAATGGGAGATCGAGACCGATACCCACTACTGGTCCCCCGCCTTCTGGCGTCTCGTGTTCGGCCAGGAGGGGAGGGGATCTGGCCCGGAAGGGGTGGGGGAGCTACCCAAGCCGGATCTGCGCCGCTGGGAGGAACTCATTTATCAGGAAGACCGCCCCGGGCTGATCATGACGATCTCCACCGCGGTGGCCGAGAGTCGTGACTTCCAGGCGGAATACCGCCTCCAGACGCCCGATGGGCCGCGCTGGCTGCTGGTCCGTGGCAGTCCCATCCAACCGGAAGGCCCCCGCCCCCGGCGTTATCTGGGCATCACCATGGATGTCACCGCCACCCATCAGCTCAGCCACCGCCTCGCCGCGGCGGAGGAACGCTGGAACTTCGCCCTCCAGGGCGCTGGCCTGGGGGTCTGGGACTGGAACATCGACACCGGCGAGGTCTTCTGGTCACGGGACTGGCTGGGCATGCTCGGCTACCAGGAAGGTGAGCTCAGGCCGACCCAGGAGGTCTGGCAAGACCTGCTGCACCCCGACGACCGGGAGCGGATCTTTGCCTACGGCGCAAACTTTCTGACCGATCCCTCCGGCCGTTACGAGCTGGAGTTTCGCCTGCGTCACAAGCAGGGTCATTGGGTGGACATCCTCTCCCGCGCCACCCTGGCCCGGGACGCCGATGGTCAGGTCGTCACGCCCCGGCGCCTGGTGGGGACCCACCTGGACATCACCGAGCGCAAGGCGCTGCAGCGGTCGATCCGCCTGGCTGGTCAGCGCTACCAGGCGATGCGTGAGACCAGCCCGGGCGGTTTTTGCGTCGTCTCCCTGGAGGGGCGCATTCTCGAAGTCAACGATACCTATTGCCGCTTAACTGGCTACAGCCGCTCCGAACTGGAGACCCTGGCGATCCCCGACCTGGAGACGGTGGAAAGCCCGGAGCAAACCCAGGCTCACCTGCGCCGCATCATAGAACGGGGGGCCGATCGCTTCGAGACCCGGCAGCGGCGTAAGGACGGTCAGATATGGCACGTCGAGGTCTCGGCCAGTTATTCCCCCCTGGAAGGGGGCTGCTTTTTCTGTTTCCTGCACGACATCACCGCGCGCAAGCGTGAACAACGCCTGGGCGACTTGCGCCAGCATCTGCTGGAGCTTCTACCCCTGGCCACCCAGGATCAGTTGCTGCAGGTCGCCCTGGATGTCGCCGAGGAATTGACTCACAGCGAGATCGGCTTTCTGCATTTCGTCGCCGCCGATCAGCAGGAGGTTTCCCTCCAGGTCTGGTCGAGCCGTACCCTGGCGGAGATGTGCTTCGCCGAAGGTCAGGGCCGGCATTACCCCATCGGCGAGGCCGGGGTCTGGGTGGATTGTATCCACCAGCGCCGGCCGGTGATCCATAACGACTATGCCGCCCTGCCGCATCGCAAGGGTCTGCCGGAGGGCCATGCCCCCGTCAGGCGCGAGGCGACGGTGCCCTTCATCAGCGACGGTCAGATCCGGGCGGTGATCGGTGTCGGCAACAAGGCCTGCGATTACACCGCCGAGGATCTGGACATCCTGCGGCAGGTCCTCGGCATGGCCATGGACTTCGTCGAGCGCCATAAGGTCGGCCAGCGGTTGGAGTACGTCGCCTTCTACGATGTCCTTACCGGACTGCCCAATCGCACCCTGGTCACCGATCGTCTCGGTCAGGCCCTCGCCCTGGCCGGCCGCTCCCGGCAACTGGTCGCGGTGTGTTATCTCAACCTGGACGCCTTCAAGCCCCTCAACGACAGTCATGGCCGTCAGACCGGGGATGCCGTCCTGGTGCAGATGGGACACCGGCTACAGGAAGCCCTGCGCCAGGGGGACTCCGTGGCGCGGGTCGGGGGTGACGAGTTTGCCCTCCTGCTGACTGGCCTGTCCTCGAGCCACGAGGCACAAGCGGCCGCGCAACGCATCCTGGGCGTGATCAATCAACCCTTGGAGATTAACGGCTACCGGTTGCACCTCGCCGCCAGCCTGGGCTTGACCCTCTACCCCCTGGACCCCAGCGGACCGGACGCCTTGCTGCACCATGCCCATCAGGCCATGTTTCAGGCCAAAAGCAGCCGCAAGGGTTCCTGTCACCTCTATGACCCCGTCCAGAATCAGCAAGAACGCCTGCAGCGCCAGACGCAGCAAGAGTTCGCCCTCGCCTTGCGCCAGGGTCAGCTCCAGCTTCGCTACCAGCCCAAGGTGGACCTGAAGAACGGCCGCGTCATCGGCATGGAGGCCCTGGTACGCTGGCCTCACCCCCGGGACGGTTTGCTCGTCCCCGGTCGGTTCCTGCCGCTGATCAAGGATACGCCCCTGGAAATCGCCCTGGATGAATGGGTCCTGGCCGCCGCCCTGGCCCAGCAGCAGGCCTGGCGGGAGGCCGGCTGGGACCTGGCGGTGAGCGTCAATCTCAGCCCGCGTCACCTCCAGATGCCGGACCTGGCCGCCTTCCTCGACCGCACCCTGGCTCAATATCCCGCGGGCGCTGGCGGGGCCCTGGAAATCGAGATCCTGGAGGTGGCGGCCATCGAGGACACCCGCACCGCCGTCCAGGTCATGCTTGCCTGCAAGGCCCTGGGCTGCCGCTTCTCCCTGGACGACTTTGGTACCGGCTACGCCTCCCTGAGTTATTTCCATGAGTTGCCGGTCGACGTCCTCAAGATCGACATGCGCTTCGTGCGCGGTCTCCTGGACAAGCCGGACGACCTGGCCATCATCGAGGGCATCCTGCGCCTGGCGAGGGCGCTGGACCGGCCGGTCTTAGCGGAAGGGATCGAGTCGCTGGAGATCGGTCTCCTGCTCCACCAGCTCGGCTGCGATTTCGGTCAGGGCTTCGGGATTTCCCGCCCCCTGCCGGCGTCCGATGTCCTGGCCTGGCTGGGCCAGTGGGCCGGTGAGCGCCGTTGGCATGAACTGCACGCCGCGGTGGCGTCTGGAGTAGCTAAGCCCCACCTCGATGTGGCCATCTTCAGTCTGCGTCATTGGGCCGAGGAGTTAGAGGCGTACCTGCGTGGTGAGGAGGGTGCAACCCTGCCCACGCTGGACGAATATGGCACCCAGTTCTGCCGCTGGTACCAGGGAATCGGCAAGGCCCGGTATGGCGATAAGCCTTCCTACCCCTTCCTCCATGCCCGTCATCATCGCCTCCATGCCTTGGCCGCCAAACTGGTGGATCAGGTCGATGGGGGCCAATCGCAACCGGCCCCGGAACTCCTCTCCGAGTTCAAGGAGCAGTTAAAGGAACTGGTGCAGCAGTTGCGCGATTACGCGTCCTGAGCCAGGGGTTTCGCACCTCGATCGCCTGGTTCCCGATCGGGGATACGCCGGCTATTCAAAAACTCACCAATGCGTTGGTACAGGTCCGCGCAGGCCTCGGTGGCCAGGTCCTCGAGGTTCACGAAGGCGTGGACCATGCCGGGGAAATCGACGAGCTCCGCCGGGATGCCTGCCGCTTGTAGCCGCTCGACATAGACGCGGCCCTCGTCGCGCAGGGGACAGTACTCAGCGGTCATCACCAGGGTAGTGGGATAGTCGGTGGTCAGGGGCATGAACAGGGGCGAGACCTGCCGGCGATCCTCCGCATGGCGGAAATACTGGTCGAAATACCAGATGATGCGCTGGCGCTCGGGAATCCAGCCCTCCCCCAGGGTCGTCGTCGAGGGCTGCGACAGGGTGTAATCCAGGCTGGGATAGATGAGGGCCTGGCGCTCGATGCGCACGCCTGGCTCGTATTGAGCGAGGTGGGCGGCGCTGGCGCAGAGGGCGCCGCCGGCGCTGTCGCCGATCAGGGCCAGGCGGCGGCTGAAGGGCAGGGGCCGGCTCTGAGAGGCCAGCAGCGGGAAGATCCCCTTGATGCAGGCCATCAGGTCCTGGAGGCCGCAGGGGTAGGGGCACTCGGGTGCGAGCCGGTAATCCAGGGAGCAGACCAGCCAGCCCGAGGCCGCCGCCAGCTTGCGCGCGATGGGATCGTAGATGCTCAGGCTGCCGGAGATGTGACCGCCCCCGTGGACGAAGAGCGCCACCCCAGGGGCCTGGTCGGGCCTGGCCTCCGGGGCGGGGTGGTAGAGACGGACGGGCACCTCGTAGTCCGGCCCCGGAATCAGCTCGTCGCGGATCAGGGGGATCTCGGGGATGCGGCTCTGGAAGGGGCGGGTGATGGCCTCCAGGGCCTCCCGGGCGGTGGCGACGGTATCGCGCAGGCCGTTCTCCACCCGGAACTGGCGGATTTCGCGCATCCGCGCGATGAACTGGCGAAGAGGGGCGGGCATGTTATCGGGCAAGGGCGGCATGCGGGTGTTCCATAAGGTGGCGTGAAGCTTGTGTAACGGCAGAGTAGATTCAGTCGCTTAGCTCCTCCAGCTCCAGCAGGCCGCCCGGGTTCTTGGCATCCACCTGGCGATAGACATCGTAGAGAGCCGCTTGCAGGGCCTCCTCCATGACCGGGTGGTAGAAGGGCAGGCGCAGCATCTGGCCGACGGTCAGGCCCAGTACGATGCACCAGCAGATGCTGTGGGCCAGGTTCTCGCCCTTGGGGCCGATCATCTCCGCGCCCAACAGGCGGCCGCTGGCCCGATCGGCGTAGACCCGCAGCAGGCCCTGGGTCTTGCCCATGGTCAGAGCGCGGCCGACCGGGGCCATGCGAATCTGACCGATGACGGTGGTGGCCGGGTCCAGTTCGCTGAAGCGGGCGCCGACGGCGATGATGTTCGGGTCGCTGAAGATGATGGCCAGCGGGGTCTTGCGGCGAAAGGCGGTGTTGCCCTGGCGGGCGGCGTTGTAGCCGGCGATCTTGCCCTCATCCCCGGCCTCGTGAAGGATGGGCCGCTCGCCGTCCACGTCGCCGGCGATATAGACCGGCAGGTCCCCGACGCGCATGGTGCGATTGTCAAAGGGCGGCAGGCCGCGGCGGTCCAGGGGCAGACCCAGGCACTCCAGCCCCAGGCCGGCAACGTTGGGGGTGCGGCCGATGCAGCACAGCACCTGGTCGACCACCACGCTGACCTCGCCGGCACTGACCCGCAGCTTGCCGTCCTCCGCCTCGGCGATGGTTGCCGGCTGGCCCAGGTACAGGGGGAACTCCTTGCCGAGGATCTCCCGCGCCTGGGCGAAGACCTCCGGATCGCTGATGCCGCCGAGGGTGTCAAGCTGGTCGAAGCCGGTGACCGCGACCCCCAGGCGGCGGAGGGCTTGGCCCAGTTCCAGGCCGATGACCCCGAGTCCGATCACCGCCACCGTCGCCGGCAGGTCCTCCAGCTCGAAGATCTCGTCACTGGTGACGATGCGGTCGCCAAAGACACGCCAGGCCTCCGGCACCAGGGGCCGGGAGCCGGTGGCGATGACCACCGCCCCGGCGCGGATGCGCTGGTCGCCGACCGCGATCAGGGTCGGCTCCAGGAGCCGGGCATAGTCCTGGATGAAGACGTCCGCGGCCATGCCGTCGGTGCTGTTGGTCAGGACCCGATCGACCAGGGTGTCGCGGATGTGGCGGACATGCTCCAGGGCCTCCGGGGCGTCCAGACGCAGGTCCGCGCCGCCGGTCACGCCATAGCGCGGGAGGCGGTTTCCGGTATGGAAGTCGTCGGCAACCTGGATCAGGGCCTTGGAGGGCATGCAGCCGACGCGGGCGCAGGTGGTGCCCGGCTCGCCGCCATTGATCAGGACGAAGGACTTGCCGGCCCGCCGGACCTGGCCCATGGCGTTGAGCCCGGCGGTGCCGGAACCGATGATGGCGACGTCGACGTATCTCTCTTCCACGGGGGACCTACCTCTGCTGCGGGTGCTGCTGTATTTGCCAGGGCCTTATTATGGGCCTTGTGTCCCGCAACCCCAATCCGCGGGCCCGGAGTCGTATACTCCGCAGGGCGTGCTGCTTTGCGTGATCCGTCTCTCTCCTCGGCTTTTTCTCATGGGCTTGAACGATGAAGGAACCCCATTCCACCGCCCCCGCCACACGCCCGGACCCCGGGGAGGGTCTGGGCTCCGCGGAGCGGCTGACCTGCCGCGAGGCACAGGCCCGCCACCCGCGCGAGGAACAGGGCCACCACCCGTTGGAAGAGATCGAGGCGGTCTACGCCACGGCGCCGGTGGGGATGTGCGTGGTGGATCGGGACCTGCGTTTCGTCCGCATCAACGAACGCCTGGCGCGGCTGAATGGCGCCTCGATCGCCGAGCATATCGGTCACAGCATCTTCGAGATGATCCCCGCCGTGGCCGACGTCATGGCCCCCCTGCTGAGGGGGGTCATTGACTCCGGCGAGCCCCTGCTGGACCACGAGTCCGTCTCCGAGACCCCGGCACTACCCGGCAAGCCGCGGACCTGGATCGGCCACTTCTATCCCCTCAAGGACGCGACCGGCCAGGTGATCGGCATCAACGTGGTGACCGACGATATCACCGACCGTAAGCAGGCGGAGCTGGCCCTGCGGGAGAGTGAAAACCGCTATCGGGAACTGAGCGCCGACCTGGAGCGCCAGGTGGAGGCCCGGACGGCCGAGGTCCGCGCCACCTATGCCGCCCTGGAGGCCAGCGAGGAGCGCTACCGTCTGATCTATGACCATTCGGCGGAGGCCATCCTGATCGTCAATCTGGACGGCCAGATCATCGACGTGAACGAACAGGCCTGCCGCCAGTATGGCTACTCCCGGGAGGCGTTCCTCCAGCGGCGCATCGGTGATATCGATATCACCCCGGCGGCGGTCAATGCCACCGAGCGTATCGGCCGTTCGGCGGGGCGAGAACGGACCACCTTCGAGACCCAGCACCGCGATGCCGAGGGGCGCACCCTGGCGGTGGAGGTGCGCGCGAACCGCATCCTTTACGACGGCAAGCCGGCGGTCCTGGGGCTGTGTCGCGACATCACCGGCCAGAAACAGGCCCAGGCCCGCATCGAGTACCTGGCCTACCATGACCCCCTCACCGGCCTGCCCAACCGCGCCCAACTGATCGAACGCTTGCAGCAGGCCATCGACCAGGCGACCCGCGCCAACCAGTTGGTGGCGGTCTGCTATCTCAATCTGGATGACTTCAAACCGATCAACGACAGCTATGGCCGGGCCCTGGGCGATGCCTTGCTGCTAGCCCTGGCCCAACGTCTCCAGGGTAGTCTGCGGAAGCGGGATGGGGTGGCGCGGGTCGGGGGCGACGAGTTTGGCATTCTCTTCACCGGGCTGGACTCACCCTTCGATGCCCTGGAATCGGCGCAGCGGCTCCTTCGCCAGGTCAATCTGCCGGTGGAGGTCGAGGGCCATCGCCTGCACCTCTCCGCCAGCCTGGGACTGACCATCTTCCCCACCGATCATGCCGGTCCGGATGCCCTGCTCCAGCACGCCCACGAGGCATTGTTCAAGGCCAAGGGCGGCAATAAGGGGGGCTATCACCTCTATGACCCGATCCAGGACTACGAGGAGCGGCAGCGCCGGCATCGGCGCCAGGAGTTCGCCCAGGCCCTGGAAACCGGTCAGTTGCTGCTTCATTACCAGCCGAAGGTCAATCTCGCGGATGGCCAGGTCATCGGTCTGGAGGCGCTGGTACGCTGGCAGCACCCCCGCGAGGGCCTCTTGGCTCCGGACCGCTTCCTGCCGCAGATCAAGGACACCCCGCTGGATATCGCCCTGGGCGAGTGGGTGATCGCCACCGCCCTGGCCCAGCAGCAGGCCTGGCGGGAGCTGGGCGTGGACCTGTCGCTGAGCGTCAATATCAGCCCACGGCAGATCCAGGAGGCGAGTTTCTACGAATTCATCGCCCGCACCCTCGCCCACCACCGGCGGCAGGGCGAGGCGGTGCGCCTGGAGATCGAGATCCTTGAGGTCGCCGCCCTGGACGATTCCGTCGCCGCCGCCCAGGTCATGCGCGCCTGCCGTGACTTCGGGGTGCGCTTCTCCCTGGATGATTTTGGCACCGGCTATTCCTCCCTGGCCTATTTCCACCAGTTGCCCATCGACATCGTCAAGATCGACCGGCACTTCGTCCGCAACATGCTCGACAACCCGGAGGACCTGGCCATCGTCGAGGGGGTGCTGCGCATGGCCAAGGCCCTGCCCCGGCCGGTGCTGGCGGAGGGCGTCGAATCCCTGGAGATCGGCCTCATGCTCCATCAGCTTGGCTGTCAGTACGCCCAGGGTTACGGCATCTCCCGGCCCCTGCCGGCGGATCAGGTCTTGCCCTGGCTCCGCGACTGGCCCCAGGACCGGGACTGGCACAATCTGGCGGCCCGGACCTTCGAGGACGCGGCGAGTCTGCACCTGATCTGGCGGCCCAGTTATGAGTGCGGTGAACCAGTCATCGACGCTGAGCACCGCGAACTGTTTCGCCTGGCCAACCAGTTGCTCGATCTCGCCATCATCGACCCGGCCCCGGCGCATCTGCTCCCGACCCTGGATGCCCTCCTCGACCTGGTCACCAGCCACTTCGCCCACGAGGAGGAGATCCTGCGCCGCCACGATTACGCCGACCTGGAACGGCATGCGGGGCTGCACCAGCGGCTGGTCGAGCGGGCCCTCGACCTGCGCGCCGAGGTCGAGCGCGGCGCCCTGACCTTCGGCCAATTGGCGGAATTTCTCTCCCGGGACGTGGTAGCGCGGCACATGCTGCACGAGGATCGCGACTTCTTCGGCTTGTTCGCCCACCGGGCGTCAGCCGTGCCGGAAACTTCCTCTCCGCCTGGGAAATGATCGCGGCTAGTCGGGGGCGCGTCTGGGGAGTGTCTGGGGCGCGGCGGGCGCTGGATAGCAGGTTCCAGTGTCGTCCCGCCCGGTCCGGCGCGGTCCAGTCCCTTTCCGCAAGGTCCGGCGCGGTTTGGACCCCAACCGGGTTGTTCTTTGCCGGATGGCCGGTCAGGGGTACACTGCGCCCGCTTGACGGACCTGGCGAGGTCCTCCGCCACCCAGACCCGTGAATCGGGCGGGCTCCTTCGCGGCAACCTTCATGAGGGGGGGCGCCACGCATCAAGCTGAAAGACCTTGCCGTGACTTTCACGCCAACCGCCATGACTGGGCCCGCCACCCTCCTGAAAATGAAAGACCTTGCCGTGACTTTGACGCCAATCCTCTCCATCGGCCCAGCAGACTGGAGCACTCTCTCTTCCGGGCGGCGGGCATGAACGCCCGCGCCACGACCCGTTTCCTGGTCACCCCCGGTGGCGCCCTGCGCGGGCGCCTGCGGGTGCCCGGGGACAAGTCCATCTCCCATCGCGCCATCATGCTCGGCGCCCTGGCGGATGGGGAGACCCGCGTCAGCGGCTTCCTGGAGGGGGAGGACAGCCTCGCCACCCTGGCGGCCTTCCGCGCCATGGGGGTGAGCATCCAGGGGCCGGAGGCGGGGCGGGTGATCATCCAGGGCGTGGGCCGGGAGGGGCTGCGGGCCCCGGCGGCCCCGCTGGATCTGGGCAACTCGGGCACCTCCATGCGGCTGCTCAGCGGCCTGCTGGCGGGGCAGGGGTTTGCGGTCACCCTGATCGGCGATGAGTCCCTCAGCCGCCGCCCCATGCGGCGGGTCACCGAACCCCTGGCCCTCATGGGGGCGCGCATCGAGACCAGCCCCGGTGGCACCGCACCCCTGCGCCTCCTGCCCGTCGCGGGGCTCCAGGGTATCGATTACGCCCTGCCGGTCGCCAGCGCCCAGGTCAAGTCCTGCCTGCTCCTGGCCGGCCTCTTCGCCCAGGGCCGCACCTGCGTCACCGAGCCGGCCCCCACCCGCGACCATACCGAGCGCATGCTGGCCGGGTTCGGCTACCCGGTCGAGCGTCGCGGGGCGACGGTCTGCCTGGCGGGGGGCGGGCGCCTCACCGGCTACGACCTGGACGTGCCCGCCGACATCTCCTCCGCCGCCTTTTTCCTCGTCGGCGCCAGCATCGCCCCCGGCTCGGACCTGACCCTGGAGCATGTCGGCATGAACCCGACGCGCATCGGGGTGCTGAACATCCTGCGGGCCATGGGCGCCGACATCCAGGTCCTGAACCCGCGGGAGGCCGGCGGCGAACCGGTGGCGGACCTGCGGGTGCGCCATGCCCCCCTGCGGGGCATCCGCATCCCCGAGGACCAGGTGCCCCTGGCCATCGACGAGTTCCCGGCCCTGTTCATCGCCGCCGCCTGCGCGGACGGCGAGACCCTGCTGACGGGTGCCGAGGAGCTGCGGGTCAAGGAGAGCGATCGCATCCAGGTCATGGCCACGGGCCTGACGGCCCTGGGCATCGCCAACCAGCCGCGACCCGACGGCATCCTCATCCGCGGCGGTAGCCCCCGGGGTGGCGAGATCGACAGCCAGGGCGATCACCGCGTCGCCATGTCCTTCGCCCTGGCGGCCCCGCGCGCCGCTGGCCCGCTCCACATCCACGATTGCGCCAACGTGCGCACCTCCTTTCCCGGTTTTGTCGCCCTGGCCGCCAGCGCCGGGCTTGGCATCGAGGAATTCGCATCATGACCCAGCCCAACGCTGGCACCGCCGCGGCCCCCGTGGTGACCATCGACGGCCCCTCCGGTACCGGCAAGGGGACCATCGCCAGCCTGGTCGCGGCCCGCCTTGGTTGGGCCTGCCTGGACAGCGGGGCCCTCTACCGGGTGTTGGCCCTGGCGGCCGAGCGCGCGGGGGTGGATGCCGGCGATGGCGAGGCCCTGGGGCGGCTGGCCGCCGGCTTGCGCATCGCCTTCCAGGACGGCCGGGTGCTGCTCGCGGGCGAGGATGTCTCCACCGCCATCCGCACCGAGGGGGCGGGTAACCTCGCCTCCAAGGTGGCCGCCCATCCCCAGGTGCGCGCCGCCCTGCTCGACTGGCAGCGCGCCGCCGCCCGCCCGCCGGGCCTGGTGGCCGACGGCCGGGACATGGGCACCGTCGTCTTTCCCGAGGCCGAGGTGAAGATCTTTCTCACCGCCAGCCCGGAGGAGCGCGGCAAGCGCCGCTATCGGCAGTTGCGCGCCCAGGGGCTGGAAGCCAACCTCAAGCAACTGGTCCGCGACATCGCCGAGCGCGACGAGCGGGACAGCCAGCGCGCCGTCGCCCCCCTGCGCCCGGCCGTCAACGCCCTGGTGGTCGACACCACCAGCTTGACCATCGACCAGGTCCTGGAGCGGGTCCTCGACGCCGTCCGCCAAAGCCTCGCCCCGGCGGACCCTCCGGAGGGCTAGCGCCGGACCCGGGGTCCCCGTCGTTGCGGGGACACCTGGGCCCCGACCGGAAGCACAGCATGCACGGCCTCACCTTGCAGTTGACGATGGAGGTGATCAACACGGCCTGCGTGATGGTCGTCGCCGCCTTTTTCATCATCCGCGCCGACGAGCAACTGCTGGAGGCGGGGCGACAAACCAGCGCCAGGACCCTCCTCAAGCTGAGCCTCATCTTTGGCGCCTTTTCGCTCTACGCGGCCTTCAACGCCATTCATGCCTTTGACGCCGTCATCAGCCTGCGCCACACCGGGGCCATCGTCGGCGGTTTCATCGCCGGTCCCTGGGTCGGTCTGGGGGCCGGCCTGCTCGGGGCGATCGATCGCTACCTGCAAGGAGGACCCTCCGCCTACTCCGCCGTCCTGGCGGTGATCCTCGCCGGGACCCTGGCGGGTCTCTACCTGAGGTATGTCAACCGCAACCGCCTCCCCGGGGTCGCGGAAGCGGCCTTCTTCACCGCCCTGTACGAGTTGGTCGCCGGCTATCTCACCCTGCTGTTCGTGCCTGATTTCACCCGGGCCTGGCAGATTGAAAGCGGGATCCGGGTCCCCCTGGTGCTGGGCAACGCCATCGCCGTGGGACTCTTCATCGGCTGCGTGAAAATCCTCGCCCATGAGCGTGACCTGCGGCAGGCCCGGGAGCGGGCCGAGGCCGCCAACCGGGCCAAGAGCGACTTCCTGGCGCGTATCAGTCACGAAATCCGCAATCCTCTCAACCTGGTGCTGGGGCAGGCCCAACTGCTGGCCCGGGAGCCCCTCGCCGCACGCCAGCGGGCCATGGTCCGACGGATCCACGACGCTGGCGACTCCCTGCTGTTCATCCTCAACGACCTCCTGGACCTGGCCAAGATCGAGGCCGGCCATCTCATCCTCCAGCCCCGACCCTGCGACCTGGCCGGGCTAATGGCCCGCCTGGCGGAACTCATGGTGCCCCTGGCCCAGGCCAAGGGGCTCACCTTGCGCGTCATCGGTCCCCCTCCCGGCGAACGCCCCCTGAGTCTGGATGAGTACCGGCTCAAGCAGGTCCTGACCAACCTGATCCACAACGCCATCAAGTTCACCGACCAGGGGGAGGTGGTGGTGCGGGTCCAAACCCAGCGGCTGAACGAGACCCAGGTCCGCCTGAGCGGCGAGGTGTGGGATACGGGTAGCGGCATCGCCCCGGAGGATCTGCCCCTGATCTTCACGCCCTTCTTCACCCAGGATGATCCGGGCGTCAGTTCGGGGATCAGTACCGGCATCAGTTCGGGCGTCAGCATGCGTATCAATGACCCCCGGGGAGGCACCGGGCTGGGTCTGGCCATCTGTAAGTGGCTGGTGGAACTCATGGGGGGTGAGATCGGGGTTCGCAACCAGCCGGGGCGAGGGGCCACCTTCTGGTTTGAATTGACCTGCGAGATCGCCTCTACGGCTGAAAATGCCACCGCGGCCGACAATCCCGGGGCTATGGGGGCAGCAGAGGGTGCCGGACGGGCCGGGGATGGGGCCATCGCTGATGATGACCCCAGCCCCCTGGCCGCGTGCCACCCTGGCGCCGGAAACTGCCTTTTGGGTGCCCACATCCTGGTCGTGGACGACAGCAAGGAGAATCTGGAGGTGGTCGACCAGGCCTTGAGGCTGGAGGGTGCCCAGGTCACCCTGGCCCACAATGGACGGGAGGCCCTGAACCGCCTGCTGGCCGCGCCCACGTCCTTCACCGCCGTGCTCATGGACCTGCGGATGCCGGTGATGGACGGGCTGAGCGCTACCCGGCTCATCCGTGCCCAGCCCGCCCTGGCCACCCTGCCGATCATCGCCCTCACCGCCAACGCCCTCCACGCCCATCGCCTGGCGGCCCTGGCGGCGGGCATGGACGATGTCCTGACCAAGCCCTTCGACCTCGACCTGATGGTGGCCCTGCTTCGGCAATGGTCGGAGCCCAGGCTGACGCGGGGCCCGGCCGATGGGGTGGAGTTGGAAAGGGATAATGCCGGGGGCGTGGCCAGAGGCATTGCCGAGGGCGTGGCCGGGCCCGTGACCGTGGACGAAGGCGGCGCCAGGGGCGGTACCAGGGGCATGGCCGGCGGAGTGGTCGGGGGTTTGTCCGGGGCCGAGGCTGAGCCCGTGGACGAGGGCGGTGCCGGGAGTACCGGGGGCGAAAGGGACCCGGTGGTCGCCGCCCCGGTAGCCAGTCGGGCGGTCGCCGCCCCGGTAACCAGCTTTCCCTACATCCCTGGCCTCGACCGGGAACAAGCCGCCAAGGCCCTGTGCGGTAACGAGGCCATGTTCCTGGATTTTCTGCAGCGGTTCGCCACCCGGTTCGGCAACCTGGTCCCGGAGGTGCGCGAGGGACTCGCCCGCGGCGAGCGCGAGGCGGCCGTGGGACGGCTTCACCAGTTGCGGGGCTTCGCGGCCAACCTAGGCGCCGAGGGCGTCACGCGCCACGCCCGTATCCTGGAGGAGACCATCCGGCGGGGCGCTGACCCCGCGGAGGGGGACCTGGCCGAGCTGGACGACCAGATCCGCATCGTCATCGACGCCAGCGCGCCCTGGCGGCAGCCTCTGGGCTGACCCGGGAGTAACCCCCTCATTAATACAGCGGCTTAGGGCTTCGCGGCCAGCCTGGGCGGGAACAAGGGCCGCCATCCTGGCGCGCCGCGCCAATCAGGCCCGGGCGCCAACCAAAAAGGGCTTGATTAGGATAGTCTTTTCGGTCATCCTTTGCCCCCTTGACGCCCGGGCCCCACCTGGGCGCGCGAGTTTTCGGCTCCCCCAGCGCCGCATCGACGCAGCCGGCGGCGGGGCCAGCCGCAAGTCGGTCGCCCCGGCGGCCTTTTTTTAACCAAACCATCGGCCGCACCCGGCCGATCCGATGCCGCGTCAGGAAACCTCTAACCCATGAGCGAAAGCTTCGCCGAACTCTTTGAACAAAGCCTTGCCGTCACCCAGTTGCAGCCGGGGACCATCGTCACCGGGACCGTGGTGGCCATCACCTCGGAAGTGGTGGTGGTCAACGCCGGCCTGAAGTCCGAAGGGGTGATCCCCCGTTCCCAATTCGTCGATCTCGACGGCACCCTCGAGGTCGCCGTGGGCGATCAGGTGCAGGTGGCCCTGGATGCCGTCGAGGACGGCTCCGGCTCCACCCGCCTCTCGCGCGAAAAGGCCAAGCGTCACGCCGCCTGGGAATTCCTGGACAAGGCCTTCGAGGCCGGCGAGGCTGTTAAGGGCATCATCAACGGCAAGGTCAAGGGTGGCTTCACCGTCGAGTTGGGCAGCGTCCGCGCCTTCCTGCCGGGCTCCCTGGTCGACGTGCGGCCGGTGCGCGACACCACCTACCTGGAAGGCAAGGAGCTCGAGTTCAAGGTCATCAAGCTGGACCGCAAGCGCAACAACGTGGTCGTCTCCCGCCGCGCCGTGGTGGAGGACGAGTACAGCGCCGAGCGCGAGGCCCTGCTGGAGAAGCTGGAGGAGGGCATGGAGGTCAAGGGCGTGGTCAAGAACCTGACCGACTACGGCGCCTTCCTCGACCTGGGTGGCATCGATGGCCTGCTGCACATCACCGACATGGCCTGGCGCCGGGTCAAGCACCCCTCCGAGGTGGTGGAAATCGGCGACGAGATCAACGTCAAGGTGCTCAAGTTCGACCGCGATCGCCAGCGCGTCTCCCTGGGCCTCAAGCAGATGGGCGAGGACCCCTGGGTCAACATCTCCCGCCGCTATCCCGAGGGCACCCGGGTCTTCGGCAAGGTCACCAACATCGCCGACTACGGCTGCTTCGTCGAGATCGAGGAGGGCGTGGAGGGCCTGGTCCACGTCTCCGAGATGGACTGGACCAACAAGAACGTCCATCCCTCCAAGGTCGTCTCCCTGGGCGACGAGGTGGAGGTCATGGTCCTCGACATCGACGAGGAGCGGCGCCGCATCTCCCTG
Organism: uncultured Gammaproteobacteria bacterium; assembly: GCA_937862735.1. Classification (GTDB taxonomy): domain Bacteria; phylum Pseudomonadota; class Gammaproteobacteria; order Chromatiales; family Chromatiaceae; genus M0108. The sequence continues at coordinate 66,172 of CALMDH010000105.1, forward strand.
GGCATCAAGCAGTGCGTCATGAATCCCTGGGACGAGTTCGCCCTCAACCACAAGAAGGGCGACCACGTCAGCGGCAAGATCAAGTCCATCACCGACTTCGGTATCTTCATCGGCCTGGAGGGCGGCATCGACGGTCTGGTCCATCTCTCTGACATCTCCTGGGACGAGGGCGGCGAGAATGCCCTGCGCCGTTACCAGAAGGGCGACGAGCTGGAGACCGTGGTCCTGTCCGTCGACCCCGAGCGGGAGCGCATCTCCCTGGGCGTCAAGCAGCTCGACAAGGATCCCTTCTCGGCCTTCGTTGCCGCCCATGAGAAGGGCAGCGTGGTCCACGGCACCATCACCGAGGTGGATGCCAAGGGCGCAACCGTGGCCCTCGGCGATGGCGTGGAGGGCTATCTGCGCGCCTCCGAGATCTCCCGCGACCGCGTGGAGGATGCCCGCGCCGTGCTCAAGTCCGGCGAGGCCATCGAGGCCAAGTTCCTCGGCGTCGATCGCAAGAACCGCACCATCTCCCTGTCCATCAAGGCCAAGGATCACGATGAGGAATCCGCCGCCATCAAGGGCTACGCCCGCGAGGCTCAGGCGAGCACCGGCACCCTCGGCGACATCCTCAAGCAGCAGATGGAAGAGGCCGGTCGCGGCTGATCGCCGCTGACGGTCTGGCCCTGCACCCCCCGGCGGCGGCCAGCCGTCGCCGGGACTGGTTCGCAAGCCCTATCCAGTCCGGAGGCGATTCGCCCCCTCAGTGACCCAATCGGAGGCAAATCCGCATCATGACCAAATCCGACCTGATCGAAATCCTGGCCGCCAAGCCTGACCACCAGTTGCCCTACAAAGATGTGGAACTTGCCGTGCGCCATATCGTCGAGCGCATGAGCAACGCCCTGGCCAGCGGTGAACGGATCGAGGTCCGCGGCTTCGGCAGCTTCTCCCTTCACTATCGCCCGCCCCGGGTCGGTCGCAATCCCAAGACCGGCGACGCCGTGGCCCTGGCCGGCAAGCACGTCCCCCATTTCAAACCCGGCAAGGAACTGCGGGATCGCGTCAACGACGCCTATCAGCAGGAACTGGCCGCCGCCGGCTGAATGCCTTTGTCCTGCCCCTTTTCCTCCGCGCACCTCTCCGCCCGCCCGAGCCGCTGGTCAAACGGCGGCCAGGGGGGAGGACCTTTTGCTTGCCTCCCTGATCATCCTGGTAACCGCCCCTGCCGTGCCCGTGGTCATTGGGGAGGTCAGGTAACTGCTGGCCGTGGCCAGTGGCAAGGCCGTTCCACTTGCTTCACTGGCTGCTTGGCGTGAAGGCGCTGGTTACCCGCTATCTGCGCCAGCATCTTCCCGATGCCCAGGCCATCCGGGAACATCCCCGCCTGCGATTCCTCAGCCGGCACTTCCACGATCCCTGGCTCTGGCACTTCAACCGGCGCGCCACAGTGCGCGGCCTGGCGATCGGCGCCTTTTTCGCCTTCGTCCCCGTGCCCTGGCAAATGCTGCTGGCCGCCGTCACCGCGGTCTGGATCCGGTTTAACCTGCCCGTCGCGATCGCCATGGTCTGGATCACCAACCCGGTGACCCTGCCGCCCATCGCTTACCTCAACTATCAGTTCGGCGCCTGGTTGCTGGGCACTCCGGATTGGGCCTGGAGCTTCGACCCCAGCCTCGACTGGTTCCTGGGGCAGGGCGCGGACCTGGCGGTCCCCTTGCTGGTGGGCTCCATGGCCACCGCCGTGGTGGCGGGTATCCTCACCTTCCTGACGGCCCACCTGCTCTGGCGGTGGCGCATCATCACCCGCTTCCGCCGCCGCCGGCTGGGCTGAATCCCCGGGCCCAAGGCGGATGAGGGTGGCACAGCCCACCCCAGCACCATGCCAGCGAGAAGATCATCCCCCGGGGCGATCGCGGGGGCAGTCCCGCCCACAGGATGCCTGCCCACAGGATGCCCGTGGACAGGGGGCCACCTGGGCGCGTGGCCGGCAGGCCCTAATGGCCCTTGGTCTCCCCCTTGTCCTCCCCACCGTCCAGGCCGTAGCGGTTGAGCTTGACGTAGAGGCTTTGCCGGCTGAGGCCGAGGAGTTCCGCGGCGACGGTCCGGTTGCCGCCGGCCAGGGCCAGGGCGGCCTCGATGTAATGCCGCTCCACCACCCCGACCGCCTCGTCCACCAGTTTGCGCAGGGTCGTCTTGCCCACCTGCTTGACCAGGAAATCCAGCCATTGGCCGGCGCCACCCGGGCTGGGCTCGGTGGAGAGGCGGCGGCCGACGTCCCGCATGGCGACCCCGATATGGCTGGGGTTGAGAGCGTGGTTGCCCGCGGCGGAGATCTCTACCTCGACCTCCGAGCCCTGCTCGCCATGGAGCGTGGTCGAGAAGAGGCGCACCGCCCCGAGGCGCAGGACATTGGCCAGCAGCACGGTCAGGTCCGCGCCGGGACGGCCCAGCCAGCGCCCGAGGGGCTTGCCGAGCAGGGCGGCCTCGGAACCCACCTGGACCATGTCGAGAAAGGTCCGGTTGGCGCGCAGGATCATGCCCTGGTTGTCGATGATCACGTAGGCGTCCGGTCCCCGCTCGACCAGGTCCTCCAGGGGAAGGCCCCGATCATGCTCCTGAGAGAGGGCCGCTCCCCCGGCGGGCGCGAGGTGGACGACAAAAATATCCTTATCGGCGGTGGTCATGAGCGCGGCGTGGGCGGTCCAGGGCTGACGATCAGGACCCAGCCGCAGGATGATGTCCTGGCTCTGGCCCCGATCCCTCAGTTCCCGCAGCATGCGGTTGAAGGCCTGGCCGTCCTCGGGGGTCAGGGCGTCGAGAAACTTGCCCTTGTCCGTCGAGCGCGGCCGGGGGGGCGGCAGCCCCAGGACCTGAAGCGCCCGGGGATTGAGGTCGATGATGCCCAGGCCCTGGGCATCCAGGAGCAGGATGGCCTCGCGGGAGGAATTGAACAGCAGGCGGTAGCGGGTCTCGACCTCGCGCAGCTTCCAGTAATCCCGCTCCAGGGTCTGTTGCGCCTCGACCAGGCGGTTCTGGAGTTCGGTGACGGCGCGCAGGCTTTTGCCAATCGCCAGCAGGTGATGGTCATCGTCGAGGCGGACGGCGGTGTATTCGATAGGCGCCTCGGTGCCGCTCGGCAGGCGCTGCACGACCTGACGGAAGGAGGAAACCCCCTGATCCCGGGCATCCTTGAGGATGCGGGTGAGGTGAATCTCATCCGAGGGGCGGACCGTGTCACCCCAGGGCACCCCGATCCAGTCAGCGGGCTCCTCGCCGGCAAAAGTATCAGAAAGGCTGGCCTCCTGGATGAGGCCCTCCCAGTCCAGGACGAGCTTGATGTCCGGCGCTGACGGGCTTTTCTGGATCATCGGGGCGCTACCGCTCGCTACCTCGGGTCGTTGAGAGTGAGTGGCCGTTTCTGCATTAATATCAGTCGGTCGGATGATGATGAGCAGATGCTTTCCGGTTGAGGATGCAGTAGTACCAGGCTGGGATACCCCCTTTGGACCTGGGGCGCCCGGGACCCGTTCATGGGCAACGCCAGCGCGCCGCAAGGTCCGCCAGGTGCAGGATCAAGGCCCCCACCAGCCAGAGGGCGGCCACGAGCCAGCCGGCACCGCTCAGGAGGGCACGCAGGGCGAGCAGCAGACAGGCCCCAGCACCCAGGTTGGCCAGCAGCCCCGCCAGGGCGGGACCCCGGCCCGTCAGATGACGATAGACCCCCAGGAGGGCGGCCTCCAGGGCCATGAGGCCGAGGAGCAGGTCGGCGACCCGGCCCGAGGCAAAAAACTCGTCCATGCGGCCCCGTGGGCATCCGGCAGCGAAGGGTTCCCCGTGCCTTAGGCACGGATGATGCCCAAGAGGTGGGCGACATCCTTCATCAGGATGCGCACATGGGCCATGGGGCTGGAACGCACCAGTCGCTTGTTCATGTAGGCCTCCCAGGTCAGTCGCTGCACGTCCGGGTCCCGGCACATGCTGACGAAGCGCTCGCGCCGGCGGTCGCTGGAGTACCAGAACCGCTGTAGCAGGCCGAGGATGCGGAACACCCGGCCATGGGCCTTCATGAAGCGCTTGCGGGCCAGGCCCAGGGCCCGGGGGTCGCCGCTACGGCAGAACTCATCCGCCGCCTGGGCGGCGAAGCGCCCGCTGGCCATGGCGTAATAGATGCCCTCGCCCGAGGCCGGCGCCACCACCCCGGCGGCATCGCCAGCGAGGATCAGACCACGGCCATCGTCCCAGCGGGGCAGGGGGGCCATGGGAATGGGAGCGCCCTCGCGGCGCAGGGTCGTGTACTGCTCGAGACCCGCGGCGGCGCGCAGCCGGTTGGTGGCCTGGCGCAGGGAAAAACCGGGGATGGCGGTGCCGACCCCGATGCTGACGCTGTCGCCGTGGGGGAAGATCCAGCCATAGAAGTCAGGGGAGATGACCCCCTGATAGTAGACGTCGCAGCGGGTCGGGTCATAGTCCGCGTGACCGCCGGTGGGGGCGGAGACGATCTCGTGATAGGCGGCGACGTACTGGGGGCGGGGGACATCGGGCAGGCCCTTGCGCGCCACCAGGGAGTTGGCGCCATCGGCCCCGATGACGCAACGGGCGCGGACGGTGACCGGCGCGCTAGCTGCCCGTTCCCCCTCCGGGGTCTGGGGCTGATACTGGATGCTCAGGCCGCCGTCGGCCTCGCGGCTCAGGTCCTGGAAGGTCCCGGCGCGGCGTACGGCACCCGCGGCGGCGGCACGTTCCCGGAGCCAGGGATCGAAGACATCGCGCTTGACCATGCCCACGAAGCCGCCGTTGATGGGCATGTCCACCCGCCGCTCGGCGGGGGAGACCATGCGCGCGGCCTGGATGCGGGCGCAGAGCAGGGACTCGGGGATGTCGAACTCGCGCATGAGTTGGGGCGGGATGGCGCCACCGCAGGGCTTGATCCGCCCCTCGCGGTCAAGGAGCAGCACCGAGCGCCCGGCCTGGGCCAGGTCGTGGGCGGCCGTGGCCCCGGCGGGTCCGCCGCCGATGACGACCACCTCGAAACGGGTCTGGAGGGGTTCGCCGCCAGCGTGCGGGGATGACTTCTGCGGCGCGGATGCCCCGGGGGAGGACGGCCCTGGAACGTCCGCGAGGCGGTTCTCCATCTCCATCTCAACGCCCTCCCGTGTCACCCGCCGGTTCGACCGCGGCGGGGTAGGGGGGGCGGTCGCGGCCCGGTGCCCGGTCCGAGGCCAGGGGGCGGGTGACACGCACCGCCAGGACGGCGGAGACGAGGAACATCAGGGCCTCGCCGGTGAAGACGCTGGCATAGGCGAGGACCGGCGAATCCATAAGATAGCGCGCCAGGTCCACGGCCACCGTGCCCAGGAAGCCGCCAAGGCCAAAGGCCAGGGCCTGGGCCGCGCCCCACAGCCCCATGCGCACCCCCTCGCGCTGCGCCTGGCCCGTATCCACCAGCCCCATCATGGAACCGATGGCCGCCACGGCGAAGAGGCCATTGGCCAGGCCGAGGAAGAAGACGGTCAGGTGCAGCGGCCAGTCCGGGGCGTATAAGCCCCCGGCGGCCAGGGCGGCGAGGGCGATGGCGGAGGCGATGCAGCCGCGGACCGTCCAGTCCTGCAGGGTGCCGAAGCGCCGGCCCCAAGTGGAACTGCCCATGACCGCCAGCAGGATCATGCCGCCGAGGACGCCGCCGTTCTGCACCCCGGCGAGCTTGGTGGATTCCCCGGGGGTCAGGCCGAAGACGGTGCCGGCGAAGGGTTCCAGGATCAGGTCCTGGGCGCTGTAGGCCAGCATGGAGAAGAAGACGAAGACGGCGAAACGCCGCGCCTTGGGTTCGGACCACACCTGGGCCAGGGCCTCCCGGAAACCCCCTGCCGGTCGCTGGCCTTCGCGGGCCGCCCGCGTTGGGGCCGGTTCCAGGTCAGGAGCGGCGGCCAGGGTCGCGCTAATCTTAGAAGAAACCGTATCGCTGGCCGAAGCCAGGGTCCTGGCTTGAGCCAGGTCCGGCACGGGGGCGGCATCGGCACCTGCCGCGGTGCTGGTGCCCGTCGTGGCGCCGGCCGTCGGAACCGTCGCGGTCGGCCCCTCGATCCTCCGGATGGCGACCAGGGTGACGACGAAGGCGATGGCGGCGACGACGGCCGTCACCATGACCAGACGCTCGGGGGAGAAGGGGTCGAGGAAGTGGCCGGCGGTGGTGGCGGTGATGATGAAGCCGACGATCATCATCAGCCAGACCGTGGTGGCCGCCGCCGCGCGCAGGCGTTCGCTGACCCGCTTGGCCAGCAGCACCAGCAGGGAGGTCCCGCAGGCGCCCACGCCCACCCCGATCAGGGTGAAGGCCAGGATGGCGAGGAGGGTGCCCCCCAGCACCTGCGTGGCCATCAAGGCCGTGGCGCTGCTCGCCAGGACCCCGCCGATGGCCAGCAGGCCCATGCCGCCGATGATCCAGGGGGTGCGCCGGCCGCCGACATCCGAGCCATAACCCCAGCGGGGTCGGGAGATCTGCACCAGATGGTGCAGGGCCACCAGGGCCCCGGGGAGCATGGCGGGGAGGAGAAACTCGACGACCATCACCCGGTTCAGGGTCGAGGTGGTGAGGACGATGATGGCCCCCAGGGCGGTCTGAACCAGGCCCAGGCGCAGGATGCCGAGCCAGCCGAGGGGGGGGAGGGGGCCTGGGGTCATGGATTCAACTCAAGGGGACGGGGTGCTGGGGCATGGCATCACAACGCCGGGATCAGGGTGCGGACGGCGAAGGCGCTGATCATCATGCCCGTGACGTAGACGCTGACGGCGGAGGCGCTGAACCAGGTGGCCTGGGCGACGGGGGCGCGCAGGAACCGGACCATCATCAGAAACTGGATGGCGAGCACGACGCCGACGGCCAGGGCGTGCCAGGGCCGTTGCCAGTCCGCCAGCAGGGCGATCACGACCATCTGGGGCAGGGCCATGAAGAGGCAGGCCGCCCAGGCCGCGCCCTGGACACCGAGCTGGACCGGCAGGGAGCGGATGCCCATGCGCTGGTCGCCCGCGATGGCCTTGAAATCGTTCAGGGTCATGATGCCGTGGGCCCCGGCGCTGTAGAGGAAGGCCAGCAGCAGGATGCGCCAGTCGGGCATCTGGCCGCCGATCATCACTGCCGCGCCGGTGACCCAGGCCAGGCCCTCGTAGGACAGGGCCACGGCGGAATTGCCCCACCAGCCGTTGCGTTTGAGGCGTAGGGGCGGGGCGCTGTAGGCCCAGGCCATGACCAGGCCGAGGGCGGATGCACCCAGAACCCAGGGTCCCAACCAGGCGGCGACCGCCAGGGACAGGAGGGACCAGGCGATGGCGACCCGCAGCCCCCAGTTGCCCGGCATGCGCCCGGAGGGGATGGGGCGGTGGGGTTCGTTGATGGCGTCGACGTGGCGGTCGAACCAGTCGTTGACGGCCTGGCTCATGCCGCACAGCAGGGGACCGGCGAGGATGATGCCGACCACCACCAGGAACCACCGTTCCAGGATGGGCTGACCGGAGGAAACCACCCCGCAGGTAAAGGCCCACATGGGCGGGAACCAGGTGATCGGCTTGAGTAGTTCCAGCAGGGCGGAGCCGTCGGGCCGGGTCGCGGCGGTCGCGGAGAGAGAAGGTTGGATCATTAGGTTAAACTAAACATGACAACCCCGGGTGTCAACTAAAATTTACACCCAGGATGGGCGGGAGATGCCCCCGTGCCGACCTGTCCTGACGTAAACTTTAGTTGACACTTGCCCCGCTCCGGACTAGATTGCCCCCGCAGGCATGGGTTGCTCTTCACGGGTGCGCGATGGGACCTACTGAATCCCGGAAAATTTCGTCTCGGCCATTGTATACGCCCGAGGAGCGCCGGCGGCGCGATGCCACTCCCTGGACCCTCGTTCAGGGGGTGCTGGCACCCGTGCAGTTTCTGGTCTTCCTGATCAGCCTGGGCCTGGTCCTGAATTTCCTCTGGACCGGGGAGGGCGAGACCGCCGCCACCGTCTCCATCGTCATCAAGACCCTGCTCCTCTATACCATCATGATCACCGGGTCCATCTGGGAGAAGGTGGTCTTCGGGCATTACCTCTTCGCGGCGTCCTTCTTCTGGGAGGACGTCTTCAGCATGCTCGTCCTCGCCCTGCATACCGCCTACCTGGTGGCGCTGTTCGGCGACTACCTGGACGTGCGCGGGCAGATGTTCCTTGCCCTCGCGGCCTATGCCGCCTATGTCATCAACGCCACCCAGTTCCTGCTCAAGCTGCGCGCGGCGCGCCTGGCCCAGCCAGCGGCAACCGAGGGCGCCCCGGCCACCCTGGGGGCCGCCGAGTGACCCTGGCCAGCGTCCCCGTTCCCGCCCTGGCCGAGGGTCGTCAGGGGGGTGAGGGCCTGCTTGAGGCGTCCCCTCAACCGGAGGCCGCCGCCCGGGACTTCCCCGTGGCCTGCGAGGGCGGCCAGCGTCAGGCCTTCTGTGGTCTGGCAGGCATCGTCTGGCTGCATCGCAAGCTGCAGGACGCCTTCTTCCTGGTCGTCGGCTCCCGCACCTGCGCCCACATGCTCCAGTCCGCCGCCGGGGTCATGATCTTCGCCGCGCCGCGCTTCGCCACCGCCATCCTGGAGGAGCGCGACCTGGCCGGCCTGGCGGACGCAAACGCCGAACTGGACCGCGTCGTCACCCGCCTGCTGGAGCGCCGCCCGGACATCGCCACCCTCTTTCTGGTCGGCACCTGTCCCTCGGAAGTCATCAAACTGGACCTGCACAAGGCGGCCGAACGGCTGAATCAGGCTTTTCAGACCCAGGCCGATGCCAATCGGCCCGGTTCGCCCAACCAACCCAGTCAGCCCATCCAGTCCCAGGGATTGTCGGCCACGGCCGCGACGCACCCCACCGGTCGTCCACGAGTTCTGGCCTATTCCGGCAGCGGGCTGGAGACGACCTTCACCCAGGGTGAAGACACCTGTCTGGAGGCCCTGGTCCCCGACCTACCCGCCCTCCCCGCCGGTGAGTCCTCCTTGCTGGTGGTCGGTACCCTGGCGGATGTCGTCGAGGACCAGTTCTGCCGCCTGTTCGCGGAACTGGGGATCGGCCCGGTCCATTTCTTTCCCCCTCGATCGGCGCGGGCCCTGCCGCCCGTGGGTCCCGGGACCCGGTTGCTCCTGGCCCAGCCCTTCCTGGGCCGCACCGCCCGGTCCCTGGAGGCGCGCGGGGCGCGCCTGCTGACGGCAACCTTTCCCATCGGCATTGAAGGTACCCGGGGCTGGTTCGACGCCGCCGCCCGGGCCTGGGGACTTGCCGAGGAACGGGTTGCGGCCGTCCTGGCCAAGCCGATGGAACGGGCGCGGGGGGCCCTGGCGCGCTACCAGGAACAGCTCAGGGGCAAGCGCGTCGCCTTCCTGCCCGACTCGCAGCTTGAGGCCCCCATCGCCCGTTTCCTGCAGCAGGAGTGCGGCATGGAGATCCTGGTCGCCGGGGTGCCCTATTTCGACCGCCGCCTCATGGCCGGCGAGATCGACCTCCTGTCCCGCCCCCAAGCGGGTAATACCGACGGGTCCTTCGCGGTGGTCGAGGGCGGCGACGTGGACCGCCAACTGGACGCCGTGCGGACCGCCCGTCCCGACCTGACGGTCTGCGGCCTGGGCCTGGCCAATCCCCTGGAGGCCGAGGGGCTGACCACCAAGTGGTCCATCGAACTGGTGTTTTCACCCATCCAGGGCTTCGAGCAGGCGGCGGACCTCGCCGAACTGTTCGCCCGCCCCCTGACGCGCCGCGCCCGCCTGAGGTTCTGACCGGCCATGGAGCTCGCCGTCTGGACCTACGAAGGCCCCACCCACATGGGGGCCCTGCGCGTCGCCACCGCCATGCGCGGGGTGCACTGCCTGCTGCACGCCCCCCAGGGCGACAGCTACGCCGACCTCCTCTTCACCATGATCGAGCGCCGCCCGGGGCGGCCGCCGGTCTCCTATACCAGTTTTCAGCAGAGGGACCTGGGGCGGAGCACCGCCGACCTGATCAAGGAGGCGGCCCGCGCCGCCTATGAGCGCTTTCACCCCGAGGTGCTGATGATCGGCGAGTCCTGCACCGCCGAGCTGTTGCAGGATCAGGCCGGCGCCCTGGCGCGGGGCCTGGGCCTGCCGGTGCCGGTCCTGCCCCTGGACCTGCCCTCCTGGTCGCGCAAGGAGACCTGGGGCGCCGGCGAGACCTTTCATCGCCTGGTGCGCGCCCTGCTCAAGCCCCGGGCCCCCGCACCCGGCGCCCCGCGCCCGGCCCGCGCCTCAGGTCAGGCCCCCCGCGCCAACCTGCTGGGCCCCATCGCCCTGGGCTTCCGCTGCCGCGACGACGTCACGGCGGTCAGCCGCCTGCTGGCGGCCATCGGCGTGGAGGTCCATATCGTCGCCCCCCTGGGCGCCCGCCCCGCTAACCTGCTGCGCCTGCCCGAGGCCGACTTCAATGTCTGCCTCTACCCCGAGATCGCCGAGTCGACCTGCGCCTGGCTGGAGCGGACCTTCCGTCAGCCCTGGGTCAAGACGGTGCCTATCGGCATCGGCGCCACCCGCGACTTTCTCGCCGAGGTCGGAAAGCTCGCCGCTAGCCAGGATGTCGTCGAGGCGGCAGCGCGGCTGATGGCAAAGTCCGGCCTCTCAGTCCCGGTGGGACTTGGCTCCAGTGGCGACCAACCTCGACCCCCGCAGACGCACCTGCCGGGGATGGAGGTCTATGCTCCCCGCCTGCCCTGGTACAGCCAGTCGGTGGACGCGACCTACCTCACCGGCAAGCGGGTCTTCATCTTCGGCGACGCCACCCATGCCCTCGCGGCCGCCCGCATCGTCGACCAGGAACTGGGCATGCGCGTCGTCGGCCTGGGCACCTATCTGCGCGAGCAGGCCCGGCCGGTGCGGGAGGCCGCCCAAGCCTACGGGTTGGAGGCCCTGATTACCGCCGATTACCTGGAGGTCGAGGCCGCCATCGCCGCCTCCCATCCGGAACTGGTCCTCGGCACCCAGATGGAGCGCCACGTCGCCAAGCGCCTGGGCATCCCCTGCGCCGTCATCTCGAGCCCCGCCCACGTCCAGGACTTTCCCGCCCGCTATGCCCCGCAGATGGGCTTCGAAGGGGCGGATGTCATCTTCGACACCTGGATCGGCCCCCTGATGATGGGCCTCGAGGAACACCTGCTGACCATGTTCCGGGGGGACTTCGAGTTTGGCGAGGAGCCCCGAGCCGACGCTTCCGCCCCAGCCACCGGAGGTTATGCCTGGGAGACTTCGGGCACGGGTCCGACCGGCATGGCCGCCGCGGCCCAGTCCGGCGCTCTCCCGGAGAGCCGAACCAGTACCCAGTCCAGTGCCGATGCCAGTTTCGCGCCCGGTTCCGCTGTTGGCCCGGTTCCGGCCGGCGTGGCCGGCCAACCGCCCGCTGCTGGGACCGCTACCCCCGCGGTCTCCACCGGTTCCACCTCGGCCACCGCCGAGGGTGGCGACAAGACTGGCCAGCCCGTTGCCCGGTCCGAGGTGGCCGGCGACACCCCCGCCGAGCCCGTCTGGGACCCCCTGGCCGAGAACGAGTTGAAAAAGATCCCCTTCTTCGTCCGCGGCAAGGCACGGCGCAATACGGAATGCTTCGCCCGCGAGCGGGGCATCGCCACCATCACTGTGGAGACGCTTTACGATGCCAAAGCCCATTTTGGCCGTTAAAAAGGGCCAGGCACCTCTGGCCACCACGGAGGTCCGGGTGGTGATGGTGTCCATGGACAGCCACCTGGCGGGCACCGTCGATCGCGCCCAGGCCAGCCTGCGCGGCCTCATCCCCGGCCTGACCCTCAGCCTCCATGCCGCGGCGGAGTGGAACGAGGACCCGGCATCCCTGGAGCGCTGCCGGGAGGACATCGCCCGCGCCGACCTCATCATCAACACCATGCTGGTGATGGAGGAGCACTACCTGCCGGTCCTGCCGGCCCTCCAGGCCCGCCGCGACCAGTGCGACGCCATGGTCTCCTGCTTCTCCGCCGGCGAGGTCATGAAGCTGACCCGCCTGGGCGGCTTCAGGATGGACGGCAGCGGCGGCGGCCCCATGGCCCTGCTCAAGCGCCTGCGTGGCAAGTCCAAGCCCAACCAGCAGAAGACCGTCGGCGCCCAGCAGATGGCCATGCTGCGCCACATCCCCAAGCTGCTGCGCTTCATCCCCGGCACCGCCCAGGATGTGAGGGCCTATTTCCTGGCCCTGCAATACTGGCTGGCGGGCTCGGACGAGAACGTCGCCGCCCTGGTGGTCTATCTGCTCGACCGCTACGCCGACGGCCCCCGCCGCGCCCTGCGAGGCACCCTCAAGGTCCCGCCACCGGTGGAATACCCCGAGGTCGGTCTCTATCACCCGCGCCTGAAGGAGCGGGTGGTGGTGGATCTCTCCCGACTGCCCATGCCGGCGCGGCCGGCCCGGGAAGGGCGGGTGGGCCTGCTGCTGATGCGCTCCTACGTCCTGGCCGGCAACACCGCCCACTACGACGCCGTCATCGCCGCCTTCGAGGCCCGTGGCCTCCAGGTGGTCCCGGCCTTCGCCAGCGGTCTGGACGCCCGCCCGGCCCTGGAGCGTTTTTTCATGCGCGACGGCCGGGCGACGGTGGACGCCGTGGTTTCCCTGACCGGCTTCTCCCTGGTCGGCGGCCCGGCCTACAACGACAACCAGGCCGCCCAGGAGGCCCTGGCCGCCCTCGACGTCCCCTATCTCACCACCCTGGCGGTGGAGTTCCAGACCCTGGAGCAGTGGCAGACCTCGGATCAGGGCCTGATGCCGGTGGAGGCGACCATGATGGTGGCCATCCCCGAGCTGGACGGCGCCACCGGTCCCCTGGTCTTCGGCGGGCGCTCCAATGCCGCCCTGCCCGAGCAGGCGCGGGACATGCAGCCCCACAACGAGCGCATCGAGGTCCTGGCGGAGCGCGTCCAGCGCCTGGTGCGCCTGCGCCAGACGCCGCGCGCCCAGCGCAAGGTCGCCGTGGTGCTGTTCAACTTCCCGCCCAACGCCGGCAACACCGGCACCGCCGCCTATCTCTCGGTCTTCGCCTCCCTGTTCAACACCCTTAAGGAGATGAAGGCCGCCGGCTACGGCGTTGAGGTGCCGGAGTCCGTCGACGTACTGCGCGAGGCCATCATCAATGGCAATGCCGCCCGCTACGGCGCCCACGCCAACGTCCATGCCCGGGTGCGCACCGACGACCACGTCCGGCGCGAGAAGTGGCTGCGGGAGATCGAGCAGCAGTGGGGGCCGGCGCCGGGTCGCTTGCAGACCGATGGCGGTTCCCTCTTCGTCCTCGGCGAGTCCTTCGGTAACGTCTTCGTCGGCGTTCAGCCCGCCTTCGGCTACGAGGGCGACCCCATGCGCCTCCAGTTCGAGAAGGGCTTCACCCCCACCCATGCCTTCTCCGCCTTCTACCGCTGGATCAGCGAGGACTTCGGTGCCCACGCCGTGCTGCACTTCGGCACCCACGGCGCCCTGGAGTTCATGCCCGGCAAGCAGGCCGGCCTGGCCGGGACCTGCTGGCCGGACCGCCTGATCGGCGACCTGCCCAATTTCTATCTCTACGCCTCCAACAACCCCTCCGAGGGCATGATCGCCAAGCGCCGCGCCGCGGCCACCCTGGTGAGCTACCTGACCCCGCCCATCGCTCACGCCGGCCTCTATCGGGGGCTGGTGGACCTCAAGGCCTCCGTCGAGCGTTTCCGTGGCCTGAGCCCGGACAACCAGGACGAGCGCCTCCAGCTCGCCGAACTGATCCAGGCCCAGGCGGTGGAACTGGACCTGGTTCCGGCGGAGCCGGCCTGGACCCTGGCGGGCGCGGCCCAGGCCCAGCAGGGTCCCCTCCCGGCGGGGCAGGGGGCGGCAGCTCAGGTCCCCGTGGGGCAGGGAGCGCCAGTCCAGGGGCAGGGGCCGGCGAGCCCCTTACCCGGGGATCAGGGGGTGGGTCCGGTCCCGGCGGGGCGGACCCCCAGGCTTCAGACGGTGGCGAGTCCGGACCCGGCGGTTCAGGTGCTCGACGCCGAGGCCCTGGAGGCCGCCGTCGCCCGCCTCCACGACAAGGTGCTGGAGCTGGAGTACACCCTCATTCCCCAGGGCCTGCACGTGGTCGGCCAGCCGCCCACTGCCGGGGAGCGCGTCGACATGCTGCTGGCGGTGGCGGAGGCCTCCCACGAGGCGCGGCCCGCCCGGCCCGCCATCGAGGCCCTGGTCGCCGGCCAGGCCCCTCAGGCGGCCTTGGTCGTGGGCGGCATGGCGGCGAACGATGACAACCTGGGCCTCTTCAGGGAACTGGCCAACACCGACCGCCTCCTGGCCCAGGACACCGAGCTCCAGGGCATCCTCAACGCCCTGGACGGGCGCTACATCCGCCCGGCCCCCGGCGGCGACCTGCTGCGCACCCCGGACATCCTGCCCACAGGGCGCAACCTCCATGGCTTCGACCCCTTCCGCCTGCCCAGCCTCTTCGCCGTCAAGGACGGCGCCGCCCAGGCGACCCGGCTGCTGGAGCGGCACCTGAGCGAGGGGCAGGGCTTCCCCGAGTCCATCGCCCTGGTCCTCTGGGGTACCGATAACCTCAAGACCGAGGGCGGGCCCATCGCCCAGGCCCTGGCCCTGATGGGGGCGCGGCCGCGCTTCGACGGCTTCGGCCGCCTGGCCGGCGCCACCCTCATCCCCTTGGAGGAGCTGGGCCGGCCCCGGGTCGACGTGGTCATGACCCTGTCCGGCATCTTCCGCGACCTGCTCCCCTTGCAGACCCGCATGCTGGCGGAGGCCGCCTGGCTGGCGGCCAGCGCCGAGGAGCCTGCGGAGTTCAACTTCGTGCGCAAGCATGCCCTGGCCTACCAGGCCGCCAAGGGCTGCGACCTGGAGACCGCCGCCCTGCGCGTCTTCGCCAACGCCGACGGCGCCTACGGGGCCAACGTCAACTACCTGGTGGACAGCAGCCGCTGGGACGGGGAGGACGAACTGGCGGAGACCTACACCCGCCGCAAGTGCTTCGCCTTCGGCCGCAGCGGCAAGCTGATGCGTCAGCCGGAGCTCCTCACCAGTGTCCTCGCCGACGTCCAGCTCGCCTACCAGAACCTGGACTCGGTGGAACTGGGCGTCACCACCATCGACCACTACTTCGACACCCTGGGCGGCATCAGCCGGGCGGTGAGCCGCGCCAAGGGCGGCGACATCCCGGTCTACATCGGCGACCAGACCCGCGGCAGTGGCGTGGTGCGCACCCTGGCCGAGCAGGTGGCCGTCGAGACCCGCACCCGCATGCTCAACCCCAAGTGGTACGAGGGCATGCTCGCCCACGGCTACGAGGGGGTGCGCCAGATCGAGGTCCACGTCACCAACACCATGGGTTGGTCCGCCACCACCGGTCAGGTCGCCCCCTGGGTCTATCAGCGCCTGACCGAGACCTACATCCTCGACGCCGAGATGCGCGAGCGCCTGGCGGCCCTCAACCCCACCGCTTCCGCCAAGGTCGCCAGCCGGCTGATCGAGGCCCACGAGCGCCGCTACTGGACCCCGGACCCGGCCACCCTGGAGGCCCTGCGCCGCGCCGGCGAGGAACTGGAAGACCGCCTCGAAGGCGTCCTGGAGGCCGCCGCGTGAGCGCCTTGCATCCCCAGGCACCCCTCGCCCCCCCCGGGCGGCTCGAACTGCTCCCTCCCACGCGAGCCGTCCGCCAGGTTCCGGATAACCGGGACCTCCCGGAGGTCGCCCCGTGACGTCCCGCGCCTCCGACTTCCTGGCCTGTCGCCCCGGCTTTCCCTGTCCCGAGGAGGACGGTGTGCTGGCCCTGGACCTGGACTATGACGACGACGTCGGCGCCGCCAAGGTCTTCGCCGTCTATGGCAAGGGCGGCATCGGCAAGAGCACCACCTCGTCCAACCTGTCCGTGGCCTTCTCCAAGCTGGGCAAGCGTGTCCTGCAGATCGGCTGCGATCCCAAGCACGACTCCACCTTCACCCTCACCAAGCGCCTGGTGCCCACGGTCATCGACGTCCTCGAGTCGGTCAACTTCCACCCCGAGGAGTTGCGCCCGGCGGACTATGTCTACGAGGGCTACAACGGCGTCATGTGCGTCGAGGCCGGCGGGCCGCCGGCGGGCACCGGCTGCGGCGGCTACGTGGTGGGGCAGACGGTCAAGCTCCTCAAGCAGCATGACTTGCTGGAGGACACGGACGTGGTGATCTTCGACGTCCTCGGGGACGTCGTCTGCGGCGGCTTCGCCACGCCCCTGCAGCACGCCGAGCGCGCCCTGATCGTCACCGCCAACGACTTCGATTCCATCTTCGCCATGAACCGCATCGCCAGCGCCATCCTCGCCAAGTCGCGGGACTACCGGGTGCGCCTGGCGGGGGTGGTGGCCAACCGCAGCGCGGCGACGGACGAGATCGACCGCTTCAACGCCGCCGTCGGCCTCAGGCGCCTGGCCCATTTCCCGGACCTGGACGTGATCCGCCGCAGCCGCCTCAAGAAATCGACCCTGTTCGAGATGGACCCCAGCCCCGAGGTGGAGGCCGCCCAGGCCGAGTACCTGCAACTGGCCGCCGCCCTCTGGGCCGGCACCGAACCGCTGGACGTGCAGCCCATGCGCGACCGGGACATTTTTGATTTCCTGGGTTTTGATTGATGACCGAAAGCGCCTATCACGAACGCCGCGGGGAGATCGAGCACTACTTCGACCGCACCGCCGCCGAGGCCTGGAAACGGCTCACCTCCGACGCGCCGGTCAGCCGCATCCGAGCCACGGTACGCGCCGGTCGCGATCGCATGCGCGACCTGCTGCTGTCCTGGCTACCGGCGGACCTGTCCGGCAAGCGCCTGCTGGACGCCGGGTGCGGCACCGGGGCCCTGGCGGTCGAGGCCGCCCGGCGCGGGGCGCGGGTATTGGCTATCGACGTGGCCCCGACCCTGATCCAGATCGCCCGGGAGCGCATCCCCCAGGACC